>CANGTL010000018.1 GCA_947456815.1 Flavobacteriaceae bacterium
GCTAGACATTTAGCGTTAATGCCATATGTGGCTGATTTACTAAAATAATAAAGAAGCGAAATTATGGAAATTATATTAAAGAAAGACGTTCAGAACGTAGGCTTCAAAGATGATATCGTTGCTGTAAAAGCAGGATACGGTCGTAACTTTTTAATTCCTCAAGGATTTGCTCACTTGGCAACGCCTTCTGCAAAAAAAGTATTGGCTGAAAACTTAAAGCAAAAAGCTCATAAAGAAGCTAAAGTAGTAAACGATGCAAAAGCATTGGCTGAAACTTTAAAAGCAATCGAAATCAAAATTTCTGCAAAAGCAGGAGGTGAGAAACTTTTTGGTTCAATCACGAATATCGACATTGCTGAAGCTTTAGAAAAAGCTGGACAAACAATCGATAGAAAATTCATCACAAGCGGAATCGTTAAACGTACAGGTAAATACACCGCTAATGTTCGTTTGCACCGCGATGTAATCGTTGAATTGCCTTACGAAATTATTGCTGAAAAAGCATAAATTAAAATAGTATTGAATTGAATCCCGATGAAAGTCGGGATTTTTTTTTATTTTTTTTAGGAGCTCATTCCCGCTTTCCGCAGTGCACGGCACTTTGCTGCAATCGGGGCTAGGGCATTCGAATCCAAAACAACACTCAGTTACTCAGAATCTAAGCTACTCAGCAACTCTAGAATAATGAAATACACTAGACTTACCAAAGAACAATTTGAAGAACTTCACCCAGAATTTATCAATTTTCTGGCAACACAATCAATCGATAAAGCGGAATGGGACAAACTAAAACTAGAAAGACCAGAAGTAGCCGAACAAGAACTCGATGTTTTTTCTGACCTAATTTGGGAAGGCGTTTTGTCAAGAGCGACATTCTTGGAGCACTTTTCAAAAAATCACATTTTCCTTTTTCAATGTTTTGAAACTTACGTGGAGTCAATTATTCTAAAATCAGTCATGCCCGAAACAGATTTCTTGACTAGAGAAGGATTGCAATGGCTTAGCGATAACATGTTTACTGAAACCATGGAAATGAAAGTCGGCAAAAAAGAATTTACAGAAGAACGCAATACCTCTATTTTCGGATTGATCCAACAAGGCGCTTTCTTAAGCGATGGTAAATTGTACCAACAAATTAATTCGATTATTACATCTTGATTCCAAAGGATAGAGACAAAAAATAGTTATTTTAGTGCACAAATTACAAACTAAAATTGCCGATTTTTGATTCATGGATATTCAACAAACAATTCAAACACTGCGGGAAGAACTCAATGTTCACAACCATAATTATTATGTTCTTGATCAACCTACCATTTCTGATTTTGAATTTGATCAAAAATTAAAACAACTTCAAGAATTAGAAAGTCAAAATCCAGAATTCTTTGATGAAAATTCGCCAACACAGCGTGTGGGAGGAACTATTACCAAAAACTTCCAAACAGTTGTACACGATTATCGAATGTATTCTCTTGATAATTCTTACTCAAAAGAGGATCTAATAGATTGGGAGAACCGAATTCAGAAAGTACTGGGTAAAGTCGCTTTAGAATATACTTGTGAATTAAAATATGACGGAGCTTCCATAAGCATAACATACGAAAACGGGAAACTGAAACGCGCAGTTACTCGTGGAGACGGTTTTCAAGGTGATGATGTAACAAATAATATTAAGACAATAAAGTCAATTCCCTTGAAGTTAAAGGGCGATAATTTTCCTAGCAAATTTGATATTAGAGGAGAAATTATTTTGCCGTTCGATGGTTTTGAGAAAATGAATCAAGAACTAATAGAAATTGGTGAGACTCCTTATTCGAACCCAAGAAACACAGCGTCTGGCAGCTTGAAATTGCAAGATAGCGCTGAAGTTGCGAAACGACCGCTTGATTGCTTGTTGTATTTCATAATCGGAAATCAACTTCCATTTATGACGCAGTATGATAGTTTGAAAGCAGCTAGAGAATGGGGATTTAAAGCACCTAATGAAGCTAAACTTGCAAAGAGTTTAGATGAAGTTTTTGAATATATTCACTATTGGGACATTCATCGTCATCAATTGCCTTACGAAACAGATGGCGTTGTGATAAAAGTTAACTCTTTTGAGCACCAAGAGGAATTAGGTTATACCGCTAAATCACCACGATGGGCAATAGCATATAAATTTAAGTCTGAACAAGTAGTAACAAGACTAAGTTCAATTTCATATCAAGTTGGAAGAACAGGAGCAATAACACCAGTAGCAAATTTAGAACCTGTACAACTTGCCGGTACCATTGTCAAACGAGCATCATTACACAACGCGGATCAAATAGAAAAATTAGATATTCGTGTAGGTGATTTTGTTTTTGTCGAAAAAGGCGGTGAAATTATACCAAAAATTATTGCGGTTGATTTCACCAAACGAAATGCGAGTAATCCTCCAACACTTTACATTACTGAATGCCCTGAATGCAGTACAAAACTTATTAGAAGCGAAGGCGAAGCCAACCATTATTGTCCAAATTTTTACGGCTGTCCTCCGCAAATTATAGGTAGAATTCAGCATTTTATTTCACGGAAGGCAATGGATATAGATGGACTCGGAGGTGAAACAGTTGCGCTTTTATATAACAATGGACTGATTCATAACTACGCGGATTTATACGACTTGACAATCAATCAGGTACTTCCTCTAGAAAGAATGGCTCAAAAATCAGCGGAGAACTTAATAAACGGCATCGAGTTATCGAAACAAATCCCATTTGAGAAAGTGCTATATGCTCTGGGAATAAGGTATGTAGGCGAAACGGTTGCCAAGAAGTTAGCTAAGCACTACAAGAATATAACTTCACTGAGGGATGCTACTTTAATGGATCTAATTTTGGTCGATGAAATCGGTGAAAGAATTGCCAACAGCGTACTTGATTTTTTTGCAAATTCAAACAATCAAATAATTATCAAGCGATTGCAGGAATATGGTATTCAATTTGAAATTCATGACAAAAGTAATCCCAATGCAACAGACAAACTTAGCGGAAAGACATTTGTTGTATCAGGCGTATTTGAAGCTATTTCTAGAGATGACTTAAAACAACTGATAGAAGAGAATGGTGGTAAGATTGGGAGCTCAATTTCAACAAAGACTGATTTTGTTGTTGCTGGAGAAAATATGGGTCCAGCGAAGTTAGAGAAAGCCAATCAGCTTAAAATAGCTATAATTACTCTAGAAGACTTCATGAGCTTGCTTGACACGTAAAGATGATAAATTAAATAATTTTAATCTGATTTATTATCATTATTATTGATTATTGTTCAAAATAAATGTTAACTTCGTCGGTTGTAAAGTTAAAATATAAGCAAAAAGCATGAAGAAAAGTGAAATTACGCTTAAGAAATCAATAATCATTAATCCGTTAATTGCTTTTTATTTTTTTGTTTCATTCATTGAAATGATTGCGGAATATAATAAAGATTCATATTTCATTAGTTATACAAAGCCTTTAACTATACCAATTCTAATCTTAATTTATGGGTTTTCTGTTAAAAGTAAAAATAGAAGTTACATAATTTCATTGCTATTAGTTTGGGTGGCATCAATTCTTCTTGTCAGCGATAAATCATATTTAATAATAATTGGTTCTGCATTTTATCTTTTATCACAATTAATTATTATAAGTTTGGTTTTAATGAGAATTAAGAATCCGGGAATTTCACCAATTTTGATTGGCAGTTTACCATTTGTTTTTTTGTACTTGTTTATTGGTTTTTATTTCTACGAAAAAATAGAACTTAGTCTATTACTGCTGATTATTCAAGGTGTTTTTATGACATTTTTTTCAGGTTTGTGTTTTACAAATTATTTAAGAAAAGTAAACACGACAAGTTCTTACTTATTAGTTTGTTCAATTTTGTTTACGCTATCTCAGGTGCTAATATTAACCAATGGATTAGGGTCAAAAAATGCAAAACTACAAGTGCTAACAACAGTTTTCTTTATAGGCGGTCAATTCATTTTTTATTTGTATCTGATTAGCCATGACAAGAAATTAAAACGCTATAAAGTCAATAATTGATTAAATTTTCGATTTAGTACTATTAATAAAATAATGCTTATGAAGTACAAAATTAAGTGGCATTATGCATTCAGTATAGTTTATTTTTTGCTAGCAAGTATCGAAATTTTTGCCGAGCTTTTTTCATTTTCTTTTTTGTCTCTTTGCATAAGAATACTTCAACCGCTAGTACTTGTTCTTTTGTATTTTTCAATAACCAAAAAGCATAATCCGTTATTCTATTTAATGCTGCTTTTGCTGCTGTTCAGTAATGTATTGTTTTTCTATAGAAACTCAGAATTGTTTTTTTACGGAATTCTTATGTTCATGTTACTAAGAATTGTATCCTTGCTAATAATCTTTAAAGCAACAAAAGAAAAGAACTATCTTCATATCACAGTTGCGACTTTTCCTTTTTTGGTCATATTTTTCTATTTAATTTCCGCAGGTATTGATATCAGTGAATTTGAATTCAATACTTTAGTGTTACAAAGCATTTTAATCGCTGTGCTTGCAGGTATTTCAATTACCAATTATTTTAAAGAGGACAATAGACAACATTCGTGGCTTCTAATCAGTACGTTATTATTTATTGGGCTACGTTTTATTGTTTTTATTGAGCGTTTTATAGTTTCGGACATATCATTATCTATTAACCGACCAATTGGAGTAATATTGGCAACTTTTGCTTTTTATACATTTTATAAATATGTGATTGCCGCAGAACAATAAAACCCTAATCTTAAAAACATGATGACAAATACCAAGAAAATAAAGATACTTACGGTTTTCTTTTTTCTAGTAACCATCTTACTTTCTATAGCAGAATACTGTAATTTTAGGGATCTTGTATTTATTCTAAAACCGCTCTTGGTGCCAACTTTGGCGTTTCTTTATTTTATCTCAGCAAAAAGAAAATGTACTTGGTATTTACTCTCTCTTCTCTTTGCGCTGATATCAAATGTATTTTTGTTGTTTTCGAGTGTCGAGTTACTATTTCTTGGAATCGTAACTTTTCTTCTTTACAGACTTTTTAGTATCGTGGCCATTATTAAAAACGGCGATACGATTTTTTTGATTCCCCTATTTTTGGCAACAATACCTTTTTTAATAATGTTTTCGTACCTTATTTACACAATGGTTAGTCCTGACAACCCTAATTTTTTTGCCACAGTGATTAATGATCTAGTAATTTCAATTTTTAGTGGAATTGGATTGTCGAGTTACATCATGAACGACAATAAACAAAATTCTTGTTTGCTAATTAGTACACTGCTTTTTGCTTTCCTTGTGATTCTTTTTATGTTTGAAAACTTCTATCTTTCATTCCAAATTTTCAAGCCTTTATCTGCGTTGGTATTTGCTGTAGCACATTATACTTTTTTCAAGTTTATGGAAACATCAAAGAATTAGACAATTATTGATTTTCCCAAAGTGGTCTTAGATGCGTTCTGATCTAAATAAAAGTCCACTCTTCCTAGATTGATGCCATAACATCCGACTTGATTTACGAGAACATCTTGATTTATCGCATTTTTCACAATAGTTGGTTTATCCAAAAAGGTGTGTGTATGACCTCCAATAATCAAATCAATATCTTGAGTCAAAGTGGCCAATTTCAGGTCACATATTTTGTCTGGGTCGTCTTTATATTTGTATCCTAAATGTGACAAGCAGATTACAATGTCACATTTTTTATCCTGTTTCAAAATCCTAACCATGTCTTGCGATACGCCGACTGGGTCATTATATACCGTTTCCTTGTAATTTTTTTTGTCAACTAATCCATCTAAGCCGATTCCCAGTCCAAAAACACCAACCTTAATACCGTTCTTGTGAAAAATGGTGTAGGGCTTTACTTTTCCATCTAAAATTGTGTTCTTAAAATCGTAATTCGCAGAAACAAACTCAAATTTTGCATGAGGCAGTTGAGCGTAAAACCCATCGATGCTATTGTCAAAATCATGATTTCCCATAGTTGCTGCGTCATAACCCATCATGCTCATCAACCTAAACTCTAGTTCCCCACCATAATAATTGAAATAAGGAGTTCCTTGAAAAATATCTCCCGCGTCCAACAACAAAACATTCGAATTCTCTTTACGAATCATCTCAATCAAAGAAGCTCGCCTTGCTACACCGCCCATATTTGGATTTTTTGGATGACCAGGTGGAAAGGGATCGATATAGCTATGCACATCATTGGTATGAAGGACGGTGAGATGTTTAGTGTCGCAGTTGCCATTACCATTCGAATTATCGGTACTAAAAGGAATTCCCGACGCAGCCGCACAATACGGAGGTAATCCCAAGCCAAGTAATGCAGTTGCTGCCGCAGTTTTTTGTATAAATTCTCTTCTTTTCATTTTCTTTAATTTGAAGCTAATCCTGCTGTTCGTTATATCTTTTGTGCCGAAAGCCGGCACAAAAGGATGCCACTTCCATCAGGGCTATTACATAAACCTACTTTTCGACGCTAATCCTCACATCGGTAATCAGAGGAACAGTGCCGATTTCTTTAAAGTAGTCAATCAAAATATTTCGCAACTTATAATCCAGATCGTACTTAGCGATTCCTTTTTTGAAGAAAGTCATGTTATCGCCACCATTCGCTAAATAATCATTCGTTCCCACGTAGTAGGTGGCATTTTTATCAAAAGGCTTTCCTTGTATGTAAATATCCTTGCATTCATTGTTTTTGGTAATGGTAAAACTCATTCCGAATAATGGATGTGGTTTTTTCTCAGCGACAAAGTACTTCAATAGCTCTTCGATTTGCTCGCCTTTTAACGCAATGACAACCAAACTGTTTTCAAAAGGCATTATTTCATAGGCGGTTCGAGCAGTTACTTCTCCTTTTGGAATAATGGTTCGAATCCCACCATGGTTCAACAAAACAATATCTATCGATTTATTCTCTCTTGATTTAAAAATCGGATTTCCCTTTTCGTAGACTACTTGAGAAAACAAGTTTCCCATTGGAGTTTGCCATTCGCCATTTTTGTCGATCGACTCAGGAGCAATTGCTAAGACTTTTCCTAAATCCTTATCTATGTACTCTTTATAGGGCTTGATAAAATTTGTAATTGCTACTGCTTCTGTATTGTCATCACTAATCGCAATCTGCTTGGCTTCAACTTTAGTAACTTGAAGCTTTGGTGCACCGCATGAACCAAAACCGATAAATGTTAAGAATAAAACAAAATGGGCTATTACAACGTTATAGTTTTTTAGTTTTGCCATCCAAAATGAAACTTATTTAAGTAAATTTGTAATTCAAGTAAATGTAGTATGTTTTTAAATTATTTAAAGAATTTTTTTACTCAAAAAATCGTTAAGAAAAATTTGACCGACGTAAATCATATACCTTTAAATAAAACGATTAAGACAATTGGAATTATCTTCGACGAGAGTTACTTTTATGAAAAAGATGCTTTAGTTCAAGAATTACTTGAAAAAGGAATCGAGGAAAGTGACATTAAAGTGCTAGTTTTCAAAGACAAAATAAAGAAAAATGAAACTTTTGATTATCCAACATTTTGCCATAAAGACTTAAGTTGGACCGCTACATTTGACAAATCAGAAGTTAAGGATTTTATTGCTCAGAAATTTGACCTTTTAATTAATTATTACGACACGGAAAAATCTGCTTTGCTGCTAGTGTCAGATCAATCTAAGGCCAGTTTTAAAGTGGGGTTTTCATCTATTGACAAAAAACTAAACCATTTGATGATTGATACAAATGCTGAGAATTACAAAGTGTTTATAGATGAACTTTTTAAATATTTGAAAATACTAAACAAAATATAGATATGCAATCACTTATAGGAACTGGAGTTGCACTAGTGACACCATTTAAGAAAGATTTTACTGTTGATGTTGAAGCGCTAAAGAAAATTGTTAACTTTCAAATTGACAATAAAATTGAATATTTGGTTGTTCTTGGTACAACAGCCGAGAATGTAACCTTGAGTCCCGAAGAGAAGGAACTTGTGATTCAAACCGTGATTGAAGCCAATCAAGGCAGAGTTCCACTGGTGTTGGGCTTGGGAGGCAATAATACTACTAATGTTATTGAGGAACTTAGAACCCGAGATTTATCAGCCTTTGTAGCAATACTTTCCGTAAGTCCTTATTATAATAAGCCAACTCAAGAAGGAATTTACCAACATTTTAAAGCGATTGCCGAGGTTTCTCCGAAACCTATAGTTTTGTATAATGTGCCAGGAAGAACAGGAAGCAATATGTTACCATCTACGGTAATTCGTTTGGCAAATGACTTCAAAAATATTGTTGCGATCAAAGAAGCAGCAGGCGATATGGTTCAGGCAATGTCATTAATTCAAAATAAACCAAAAGATTTTCTAGTGATTTCGGGAGACGACATGATTGCGCTTCCGATGGTTTTAGCAGGTGGAAGCGGTGTGATTTCGGTGATTGGAGAAGGAATACCAAAGCTATTCTCAGAAATGATTAGGTTGGGTTTACAGCACAAGGTTAAGGAGGCATATGATATTCATTATAGAGTAGCGGATGGGATTGATTTAATCTTCGAACAAGGCAATCCTGCAGGCATTAAAGAAATTTTTAGATATTTAGGATTGTCTGAAAATACGGTTCGACTTCCATTAGTCAACGTAGATCAAAATCTAGCTTCTAAAATAGAAAATTTCGTCAAGAATTTGTAGCCTTTTCTGAGTTCAAAGACTGATTTTTAATAATCTCAAAAATATTTTGTAGTCTCTAATTAATAACTAAATTTGCAGTTCGTTTTGAAAGACCGAGAGTAGCTGTAAATCAATAAGTCCATTCCGTAAAATAATGATTAAATATTTATTTGTTTTATTTATTGCAGTCACGATTAGTTCTTGTAGTCCTTATCAGAAAGCACTAAAATCAGAAGATGTTTCTCTGAAATATGAACAAGCTGAAAAGAAATACGATGCCAAAAAATACAGTAAAGCTATTCGCCTTTTTGAGCAATTAGCCCCCGCTTTTAGAGGGAAACCACAGTCTGAAAAAATGTTTTATATGTATGCTCAATGTTATTATAAGACAGAGCAATATTATTTAGGTTCTTATCAGTTTGAAAGTTTTGTCTCTAGCTACCCGAAAAGTGAGAAGGTAGAAGAGGCAGCATTCTTGGTAGGAAAATGCAATTCAATGCTCTCTCCTCCATATAGTTTAGATCAAACAGAAACGGTCAAAGGCATTGAAAAATTGCAAACTTTTATTGATACCTATCCAAATTCGATGTATCTTCCTGAAGCCAACGCGATTTTGAAAACGTTGACAGGAAAAATCGAAAAAAAGTACTTTGAAATTGCAAAACAATACAATACGATTTCTGATTATAAAGCGGCTTTGGTTGCATTGAATAATTTTATTGATGAATATCCTGGTACTCCATACAAAGAAGCAGCATTGTATTACCGATTAGATTCAGCTTATAAACTAGCAATCAATAGTGTGCCCGCAAAGATGGAAGAAAGATTAAAAAACGCAAAAGCAGCATATTCGAATCTAGTAAAATTCAAAGTGGATTCTGAATACAAAGCAAAAGCTGACGAAATGCTTGCTAAAATAGATGAAGAATTAAAACAATTTTCTAAATAATTAAATCATGGATTTAAAAAAGACGAATGCACCAGTGAACACAATAACATATAACAAAAGTGTTATCGAGGAACCAACTGGCAATGTGTATGAAGCAATCACAATAATGGCGAAACGCGCCAATCAAATTAATTCTGAGATTAAAAAAGAATTAACTGAAAAATTAGAGGAGTTTGCAACATACAATGATAGTTTGGAAGAAGTTTTTGAAAACAAAGAACAAATTGAAGTTTCTAAATTCTACGAAAAATTACCAAAACCGCATGCATTAGCGGTGCAAGAATGGTTAGATGGTAAAATCTACCATAGAGCAGATAACGCTAAATAATTATTGAATGTCAGTTTTAAGGGGTAAGAAAATATTGCTGGGTGTATCTGGCGGAATTGCCGCCTATAAAACTGCTCATTTGGTGAGACTTTTTATAAAAGCTGGAGCGCAAATTCAAGTAATTATGACTCCAGCTTCTAAAGATTTTGTTACTCCATTAACTTTATCAACGCTGTCCAAGAATCCAGTGCATTCAAGCTTCTTCAAGGACGAAGATGACCCGAGCCTGAGTGGCGAACAGGCGAAGCAAAATTCACAATGGAACAATCACGTTGAACTTGCATTATGGGCAGATCTTATGCTCATAGCTCCAGCCACGGCCAATACCTTATCTAAAATGGCAAATGGTAACTGCGACAATCTTCTAATTGCCACTTATTTATCTGCGAAATGTCCGGTGTTTTTTGCCCCAGCGATGGATTTGGATATGTACAAACATCCGTCGACAGTTTCGACTTTCAAAGCCCTTCACCAATTCGGAAATACAATAATTCCAGCAGAATCAGGTGAGTTAGCAAGTGGATTATCTGGCGAAGGACGAATGGCAGAACCAGAGAATATTATTGCATTTCTTGAGGCAGATATTGAAAGTAACCTACCCCTTAAAGGGAAGAAAATACTAATTACAGCTGGGCCAACTTATGAAGCGATTGACCCTGTTCGTTTTATAGGCAATCATTCCTCAGGAAAAATGGGATTTGACATTGCAGAATGCGCATCGAGAATGGGTGCAGAAGTTACATTAATTACTGGTCCCTCTCATCTAGATACGAAAGACGCCAACATTTCCGTTAATCGAATAGTTTCAGCTCAAGAAATGTATGATTCATGCCACAAATACTATAATGACGCTGATATCGTTATTTGCGCAGCAGCGGTAGCAGATTACAGACCTACTTTTGTTGCTGATCAGAAAATAAAGAAAGCGGATGATACGCTAACTATAGAACTAGAGAAAACTAAAGACATATTAGCCTCACTAGGACACTTAAAGAAAAATCAATATCTGGTAGGTTTTGCCTTAGAGACAAATAATGAAATTGAAAATGCGAAGTTGAAAATTCAGAAAAAAAACTTAGATTTGATTGTTCTAAATTCGTTGCAAGATAAAGGAGCAGGGTTTGGAAAAGATACAAACAAAGTAACCTTTATCGATAAAGACTTTGTGATAGAGGCAATGGATTTAAAGTCAAAAGAAGAAGTGGCGCAAGACATTATTAATAAAATAATCAAACAATATCATGTATAAGAAATTCTTAATTGTTTTTATTTTTATAGTAGGTAGTGCTACTGCTCAAGAATTAAATTGTACCGTTAAAGTTAATTTCGAGCAGGTTGCCGGAAGTAACAATCAGGTTTTTAAAACAATGGAAACGGCTTTGACTGATTTTGTAAATAAGACCAGCTGGAGCAGTCTCAAAGTGAAAAACAATGAGCGAATCAATTGCTCTATGTTTATCAACATTAACGAATACAATACCAATCAATTCAAAGCAAGTATACAAGTTGGTTCTTCCAGACCTATTTACAATTCTATGTATTCTTCCCCAATCTTCAATTATAATGACAAGGATTTTAATTTTGAGTATACCGAATTTCAATTGTTGAATTTTAACCCAAATTCATTTGATTCTAATTTGGTTTCTGTAATTGCGTTCTATTGTCAAATTATTATTGGAATGGATGCAGATTCGTACAAATTAGATGGTGGAATTCCTTATTACGAAGCTGCTCAAGAAATTTGCAATGTGGCACAATCAGGAGGATATAAAGGATGGAATCAAGGCGATACCAATCAGAATCGATATTGGTTGGTAAACAATTTATTATCTAATACATTCAGTCAGTACAGAGATGCTTTATATATTTACCATTTTGAAGGATTAGATCAAATGAATAAGGATTTGAAATTGGGTAAAGAGAAGATTATTGAAGCAGTTTCTAAATTATCTAATATGGAAGTGAATCGCCCTAACTCATTTTTGACGAGAATATTTTTTGATGCAAAATCAGATGAAATTGTTTCAATTTTTACTGGCGGTCCTACTGTTGACAATGAAAGTTTAGTGAATAAACTCTATACGATTTCTCCGATGAATTCTAGTAAATGGTCTGAGATAAAGTTATAGTTCATTTGCATCTGCTGTCAATCGATTTTACTTAGTTCAATTTCCACCCATGATACAATCACTTTCTATCAACAATTTTGCTTTGATTGAAAAATTACACATTGACTTTTCAGGTGGATTTTCAATAATTACAGGTGAAACAGGTGCTGGAAAGTCGATATTATTAGGAGCTTTAGGGATGGTTTTAGGCCGTAGAGCTGATTTAACTTCGTTGAAAAATAAGGACGAAAAATGCGTAATTGAAGCTCATTTTCATATTTCGAATTATAATCTAAAGCACTACTTTGAAAGCAATGATTTGGATTATGAAGAAATGACAATCCTTCGCCGAGAGGTTTTGCCAAGCGGTAAATCGAGGGCTTTCATAAATGATACTCCTGTTAATTTACAAGAATTACAAGATTTAAGCGAGCACCTGATTGATGTACATTCACAACATCAAACGCAAGAATTATCTCAAAATAACTACCAGTTTCAAATAATTGATGCAGTAGCTTCTAATGCAAGTCTCATAGAAGATTTTAGCGGGCATTTACGTCAATTGAAAAAAAACACTGCAGAAGCAGAAGCACTTAAGCTTGAGCTACAGCGCCTTCGCAAGGAAGAAGATTACGCTTCTTTTTTATTGCAGGAACTTCAGACAATTTCTCTAAAGTCGATTGATCAAGCTAATTTGGAGCAGCAATTTGAAGAATTGAGTAACGTTGAGTTTATTAAGGAGCATCTTAACAAAGCCATAGTATTGGCAAATGAGGAGCAGTATGGCGTATTTCATCTGCTCAATGAAATGAAAGCATCCATTCAGAAAGTATCTGGTTTTTCAAGCACTTTTCAAATTTTGTATGAGCGAGTCAATTCGGTTTCGATTGAGCTAAAAGACAGCATTGACGAATTAAGTAGAAAAGAAAGTAATCTAATTCATAATCCAGAGAATCTGCAAGCAATTAATCTACAGTTGCAGCAATTATACACACTTCAGAAGAAACATCAAGTTAATTCTACAGATGAATTGCTTCAGTTACAAGAGAAATTGGAAGCACAAGTAAATTCGTATGCTGAGATTGAAGAAAAAATCTTACTATTGGAAAAGCAAATAAATGAAACGACCACTATTCTGGATAAAATAGCGGAGAAGATGCATCAAAATAGAAAAGATGCGATTCCTGTACTTACTTCAAAATGGATTGAGATTTTATCGCAACTTGGAATGCCGAATGTCAGATTTAGGATTGAACTGAAACCATCTGCTAATTATTTCAGCAATGGAAAAGATGAAATTGAGTTTTTGTTTTCTGCGAATAAAGGTTCAGATTTTGGATTGCTAAAGAAAGTTGCTTCTGGAGGTGAGATGTCTAGAATTATGCTAGCCACAAAGTCAATCCTTGCAAATTACTCTAAATTACCGACAATAATTTTTGATGAAATTGATACTGGCGTCTCTGGTGAGATTGCCAACAAAATGAGCGATATCATGAAGCAAATGAGTCAATCTATGCAAGTTCTTGCCATTACACATTTGCCGCAAATTGCCGCTAAAGGTGATTCGCATTTTAAAGTATTTAAGACCGTTAAAAACGAACACACACATACAGAAATAAAGCAACTTACTCAAGAAGAAAGAATTATAGAAATTGCGCAGATGCTTTCAGGAATTGATGTTTCTGAGTCTGCTTTAAATCATGCAAAGTCATTACTAAACTAATTTTTAGATATATTTGTGCTATACTTTTTCTAGTGATCAGTTGTTTTTCCAATTACTAATAAAATTTAAGATATGATTATTGAACCAAGAATGCGAGGCTTTATTTGTTTGACATCTCACCCAAAAGGATGCGCTCAAAATGTAAAAAATCAGATTGATTATATTAAATCAAAAGGTGCAATTTCGGGACCAAAGAAAGTGTTGGTCATTGGAGCATCAACAGGGTTTGGACTAGCCTCGAGAATCACTAGTGCTTTCGGATCTAACGCTGCAACTATTGGTGTTTTTTTTGAGAAATCTGCCTCTGAAGGAAAAACGGCATCGCCAGGTTGGTATAATTCGGCAGCTTTTGAAAATGAGGCTCACCAAGCGGGTTTGTACGCTAAAAGCATCAACGGAGACGCTTTCTCCAAGGAAATTAAACAACAAACTGTAGATCTGATAAAAGCAGATCTAGGTCAAGTTGATTTAGTAATTTACAGCTTAGCTTCTCCTGTCAGAATGCATCCTGAGACAGGCGTATTATATCGTTCTTCCTTAAAGCCAATTGGAGCAACTTTTACAAATAAGACCGTCGATTTTCATACCGGAAATGTTTCTCAAGTTTCTATAGAGCCTGCCAATCAAGAAGATATAGACAATACTGTTGTGGTAATGGGAGGTGAGGATTGGTCAATGTGGATAGACGAATTGAAAAATGCGAATGTCTTAGCGCCTGGAGCTACAACAATTGCTTATTCCTATATTGGCCCTTCGGTTACTGAAGCGGTCTATAGAAAAGGTACAATCGGGAAAGCTAAGGATCACCTTGAAGCAACTGCTTTTACAATTACTGATAATTTGGTGTCAATTGGAGGAAAGGCCTATGTTTCTGTTAATAAAGCTTTGGTTACTCAAGCAAGTTCCGCTATTCCAGTAATTCCACTTTATATCTCCTTGCTTTATAAAATCATGAAAGCAAAGGGTATTCATGAAGGTTGTATAGAGCAAATTCAAAGATTATTCAGCGAACGCTTATATATAGGAGCTACAGTTCCGACCGACGACAAAGGAAGAATACGAATTGACGATTGGGAAATGCGAGAAGACGTTCAAGAGCAAGTAGCCAAATTATGGTCACAGGCAACTACTGAATCTTTGCCTGAAATAGGAGATTTGGCTGGTTACAAGCAAGACTTCTTAAATCTTTTCGGTTTTGGATTTGATGGAGTAGATTATCTAGCAGATGAAAAAGAGATAGTTGCAATTTCAAGCATCACTACATAAATTACACTTTACAGAATTTTCATTCAATGGCTTAGATTTTATGCGATTGTAAACAATTGTTAAAAAATAATTCATTTTATGAATAGATAATTCATTTCTTCAAGTTATTTTTTATACTTTTAACGTATTATTAACTAAAAAAACTTTAGGAATGAAAAAAATTACTTTTAATGTCTTTTTTTGGTGTGCAATTCTTTGCTCAATTGTGTCTGAAGCACAATGTTTGACTGCTGGTTTTGGACAGTGGCCTACCGCAACTTACACGCCGACTACTTGTAATGGTATTGCAAGTAATAATATTACTGGAGCAGGATATGCGGGAGAGTATTCTAGCGTAAACGTGACTTCTGGAGAAACGTATACTTTCAAGAGTTCGATCGCTACTGATTACATTACCATTAGTACCGATGATGGAGTATCTGCGGTTGCAAATGGAGTTACTCCATTAACATGGGTTTCAGATTTCACCGGTGCACTGCGTTTTTACACCCATGCAGATGAATTGTGCACAGAGAATAATACTGCGCGAACTCGTTCAATTGTATGTGGAATCCCTGCGTGTACGTTGGGTGCAATTACTTTTACTAAAGTTTCAAACTGTCCAGATGCAACTTTTAATGTAACAGCTGACATTACGGATGTTGGTTCTTCAACAGGATACACAATCACAGACAATCAAGGTGGCGCTCCACAATCTAGCGACATTGGGTTATTGACTTTTGGACCTTATGCAAACGGATTGTCTGTTGTTTTGACTGCTGTTCCTAGTGACTCTCCAGATTGTACAATTGTTAGTTTAGCACAAACGCAAGCAGCCTGCCCCGCGTTAAACGATAATTTTGCAGATGCGATTGCAGTTACTTGCGGTAGTAATTACACTGGTAGTACAGTTGGTTCAACATTAGATGAAGATAGTGCACCAGATGGTTTTGGAGCTGATATGGATGCACCAAATGTATGGTATTCTTATACAGGTTCTGGTTTTGAGGAAACTGTTACGCTAAATCTATGCAACTCTGCTTATGATAGTTCAGTACTAGTATACACAGGAACTTCTGGAAGTTTGGCATTGGTTGCGGCTAATGATGATGATGCTACATGTGGCCCTACTTTAACCTTGCGGTCACGAGTTAATTTTGTTTCTGATGGTACAAGTACATATTACATTGCAATTGAAGGTTATAATGTAGGAAGCACAGGAGCTTATACAATGGATGTAACTTGCGCTGGTGTTACGCCTCCTGCGGTAGCCAATCAAACTTGCGTAAGTGCATTGGCTTTAGAAATCAATAATATTGATTTTGAGTCTGATAATTCATTTGGTGATGTAAGTCCTGAAGTGCCAACTTGCGATTTATTTGGTTCCGTACAAGATGTTTGGTTTTCATTTATTGCACCAACAGAAGGAACAGTTGACTGCACAGTTACAAATGGAACAATGACCTCTTCTAATTTTAATATTCACTCTGGAGCTTGTGGTGCGTTGACTGCTGTCGCAGGTGCTTGTAATTCTAATTTGGTTGCGGCTACTACAGAATCTTTAACAGGTTTAACTGCTGGAGAAACTTATTATGTTCAAGTATGGAGTAATTTTGCCGAACAAGGAACATTTAATTTAAGATTGTCGAATCCATCTTTGGGAACTTCGAGTTTTGATTCATCTGTTTTTGAGACGTATCCAAACCCTGTAGATAATATCTTAAATATCTCATTTAATAAGAATATTAAGACGGTTCAAGTATATAATATTGTAGGGCAAGAAGTTCTTGCTAAAACTTCAACAAGTACAATTTCTCAGATTGACATGTCTTCTCTACCTAATGGAATTTATTTAGTGAAAGTTTTTGCTGATAACCAAATTAAGACTATTAAGATTGTAAAAGAATAATTATTACTTTGAAATGAAATTAAGCCACCTTTGGGTGGCTTTTTTTTGAATTAAATTGTACTTTAGCATCATATTAACTTATAACAATAATAGAATGAAAAAAATTACTTTCAAAATCTTTTTTGTTTGTGTGCTTTTTACCTCTCTAGTGAGCACTGGACAATGTTTAACGTCTGTAAATGGTCTATACCCAGCAGCTACTTTTACACCGACATGCAATAGCGTTGACCCCAATGTAATTGCTACAAATTCATGGGCAGGCGAGTTTTCAAATGTTAATGTGATAGCTGGCGAAACATATACTTTCGCAAGTTCTAATCCGACGGATTATATTACCATTAGTACAGATGATGGGGCAACCGCAAGTACTTTTGGTGTCACGCCAATTACTTGGACTTCTGATGTAACAGGAGTTATTCGCTATTATCTTCACTTGAGTGATCAATGCGGTGAAGATCAAGTTGCTAGAGTTCGTACAATTGCATGTGGTACGCCTCCATGCGTTCAGCCGCAAGTTTCTTTTAACAAAACATTTGATTGCAACACATTGACTTTTGAAGTTACAGCGGATATTACAGATTTAGGATCTGCTTCAACAATCACAGTAACAGATAACCAATCTAGTCCATCACAATCCGTTTCTTCAACAGGCATAGTAACTTTTGGACCGTACGCTTTTGGTTTATCAGTTGTGCTTACAGCTACAAATGATGATACACCAATTTGCAATGTTGTTAGTGACGCGCAATCTGTAACAGCTTGTCCTCCTACAAATGACGAATGTGCAGATGCTGTTGTAATTAATTGCGGGGATGTATTAACAAATCAAAGTACAGATGGCGCTACAGGTGGCACTCCAACGTCTTGTGTTGGAACCATTGGGGATGATATCTGGTATACATTTGCTGGTGACGGCCAAGCGATCACATTAACTGCTACTTCAACAAATGGTGAAGGACCACAAGTGGAAGTATATGAAAGTACAGACGGTTCTTGTGCAGGATTTACACCAGGTACTTGCTTTGCAAGTGCTGGAACAGGAGATGTAATTACCGCAGTAACTTTCGTTTCCGAGGCAGGAAAAACATATTATACTCACATTGGAAGCTGGATAAATGGTGACCCAGCTGTAGTTTTTGATTTAGCTGTTACTTGCGAAGCACCACCAACACCACCAGCAAATGACGATTGTTCTGGTGCAGAATCTTTAACAATTAATCCTGATACAAGTTGCACTGTTGTTACTCCGGGTACAATTGCAGGTGCAACAGCATCGGGCGTAGATGGAGCAGCTTGCGGCGGAACTGAAGATGACGATGTTTGGTATTCCTTTGTGGCAGAGAATCCATCGCAAATTGTGTCACTTAATAATGTAGCAGGATCTACAACTGATCTTTATCATTCATTATGGTCAGGAGATTGTGGTACTTTAACATTGGTTCCTAACTCTTGTTCAGATGCAAATACTAGCACACCTTCTGGTTTAGTAATCGGACAAACTTACTACTTAAGAGTATATTCTTTTGGTGCGACGCCATTACAAAACTCAACTTTTGATGTTTGCATCGGGACGCCGCCAGCAGCGCCAGTGAATGATGAATGTGATGGTGCAATTGCCTTATCAGTAAATCCTGATGATAGTTGTACTTCATTTGAATCTGGAACAGTTCAAAGCGCTACTGCTTCTCCAGCAGAAACTTCTTGTACAGGAACAGAAGATGATGACGTTTGGTATTCATTCGTTGCTACAGATGTTTTACAAACAATTAAGTTGAGTAATATCGTTGGATTGTCAACAGCTTTAGGTTCATCTGTATGGTCAGGTGATTGCGCTTCTTTAACGTTAGTGCCAGGTTCATGTTCAACTTCAAATCTTAGAACAGTAACTGGTCTTACTGCTGGTGATACTTACTATGTTAGAGTATTCACAACAACGGCAACTACAGGTCAAAATACAACCTTTGATATTTGTATAGGCACACCACCACCACCACCAGCCAATGATGATTGTACTGCAGCTATTGAAATTACTCCTGGTGGAACTATTTCAAGTTTTCCAGTTGTTGGATCCACCGTCAGTGCAACTAATACAGTAGGACTTCCAACCTTGACTTGTGTACCTACTAATCGCTCTAATGATGTTTGGTATAGTGTAGTCGTTCCTGATTCAGGTTCACTTACAATCGAAACAAATCCAACAACAGGTACAGTAATGACTGATACGGTAATAACAATTTTTAGTGGTACATGTGGTTCTCTTGTAGAAGTAGGTTGTGATGATGATTCTTCAGCTTCAGGAGCATTCTCTTTAAAAGCATTAACTGGTTTAACACCAGGTTCTACACTATATATTGGAGTTTGGAGATATGGAACAACATTAGATGGTGAATTCCAAATTTCAGCTTATGATGCTTCTTTACTTAGCAACACAACTTTTGATAGTGATAGCTTTAAGTCTTATCCAAATCCAGTTATTGACATTTTGAATTTGTCTTATAATAAAACTATTACAAATGTTGCTGTATTCAATTTGCTAGGACAAAAAGTGATGACTACTGCTAGCAATGCAAATCAAACACAAATTGATATGTCTCATTTGTCAACAGGAACTTACTTAGTAAAAGTGACTGCGGACAATGAAGTTAAAACAATAAAAGTAGTAAAAGACTAATCTCTTTTAGATCAAATGAAGTAAAGCCATCTTATTTATAAGATGGCTTTTTTTATTAGTACCTTTTACTATTTTTTTTTAGTACTTTAGACATGTGCTAATAAATATTAATAATTATGAAAAAAATTACGTTGTTGCTTTTCTTTCTGGCGTTTAGATTAAGTGCTCAATCGGTCGGAGGCTACATGTTTTCGCAATCGCTAGATAATTACTTGCCAATCATAGGGAATAATTCGACTGCCTCGGGAGATGATGGTTCTGAAAACGATATTCCAATTGGGTTCGGGTTCAGTTATGGAGGTGCTACGTACACAACATTTAGTATTAGTACAAACGGATTTATCCGTCTGGGAGGCGGAATTGCAAATCAAAATTGGGTAAATAATCTACAAGTGCCAAGTGCTCAAAGTCCGTTAATCGCCGCCTTTTGGGATGATCATAATAGAACAACAGGATCGATTCAATACGTTGTGACTGGAACGATACCAAACAGGATTTTATCAATTGGATGGGACACAATCAATTTAGCAAATGGAGGAGTAGCCAATTCTATTGGGTATGGTTCCTTTAGAATGAGTTTGTACGAGACCACAGGTTTAATAGAGTTTATTTATGGACCAACGATGAATTCTGCTGGCGCTTTCTCTGCATCGATTGGTTTAAACGATGGATCTTCTTTTTTGAGTATTTCTCCAAGTATAATTGAAGCTACTTCTTCGAATTCAGTTGCGAATAATACAATTTCATCAACAGAATTTTTGCTGGGTCAGAAATACATCTTCACACCACAACCACAGTGTTCGGGAACTCCAGATCCAGGAGCGACAATTACCAGTAATGGTAGCATCTGCAGTGGTTTTCCGTTTGATTTAAGTTTACAAAATCAAGTTAGTGGTTTCGGAATTTCCTACCAATGGCAGAGTTCTACAACAGGAAGTAATTTTGTCAATATTCCCGATGCAATAAATGCTTCTCTAAATGTGAGTCAAACAGTTTCGACTTATTATCAGTGTATCGTTTCGTGTGGAACTGAGAGTGCAACAAGTAGCGCAATTGAAGTATTGATGAACAATCCATCAACTTGCTTTTGTTTTCCAACGTATACAAACGGTAAAACCGATGGTGACTTAATTTCAAACGTTGTTATCGAAGGAACTACATTATCGAACAACACTGGAACAGCTCCTGTAAATCCTTCTTATACTTATTTTAGCGGACAGCAGAATTTTACTGCTACCTTTCAGATAGGGTATAGCTACAATCTTGCAGTAACAGTAGGTGCTTACCAACAGCAAAATGTTGCGGCATGGATAGACTATAATGACGATAGTACTTTTTCTCCAAGTGAACGTGTAGGTTATTCGCTTGCGGAAATTGGTTCAAATGAAACAGGTGTATTTCCTATAAACATTGATTGTGGAGCACCTCCAGGAATTCATCGAATGCGGATTAGAGATGTTTGGAACACCGAAGCATCGACCATTGATCCTTGTGCAAATTACGGTTACGGTGAGACCGAAGATTATGATATTTCTATAGAAGCTCCAACAGGTTGTCAAGCTCCATTTGCACTCAACACTGGCGCTATTAATTCAACTAGCGCAGAATTAGTATGGACACCCGGGTGCAGTCAATCAAGTTGGGATGTTCATGTATCCACTTTGGGTGGAGGACTTCCTACTGGCGCTCCTTCTAATCCGAGTGTGGTTAGTCCAACTTTTGTAACAGATCTGTTACCTTTTACTTCCTATGAATTCTACGTTAGAGCGGTTTGTTCAGATACATCTGTAAGTGCTTGGGCTGGGCCATTTTTGTTTGTTACTCTGCCAGTTGCGGTTTCGAATGATGATTGCGAAACAGCAATAATGTTGACAGCCGGGACCACTTTTGAAGAAAATTCGGTAATTGGAACCAACGTTGGAGCGACTAAAACTATAGGGCCACCTAACCCAACGTGTGCAATTTTTGGTTTTGGAGGAGATGTTTGGTATAGTATAGTTGCGCCACTTGATGGAAAAATTACTTTGGAAGTTCGTCAAGATCCTGGATCGCTATTTGTGGATTCAGGACTAACTGCTTTTTCGGGTAGTTGCGGCACTTTAACGACGATTGCTTGCAGTGATGATGAGGGTATTGGCGGTTTTTCGCGTTTAAATTTAACTGGCTTAAATCCTGGAGAAATTATATACGCAAGGGTATGGGAATTTGCCAATGATACTTTTGGTACATTTCAGTTTTCAGCTTGGAGTCCAACTTTAGGAATTGACAGTATCGAAAAATCAGATTTTAAATTTTATCCAAATCCAGTTACAAACTTTCTGAACTTAAAAGCTTCTCAACCTATAGCGCAACTTAGAATTTATAATCTCTTAGGCCAGGAAGTGTATTTCGTGAAGTCAAATTCTAAAGAGCTTAAGGTTGATTTGAGTAATATGACTAAAGGCATTTACATTTTGAAAATTCTAACAAGTGGTGGTCAAAAAACTATTAAGATTACAAAAGATTAATAATTAATATTTAGATTAATAACAACTCCACCGCTTCGGTGGTTTTTGTTTTTGATAAAGTTTACCTTTGTTAAAATTACTGATTATGTACTTTTCAATCATTATCCCAGTTTATAATCGTCCAGACGAAATGGAGGAGTTGTTGCATAGTCTTCTACTTCAGGATTATTCGGGTCCTTTTGAAGTTGTAGTTGTTGAAGATGGTTCTATGCAAGACTCAAGTCAAGTAATTAATAGATATTCCGAAAAACTCGCAATTTCATATTACTATAAAGAAAATACCGGGCCAGGTGATTCGAGGAATTACGGAATGATGAAAGCCAAAGGGAGCTACTTTATTGTTTTCGATTCGGATTGTATTATACCCAAGCATTATTTGCAAGTTGCTGAGCAGGCATTGCAACAGGAATACGTCGATTTTTTTGGCGGCCCAGATAAGGCGCTCGATTCATTTTCTGATGTCCAAAAAGCAATCAACTTTTCAATGACTTCCTTTTTGACTACCGGTGGTGTTCGAGGAGGATCGGAGAGTTTGAGTAAATTTCAGCCAAGAAGTTTCAACATGGGAATTTCAAAAGATGCTTTCTTAACTTCCGGAGGATTTGGAAGTATTCATCCTGGTGAGGACCCGGATTTGACAATAAGATTGTGGGATTTGGGATTTAAGTCGAAGTTAATTCCAAAGGCTTATGTTTTTCATAAGAGAAGAATTGACTGGGACAAGTTCGCAATTCAAACAATGAAGTTTGGAAAAGCGCGTCCCGTATTAAACTCATGGCATCCGAAACACCAAAAATTGACCTACTTTTTTCCCACGGTGTTTCTCATCGGATTTTATTTGTCTTTGTCTCTGTTGTTAATTGTGCAAGATTTTTTGTTTAAGTTTTATTGTATCTATTTCTTTTTTATTTTCATTGTATCTTCTATCCAAAATAGAAGTATTTCTATTGGATTCTTATCAATAATAGCAACATGGATTCAATTTAAAAATTACGGTATTGGCTTTTTGAAATCATTTATCAAAGTTAGTATTATGAATCAAAAGCCTCAAGAAGCATTTCCAGATTTATTCTTTAAAAAATGACAAAAATTATAGGGTTAACAGGAGGTATTGGGAGCGGAAAAACAACCATTGCCAATTATATTAAATCTAAGGGTATACCTGTATATATAGCAGATGATGAAGCTAGAAAACTACTTTATGATGAAGTGATTAAAGAAAAAATAAAAAATGCTTTTGGTGAAACAATTTTTGATAATAGCATACTAAGTAAGGAGAAACTCGCAAAAATTGTATTTACTGATCCTGATAAGTTGAATACACTAAATAGCATAGTGCATCCAGCAGTAATTGCGCATTTCAAAAATTGGCTTGAGTGTAACAAGCAAGAGCCTATTGTTTTTAAAGAAGCTGCAATTCTTTTTGAGAGTGGAAGTGACAAGGATTGCGATGCTGTCATTACGGTGACCGCACCAGTAGAATTAAGAATTGAGAGGGTCATAAATCGGGAGAAAATTTCTAGAACTGAGGTACTAAATAGAATCAACAATCAATGGACTGATGAAATGAGACTGTCGAAAAGCAAATATCATATTGATAATATTGACCTTACAAGTTCATTTCGACAAGTTGATGAAATTCTTAAAAAAATAGTAAATCATTAATTTTTGCTTTTGATGTTAATCTTTGGTTAATGTATTTATAACATAAATGTTAAAAAGTTAACTTTGTTGAGATGAATAAATTGTTTTTCCGATTGCTCGTAGTACTAATGAGTTTGTCTTTAATAGGCATAATATTAGTTCAAGTTTATTGGTTTAACACATCCTTCAAGAATAATGAGGAACAGTTCAGGTTTCATGTAAAACAAGTTATTGGAAATGCTGCCGATAAGTTAGAAAAAGAGGAGGCTTTTAGTTTTATTGATAAGTATAAAAAACTAAAAGACAGCATAGGCAAAGAGCCACAAAAAAGTGATTTTCTAGAATTTGGGTACTATCAGAGAAATTCACGAACTAATGAGACCATAATTTATTCAAACAATATAATCTCGGAGGATTATAATATTTCATCTTCGTTCTTTGATAAAAAATCGGACAGTATTAAGCTAAAAAACTATACTTCAAAAAGGTCTACAGAAATTTATAACAACGGAGATATTGATAAAACTAGCATAAGCCACAAAATTGCTCCTGATATCAAGATAAAGAAGTCTGGAAAGTTGGATATTCTTGACAATGCTCAGTTTGAGATTTTCTTCAAAGATATTGCTTCTGCAAAGCCTCTACAAGAACGTGTGTCAAAAGAACGATTGCAAAAATTGTTGCAAGAGGAACTTGAAGAATACGAAGTAAGAACTCCTTTTGAATTTAGTATTTACAGCAATGGATTGGCTACAAAAATTCAATCTGAAAATTTCAGGTTTGATAAAGACGATACTTATTCTATTCCAGTTTTTAAGGACAATGAAGGCAACGAGAAGTATATGCTGTTGGTGTGTTTTCCAAACAAAGAAAAGTTTCTATTCTCGGAATTAGTTGGAATATCGCTTTTGTCTATAATATTTACCTTAGTAATTATCATTGCATACACTAGCGCCTTAAATCAACTAATTCGGCAACGTCAAATTTCTGAAATCAAGACAGATTTTATCAACAATATGACGCACGAATTTAAGACTCCTATCGCCACAATAAACCTAGCGTTAGATGCAATCAAGAATCCTAAAGTAATTGAAGATAGAGAAAAAGTACACCGCTATTTGCAAATGATTCGTGACGAAAATAAACGAATGCACGCCCAGGTTGAAAATGTGCTTCGTATTTCAAAGCTCGAGAAAAAGGAACTCGAAATAAACAAAGAGTCTAATAATATTCACGAAATTATTGAAGAGGCAATTGAACATGTAAATCTAATTGTTGAAGACCGTCAAGGAGTTATCAATACGCATTTGGATGCCACTAGAACGACTGTTCTACTCAATGATGTTCATTTTACAAATGTGTTAGTGAATGTGCTAGACAACGCTATTAAATACTCGCCAGAAGCACCAATTATCGACGTTTACACGGAAAACATCAAAGATTTCGTTATCATAAAAATTAAAGACCAAGGAATTGGAATGAGCAAAGCCGCTCAAAAGAGAATTTTCGAAAAGTTCTATCGGGAACATACTGGAGATTTACATAATGTAAAAGGACACGGACTAGGTTTATCCTACGTCAAAAGAATTATTGAAGACCATAATGGTCAAATATTTGTAGAAAGTGAAAAAGGAAAAGGAAGCACTTTCTTCATAAAATTACCACTAATCAACTAAACTATATTGCTATGGAAACAGAAAACAAAAAAATACTCCTAGTTGAAGACGACCAAAATTTTGGTGCGATTCTCAAGGACTACTTGGTGCTAAATGACTTTGATGTCACCTTGGCGAAAAACGGAATGGAAGGTTTCGAAAAATTCAAAAAAGACACCTTCGATCTTTGCATACTAGACGTGATGATGCCTTATAAAGACGGCTATACACTTGCAAAAGAAATTCGCGAAAAAAACAAAGAAGTGCCTATCGTTTTCTTGACTGCCAAGTCAATGAAAGAAGATGTGCTAAAAGGATACAAAGTAGGAGCAGACGACTATCTCAACAAACCTTTCGATTCTGAAGTGTTGTTGATGAAAATCAAAGCCATCATGCAACGTAAAGCCAATGATGTCAAAACCGATCATGTGAAATTTGAGTTCCAAATCGGAAATTTCCACCTGAATTCAAAATTGCGCTTTTTGACTTTCAAAAACGACGAACCGATCAAATTGTCACCGAAAGAAAATGAATTGCTAAAAATGTTGGCGGTTTATGAAAATGACTTAATGCCAAGAGAATTAGCGTTGACAAAAATCTGGAGAGATGACAATTATTTCACGTCAAGAAGTATGGATGTTTACATCGCTAAATTGAGAAAATACCTCAAGTTAGACGAAGACGTAGAAATCCTGAACATTCACGGCGAAGGTTTCCGATTGGTAGTCAAAAACAAAGTGGCTAGCTAAATACAAAAGCTCTGAGAAATCGGAGCTTTTTTTATGAGAAGCTTATTCCCGCTGTCCGTTATATCTTTTGCTCCGCAAAAGGATGCCACTGCCATCGGGGCTAGGGCTCGCAATTCCAATCAAATCCTATTTCCAGTTGACAGCCAAAGCAAAAACAGCTTTGCTGTCTTTCGTAATACTGAAGACAGTTTGGCTTACTTCATTCGATTCGTGAATTTCAACAACTTCGCCCAACGATAACTCTTTCAAGAAATTCATATCTAAGCTGGCAATCGACTTGTGCGACATAATGGTTTCATCAACGACGTCTAAACACCATTCCAAGTATTTAACATTGTTGACGTGATTCACAATATCCAAATCAGACAACACCACTTTTCTTTCAAAAAGCAATTGCTTCGATTCGTCGATTTCAATTTTGGAAAATGGTTGCACTGTAGCTCGTTTTTCCGGGTATTTTTCACAATGTTCGTGTGCCAAAACCATGCCTTCTGGTCGTCGTGTTTTGGTGTTGAAGACCGCCCAAAAAGTTTCGACGCCAATACACTTTTCACCATTTACCGAAACTTCCATCGCACGAACCGAACGAGAATTCTCTAACGAGTTGATCCATGTTTTGATGGTAATTTGGTCTTTCCACTTTGGGAGTTTGGTAATCTCAAGTCGCATTCTGCTCAATACCCATGCTTGATTGAACTTTTGCATGTCAACAAAACTAAAACCTCCTGACTCTGAATGCGCGGCAGCAGTCAACTGCAGCATATTGCACAAATCAGTGTAGCGCAAGTTTCCGTTGGGTGTGCATTGCATAAAATTGATTTCCCAATCTTGGGAATAAATCGACTTGAAGTTATCTGCTATTGGCATATCTATTTTATCGCCACGAATTCACGAATAAATCTTTCTTGATAGGATTCTAAAATTCGTGCATTCGTGGCTATTTTAAAATTATTGAATCAATAAATTGAATGATTTCCTTTGGTTCAGTTCGAAAATAAAACCACTTGGTATCCTCATTTCTCTTGAACCAAGTGAGTTGTCTTTTGGCAAAGCGCCGCGTATTTTTCTTGATTTCTTCTATGGCAAATGGTAAAGAAATTTTCTCGTCAATAAAATCAAATAGTTCTTTATAACCTACTGTTTGTAAAGCGTTTAGATTTTTGTAAGGAATGAGTTTTACTACTTCCTCAAGTAGTCCAGCTGCCATCATCAAGTCGACGCGTTGGTTGATGCGATCATACATCAAATTTCGTTCGGCTTCTAAGCCTATGATAATTGGTATAAAAGATCTCGTATTTTTCTTTTGATTTAAGAACGAAGAATAAGGTTTGCCAGTTCCTAAGCAAACTTCCACAAATCGCATCATCCGTTGTGGATTGAGCAATGTTTGTGGATTCTCGACTGTTAGTTTGTCAAAGTACGCTGGATCTTTTTCTTGCAGTTGTTCTTGTAAATAGGTTAGTCCATGTTGCTTATAATTGGTCGAAACCAAATCACGAATGTCAGTTGTAATCTCCGGAAACGCGTCGAATCCTTTGAGAACGGCGTTTACGTAGAGTCCAGAGCCACCGACAAGAATAGCAAAATTTTTCTGAAGAAATAATTCATCAAGCTTAGCAATAGCTTCTTTCTCAAAATCGCCGACGGTATAATTTTCAGTTACAGAACGATTGTGAATATAATGATGCTTTGCTGCTGCTAATTCCTCGTTTGTTGGCGCTGCGGTACCAATCGTCATTTCACGATAAAACTGTCGACTGTCGCAAGATAAAATCTCACAATCATAATGTTGCGCCAATTGAATGCTCATCGCAGTTTTTCCGATGGCTGTTGGTCCGACAATGACGATTAGATACTTCATGCAGCAATTACTTCGATGGTTGAATGTTTAGCCCCGATGGAAGTGGCATCCTTTTTTGTTTTAAGAAAAGCCCCTCGACTGCGCTCGGGGTGACAAAAAACAAAAAAGATAGAACGAACAGCGGGAAATAGCTCCTAAAAATACAACAACTTGACACTTCTACTTCTTCGAATTTGACTCTGAATAATGGTTCTCGTATCGCGATTGTTTTCCATAGGAGTCAACATATTCTTCAAGATTTCGATGTTTCGGATTTGGTAATTCAAATCGTAGAATGCGTAACCTTTGTAAATGCCGTTTTCTATCAAGACCGCCGAGCGTTCGTTGATGGTTCTGCCTCGGTCTGTAATGACGATGGTTTTGTTTT
Source organism: Flavobacteriaceae bacterium (assembly GCA_947456815.1). Classification (GTDB taxonomy): domain Bacteria; phylum Bacteroidota; class Bacteroidia; order Flavobacteriales; family Flavobacteriaceae; genus Flavobacterium. Next base: position 28,415 of record CANGTL010000018.1, read on the forward strand.
CGAAGACATTTTTGTCGATGAATTCTTGCACTCGAGCGTTATATTCTTCGGGCGAAATGTTTCCAATACAAGCACCGTCACATTCCTTGATCGTGTATTGAAAACAGTGGTTTTTAGTTTCGTACAAACCGGTTAATTTCTGGCACAGTTTGTAGTGAGCAGTGATTCTAAACAACGTATTTTTGCCTTCTTGAAAAGTCGTAAAAGATGTAATTTCCTTTTTTCTACCATCGGCTTTTTGCAACAATAGATTGAGATAACCTTGTTCATCTTTCTCCGCATACAACGCCCATTGAAAAATGCTTTTGCGTTGTGAACGGTTGTAAATAGGCTGATTGATCTTTATTTCTTCACTTTCTTTGAGTAAGGCGATGAGTTCACTTCCGGTTTCTTCATAAGTCACCGCAAAAACTTCCAACTGGATTTTCTTGCATTTGTTGGTGGTGCCGGTAAAATGCTGGTTGATTCTTTTCTTGATGTTTTTGCTTTTGCCAATATAAATGATAGAACCATCTTCGCGATGAATATAATATACGCCAGTTTTTGACGGCACACTTTCAACTATATCCAGCAGTTTCGGCGCCAGTCCTTTGACGATTTCCGACTGAACCATGTCTTTTACGATGATCTTTTCGACATCTTTATCGAGCAGCATTTTGAAAAGTTTTACGGTGGCGAGTGCATCGCCATTGGCTCGATGTCTGTCTGCCATTGGAATTCCGAGTGATCGAACTAATTTTCCAAGGCTATACGAAGGTTGTTCGGGCATTAGCACTTTTGCTAATTCAACAGTGCAAAGTGTTTTGCAGTCGAAAGCGTAACCCAATCGACGAAATTCAGTACGTAAGATTCGATAATCAAAAGAGGCGTTATGTGCTACGATGATGCAGTCTTGCGTGATTTCGATGATGCGTTTGGCGACTTCAAAAAACTTGGGTGCCGACCGTAACATGGCGTTATTAATGCCGGTTAGTTTTACGACAAAAGGTTGAATGGGAATTTCAGGATTGACCAAGCTAATAAACTGATCGACCACTTCATGACCATCAAAACGATAGATGGCAATTTCGGTAATGCCTTCTTCGTTAAATTGTCCTCCGGTGGTTTCTATGTCGAGTATTGCGTACAAGCTTTGTTGATTGTTGTTAATTATTGGTTGTTGGAAAAAACATTTCTATATTATCGTGTCCCAAAGATACTACTTCCAATTCGAACCATGGTACTACCACATTCGATGGCGAGTTGATAATCTCCCGACATGCCCATTGATAAAATGTTGAATGATGAATTTTGAATTTTGAATGTATCAAAAATCGCCTTTAAATGTTGGAATTCTTTTTTAATTTGAGTTTGGTTTTCCGTAAAAGTTGCCATGCCCATGAGTCCAACGATTTTAATATTTCTTAGATTCTTGAAAATGTCTGATTGTAATAATTCATTGAGTTCTTCTTCATTCAAGCCAAATTTTGTTTCTTCTTCGGCAATGTGAAGTTGCAAAAGGCAATCGATAACTCGGTTATTTTTTTGTGCCTGTTTGTTGATTTCCTCTAACAATTTCAAACTATCTACGCCGTGAATCAAACTCACGTATGGCGCCATATATTTCACTTTGTTGCTCTGAATATGTCCAATCATGTGCCATTGAATGTCCTTTGGCATTTGTTCCCATTTCTCGGTCATTTCTTGAATTTTGTTCTCACCAAAAACACGTTGACCAGCTTCGTACGCCTGCATGAGGTCGGATACGGGTTTGGTTTTAGAAACCGCTACAAGTGTGACAAGTGACGGTAGTGTAGTTTTTATGCTCAGGAGATTTTCTGAAATGGACATTATTTTTTGATCAGTTTTTTAGAAATTGTAGTTCCATTTTTAGTTACGCCTTCAAAAAGGTAAATACCAGTAGATAAATTCGAAATATTGATTTCATTGCCATTCAACGAAATATCTATTTTTTTTCCATCTATCGAATAAATGTTTGCGAAGATAATTTCGTCTTGAAGAATAATTGCTTCAATTGCAGGATTTGGATAAAATCCAACTTGTTGATTCATATCAAAGCTTCCATTTGACAAAGAAGGTAAGTCAGCACTTTGAGTACTTGATAACACACTTGTTATGCTTGGTGTTGTATTTCCTCCAAAAAGATATAATTTATTGTTCCAAATTTCAGAAGCATGATGACGTCTTCCAACCATGTTCGTTTGATTTAGTGTTGTGAAACTATCATTAAAAGTATTAAAGACGCCAACGAATGTCTGATTGTCATAGTCACCAGTAACATAAATATCTGTAGCATTAAAATCAAAACTATTAATAGCGACAGAATGAGCAGAAATAGGCTGTGACATGGTAGTATTAGAAGTAGTCCAAGAGTTACTTGCTACGTCATAGATGTAAATTGAATTGGAAGAGAAACTCTTGTAAACTCTAACATTATCAACTTGAAATGCTGTTGTTTTTTGAACTGGAAGATAGCCGCCGGTATATTTAAAAGCGACTCTAAAATTGGTTGTGAAACCAGCCAATGAAATTGTACCAGAGTTTGTAAAATTCGTTGCATAGCTTGCAGGTGTACCAGAATTTGAAATAGCAGCATTTAACAAGGTTTTGGATGATGTAGCGATGTTTCCAGTCCAATTGGTAATAATGTAGGCTTCAAATAATGCCCCATTATTAAAACCGTCTTTAGTGTCAAAATTTAGATATAGATCTGATGTTGAATCAGACGTAATTTGATCAGAAATCAACCAGCAAATATTACTAGGTTCTTGAGAAGCAACAACACTGCTAAACGCATTAAACTGAGCGTATTTGTTAGCATTAAATTGTTTACCTTCAAATAATTTAGTTCCAGTTTCAGCAACATTTAGCCAATTATTTAATGATAAACTTCCTGTAGTAGCAACAGTTTCAAAATTTTCGGCAATCTTATTTGTTTCGTTATAGCCGCCAAAAACATACAGTTTTGAATTATTTCCATTGCCATAAATTGCTTTTCCTTTTGTTTCTAAAGCGACGGGCATATCAGCTAATTGCACCCAATTCCCAAATGGACTGAGTCTGTATAACTTGTTTGAATACGTCGCATTGAATTTACTAGTACAACCGCCAAATACCATAAAAAAATCGCCCAAAGCAGCGGAGCCACCATTAATCACTGGATTTGGATTTACTATTGCACTCACAGTCAAATTTCCGCTCAATAAATTCACTATTTCAAGTTTGTCATTCGCCAAGCCTCCTGTTGTTTCGCCATTAAATAAGTACAGATTGCCAGCCAATATCTCTGCATTGCCATATCTTTTTGCAATAGTAGGGGTCGTGGTTTGTAAAAAAGACCAAGTATCAGCGTTTACAATGTATGTTTCTATTTCAGAAGTAAATTGATTTGTACCGGAAAACCCGTTTGAAACATAAATAAAATCGCCATCTAAAGCCACAGAAGAGGCACTTCTAGCAATCGGCTTATCTGTTTTGTTTACAAAATTTAAAGTTTGTGCTGTAATTGTCGATAAGCTAAGAGTTAACGCTAAACACGTAATTGCTTTTTTCATTTTTTTGTTTTTGTTTATAATTCATAAATAACCAAACCACTTCTAAACTTTGGTTCAATATACGTGCTTTTTGGCGGCATGATGTAATGATTATCGGCTAGCACCTTAATTTCTTTGATATCGCACGGAAACAACATAAATCCAACTGCAAATTCACCCTCATCAATTTTCTGTTTTAGGACTTGAATTGGATGTTTTCCTGAAATATACTCGATGCGTTCGTCGTTTCTCAAGTCTTGTATATTCAATAGACTCGACAACACTTTGTCGTATAGAATTTGCGTATCAAGCGATTCTAATTCAGATTTGAAACCACCATTTTCTTCTTTTAGATTTAAGGAATAATACTGCCTGTCCAAATACATTCCAAATTGATGTTTTGCAATTGGTTTACTAAAGCTTTGATCCAGATTTTCAATTGTAAATGTCTTGCTCAGCGCTTCTAAGAATTCCGTTTTTGAAAGTCCATTGAGGTCTTTGATTACGCGATTGTATTCGTAAATCTTAACGTTGTTTTCCGAAATCAAATAACTAAGCATATGACTTCTGGAAATATTTTCCGAATCTTCATTTTCTTCTGAAAGCAATGCCGAAGCTTCACAGCGATGGTGTCCGTCAGCTATATAAAGATAGTTCGTTTTCTTAAAGATATTTTGCAACCAATTAATTTCTAAGGCATCATCGATTTTCCACAGGTAATGGATTTCTTTTTTCGTTGTCGAAAACTCAAAATCCGCTTGCTTTTGGGTACAATTGAAAATCCAGTTTTCGATTGTTTTGTTATCTGGATAAGTCATCAAAACGGGCTCGGTATTGAAGCCTGAATATTTCATGTATTCCTTCAATAATCGTACGCGGAATGCAATTGTGTATTCGTGTTTTTTAATGATGTCGTTGCGATATTCTTCAATGGAAGTTCCGACAATAATTCCAGTAAACGACTCCGTTTTGGTAATGATTTTATGAATATAAATAGCAGGCTTGTCGTCTTTGACTAAGATGATTTCATCCTTAAATTCCTGATATTTCTGCTGTACTTGCTTGTATCTTTTTTCATAAGCAATGGTTTGCTGATTGACAAAAGCAGGTTTTAAAACATGTAAAAAAGACAATGGATTGAAGTCTAATTGAGCCGCCAGTTCCGCATTGACATATTCTTCATAGGAACGGCAGGTCACCAAACAAACTTTGTCTCGAGTAGGTCGAACCGCCTCAAATGGAAAAATACTAGCCATCTTTTTTCAATGAATAATGAATAATTAACAATTAATAATTTTGTGGTCATTATTAATTATTCATTGTTAATTATTAATTTTTCAAAAACATTTTAGCGACTTTTTCTGCTTTTTTACTTTCAGCATAATCGTAAAAACCTTCTCCCGATTTCACTCCTAATTTCCCGGCGCGAACCATATTCACTAAGAGCGGGCAAGGAGCGTACTTTGGATTTTTGAAGCCGTCATGCATCACGTGTAGAATAGCCAAGCAAACATCCAAACCAATAAAGTCTGCTAATTGCAATGGTCCCATTGGATGCGCCATTCCTAATTTCATGACCGTGTCAATTTCATAAACACCAGCAACGCCGTTGTATAACGTCTCGATAGATTCATTGATCATCGGCATCAAGATTCTGTTGGCAACAAAGCCAGGATAGTCATTGACTTCAACCGGAACTTTTCCTAAGGTAACCGAAAGATCCATAATGGTTTTGGTGACTTCATCGGATGTGTTGTAACCGCGGATGATTTCAACCAATTTCATAATCGGCACCGGATTCATAAAGTGCATCCCAATCACGCGTTCTGGATGCGCAACCACAGCGCCTATTTGGGTAATCGAAATAGAGGAAGTGTTTGTTGCTAATATTGTTGCATGGGAACAAGCTTCATTCAATTGTTTGAATATGTTCAGTTTTAAATCGATGTTTTCAGTAGCCGCTTCGACGACCAACTCAACGCCTACAACGCCATCTTTGATGTCAGTATAGGTAATGATGTTGCCAATTGTTTTTAATTTATCTTCTTCCGTAATGGTTCCTTTAGCAACCATTCGATCCAAATTGGCAGCGATGGTCGCCATGCCTTTGTCTAAAGATTTTTCAGATACGTCGATTAATTTTACGGTGAATCCGCTTTGAGCAAAGGTGTGGGCAATTCCATTTCCCATCGTGCCAGCTCCGATTACAGCTATGTTTTTCATTATTTATGTGGTATTATTTGAAACAATCTATGATTTGATACGCCACTCTAAGTGCTTCGGTTCCTTGTTCAAGGGTTACGATCGGCGTTGTATTACTATTGATGGCATCGGCAAATGTTTCTAACTCGTCTAGAATAGCGTTGTTCGGCGCCACTTCTGGATTGGCAAAATAAATTTGCTTTTTCACCCCTTCGGCATTTTGTAGAATCATATCGAAATCACCAGGATTTTCAGGCGCATCTTGCATTTTTACGACTTCACAAATCTTATCTAAGAAGTCAACGGAGATATAAGCGTCTTTTTGGAAGAAGCGCGATTTACGCATATTCTTCATCGAAATTCTACTGGACGTTAGGTTGGCGACACAGCCATTCTCGAATTCAATTCGAGCATTGGCAATATCTGGCGTATCGGAGATTACTGAAACTCCACTCGCGTTAATTTTTTTTACTTTGGAATGCACCACGCTTAAGATGGCATCGATGTCGTGAATCATCAAGTCTAAAACAACTGGAACATCGGTGCCACGAGGATTGAATTCTGCTAACCGATGGGTTTCGATAAACATCGGATTATCGATCATGTCTTTGGTAGCGAGGAACGCAGGATTGAATCGCTCTACATGTCCGACTTGACCTTTGACGTTGTATTCTTTCGCTAAGGCGATGATCTCTTCAGCCTCGGCAACGGTGTTGGAAATCGGCTTTTCGATAAAAACATGTTTTCCTGATTTGATGGCGACTTTTGCGCATTTATAGTGCGATAAAGTCGGCGTTACGATGTCGATTACGTCTACTGCATGAATTAGCGTTGCGATGGTATTGAATTGTTTGTATCCAAATTCTTCCGCGATTTTTTTTCCGTTTTCGAGATTTTCGTCATAGAATCCGACGAGTTCGTATTTGGAAGATTGTTGTAATAATTTGAGATGTATTTTTCCGAGGTGGCCTGCGCCTAAAACACCGACTTTTAGCATAAAATATATTTTGAACAAAAATAGGAATTAAATGATAATGGATAATTGATAATTGATAATTATTTAGAACATTAAATTGGAATTGATTGTTGCTACTTTTGCCGCAGTCTAGCCCCGATAGTAGTGGAAATCCTTTTTTGTTTTTGCGAATTGCACCTTAATTTCGATTGATTTGATAAAACAAAAAAGATTGTAACGAATAGCGGGAAATAGCTCCTAAAAATTACAATTACTTTCTTATTTTTGACGTCAAATTAAACCCCAACATTGAAAGACACAGCCAAACATCAAGGACTTCGCAACCAATTAGCCGCTTTGCTCAAGGAGAAAGGAATTACTGACAAGAATGTTCTGGAAGCTATTAAGAAAATTCCACGGCATTTGTTTTTGAATTCAAGTTTTGAAGATTTTGCTTACCAAGACAAAGCGTTTCCGATAGGCGCGGGGCAAACTATTTCTCAGCCTTACACGGTTGCTTTTCAAAGTCAATTGTTGGAAGTAAAAAAAGACCACAAAGTATTAGAAATCGGCACGGGCTCGGGTTATCAGACGGCGGTTTTGTGTTTGATGGGAGCTAAAGTGTATAGTATTGAAAGACAAACCGAGTTGTTTAAGCAAACTTCTGCGTTGCTACCAAAACTCGGAATTCGTCCTAAGCATTTGTCTTTTGGTGATGGTTATAAAGGACTTCCGAATCACGCTCCGTTTGATAGTATAATTGTGACAGCAGGCGCGCCGATTATTCCGCAGCCTTTGATGGCACAGTTAAAAATCGGTGGTCGACTAGTTATTCCATTGGGCGAGGAACACCAAATCATGACACTTTTGATTCGCAAAAACGAAACGCAATTTGAAAAGCACGAGTTTGGTGAATTTCGATTTGTGCCTTTGTTGGAGAATAAAAATTAGTTCGTTTGTGAATTTCTAAACGCTTCCATTTTGGCTTTTAAGGCTTCCATTTCTTCAAAGAGTAAATCGACTACTTTATTATTTTCCTTGGTTGGATGGAGTTCATTTTCTACTTCTTGAAGTGCTTTTAAACCCAAAGGTTCTTCAGCGATGACTTGTTTGATTTTTTCTTTGAGCCAAGCAACGAGCAATAATTCCAAATCAATTTCGAGCAATTGTGCTAACTGTTCTACTTGTTTTCTGGTGGGAGTGCGTTGACCGTTTTCGAATTTGCTAATGAGTGCTTGGTCTATCTTCAATAGATTAGCGACTTCTCTGGTTTTGAAGCCTTTTGTTTCTCGAGCTTTTTTAAGTAAAGTGTGCAAGGGAAAAAGCAGATTGATTTATGACAAATTTAGTCATAATAAAGTCAACTAGAAACTTTTTTTGATTCGATCTAAATCGCGTTTGGTATCCTGTTCCTTTAAAGATTCGCGTTTGTCGTACGTTTTCTTTCCGCGACACAAACCAATGTCTAGTTTAGCCAATCCTTTTTCGTTGGTATGCAATTTTAGTGGAATGATTGTCAGTCCTTTTGTTTGTACATTTTTGTGCAAACTCTTTAATTCTCTTTTATTCAATAGTAATTTTCGCTCGCTTCTTGCTTTGTGATTGAATTGGTTTCCGAAAGCGTATTCTTCGATGTAAGTGTTGATGGCGAACAGTTCCATGGCATCGTTGAATTCACAAAAACCTTCCGTGATATTAGCTTTCCCCAACCGAATCGATTTGATTTCAGTTCCGCTCAAAACAATTCCAGCCGTATACGTTTCGAGAATTTCATAATCGAAGCGCGCTCTCTTATTTAGAATGTTAACCGTTTTCAGCATAGGAGCGCAAAGATACTACAAAATATGAATTGTTGAAACGCAAATATTACCTTTCATTGGGGTTTCTTTTCAAAGGCCATTTTACTTTTTTTATATTTTTATTAACATTTGATTATTGAATCAATTGATTTATTAACTTCGTCTTTAAATCACTAAAAATCAATTTTATGAGAAATAAAGTATTACTCTTTTCCTTGTTATTTATCACCATTTTTAGCGCTTGTAATCAAGAAGAAAATGAAGCCACTCCAATCGTAATTAACGCTGCTCAAAAGGAGCCAATGACGACTTCACAAGTCAATAAAGTCATTGACGATGCCATTACTGCTCGTGGAAATTTTGATTGGAAGGAAGCCTCGAATCAGATGATTTGGAGTGCTGCTCAGCATGGGAACAATTTGATGACGATTGGTTTTGGAACTTCAACGAAGGATTTTGACCGTGCCAAAAGCCCAAAGAACCAATTAATTCAAGAAGAATTGTTGAAAATCATTTTGACTTATGAAGATCAGCCACTAGAAAAAGTTTTGGTATCTGCGGACGCTGATTTAAACTTAATGAACGTAATCATCAAGAAGCAAGAAACGATTATAGCTTTAAAAAGAAGCAAGTATATTCGCTATATAGAGCCAGCAGATTATCGCTATGTTTCGATTAAAAATGGTCAAATGCGTGCTGCTGCTAGTAGTTCTAGTTCATCGGGTTGCGGCTACGAGTCGCAGGTATTAAATGCTTCAGATTATACTACGGTGACACCGAATGCCAAAGTGCCTTGGGCGTTTTACCAACATAATATTCCGAACGCATGGACTTTGAGCACTGGAAGAGGCGTTACAATTGGTATCATTGATACAGGAGTTTCGCCAAATCAAACTTTGCTAGGAAGTAGTTTCAATACAGGTGATTCTTCAGGTAGAACTATTCAGAAATTTGGTGTTTACATAGATTCTATTTGGCCGTGGAGTACGACTACTGATGGCCCGAATGATTTATGTGGGCATGGTACTAGTATGGCTTCGGTAGCAACAGCGCCTAGAAATAACAATGGCCAACCAGTAGGTGTGGCGTATAATGCCAACTTAATTACTTATCGGGCGGCGACCAATGTAGTCATTGACGGTTTTCAAGAACAAGAAGGCGTGAAGAAAGCTTTTGTTGCATTAGGCAATAACACCAATGTGAAAATCATTTCGATGTCGATGGGATATGTTTTCTCTGTTGGGAAAATTGTAGATGCCGTTCGATTGGCTTACAGTAAAGGAAAATTGATTTTTTGTGCTGCGGGAACTTCTACCAGTTTTACCACTTTTGTAGGTGTTATTTTTCCAGCGTGGATGCCCGAAACTGTTGCGGTAACCGGCGTTAAAGAAGGAGCAACTGTTGTGGCTTGCGACGATTGTCATACCGGAAATAAAGTTGACTTTACCATCGTAATGCAAAGAGCAGCAACAGGTAATAATGTTCCAATTAATAGTTATTACAATGCGCAAACAGATTATGTTGGCGGTTCATCGGTGGCAACGGCAACAACTGCGGGAATTGCGGCTTTGGTTTGGTCAAAAAATCCAACATGGACAAGGGATCAAGTTTTAAATAAAATGAAACAATCTGGGAACTTCTATCCAAATAGAAGTTCAGAATATGGGTTTGGAAACGTGAACGCGTTTTTGGCGGTGCAGTAAATTTCACATTGAATAAAAAGACCACCAAGATTTATTTTGGTGGTTTTTTTATGAATAGCCATTTCGGAATTGTACTTTTGGCTCATGCAACCCAATACCTCCAAAGATCCATTTCACGGCGTAACGCTACAGAAGATTGTCGAACAATTAGTTGACTATTACGGTTTTGATACGTTGTCGGAACTCATCAAAATCAAGTGTTTTACAGACAATCCGAGTGTGAAATCAAGTTTGACCTTCTTAAGGAAAACAGCTTGGGCACGAAAAAAAGTAGAAGAATTGTATATCAGAACTTTACCAAAATTTTAAAAATAGACCTCTATTCTGTGAAGTTTCTTTTCAGTAATGAATAAATCACAGTATCAATAAACTTCCCGTCGAAGAATTCATTTTCTAAAATATGTGCCTCTTTGACAAAACCGTTTTTTTGTAGTACGCGCTCCGAAGCTAGGTTGTTCGGGTCGATAATGGCTTCGATAGAATGTAAATTCATTTCTTCAAAACCATAGCGAACCACTTCTTTGATCGCTTCTGCAACAATACCTTGTCCATGATATTCTGGCAAAATCATATAACCAATTTCAGCACGGTAGTTTTGCGGTTGAATTTTGAAATGACCAATAATTCCGATTAGCTTGGGATTTCCTTTTATTGTAATCGCCCAATTGATGCCTTCATTGTTGTCAATTTTGGAATTGATCATCGCAATATGTTCTAAGGCTTCCTCGTCGTTCGTAACCAATGGTCTAGGAATAAATTTCATGGTCGACGGATTGCTCCGTAACGTAAAAACTTCTTTCACGTCTGAATTTTCGAGTCGCCGCAATTGCAATCGTTCTGTTTCTAGGTTCGGAAATGGTTCAAAATTGAAGTTGAGCATTGGTAAGTTTATGAGATAATTTCAATGGAATACGAACATTTAAAAGTTGCATTAGCTTCCACAAATTGAATTCCTTCTTTGTTCTCGATGTTGCCGTCACTTGAAGTCAAATCTGAATAACCAAGCCACGGTTCAAGGCAAATGAAGGGCGCATTTGTCTTCGTCCAAATCCCGAAGTTTGTAAAATCTTCAAAATAGAAGTGCAACAACGGTTTGTTTTCTTCAAGAATGGAAATCTTTTTTGTATTGAGTTTTTTGAATATGAGCGCGTCTTTTGCGAACAAAGAATAGGTGAGAGGCAGTGTTTTATCTGACAGTGGAATATTCACGGTTGTTGTTGAAAGTAAGTCATTCTCTAAAACATAGCTTTGCAAGTCCTCTAGTTTTTCAAATTCCAACGAATACGAACTAAATGTCTGAGGCAACGCAAATGCGGGATGACCGCCGATGGAGAATGGCATTCTTTCATCCATCTTATTGATAATTTTATATTCGATATTCAAACTGCTTTCAACTAAAGTATAACCAATTTGAAGTTCAAAATTGAAAGGGTAATTTGTTTTTGTTTCTTCAGTTGCTTTTAAGGAAAATACGACCGAATTAGCCGTTTTTTCGACAACTTCAAAAGTGAAATCACGAGCAAATCCGTGCCTTGACAATGAATAGAAATTGTTTTTATACCGAAACTGACTGCCTTTCAAAGTGCCAACAATTGGAAATAGTACAGGTGCATGTTTACCCCAAAAATCTGGATTTCCTTCCCACATATATTCCCGACTAGAATGATTGTTTTGTAAGGAAAAAAGTTCGGCGCCCTTAGAAAATATTTTGGCAGTTAATTGTTGGTTTTGAATTACAATTTCCACGTTATAAGAGAAATAAGTTTAATCTATTTGAATACCGTAAATGTATTTTATTGCATTGAGAAACCAAAAACAATTACGATCATTCCGTGAACTTTTGTTTCATTTGCAGCAATTATGGCTACGAAATTCACCTGAATTACCTATATTTGCTGCCCTTAAACCCAGTATCTGTGAGTCAAATTAATAAGCTTAAAATTCTAAACGACCCGATTTACGGATTCATTACGATTCCAAATCCGTTGTTGTACGATTTAATTCAACATCCTTATTTTCAGCGATTGCGACGTATTTCTCAAATGGGATTGTCCTATTTGGTTTATCCCGGAGCACATCACACGCGTTTTCACCATGCCTTGGGTTGTATGCATATGATGCAAAAAGCCATCGAAGTATTGAAATTTAAGGAAATAACCATTTCAAAAGAAGAAGAAAATGCCTTGCTCATTGCAATATTACTGCACGATATTGGGCACGGACCTTTTTCGCATGCAATGGAGCATAGTATTGTAGAAGATGTCAACCATGAAGCCATTTCGTTGTTGTTTATGAACCAGTTGAATCAGGAGTTTGACGGAAAGTTGACCTTAGCCATACAAATCTTTAAAGGCGAATACCACCGTAAATTTATGTTGCAGTTGATTTCGAGTCAATTAGATATGGATCGGATGGACTATTTGAAGCGCGATAGCTTCTATACGGGTGTCGCAGAAGGCAATATCAATTCCGATCGACTCATTCAAATGCTGAATGTGGTGGACGATGTATTGGTGATGGAAGAAAAAGGAATTTACTCCATCGAAAAATTCCTGATGGCACGACGGTTAATGTATTGGCAAGCCTATTTGCATAAGACCAGTTTGGTAGCGGAATTGATATTGACAAAAATCTTGAAGCGTGCCAAAGAGCTTACTTTAAAAGGAAATGTCTTGCCATCAAGCAAGGCGCTTTTGTACTTTTTAAATCATAAAATTACGACAGAAAATTTCGACAGTGTCGTTTTAAATAAGTTTTCACAACTTGATGATTACGATGTTATTAGCGCAATAAAAGAATGGCAAGATTCCGAAGATTTTATTCTAAGTTCATTGAGTAAAATGATCATCAATCGCGATTTGCTGAAAGTGAAATTAAGTCGCGAGAAGTTTGACAAAGAGATGTTGAATAACTTAATCGAACGATTTTCAAAGCAAAATAATTGCAGTTTGCAAGATGCGAAATACTTTATTTTTAAAGGCAAAATCGAAAATCAAGCCTACAGTAAAGACGCAGAGCCAATTCATATTTTGAAGAAAGATAAGACAATCGAAGATGTGGTGGAAGCCTCAGACCAATTAAATTCGAAAGCCTTATCAAAGCCCGTCACCAAATATTATATTTGCTACCCAAAACAACTGTTAGAAAGTTAACATTTAAAAGCTATTTTTTATATTTTTGTGCTCTGTGAAAAAATCCATGTTGCATGCAGTATAAAAGTGCAGCAGTCCAATTCACAGAATCGTAGTATAGTATGAAATTTACAGCGGAACAAATAGCGATTGTTTTAGACGGTAAAGTATTAGGAGATCCTAGCGCTGCAGTTTCATCGTTTTCTAAAATTGAAGAAGGAAAAGCAGGAACACTTACTTTTTTAGCTAATCCAAAGTACGAATCTTACATTTATTCCACAAAAGCCACGATTACCATTGTAAATGACTCGTTTGTTCCGGACAACGAAGTGAACACGACCATGATTGTCGTTGAGGACGCTTATATGGCTTTTACTAAACTACTGACTTTCTACGATCAAGCTAGGAAAGATAGTAAAATCGGTATAGAGCAACCTTCAACGATATTGGATCATGCGCGATATGGAGGTAATTTCTATTTAGGAAGCTTTAGTTATATAGGATCAAATGTAATCATTGGCGACAATGTGAAGATCTACCCTAATTGCTTTGTTGGTGACAATGTAATATTGGGAGACAATGTAACTTTATTCGCCGGAACAAAAATTTATCACGAGTGTATCATTGGAAGTAATTGCATTTTTCATTCTGGAGTTATCATTGGGTCAGACGGTTTTGGTTTTGCTCCAAATGCTGATGGATCATATGTAAAGATTCCACAGATTGGAAATGTCATTATTGAGGATAATGTTGAAATCGGTGCATCAACTACGATTGACAGAGCGACAATGGGTTCAACCATTATTCGCGAAGGTGTAAAACTCGATAATCAAATTCAAATTGCACATAATGTAGAAATTGGAGAGAATACCGTTATTGCAGCGCAAACTGGCGTAGCGGGATCAACCAAGATTGGAAAAAATTGTGTCATTGGCGGACAAGTCGGTTTTGCGGGACACATCACAGTTGGTAACAATGTTCGCATTCAAGCGCAATCTGGTGTAGGACGAAATGTAAAAGACAACGAAATTTTGCAAGGAAGTCCATCATTCACCTATAGTGATTATAGTAAATCATATGTTCATTTTAAGAATCTAACGAAGATTGTAGCCGAACTAGAAGAATTAAAGAAAACAATAAATAAAAATAAGTAAGTCATGGTGAAACAAAAAACCATAAAGAGCGAAATCTCTTTAGTTGGTGTTGGATTGCACACGGGAAAAGAAGTTAAGATGACTTTTAAACCTGCACCGATTAATAACGGATATACTTTTGTTCGTGTTGATCTGGAAGGTGCGCCAATGATTGAAGCCGATGCGAATTACGTCGTAAATACGCAAAGAGGAACTAATCTCGAAAAATTAGGAGTAAAAATACAAACTTCAGAACATGTTTTGGCAGCTTTTGTTGGATGTGATGTCGATAATGTTATTATCGAGCTTGATGCATCGGAACCGCCAATTATGGACGGATCGTCAAAGTTTTTTGTGGAAGCTATTGAAAAAGCGGGTATAGAAGAACAAGACGCCAAACGAAACGTCTATATTGTCAAGGAAATCATTTCGTTCACAGATGAAACCACCGGAAGTGAAATATTAGTGATGCCAAGTGATGAATACCAAGTTACAGCTATGGTAGATTTCGGCACCAAAGTGCTAGGAACTCAGAATGCAAGCCTGAAGCATATATGCGATTTCAAGGAAGAAATTGCTGATGCACGTACGTTTAGTTTCCTACACGAATTGGAAACACTTTTAGATGAAGGCTTGATAAAGGGTGGAGATCTTAACAATGCCATTGTTTATGTAGACAAAGAGATTTCAGAGAAAACAATGAATAATCTAAAAGTGGCCTTTGGTAAAGAATCAATTTCTGTAAAACCAAATGGGATTTTAGATAATCTCACTTTGCATTATCCTAATGAAGCAGCTCGCCATAAATTACTTGATGTGATTGGTGACTTGGCTTTGATTGGAACTCGAATTCAAGGAAAAATTATTGCGAATAAGCCCGGACATTTTGTCAATACACAGTTTGCCAAGAAAATGGCGAAGATCATTAAAATTGAGCAACGCAATCATGTGCCTATATTTGACATGAACCAAGAGCCATTAATGGATATCCACAAGATTATGGCTATGTTGCCGCATCGCCCACCATTTTTGTTGGTAGACAAAATTTTTGAATTGTCGGATACGCATGTTGTTGGATTGAAAAATGTAACCATGAATGAACCGTTCTTCGTGGGTCATTTTCCAGATGCTCCTGTAATGCCAGGTGTTTTGATTATTGAAGCGATGGCCCAAACTGGAGGGATTTTGGTTTTGAGTACAGTGCCAGATCCAGAAAATTATTTGACATTCTTCATGAAAATTGACAATGTAAAGTTTAAACATAAAGTACTTCCCGGAGACACTTTATTCTTTAAATGCGATTTGATAAGTCCAATTAGACGCGGAATTTGCCACATGCAAGCCAACGCATATGCCAATGGCAAGCTCGTTGCTGAAGCCGAATTGATGGCGCAAATTGCTAAAAAACAATAGAAAAATAAAGTATGAAGTGCGCATCTCAAATGCGAATTCCATTTGACAAACAAAAAAACAAAGTCTACAAATGAATCAACCTTTAGCATACGTTCACCCAGGCGCAAAAATCGCAAAAAACGTCGTAATCGAACCATTTACAACCATTCATAACAATGTTATTATTGGGGATGGAACTTGGATCGGTTCTAATGTTACGATTATGGAAGGCGCTAGAATTGGTAAAAATTGTAATATTTTTCCTGGCGCTGTAATTTCTGCTATTCCTCAAGATTTGAAGTTCGGCGGAGAAGACTCACTAACGATTATAGGAGATAACTGTACGATAAGAGAATGTGTAACTGTCAATCGTGGTACGATTGCTTCTGGGCAAACCACGCTTGGCAATAACTGCTTGGTGATGGCAACTGCCCACATTGCACACGATTGTCATATTGGTGACAATGCCATTATTGTCAATGGCGTTGCGCTAGCAGGTCACGTTGTAATTGGAAACCACGCTATCATTGGTGGTTTGGCTGCAATACACCAATTTATTCATATCGGAGATCACGCTATGGTTTCAGGCGGATCGTTGGTGAGAAAGGATGTTCCTCCATATACTAAAGCAGCAAAAGAGCCACTTTCGTATGTTGGAATTAACTCAGTAGGTTTGAGACGAAGAGGATTTACCACCGAGAAAATCAAAGAGATTCAAGATATCTATCGAATTTTATATCAGAAAAACTACAATACAACCCAAGCCCTAAGCATTATTGAGGGAGAAATGGAAGCTACTCCAGAGCGCGATGAGATTTTAGATTTTATTCGAAATTCATCAAGAGGTATTATGAAAGGCTATTCTGGAAATTATTAAATTATAGAAGAAAGAATCAAGAGATTAGCGTTCAAAACAGATAAGTTTCTTTAATTTAGATTAAACAAATAAACGATTAAATATATAAACGAATAAACAAAAAAACATGGCATCTACATCAGATATTAAAAACGGATTGTGCATCAAATACAATAATGATATTTATAAAATTATTGAGTTTCTTCATGTGAAACCAGGGAAAGGTCCAGCTTTCGTTAGAACAAAATTGAAAAGTTTAACCAACGGAAAAGTGCTAGACAATACTTTCTCTGCAGGTCACAAGATTGAGGAAGTGCGTGTTGAAAACCACAAATTCCAATTTTTGTATCCAGAAGGAGATTTGTTTCACTTTATGAATGTGGAGTCATTTGAGCAAATTTCACTAAACAAAGCAATCCTAGATTCTCCCGATTTATTGAAAGAAGGTGAAAGTGTTATGGTTAGTATCAATACCGAAACCGATTTGCCTTTGTCTGTAGATATGCCAGCATCTGTAATTCTGGAAGTTACATACGCTGAGCCAGGAGTTAAAGGAAATACCGCAACTAATGCGACAAAATCTGCAACTGTGGAAACGGGAGCGACAATCAATGTTCCTTTGTTTATTAATGAAGGTGACAAGATTAAGATTGACACTACTTCTGGTAACTATATGGAACGCGTTAAGTAACACTTATGAAATTTCCTAAGGTTCATACGCTTCAACAAATTGCCGATTTACTTCATTGTGAATTCGTAGGCGATGCTAATTTTGATGTGTCTGGAATGAATGAAATTCATGTTGTTGAACCCGGAGATATCGTCTTTGTGGATCATCCCAAGTATTACGATAAAGCATTGCAATCTGCAGCGACTATTGTTTTAATCAATAAGAAAGTAGATTGTCCAGAAGGCAAAGCATTGCTGATTTCTGATGATCCATTTAGAGATTTTAATACGTTGACGCGCCATTTTATGCCGTTTCAAGTTTCCAATGTTTCAATAGCATCAACAGCAAAAATAGGAGAGGGCACCATCATTCAGCCCAATACCTTTGTAGGAAATCATGTGACGATTGGAAAGAATTGTTTGATTCACTCGAATGTGGCGATTTATGACCACACGGTTATTGGCGACAACGTCATCATTCATGCGGGAACTGTTTTGGGAGGAGATGCATTCTATTATAAAAAACGTCCGGAAGGTTTTGATCAATTGTTATCAGGTGGACGCGTGGTAATTCATGACAATGTTGGAATTGGCGCTTTATGTACTATTGATAAAGGCGTGACTGGCGATACAACCATTGGCGAAGGAACGAAATTAGACAATCAAGTGCACGTTGGACACGACACTGTCATCGGAAAGAAATGTCTGATTGCTTCGCAAACCGGCATTGCTGGCTGTGTGATTATTGAAGATGAAGTGACGTTGTGGGGACAAGTCGGAACTACAAGCGGCATTACCATCGGAACCAAAGCAGTAATTATGGGACAAACTGGAGTTACCAAATCGGTAGAAGGAGGTAAATCCTACTTCGGAACACCGATTGAAGAATCCCGCGAGAAATTGAAGCAATTGGCAAACCTAAAGAGAATACCAGAAATTTTAAATAAATTGAAGTAAAATGTCTGCAAAGAAATTAATTCAAGATTTTTATAAATCAGATGCGCTTATCAATAGCGAAATCATGAGCACATTTTTGCATCCGGAGGTACTTTTAGATTGGAATAGCAGTACTGGATTCAAGCAATTGAATCAAAAAGATATCCTAGATTTATCAGCAGAATTAGGTAAAGCTTATGTGCGTTCAAAAGTACGAATCAGTCATCTCCTAAAAGACGGCGATCAAATTGTTGTTCGTTATGCTCATTACATCAAAACCATTGAAAACCCAAGAGAGGAAATGCTTTTAGCTCATTTTATGGTCATTTGGGAAGTAAAAGACAACCTTTTGTACCGTGGATTTCAAATGAGTCAATTGCCATAAATATTTAGAAAATTAACTTTAAAAGTAAATGTGAATCACTTACTTTTGCATCACAAATAAAAAATACAAAAACAAACTACTATGAGTGTTTTAGTCAACAAAGATTCCAAAATAATTGTGCAAGGTTTTACCGGAAGTGAAGGAACTTTTCACGCGTCGCAAATGATTGAATATGGTACGAATGTCGTGGGTGGCGTAACTCCAGGAAAAGGTGGAACTACCCATTTAGATCGTCCCGTTTTCAATACAGTAAAAGATGCAGTAGAACAAGCAGGAGCAGATACAACCATTATTTTCGTACCACCTGCATTTGCTGCAGACGCCATTATGGAAGCTGCTGATGCTGGAATCAAAGTGATTATTACTATTACGGAAGGAATTCCAGTTGCGGATATGATTAAAGCCAACGAATATATCAAAGTTAGAAACTGTACTTTAATCGGACCTAATTGCCCAGGCGTAATTACACCAGGGGAAGCCAAAGTGGGGATTATGCCAGGTTTTGTTTTCAAAAAAGGAACTGTCGGGATTGTTTCTAAATCAGGAACTTTGACGTACGAAGCGGCAGACCAAGTTGTAAAACAAGGCATGGGAATAACAACCGCAATCGGAATTGGTGGAGATCCAATTATCGGAACAACTACGAAAGCGGCAGTTGAATTACTTATGAACGACCCAGAAACCAAATGTATCGTGATGATTGGCGAAATCGGTGGACAATTAGAAGCAGACGCCGCTAAATGGATCAAAGCAGACGGAAATAGAAAACCAGTAGTTGGTTTTATTGCTGGTGAAACTGCTCCAAAAGGTAGAACCATGGGACATGCAGGTGCTATTGTTGGTGGATCAGACGACACCGCTGAAGCGAAGAAACGAATCATGAGAGAATGTGGAATTTATGTCGTAGATTCTCCAGCTGAAATTGGAAAAAAAGTAAAAGAGATTATGGGATAGTTTTGAAAGAAATTGTCTTCCCGAGCGTAGTCGAGGGACCAATATAAAGCTCCTGTTTATGGAGCTTTTTTCTTAAATTAAAATAACAAACACTTTGTGCCTTAGTGCCTTTGTGGCAAAACAAAATATTATGTATAAAGAATTAACAAAGTTCAAAACGAACAACCACTTCAACTTCACCATCGATAATAGCCTAGAAGAAGTGTGCAACGCCAGCGAAAATGGAAGTGGCGTATTTCTAGTGTTTGCCGCAGATGGAGAAGAGAAAGAACTCATTATGGTCGGCTCAACAGGAACGATTCAGAATGATGGTTCCTTAAAAAGCAAAAATGGTGGGCTTTACGATAAGATTGTCAATGGACACCAATTCGCCAAAACGGGACGTAAATACTCGTGGCCAGCGCAAATGAAATTGGAAAAAATCGCTCGATTGGAAGTGTATTGGTATGAAACATTTAATGCCAAGAACAAATTCATTCCTACGTATGTCGAAGGTTTGATATTGCAGAAATTCTTAGATGAAAACGGTAAATTGCCACGATGGAATGTGGCATTCTAAAACAATAAAACCTGCTATTTAGCAGGTTTTTCTATTTAATTATTAAAGTACTTCCGATCCCAAATCGCCACATTGAAGTTTTTGCCCATCATAAAAAAGGCATACATAAATACCGCAACAATCGACTTGAAAGCGAAAAGGAAAATAATGATATTCGCCATCGGAACGGCTTTGCTCAAATTGTTTTCTGGTGTTAACCAAGTAATAAGTAAACTCAACACAACACTAAAAAACATAAAGTTCAATAGATTCTTGAATGGCATGACGAGCCATTTCCGCTTTGGCGTGATGTCTTTTCCCCACTGATGAATTAAATAGTAATAGTCATTTCCAATCGGCGCAAATAACAATGGATCATCATAACTCAAGAGCTGAAATGCTTTACTTGGAGCCATAATCTTAAATCCACCTAACGTTGTCCCGTGTGATTTTTCTAGCGCATTAATTTTTGAAATGGCTTCTTCAGGAATGCCGTCTTTAAAGTAGGTCGTGTCTAAAAACCTTAAGCGATAGTCAACACAAACCGACCTTATTTGAACTAAATGAAAAATTTTATCCGTTTCAAGAAGATCTAAGTTAAAATCGTTTGATTCTGTTGAACTCTTTTCTTGAAGCACATTCTTAATTCGATTGCGAGCCATCTCATTTTCGTTCAAAATGGCTAAGACTTCTTCTAAAATGGTCTCCTCTGATTTAAATTTGTCGCGCGCCACTAACAACTCATTTTCTAAATTATTCCTATTTTTCAGCATCTTCCAAGTTTTTTTGAATTTGTAACCCTTGCTTTCCAACTATAATTTGAAAGTACATAAAAAATTTAAAATGAATCACTACTATCATGAAAATTAAGCACTTGAACTACTGTTAAAGTTAACTACAAAAAAAGACCTGCAATTCAATTACAGGTCTAATTATCACCCGAGGCGCAGCAGAACTGTATGTAGCGCAGCGAAATAAATTATCACACGAGGCGCAGCCGAACTGTATGTAGCGCAGCGAAATAAATTGTCAATTACTTCAAGCTTCCCACCATTTCCTCAGGTTTTACCCAAGCATCAAAATCTTCTGCAGTAACATAACCCAAACGAACTGCTTCATCTTTCAATGTTGTTCCGTTCTTATGTGCCGTTTGTGCAATTTCAGCTGATTTGTAATATCCGATTTTGGTATTTAGAGCGGTGACCAACATCAGTGAATTGTCAACCAATTCTTTGATGCGTTTGTAATTCGGTTCGATGCCGCTCGCACAATGCTCCTCAAACGACAAACAAGCATCGCCTAATAATCTCGCCGATTGCAAGAAGTTCGCCGCCATGACAGGTTTGAAAACGTTTAATTCGTAATGGCCTTGCATACCTCCAACGCTAATGGCTAAGTCGTTTCCGATGACTTGCGCGCAAACCATCGTGAGTGCTTCACATTGTGTTGGATTTACTTTTCCTGGCATGATAGAAGATCCGGGCTCGTTTTCTGGAATTAAAATTTCACCAATTCCGGAACGTGGACCAGAAGCTAACATACGCACATCATTGGCAATTTTGTTTAAAGAAACCGCCAATTGCTTCAAAGCGCCGTGACTTTCCACAATCGCATCGTGCGAAGCTAAGGCTTCAAATTTGTTCGGTGCTGTTACAAATGGATGTCCAGTAAACTTAGCAATATATTCGGCAACTTTAACATCGTAACCATCAGGTGTGTTCAATCCGGTGCCGACAGCGGTGCCGCCCAATGCCACTTCAGAAAGATGTGATAAGGTATTTCTTAATGCTTTGATGCCGTAATTCAATTGGGCAACGTAACCCGAGATTTCTTGTCCAAGGGTTAATGGCGTTGCGTCCATCAGGTGCGTTCGTCCAATTTTTACCACATTATTATATTCAACCGCTTTGGCATGTAGCGTATCTCGCAATTTCTCAACACCAGGAATGGTCGTTTCAACAACCGCTTTGTAAGCCGCAATATGCATTCCGGTTGGGAACGTGTCATTGGATGATTGCGATTTGTTGACGTCATCATTGGCTTTGACCACAGCTTCACCTTCACCAATTTTGAAACCAGCCAACACTTGCGCGCGATTCGCCACCACTTCATTGACGTTCATATTGCTTTGCGTTCCAGAACCCGTTTGCCAAATTACTAAAGGAAATTGATCGTCGAGTTTGCCAGCGAGAATCTCGTCGCAAACGGCAGCAATCGCATCCCGTTTTTCGGTTGATAACACGCCTAAGTCGCAATTGGCATAAGCCGCAGCTTTCTTCAAATAGGCAAATCCTTCTATGATTTCTTTGGGCATAGATGCCGATGGACCGATTTTCAAGTTGTTTCTAGATCGCTCGGTTTGCGCGCCCCAATATTTATCGGCTGGGACTTTTACTTCACCCATGGTGTCTTTTTCAATTCTGTATTCCATTGTTGTTGTTTATGTGGTTAATCGTTTATTTGTTTAATCGTGAAATTGTTTAATTGGTTATTTGTTTAATCGTTTAATTGGTTATTTGTTTGGGCGTGACCACAGGGGTCGGGCTTTCGGCACTCGCTTTTTTGCGTTGAACGCCAACGCAATAAGAGCTCACACAAAGCCTCTATCCCTCACGCGGTTCTGGGTTTATGGAAAACCCTAGCCCAGATAGAGCCGATATCCTTTTTTGGGTGCGAAGCATGAGAACCTAAAAAAGATAAAGGCGAAAGCTGGAATTTGCTCCTAAAAAGCTGTCCAAAATTACGTATAAATACTATTTTATAAAAATTGATTTGGAATTAATTGGTAAGAAAAAATAATACACTTACATTTGCGTATAAATCAAAAAAATTCCGGAAAACATGTTTGATTTTTCACAGTATTTAGGCTTTTTATTATTCTTAACCGTCCTAACCATAGGATTTTGGTTGATGTTTTTCTTAGTAGCTTTCGTTCA
>CANGTL010000019.1 GCA_947456815.1 Flavobacteriaceae bacterium
AACTTAGAAATCGGATCACAATATCCTTCTGGAGTTTACAACATTATTGTAACTCAAGGAAGTAATGTGAAAACGGTGAGAGTTGTTAAAAGATAATTGACAATGGATAATTAACAATTGATAATTAACAATTGATAATTAACAATTGATAATTGATAATTAAAACCGCTTCGGAAACGAGGCGGTTTTTTTTTGCTGGTAATTTGTTGTAAAGTCGATGGACTTTGTGAGGTGGGATTGCTCGCGAAGGCGCAAAGACGCGAAGTTTTTTTTCTTTGCTACGGATGGTGCGGATTTGGTAGATTGTTAGTGATTTTGATGTGGTAGTATGTGTGAGATAGATTGACTCAAAGTCGGGAGACTCTGCGCAGCGGTACTTTGTGCAGCGGGATTGCTCGCAAAGGCGCAAAGACGCGAAGTTGTTTTTCTTTGCTACGGATGGTGCGGATTGGGTAGATTTTGGCGGATTTTGTTTTGGTAGTAAGATGAGATAGGGATTGGCTTAAAGTCGGGAGAGTTTGCGTAGCGTGGTTTTGTGGATGAGAAAGTCTTTTTTAAGGCAAAAAAAATCCGGCTTCAAGTTGAAACCGGATTTTTTATCTAAATTCTTACGCTAATTTTCTGTTTTTACGAAAAGTATAAAATGCAAAGATTACAGCAGCAATTGCTAACCATATTAGCTTGCCATTAATTGGTGCTGGTGGCGGGTCATTTCCTTCTAGACCACCACTACCATCATCATCACCAGGTTGTGCAAACGCAACAAAATCAATTAACAGAAAAAAACTGATAAAGAAGATGTGTATAACTTTGTTTTTCATTTGAAATCGCAATTAAGTTGCAAATATAAGAATCATAATTTAAAAAAAGGACTTTGATTCTAAAAAAATTAGATGAAATTCAAATTTGCTTTTTCCCTCTTTTACTATTACGTTTGAAATTGGTACTAATCAAATTCCGATGTAAAAAATAGCTTAACAGTTGGGTATTTACTCGTAGTCATTTGTATCGTAAAATCGGAATCGGCTAGGAACACCAATTGATTGTATTTGTCTTTCGCCAAGAACTTCTGTTTGATTCTTTTGAATTCTTTGAACTCTTCACTTTTTGGGTCCTCTGGTTTTACCCAACAGGCCTTGTGCACAGGAAAATTTTCGTAGTTACATTTTGCGCCATACTCATGCTCCAGCCTGTACTGAATTACTTCATATTGTAGCGCTCCCACTGTTCCGATTACTTTTCGATTATTCATCTCTAACGTAAATAATTGTGCAACGCCTTCGTCCATCAATTGGTCTACTCCTTTGTCTAACTGCTTTGCCTTGAGCGGGTCGGCGTTGTTAATGTATCTGAAGTGCTCCGGAGAGAAACTAGGTATTCCTTTGAAGCTCATGACCTCGCCTTCGGTTAAAGTATCGCCAATTTTGAAATTACCTGTATCGTGAAGCCCAACGATATCTCCTGCATACGAAATATCTACAATTTCTTTCTTTTCTGCAAAAAAGGCATTTGGACTAGAGAATTTGAAGTTTTTTTTCTGGCGCACATGAAAGTAGGGTTTGTTTCGCTCAAAAGTTCCTGAAACAATCTTGATAAATGCAAGCCGATCACGATGTTTAGGATCCATATTCGCATGTATCTTAAAAACGAAACCAGTCATCTTTTCTTCAGTAGGAGCAACCAGTCGTGTTTCTGATTCTTTAGCGGTTGGTGAAGGCGCAATCTCTACGAAACAGTCGAGTAGTTCACGCACCCCAAAATTATTTAAAGCAGAACCAAAAAACACTGGTTGAAGTTCGCCTTTTAGATATTGTTCACGATCAAATTTGGGATAAACTTCCTCAATTAATTCTAATTCTTCACGCAGTTTTTGCGCTGGCTTTAGTCCGATGATCTTTTCAAGTTCAGGGTTTTGCACGTCGGAAAATGCAATGGTTTCTTCGATATTTTTGCGACTATCTCCACTGAATAAATTGATGTTTTTCTCCCATAAGTTGTAAATGCCTTGAAAGTCATATCCCATTCCAATTGGGAAACTTAATGGCGTTACTTTTAACCCTAATTTTTGCTCGACTTCGTCCATTAAATCAAAGGCATCTTTTCCTTCACGATCGAGTTTGTTTATAAACACAATAATTGGAATATTTCGCAAACGACAGACTGCTACTAATTTTTCTGTCTGTTCCTCGACACCTTTGGCTACATCAATCACAACAATGACACTATCTACCGCCGTTAAAGTTCTGAATGTATCTTCTGCAAAGTCCTTGTGACCCGGAGTATCAAGGATATTTATTTTTTTGTCTTTGTAATTGAATGCCAAGACGGAGGTAGAAACCGAGATTCCTCTTTGACGCTCTATTTCCATAAAATCGGAAGTTGCTCCTTTTTTTATTTTATTATTTTTTACGGCTCCAGCTTCTTGAATTGCGCCACCAAATAACAATAATTTTTCCGTTAATGTAGTCTTACCAGCATCAGGATGCGATATGATTCCGAAAGTTCTGCGTCGTTGTATTTCTTTTAAAAAACTCATAGTGTCAATAAATGGACTGCAAAAATAGTATTAATTCGACAATAATGTTCAATTAGATATTTAAGACCTTTCGAAACCTTTATTTTTACTGATAAAATCCATTATTTCGAGCGCTAATAATTTTTTGTTAATAGTAACTGCTATACTTGTTTAATGCATTTGAATTGTTATTTTTGTTGATTCAAATTAACATATATTTTAAGTTTGAGATATTTAATTAAACGTATTTTATAAACAGAAAATCTACAAATAATGAGAATAAAACAATTGTTTTTCGGCGCATTACTTTCTTTAAGTTTTTACGGTAATGCCCAAAATAGTAATAAAGAAGTATTATTTACAATTGACGAAAAACCTTACTACACTGACGAATTTTCTAGAGTTTACAACAAAAATTTAGATTTAGTTAAAGATGAATCCCAAAAAGATCTCACACAATACCTCGAATTGTTTATTGGTTACAAGCTTAAGATTGCTAAGGCCAATAAGTTAGGACTGCAGAACGGGGACGCGTACAAAACAGAGTTGGCTTCTTACAGAACTCAATTGTCAAAAAACTATTTAAGCGACTCAAAAGTAACCAAAGAGTTAGTGGAAGAGGGCTACAAACGTTCCTTAAAAGAAGTAAAAGCAAGTCATATTTTACTTATGGTTGATGAGAATGCCGCTCCAGAGGATACTTTGAAAGCCTATAACAAAATAATGGATATCCGTAATCGAATTCTGAAAGGAGAAGATTTCGGTAAATTGGCTGTTGAATTTTCTCAGGATCCGTCAGCGAAAGATAATAAAGGTGACTTGGGTTATTTTAGTGCGTTTAGAATGGTATACGCTTTTGAATCTGCTGCTTTTAAAACACCAGTTGGCAAGGTTTCTAACCCTGTTAGAACCCGTTTTGGGTATCACATTATCAAAGTGGATGATGTTAGAGACAATCGTGGAGAAGTGACGGTTGCGCATATTATGTTGCTCAATCCGAAGGAAGAAAAGCCTGAAGACAAGGATGCCAATAAAAAGAAAATAGAAGACATTTATCAGAAATTGCAGCAAGGAGAGAGTTTCGAGAGTTTGGCAAAACAATTTTCCGACGATAAATCTTCTTCATCAAAAGGCGGGGTATTGGCCAGATTTGGGTCAGGTCAATTGAGTTCGGAAGAATTTGAAAATACCGCATTTTCTTTAACGAAAGAGAATCCATTATCAACTCCTTTTCAAACACGATTTGGTTGGCATATTGTGAAATTAATTGAAAAACACCCTGTTCGTACACTCGATGAAATGAAAGTTGAGTTGGAAAATAAGGTGTCTAAAGATGATAGATCACGATTGATTACCAATTCGTTGAATGAGAAATTGCGAAAAAAATACACGGTTAAGCGGGATGATAAATTGTATGCAGCTCTGGTAAAGACTGTTACAAATGATTATTACGAAAATAAATGGGAAGTGCCCGCAGACACAAAAGCTTTCGACAAAAAGTTGTTCGCTATTAATGAAAAAGCAATCACAGGAACTAGTTTCTTACTTCATTTGAAAGCACAAGAGAAAGCGGGATTGACTTTGAAACCCATTACTAAATTGGTGGATAGTTTTTATCAAAAGTACGTAGATGAGCAAATGACGACTTATTACACTGATAATTTAGAAAAGGAGTTTCCAGATTTTTCTAATGTAATGGAAGAGTACCGTGATGGACTGTTGCTTTTCGATTTGATGGAGAAAGAGATTTGGGATCGCTCTAAAACGGATACGCTTGGCTTGAAGAATTTCTACGAGAGTCAGAAAAATCTTTATCAGTGGAAAAACCGATTTGATGTTATCATCGCATCGTCAACCAATATGGACGTAATTAAAAAAGCGCAAAAGTTGTTGAAGTCAAAAGTGGCTCCTGAGAAAATTAAGGAGCAATTAAACACCAAAGACAAAGTGACAGTGATGACTAATGTTGGTGTTTTTGAGGAAGGAAATGATGCATTACCTAAGAATCTAAAACAGGAAGCTGGTCTTTCCGAAATAACAAAAGACGGTGACTATTATTTTGTGACGATGGTCAACAAGATACTTCCTGCTGGTCCAAAAACATTAGAAGAATGCAAGGGAAAAGTAATCAACGATTATCAGCAATATCTGGAGCAGAATTGGGTTGAAGAGTTGAAAAAAGAATTTACAATCAAGACTTTTCCAGAAGTATTTGAACGTGTAAAAGCACAGCTTAAGAAGTAATGTCAAAATTTGTTATTGTAGTTGGTTTGTTGGCATTCTTTAGTGCTTGCACACTTTTCGGTTCGGACAAGAAATCAACAGCAATTGCAAGAGTCAATTCTGACTATTTATACCCTGAAGACATTACTAATCTAGTGCCAAAAGGTCTTTCAAAAGAAGATAGTGTTATTATAGTTCGAAGTTTTATAGATAGATGGGCCTCTAAAAAACTTTTGATTAAAGTGGCGGAAGTCAATTTGAGTGCGAAGAAAAAAGCAGCGTTCGACACTTTAGTTCAACAATATAAGATTGATCTTTATACAAAGGCGTATCTCGAGGAAATAGTAAAAAGAACCACTGATACGATCATATCAGAAAAAGAATTAAGAAGTTATTATAACGAGAATAAAGAGAATTTTAAGACCAATGGCACGTTAGTTCGGTTGCGATATATAAGCCTTCGGAAAGACAATCCAAAATACGAAGTAATCAAAAGTAAGTTTTTTGATTTTAGAAAATCGGATAAGAAATTTTGGGACAATTACACTTTGCAATTGAATAGCTTTGCTCTTAATGACTCAATATGGACAGAGTTGAACCAAGTGTATGCGAAATTGCGATTTATAACACCAGACAATAGGGAGGAATATATCAGTCCTGGAAAGTCTATTCAAAAAACAGAAGGTGATGATTCCTATTTGGTGAAGATATCAAATGTAATTGATAAGAATCAGATTGCGCCGTTTCATTATTTGAAGCCTACTTTGAAAGAAGTAATATTGAACAAAAGGAAACTAGAATTAATAAAGAAATTTGAAAAGGAAATTACAGATGATGCCATTAAAGAAAAGAAGTATGAAGTTTATAAATAAGAAGTGGGTACTTTTCGTTTGCCTTTTCCTCATGACCTGCACTTTTGCTTCGGCACAGGAAATCATTCAAGATTCCGTCAAGTCGAACAAAGTGATTGTTGATTTTAAGCGACAAAAAATAGACGGTGTTATTGCAACTGTCGGAGATTTCAATATTCTAGATTCAGATATTGATAAATCTTTTTTGGAATTGTCAAGTCAAGGTAACTCCGTAAAAGACATAACGAGATGTCAGATGCTGGGAAAACTACTTGAAGATAAATTATATGCCCATCAAGCCATCCAAGACAGTATTATTGTGACTGATGATGAAGTTAAGACGAAGATGGAAGAGCAGTTGGCCTATATGATAGAACAATTGGGCTCGATGGATAAAGTGGTCAAGTATTTCAAGAAAACGAGCGAAGAAGATTTTCGTACAGACCTTGCAGAGATTATCAAAATGAACAAATTGTCTTCATCGATGCAAAAAAAGATTATCGATGCGGTGGAAATGACGCCAGAAGAAGTGCGCAGTTTCTTTAAAAGAATTCCAGCAGAAGAGTTGCCGCTTTTCGGTGCCGAAATGGAGGTGTCGCAAATTGTTATAGAACCCAAAGTATCTGCAGAGGAAAGACAGAAAGTAATTGATCGTCTCAAGGAATTTAAGAAGGATGTGCAGGAAGGTGCTAGTTTTTCGACGAAAGCGGTTTTGTATTCTCAAGATCCTGGATCTAGTTCTAATGGAGGTTACTATAAAATGAACAAAAAAACGCCGTTTGTAAAAGAATTTAAAGATGTGGCATTTAGTCTGTCTGAAGGCGAAATATCAGAACCATTTCAGACCGATTTTGGCTGGCATATCATTTATATAGAAAAAATTAGAGGTCAAGATGTTGATTTGCGTCACATTCTTTTGGTACCAAAGACCGATGAGCAGTCGCTGAAGGACGCCAAGGAAAGAATTCTTCAAATAAAAAAGAAGATTGAAGATAAGGCTATTTCATTTGCAGATGCAGCGAGAACAGAATCTGACGAGAAAGAAACGCGTGCCAACGGAGGTGTTTTAATCAATCCGAAGACTCAAGATACTCATTTTGAATTGACCAAAATGGATCCTAGCTTGTATTCTCAGGTTTCGAATTTAAAAGAAGGTGAAGTTTCTGTGCCGCTTATTGATACTGATCAGTCTGGAAAGAAATCGTATAAATTGATTATGATTACCAATCGAATTGAAGAACATACCGCTGATTACGGCAAAGATTATATCAAAATTAAAAACTTAGCATTGAAGGAAAAGCAAATTGAGGCTATCGCGAAGTGGTCTGCTGAGAAAATTAAAGAAACCTACATCAAAATTAATGGTGATTATCGAAATTGCGAATTCACCAATAATTGGCTCAAAAAATAAATTACGAATAGTCTTATTGACTCCATATAATCACTATCATGTCAGACGTTAATGCAATTCAAAGTCTCGTTCAAAAACGAATCGAGTTAAAGCAAGAAATCTCCAAAATCATTGTTGGTCAAGATGAAGTTGTAGATCAAATTCTGCTCAGTATATTTTCTGGAGGTCATGCGCTTTTGGTTGGTGTTCCAGGCTTGGCGAAGACTTTAATGGTCAATACTATTGCTCAAGCTTTGGGATTGGACTTTAAGAGAATACAATTTACCCCAGATTTGATGCCTTCTGATATCTTAGGGAGCGAAATCCTTGATGAAAACCGTCAGTTTAAATTTATAAAAGGACCCATTTTTTCAAATATCATTTTGGCGGATGAGATTAATAGAACGCCGCCGAAGACCCAAGCTGCCTTATTGGAAGCCATGCAGGAGCGTGCCGTTACAATAGCAGGGCACAATTATAAATTGTCTTTGCCTTATTTTGTCCTCGCGACACAGAACCCTATTGAACAAGAAGGAACTTATCCTTTGCCTGAAGCTCAGCTGGATCGTTTTATGTTTTCTATCAAGTTAGATTATCCTTCATTTGCGGAAGAAGTGGAAGTAGTTAGAAGTACCACGACGGATAAACAAGAGATAATTAATCCGCTGTTTACTGCGCAAGAGATTATCGACTTTCAACACTTATTACGTCGAATTCCGGTGCCGGATAATGTGATCGAATACGCTGTGACTTTAGTAAGCAAAACCCGTCCAGATAATGCGTTGTCAAATGATTTTATTAAGAATTATATCGATTGGGGAGCAGGGCCGAGAGCTTCGCAAAACTTAATTCTAGCGGCTAAAGCGCATGCTGCTTTCAACGGAAAGTTTTCGCCAGATAGCGAAGACGTTAAGGCTGTTGCCGTTGGAATTTTGAGACATCGTGTGGTGAAGAATTATAAAGCCGATGCTGAAGGAATTACAATCGAAAAAATTATAGCTTCATTGTTTTAAAATATTACGCTTTAGATTTTAGCCACGAATGCACGAATTAAGCTTTTAAAATTCGTGCATTCGTGGCTAAAGTTTTATAAATAGGTGTTAGTTTCCTCGATGAAGCTGTCTATCCAATTCTTCATCATAAAAAAACAGAAACATGCTTCCCATCATGTCTTGATCTATTGTTGAAGTGTTATTGACTTCCAAGATTAGTTCGTAATTGTGGTTTTGCATCATCCAAACTCCAGATTCTGAGCTGAAAGCATCGATTTTTGACAATCCAATCTTGTCCCGATGATTGACTATGTGGCTCGTAAATATTGCCTTCTTATTTGTTTTATCCCATAGGGTCAATGCGGTAGCAAATGGATGAACATGTACCGCAGCGGCGTGAAGTCGAATACTATCGGCAGTGATTTGCAACTGATTATCGATACTACTGCGATAGGTGTGCTTTCCTTTCGGGATGACCCAATGACCAGATAGTTTATTTCCGCAGCCGTCGTCGTAGCTATGATTCTTTGTTTCAACGGGAATGCAGTAGTCTTTTCCAGGATCTATTGGACTTTTATAAGGATCAGATTTGTCATAGGGCAGCATGATGTATACCGTTCGACTCATTAATGGCTTATAGGAAGTGATGTTGGTGAGATAGTCAATTTGAACCTCGTGTTTGATGAGATAATTGGCGTCGGGGATATTGTGGTTTAGCGATTCGGTGGTTACATATAGCAAATCATTGCCTTTCATGGGCACACCATAACCTTTGGGGAATTTGAAATTTTCTAGACCATGAGATAATGAAGTCATGCGCGGATATTGTTTGCCAATCCTGTCATTGAGATGAAAATTACTAAAGTACTTCACCTCGTTAAAATCGACGTTGGTGTGGCAAATAAAGTCATTGGAGATTCTTTTTTTGTTGGACGAATTGAGCGCTCTTACATGAAATCCTGTAATCCAAAGTAATGTGCTGTCTTGCGATAGTTGAACGTAGTTAGAGGATTTTGGCCCTTCCATCGATTTGTAAATTCCATCGATATAGAACGCTGGGGAAATCATAGTATAATGTTGCAATTTATTGTCAATTTTCCATTGATTGTCGACCAAACCACTATGTTGCAAAAGATACGTTTTGACGATTGCCTTGTGTCTGTTGGGAAGCCGGTAATATAAAATCGCCGCCACAAGAACGCCAATTATTGCGATAGCAGCTGTAAATTTATATATCTTTGAGTTGCGCTTCATGACCAATGATTTAACCAAAAATACATAATTCAATTGAACAAATCCTTGGCAAAAGACAATAACGATATTTTCGGTTTGAACCTATTGCGTTCCTGCGCGGTGTTGATGGTGGTTTTTGGTCACTTGATGTTGTATCGGCCAAGTGCTTCTGTTATTTCAAGTCAATTGGCGCCGTTATTTGGTTTCCTTGGCGTCGAGGCGCTACTTGTTCTCGGTGGGTTTTTGATTGGTAAGAAAGCGTATGAACTTGCAGTTTTGGGCTCGGAGTTTTCATCTCAAAACGTTTTGCGTTTCTTTAAAAAGATGGCATGGCGTTTTTTACCACTATATTTTTTGGTCTTGTTGTTGGCACTTCTTATTGCATTACTCTTTAATCAATCGACCACTGATGTATGGAAGTATTTTGGTTTTATTCAGAATTTTTCTAGTCCAATGCCAGCCTTCTTCTCAGAAATTTGGCCGATTACCATCGGTTTTTTTGGAAGTGTGACGTTGATTTTAGGGATGTATCTGACTGCAGAAAAGCTGCGGTTTATTGGAAAAGCATCTCTTTTTTTAGGGTTTACTTTTTTGATGATTGCTCTTTTTTTTGGTGTTAAATACAATTATTATTTAGATGGTAGAAATTTGACGTTATTGGAATGGGACCAGCATTTAAAGCCGATTGTGATTTATCGCCTTGATTCCTTTTATATTGGCGTGCTCTGCGCTTGGATGTACTTTAATCGTAGGACCTTTTGGGTTGCTTACCGCAAATTATTCCTTCTTATTGGAATGCTATTGATGTTCCTCCTTTTTGTGTGTGTTGGATTTTTTGGCTGGTTCATTGATTCTCGACCTTTTTTTTGGGAGGTACTTTATTTGCCCATGACTTCCGTTTCAATTGCTTTGTTTTTGCCTTTCCTAAGTAGTTGGGATTTGCGGCAATCGTGGATTAGCGCCACGAGTTCGTTTCTTTGCAAAATTTCATACCCTTTGTTTTTGATTCATTATTCGTTGCTATTGCAAGTGATGAATCAGTTTTTCAGTATAAAAGACGCTTCGGTTGGAGGATTTCTGATTTCATCCACTAATTTTATGCTTTTAGGACTTGTAATGAGTGTCGTTTTGCATCGTTTTTACGAAAAGTCTTTGATGAGATTTGGCGCATAAAATTGAGATTTAGCATTTTAAGGGTGTTATTTTTTATTTTTGATAAAAAACAATGTTGTAATATTTCGTATTCGTAAATTATGAGCTTTAGTCAACATATTTCACCAAAAGCTTTTTACTAGTATAACGTTTTCGTAATTTTGCACAGCATTCGAGGCCATGTGGCCAAACAGAAAGCAGTTAAACAAATAAACCCAATCGATTATGGCTTTTGATATTGAAATGATTAAAAAAGTGTATGCTAATATGACCATTCGAGTTGATCAAGCTCGTGAGATTGTTGGTCGTCCCTTAACATTAACAGAGAAAATATTATATACGCATTTGTGGGAGGGAAATCCTACTCAAGCTTTTACTAGAGGAAAAGATTATGTTGATTTTGCACCAGACCGTGTTGCTTGTCAAGATGCTACCGCTCAAATGGCTTTATTGCAATTTATGCACGCGGGAAAAAGTAAAGTTGCCGTTCCGACTACCGTACATTGTGACCACTTGATTCAAGCGAAAGATGGCGCTGCAACTGATTTGGCTTTTGCCAATTCCCAATCGAAAGAAGTATTTGATTTTCTTTCATCGGTTTCGAACAAATATGGTATTGGTTTTTGGAAGCCAGGTTCGGGAATTATTCATCAAATCGTTTTAGAGAATTACGCATTTCCGGGTGGATTGATGATTGGAACCGATTCGCATACTGTAAATGCAGGCGGTTTAGGAATGTTGGCGATTGGTGTTGGAGGTGCTGATGCCGTTGACGTCATGTCAGGAATGTCTTGGGAATTGAAATTTCCAAAACTAATTGGTGTGAAATTGACTGGTAAACTAAATGGATGGACGTCTCCGAAAGATGTGATTTTAAAAGTTGCAGATATTCTTACCGTAAAGGGTGGGACAGGAGCAGTGGTTGAGTATTTTGGTGAAGGCGCCACGAACATGTCTTGTACAGGAAAAGGGACCATTTGTAATATGGGTGCTGAAATTGGTGCCACTACTTCAACTTTTGGTTATGATGATTCGATGCGCAGATATTTGGCTGCTACAGGCAGACAAGATGTGGTAGATGCTGCGGACAAAGTTGCAAGTTACTTAACTGGTGATGCTGAGGTATACGCCAATCCAGAGCTGTACTTTGACCAGTTGATTGAAATTAACTTATCAGAATTGGAACCCCATATTAACGGACCGTTTACGCCAGATCGCGGAACACCAGTTTCTCAAATGAAAGCGGAAGCTGCTGCCAATGGTTGGCCGATTAAGGTAGAATGGGGATTAATTGGTTCATGTACCAATTCCTCTTACGAGGATATGTCGCGTGCTGCTTCTATAGTAGAACAAGCAGTGGCGCATGGTATCACTCCAAAAGCGGAGTTTGGAATTAATCCAGGTTCAGAGCAAATTAGATACACTATTGAAAGAGATGGCATCATTGCTACTTTTGAAAAGATGGGTACTAAAGTATTTACCAATGCTTGTGGACCTTGTATCGGTCAATGGGATCGGGCAGGAGCAGACAAGCAGGAGAAAAATACCATAGTGCATTCGTTCAATCGAAATTTTTCGAAGCGCGCAGATGGTAACCCAAATACACATGCTTTTGTCACTTCACCAGAGATGGTGGCGGCATTGGCCATATCAGGTAGATTGGACTTTAACCCGATTACCGATACCTTATTAAGTGATAAAGGGGAAGAAGTAAGATTGAATCCACCTAAGGGAGACGAATTGCCGTCGAAAGGATTTGATGTAGAAGATGCTGGATTTCAAGCGCCTGCTGAAGATGGAAGTAACGTGCAAGTAGCAGTTTCTGAAACGTCTGATCGTTTGCAATTGTTGGCGCCTTTTACAGCCTGGGATGGCAAAAATATTGATGGCGCTAGATTATTAATCAAAGCCTATGGTAAATGTACTACCGATCATATTTCGAT
This sequence comes from Flavobacteriaceae bacterium, assembly GCA_947456815.1. GTDB lineage: Bacteria > Bacteroidota > Bacteroidia > Flavobacteriales > Flavobacteriaceae > Flavobacterium. The sequence continues at coordinate 12,300 of CANGTL010000019.1, forward strand.
GGCTGGTCCTTGGTTGCGTTTCCGTGGACACTTGGATAATATTTCTAACAACATGTTGATTGGTGCGGAAAATGCTTTTAATCAGAAGGCCAATTCGGTTAAGAATCAATTGACCGGAGCTTACGATACTGTTCCTGCTGTGGCAAGAGCCTATAAAGCGGCTGGTGTTCCTAGTATAGTGGTGGGAGATCACAACTACGGAGAAGGTTCATCAAGAGAACATGCAGCTATGGAACCACGTTTTCTTGGCGTAAAAGCGGTTCTTGTGAAATCTTTCGCCCGTATTCATGAAACCAACCTAAAGAAACAAGGGATGTTAGCCTTGACATTTGCGAATGAGGCTGACTATGATAAAATTCAGGAGAATGATAGTATTAATTTTGTTGACTTGGTTGATTTTGCTCCAGGTAAGCCACTGACTTTAGAGTTTGTGCACGACAATGGTACGAAAGATGTAATTCTTGCCAATCACACTTATAATGCCAGTCAAATTGGTTGGTTTGTAGCTGGATCTGCGTTGAATTTGATTGCCGCTGCAGGAAAAGCATAACTATAAATACGTACTTCATAAACGGAAATCCTCGATGCAAATCGGGGATTTTTTTTGTCTAATTTCCATTTTCCTTTTACAAATTATCGACGAACTACATTATTTGATTTTTATGATATTGTATTATTATTCATACAAAATAAATATTTGAATGTATTTTATCGAAAAAAAATATCACTTCATCGATTTATTGTTTTTACTATTTTTTTTATCCCATTAATTTGTGGTGTATTATTATTGTCCCAAATGATAGTAATGCTTCTCCCTAAAAAAAAAGAAGTATAAAAATCTTAACCTACTATTATGAAAAAAATTTTACTTATGCTACTCTTGGCAGTAGCAGCCCACGGACAAAATCAAAGCTACACTGCTAGCACAGACATTTTTCCTAACCCAGAAAGAGGATTCTATCGCTATTCTTCTACTGGTTTAGTATCTGCGACAACGAGTTATTCGTATATTACTGCAAGTACATTGAGTTCTTATCGTGCTCAGAATATTTCAGTAATTCAAAGGATTTTTTATTTAAATCAATTTATCACTTCGCCGATTTCTAGTGCTTATTTAGCAGATATGCAAACGGATTTCAATACCATTAGAAATGCAGGTATGAAAGTGATGATTCGGTTTGCTTATTCCAAAAGTGAATCAGCTGCAGTTTTAGATGCAACCAAAGCACAGACCTTGGCTCATATTCAGCAAGTAGCCCCAATTATTCAGGCAAATAAGGATGTTATTTCGACCTATCAATATGGATGGATTGGATGCTGGGGAGAGAATTATTACACGAGTCAAATAGCAGAATATGGCAATGGAGATTACACCCAATACACTACTACACAATGGGCAAATCGTAAAGCAGTATTAGACGCTATGATCAGTGCTACTCCAGCTGAAATACCAGTTCAAGTTCGCTATGTACTTTACAAACAAAAGTTCTATCCAACAGGTAATAGCAGAGTCGGATTTTATAATGATGCCTTTTTAGGTGAGTGGGGCGATTCGGGGACTTTCTTGGTCAATAGCTCGACTAGCGCACCTAGCGCAACGGATAGTAATTATCTAACCGCTCAAACCGAGAATTTGCCTATGACTGGCGAAACCAATCAGATCAACGCTCCAAGAACAGATTGTAGCAATGCAGTTTCGGAAATGAGTAAGTATAATTGGAGTTTGATTAACAGAGATTATTTAACTGCAAACATAACCAATTGGACAACAAACGGCTGTTATGCTGAGATGGAACGTCGATTGGGTTATCGATTTGAGTTGGTGAATTCTTCTTTTGCCAATAACACATTGACATTGAACTTGACAAATTCGGGTTATGCCAATGTTTATAAAGCAAGAAAGGCCTTTATCGTTTTGAAGAATACGGCTACCAACGTGGAGTATTCCGTTGAAATTAGTAATGACATTCGCACTTGGAAAAAAGGACTTGCGATTCAGCTTACTAAAGATGTTAGCGGAAGCGTTCCTGCTGGGAATTATCAATTATTCTTGAACCTACCTGACCCATATTTGACTAATCCGCTGTATTCAATTCGATGTGCCAACACTGGTACCTGGGATGCCACTAAGGGATATAACAATTTGAACCAGACCGTCGCTATTTCGGGCTCTTCTACTACAAGTCCTGTCGTAACGAATCCTGTTGTCACTAGTCCTGTTGTCACCAGTCCAGTAATTACATCGCCTGTTTTAGCCGTTGAAATTCTGTTCATTAACAATAGCACATTAGTACTGAATAATATGCCTAGCCAAAACTACTCGATAAAAGTGTATAACTTAAATGGCAGAATTAGAGCAAGATCGACAGATTTATCAGGTTTAAGAACGGGCTACTATGTGGTTAAAGTTGAGTGTAACGGTGCCATCTATTCGAAAAATATTTATAAGCAATAACTTGAGATTTGGAATGTAAGATAATTTGAGTTTTTTAATTTTGTTATTATTACAAAGAGAAACCCGCTATTCTAGTGCGGGTTTCTTGTTTTTTATTAGTTAGTAATGTAGTAAAATTGTTTTGTCGAGAACTTCGATTTAGATAAAATCAAAGTTCTTTTTTATATCTTTAGCCACAGGCATTTATCGACAAAAACCACAAACACTTTCAAAATAACCATTATGGAAAACCAAAATCAAGAAGAATTCAAACGTGAACTGGGACTATTAGACGGAACGATGTTGGTCGTTGGATCGATGATTGGTTCGGGAATATTTATCGTGAGTTCAGACATTGCACGTCAAGTTGGATCTGCTGGTTGGCTCACGCTAATTTGGATTATCTCTGGAATTATTACCATGATTGCCGCAGTTAGCTATGGTGAATTGAGCTCGATGTTTCCAAAAGCCGGTGGGCAATATGTTTATTTGAGAGAATCATACAATAAGTTGATTGCCTTCTTATATGGTTGGAGTTTCTTTGCAGTAATTCAGACCGGAACGATTGCAGCAGTTGGCGTTGGTTTCTCCAAGTTTGCGGCTTACCTTTTTCCGGTGATGAGTGAGGAAAATATTCTCATCCAGTCTGGCGGTTTTACTTTACACGCTGCACAAATTGTTTCCATTATTACGATTGTTTTTCTAACTTATTTAAACAGTAAAGGGGTAAAAAATAGCAAAACGTTGCAAACCGTTTTGACCGTTATCAAAATACTTTCTTTGGTTGGCTTAATTGTATTTGGATTCCTACTAGGAGCCAAATCTGAAATTTGGAATGCCAACTGGACCGATATGTGGGCCACAAAATCCTATGTTTCAGAATCGGCTTCATGGCTTCCCATTAGTGGCGTTGCATTAATTTCGGGTATCGCTGCCGCGATGGTAGGTTCACTATTCTCCAGCGATGCATGGAATGGCGTTACTTTTATTGCCGGAGAGATTAAAAACCCAAAACGCAATGTTGGACTTAGTTTGTTCTTGGGGACTTTTATCGTTACCATTATCTATATTGTTGCTAATTTAATGTATTTGGCAGTGATTCCTTTTGGTGAAATTGCAACTGCCAAGTCAGACCGAGTAGCGGTGGTTGCTTCTCAATATATATTTGGAGATATAGGCACGTTGATTATCGCAGTTATGATTATGATATCCACGTTCGCCTGTAATAATGGTTTGATTATGGCTGGTGCGAGAGTCTACTATACCATGGCAAAAGACGGTTTGTTTTTTGAAAAAGCGTCGCATCTCAACTCGGCAAGTGTTCCTGCTTGGGCTTTATGGGCACAGTGCATTTGGGCTTCGGCTTTGTGCTTGACCGGAAAGTACGGTGACTTATTGGATTTTGTAATCATCATTGTACTCATATTTTACATCCTTACTATTTACGGCATTTTCATTCTTCGTCGAAAGTTGCCAGATGCAGAAAGACCCTACAAAGCATTCGGCTATCCTATTTTGCCGGCGATCTACATTGTGGTGGCAAGTGCTGTTTCTGTTGCCTTGTTGATCACCAAAACCAGTACATGTGGTTGGGGTGTGTTGATTATGTTGGTGGGCATTCCGGTGTATTATTTGACGAAGGGGAAAGAGTAGTTGTCGGTTGTCGGTTGTCGGTTATGGGTTGTGGGTTGTAGGTTCTAGGTTTTGGGTTCTTGGTCTTAGGTTTTTGGGCGTGACCTCGCCGAAAAAGGCGGGTCGGGCTATCGGCTATATCTTTTGTGCTTGTCACCCCGAGCGCAGTCGAGGGGCTTTTCTTAGCCCAAAAGGATGCCGCCTCTATCCCTCACGCAGCCCTCGGTTACCTATATGCCCTAGCCCTGATGGCAGTGGCATCCTTTTGTGAAGTGCAATGGAACAAAAGATATAACGAACAGCAGGATTAGCTTCTAAAAAATAAAAATCCGCCTCATCATGAAGCGGATTTTCTTGTCTCTTGTTTCTTTATTCTATCTACTAATAATAAGTGTACCGTCTTACTTTTGCAATATATTTTGCCAAACGAATTACTTGATGGCTATAGCCATATTCGTTATCATACCAAATATACAGCACGATATTTTTCCCGTCGCCAGAAACGATGGTCGCGTTGCTATCGTAAATTGAAGGTGCTGAGGTACCGATAATGTCTGAGGACACCAATTCGTTGTTCAATGAATATTTGATTTGCTCGACCAATTCGCCCTCTAAGGCATATTTTTTCATAATCGCATTGATGTCTGCGATAGATGTTTCTTTGCCCACTTCTAAGTTCAAAACAACCAAGGATCCGTTTGGTACTGGAACTCGAATGGCATTGGAAGTTAATTTACCTGCCAGTGAAGGAATCGCTTTAGCTACTGCTGTTCCTGCTCCAGTTTCCGTAATGACCATATTCAATCCTGCGGCTCTACCACGACGGTATTTTTTGTGCATATTGTCGACCAAGTTTTGGTCATTGGTATAAGCGTGAATCGTTTCTAAATGCCCTTTCACTACACCCAATGTATCTTCAAGTGCTTTTAGAATTGGCGTAATGGCGTTGGTGGTGCAAGATGCCGCTGAGAAAATATTTACCTCGTCTGGATTGTAGTCGTTGTGGTTCACACCATGTACGATATTTGGTACCCCTTTTCCGGGTGCAGTCAATAGTACTTTTTGCGTCCCTTTTGAAGTAAGGTGTCTGGCTAAAGCTTCTTGCGTCGTAAATGCACCTGTGTTGTCTATCACTAACGCTTCTTCGATTCCAAATTTGGTATAATCAATTTCCTCAGGGCCGTTTGCAGTGATGACATGCACCGTAGTTCCGTTGATGATAAGCGCATTGTTTTCTGCATCGGCAACCACTGAACCTTGAAAGTCCCCATGAATAGAGTCATAACGTAATAAAGAAGCTCTTTTTTCTAAAGAAACGGCGTCGTTTTTATCTCGAGTTACGATGGCACGTAAACGCAATTGATTCCCTTTGCCCATTTTTGACATGAGTTCACGCGCTAACAAACGGCCAATTCTACCAAATCCGTATAACACCACATCTTTGGGTTGGATGTCTTGGGTGTCTTTGGCATTTTTTAATTTATCTACTACAAAGGCTCTTGCATTGTTGTACTTCTCGTTTTCTAGATTGAATTCGTAGGTTAGTTTACCAATATCTAATTTGGATGGCGGTAAATCTAAAGAAAGAATCGCTTTGGCAATATCAACCGTGTCGAAAATAGAAATCGGTTTACCCACGAATTCACCCGCATATTCATGCAGGTTAATAATATCGCTGACATTGCGATTGATGAGTTGGTTTCTGAATAAAACCATTTCGATGGATTTGTCATACCATAAATCGCTGATGATTTTGATAAATTCTACGCCAGCTCTTCTTCTGTCGACTTGAAAAGAGACTTCCTTTTCGTATACATTGGTGTTGCTCATAGTTTGAAAATATAAAATAGTTAGTGTTGTTTATTGGTCTTAATAGTTATTACAACTATGTGTTTGATTTCATTTCGCTTTACCGTTGTAAAAATATTTTTAGCCACGAATTCACGAATTTTTATATTTTTAATATGTAATTGTTTTACTTGTTCGCACAGCCAGAGTCATCGCTAAAATCATTATCACAAATAGGCAGACTTTTCGTCTGCAAACCAAACCTACGTATTCTCAGTCCGTACTGGTTAAGTTTAATTTTTTTTGCAAAAGTATCGATTTCAATCGTTTTCGTAAAGGATTTTTCGAAAAATTTATCCATAAAAAAACCACTTCAATACGAAGTGGTTTTTCCAGAATTATTAATCAACCCAATTTTAAATGATGATTCTAATGCGTTGTCCCATTTTGTTAATCATTTCGATACTAACACTTTGGTTTTCGTCTTTCTTTTCGATAATTCGAGAAACGGTTTCAACGTCGGTTGCTTTTACGTTATCGATGCTGAGGATAATGGTGCCTTTTAATTCATCGTAATAGGGTTTCAAATTATCGTTGTTGATTTCCTTGATACGAACTCCAGCATCTATTCGGTATTTTTTCTTATCAGCCGCGTCGATGTTTTCAAATTCAATTCCTTTAAATTCGGTGGTATAGAATTCGTTTTTAGTTAAAACCACGGGAACGGTATATGTTTTTCCATCTCTGATATACGACACTTGCACTTTGTCATTTGGTCTTTTGGTATTGATAAAACCAGACAGTTCTGCATAGGTATTGATGTTTTGATTGTCTAATTTTATGATGATATCGCCTTTGGTTAAGCCCGATTTTTCGGCGCCAGAGTTTTTGGTTACTTTTTTCACGTAAAATCCTTGGGTTTCTTTTACGCCTAATTCTTTCGAAGCAGCGCTATTGAGCTCGCCGCCTTCAACCCCAAGAATACCACGTTGTACGTTTCCAAACTCCATGATGTCTTCTATAATTTTTCGAGCAATGTTTGACGGAACAGCAAAAGAGTATCCGACATAAGAACCGGTTTGAGATGAAATCATGGTGTTGATTCCAATCAGTTCGCCTCTTGTATTTACCAAGGCACCACCGCTATTACCTGGGTTTACCGCCGCGTCGGTTTGAATGAACGATTGAATACCATTGGTGTCAAGGTTTCTCGCTTTAGCAGAAATAATTCCAGCAGTTACGGTTGAGGTTAAATTATATGGGTTTCCAACAGCTAATACCCATTCTCCGATTTTAGAAGTATCAGAGTCGGCAAAAACAGAATACGCTAATTTTTCGTCGGCATTGATTTTTAGTAAAGCAATATCCATTTTAGAATCGGTTCCGATGAGTTTTGCTTTGTAGGTTTTTTTGTTATTGAGTGTGATTTCTATGTCTGACGCGTCTTTGACCACGTGGTTGTTGGTTACGATATAACCGTCTTCAGAAATTATTACTCCTGAACCCGTTCCGACTTGTTCTTGTTGTTGACCGCCATTGTATCCGTAGAAAAACTCGAGCATTGGATTGGAAATCGTTCGGTACGACACATTTTTTACGTGAACAACCGTATGAACGGTCTTGTCTGCTGCTTCGGTAAAATCTAAGCCTTCCAGGACAAGACTTGCGTTTTTAGCGTAATTGCTTGGTGCAAGTGTAACTACACTTTTTGATTTTGAAAAGAATCCATCATTGTCTATCAGTAATTTGTAACCAGCCAATGTTGTAGCCCCGCTTAACACTGATACTAAAAATAAACTAGAAAATTTTTTCATGGTTGTTGAATCTTTTTAAATGAAACTATAATTATTTTTAATTCGAACGTAAAATTAGAAAAGTATTGTTTTTCGAGAAAGAGTTTAACGCTCGTTTAACAAGACTTAACGTTCTTTTTGGATAGTTTTTTATTATTATTAAGAAAGAAATACCGCAAGTAAAATTGTCCTTTCCTTTTCGATAGAATTTGTACCTTTGGTTTCTTTCAAACCCATTATGGAGATTTCATTTTATAAATACGAAGGCACCGGAAATGATTTTGTCATGATTGATAATCGTGACCTCTTTTTTCCAAAAGAGGATCATGTTTTGGTGAAACATTTATGTGATCGCCGCTTCGGTATTGGTGGAGACGGATTGATTTTATTAGAAAATGACGTTGATACTAACTTTAAAATGGTGTACTATAACTCCGATGGCAATCTGAGTTCGATGTGCGGCAATGGTGGAAGATGTATCGTGGCTTTTGCAAAGCAACTTGGACTAATTACTGATCATGCCGTGTTTTCTGCCGTTGACGGGATGCACCACGCGACAATCTTTGATGCTAATATTGTTTCGCTTCAAATGAGCGATGTCTCTGAAATCGATATTCAACCTGATTATGTTTTTCTCAATACTGGTTCTCCACATCATGTTACTCTAGTTGAAGATTTGAGAAGTATCGATGTTAAAACTATCGGAAGTCAAGTAAGATACAGCGAATTGTATGGTGAAAAAGGGAGTAACGTCAATTTTGTCAAGCAAATTGATGATGCTTCTTTTGCAATTAGAACCTACGAGCGCGGTGTTGAAGATGAAACTTTGTCTTGCGGAACTGGAGCGACAGCGGTGGCCATTGCAATGCATGCGTTAGACAACACTTCAGCTAATTCTATCATCATTTTTGTAGAAGGCGGAAAGCTTGAAGTTTCATTTGTAAAAGAAGTTGGTACTTATGCCAACGTTTGCTTGAAAGGTCCGGCCACTTTTGTATTTAAAGGATCTATTGCATGCTAACACTACAAGGAAAATCTATTTATTTGCGGGCACTCGAGCCGAATGACTTGGAGTTTCTGTATGCTATGGAAAACAATGAATCTATTTGGGAAGTGAGTAATACACAAACACCTTATAGTAGATTCTTGATTCGCCAATACCTAAAAAACGCCCATCAAGATATTTATGAAGCGAAACAATTGCGCCTAGCGATTTGTTGCAATCAGGATTTTCCCGCCATTGGACTTATAGATTTGTTTGATTTTGATCCGAAGAATAGTAGGGCAGGCGTGGGGATTGTTATTCAGAATGAAGAAGACAGAAATTCAGGAGCGGGTGGCGAGGCATTAGAATTGGTCATCAATTATTCTTTTCGGCAGTTAAATTTACATCAATTGTATGCGAATATTGGAGAGGATAACATCGCTAGTCTAGCACTTTTTATTAAATTTGGTTTTCAAAAAATCGGTGTCAAAAAACAATGGAATTTGGTCGATGGCCATTACAAAGACGAAATTTTATTTCAGTTAATCAATTCTAAAACATAATATTTTGAATTTTAAAAAAATAGCAGCAATCATTTCGGTCGTCGTAGTTACTGTCCTAATAGTATACGGCTACATAATGTATCGAGACATTTTTTCTGACAACACTCGATTTTCGGAAAATGAAGTTTATGTTTATGTGCCAACAGACGCTACTTATGATCAGGTAAAAACTATCGTCAGTCCATATATTAAAGATATGGATCGCTTTGAAAAAGTAGCAACCAAGAAAGCTTATCCAAACCGTCAAGATAAATCTGGAAAATTTCTTTTGAAGAAAGGGATGAATAGCAATGAAATTATTAATTCGCTTCGTCAGAATGTACCTGTAAATTTAGCATTCAATAATCAAGAACGATTGGAGAATTTTGCAGGACGAATCGGCTCGCAGATTGAAGCTGATAGTTTGAGTTTGATGAAAGCCTTTACAGACGAGCAGTTTCTGACCGAGAATGGATTTACCAAGCAAAATGTATTGTCTTTGTTTGTGCCTAATTCTTACGAATTTTTCTGGAATACATCCGCTAATAAGTTTAGAGACAAGATGGCCAAAGAGTATCGAAAATTCTGGAATGCAGATCGATTAGAAAAGGCAAAAAAATTAAATTTGACACCTATTGAGGTAGCTACATTGGCTTCTATAGTGCATAAAGAAACGGTAAAAAAAGACGAGCGGCCTATTGTTGCTGGAGTTTATCTAAACCGCTTGCAAAAAGGAATGAAGTTGGAAGCCGATCCGACGGTGATTTATGCGGTGAAATTGCAATCCAACGATTTTGATCGAGTAATCAAAAGAGTTTTGAATAAAGACTTAGTAACGGACTCTCCATACAATACCTATAAATATGAAGGATTGCCTCCTGGGCCTATCGCAATGCCTGATATCACGGCTTTGGATGCAGTCTTGAATCCAGCGCAACACAACTACATTTATTTTTGCGCCAGCGTTACGCGATTTGGTTATCATGAATTTGCCGTTACTCCGGCTCAACACGAACTAAATCGCCAGAAATACGTTTCATGGATTTCGAAACAAGGCATTAAAAGATAGGTTTTGAAATCAATTTCTTTTTTAAGAGGCCTACTTTTATTTGCTTTTTGTTCAAATCTCTTTGCACAAAACAAAGTCGATCATTTTCTGAAACCTTCGGATTCTTTAAATGTTGCTCGAAGAAATGCGGTGGTTATATCTCAGGCGGCTGTAGCTGCGACTGTTTTAGTGGGACTGAATGAATTATGGTATGCTGATTATCCGCGTTCTAATTTTAGATATGTTAATGATAATGTGGAATGGTTGCAAATGGACAAAGCGGGTCATGTTTTTTCAGCTTACCATCTTGGAAATTTTGGAAGGAATTCTTTGGCATGGAGCGGTGTCAGCGAAAAAAATCAATTGATATACGGTGCTACTTTGGGATTTGGCTTTCTTACCGCTGTTGAAGTGATGGATGGTTATTCTTCCAATTGGGGCGCATCACTGGTCGATGTTGCTGCCAATGCGACAGGAACAGCACTTTTGGTTTCGCAACACTTACTGTGGAAAGAACAACGTATTGTCCCAAAATTTTCGTTTCATACTACACCTTATGCATCGGCACGCCCAAATGTTCTTGGAAGTTCTTTAAATGAGCAAATTCTCAAGGATTACAATGGTCAAACGTATTGGTTATCTGCCAATTTGCATTCCTTTTTTAAAGATTCGAAAATACCTACTTGGTTAAATTTGGCTATCGGATACGGAGGTGAAGGCATGATTACGGGAAATGAGGAGTTTGTCAACACAGTTTTTCTTCCAGAATCGGAAAGATTTCGACAATTTTATTTCAGTTTTGACGCCGATTTGACAAAAATAAAGACCAAATCGCATCTTTTGAAGACGGTTTTTGAAATTTTTAATACGATCAAAATCCCAGCTCCAACGTTTGAAATCAGTAGCCGCGGCGATTTCACTTTTCACTATTTCTACTTTTAGAAAAACTTTAACTAATTGATATTCAGTTTTATATTTTAAGTTGTACATTTGCACCGCAGAAATTTTTCGGGGTGACAGCTTGAAAAGAAAAACAATGTATGAGTAAGAAATGGGTTTTTTATGGTAGTTTAGCTTTGCTAATTGGGTATATAAGTTCAGGTTTTAAACCTTCCGAATTAAAAAACCACAACTGGTTCGAATCTAATAATCAAAAAGAAGTTTCCTATTTGTATCCCTCCCAAAATCCAGCAGATTACGCTAATTTGAATGTGCCTTTCACAGGTAGATTTTTTATAGGATTTAAAGAAGCGCTCGCTTTCAAAGAATCCCAAGGTAAATATCACAAAATTAATTCACTAGGTTACATGGGGAAATACCAATTTGGTATCGAAACACTGCAAACGATTGGTATCACAGATACTGTAGCTTTTATGAATAGCCCAAAATTGCAAGAGAAAGCGTTTGTTGCTTTGTTGTCAAAAAACAAATGGGAATTACAAGATGAAATCGAAGCGTATTCCGGAAGAATCATATCTGGCGTGAAGATTACTGAATCAGGAATACTGGCGGCAGCGCACTTGGGTGGTGTTGGTTCTGTAAAACGCTTCTTGAAAACTAATGGCAAAAAGAAATGCAAAGATAATTACGGTACCTCTGTGAAAAGTTATATGCGTGACTTTGGTGGTTTTGAAACTTCGGGAATTGTAGCAGAGAACAATCCAATTGTAAAGTAAATAGAAAGACCTTTTTTTAAGGTCTTTTTTTATGAATGTTTGTGAATGCAGTCGTTTAAACTTTTTCTAATTGGCTACAAAATATTCTTTTTGCCCCATATTTTAGCTTTTTCTTACTCCGTAGCGCTGCTATGCAGTGCAAAAAAGACTGAAATCTGGAACAAAAGTCCCTATTTTTCGCTTCAATCAAAAAAGTTTAAACGACTGCAATAATAAAAATGGTTGGGCGGTTGTGTAAATCAACTTTCGTTTTTTTCCAATCTTGAATCCGCAATGTTTTTATATATTCTGTACCAAGGGTAATGTCAGTGGCAATACAAAGATGTGTATTGGGCTGAAGCGTTTGAACCATATCTTCCAAAAGTTTGTTATTGCGATAGGGCGTTTCTATAAAAATTTGGGTTTGGTTTTTGTCGTAGGAAAGTTTCTCTAAGTTTTTCAAAGCAGCTTTCTTTTCGCTCTTTTCAATAGGAAGGTAGCCATTAAAAGCGAAACTTTGACCGTTCATTCCAGAAGCCATTAGTGCTAATAGTATTGAAGACGGGCCTACCAAAGGAATAACTTGAATTCCCATTTCATGAGCCAGTTTCACAATAACGGCGCCAGGGTCAGCAACACCAGGACAACCTGATTCACTCATGATTCCTGTATTTCTTCCATTTAAGCAGGCTTGAAGCATTTGCTTGTGATCTTCAATTGGAGTATGTTTGTTCAAGGTGCTTAGTCGTAGCGAAGCCTGTACTTTTTCGGGAAAAATGCTTTTGATAAATCTGCGCGCAGTCTTTTCATTCTCGACAATGTAATCATCGATTACTGCAATAGTGTTCTTTACTGTTATCGGCAGCACTTCAAGTGGTTGGTTCTCTCCGAGTGTAATGGGGATTAAGTATAGTTTTCCGATGGCGCCTTTACTCATGAACTCTTAGGGATGTTTTGCAATTAATTTTTCGGCGATATTATCACAGGTTTGATCAAGCATTTTAAAGACAGTTTCAAATCCAAAATGAGTGCCGTAATAGGGGTCGGGGACATCTACATTTTCGCCAGGAAACATCTCGTTGAGTATCAGTTGAACTTTACCTTTTTGATATTCATTTTCCGCCAGTTTAATTACATCCGCATAATTAGTATTATCCATCACATAGATGTAGTCATAATTTTCAAAATCGTTTTGGGAGAATTGTTTGCCACGTTGAGCAGAAATATCGATACCATTTTTCTTAGCCACCGCAATAGATCTTTCGTCGGGTTGTTTGCCAATGTGCCAACTTCCTGTTCCAGCTGAGTCGACTAAGAATGATTTCTTGGGAAGTTTTGATGCTAAGATTCCTTCTGCCAATGGAGATCGACAGATGTTGCCTAGGCATACCATTAAGATTTTAACAGGCATTTTACAAGGATAATTTCTTGTGAATGTCTTCCACAAATTTTTTGAATTGCTTGTCTGTCGCTACAAGATTATCGACAGTTTTGCAAGCATGTAAGACCGTTGCGTGGTCGCGGTCACCAATTTGTGAGCCAATGTTTGCAAGTGATGCTTTGGTAAATTTCTTTGCAAAAAACATCGCCAGCTGTCTTGCTTGAACGACATGTCTTTTTCTAGTCTTAGATTGTAAAATCTCTAAATCTAGTTGAAAATAATCTGAAACTGTTTTTTGAATATACTCGATAGAGATTTCTCTTTTTACATTCTTTACAAATTTCTCTACGACATGTTTGGCCAAATCAATCGTAACTTCTTTTTTATTGAAAGAAGACTGTGCGATTAAAGATATAATTGCGCCTTCTAATTCTCTTACATTCGATTTGATATTACGCGCAACATATTCAATAATTTCGTCTGGCATATCTACGCCATCACGATACAGTATGTTTTTTAAGATTGAAATTCTTGTCTCGTAATCAGGTTGGTGCAATTCTGCGGACAATCCCCATTTGAAACGAGACAACAATCGTTGTTCAATATCTTGCATGTCAACAGGTGCTTTGTCCGAAGTCAAAATTACCTGTTTGCCATTTTGGTGTAAGTAGTTGAATATGTGAAAAAATACGTCTTGCGTTCCTGATTTACCAGATAAGAATTGAACATCATCAATAATTAAGACATCAATCAATTGATAAAAATGGATGAAGTCATTTCTGTTATTCTTCTTTACAGAATCAATATATTGTTGTGTAAAGATTTCAGCAGAAATGTATAGTACCGTTTTCTCTGGATATTTATCTTTTATTTCTACACCAATTGCATGGGCTAAGTGAGTTTTTCCTAAACCAACACCTCCGAAAATGAGGAGCGGATTAAAAGAAGTTCCGCCGGGTTTGTTCGCTACTGCCATACCAGCAGAACGTGCCAATCTGTTTGAATCTCCTTCAAGGAAGTTTTCGAAACTATAGTTGGCATTCAACTGAGATTCGATTTTAAGATTGCGAATACCAGGAATTACGAACGGATTTTTTAGTTCTGGGCTTAAATTCTTAAACGGAGCGTCAACTTCTTGAGACTTTATAGAGCTTCTGTGAGCACTTGGTAGTTGCTCCGTGAAAGGTTGTTTATTACCATAGGTATTTTCCATTTTGATTTTGTAGAGCAATTTGGCATTTTTACCTAGTTCTTTGGTAAGGGCAACTTTTAACAATTTCACGTAATGTTCTTCTAACCACTCGTAGAAAAACTTACTTGGAACTTGAATATATAGCGCATTATCAGTAAGCTCAACAGACTTAATCGGTTCGAACCAAGTTTTATAGGCTTGATCTTGGATATTGTCCTTAATAAATAGCAGACAATTTTCCCATACTGATTGCGCAGTTTTGCTCATAATTAGTTATAAATTTGTATTTTTATTAAAGGTTATCTTACAAAGAAAAACAGTCGTTTTCTTCTCTCATTTTGGGGAAACAAATATGTGAACAAAAATCGTTAAAAAAAAATAAAATTGAGGTTGATTTATAAAAAATATTGTTGTAAGACTACAATTTTATTTTTCTAAAGATACTATAAAAAATACAGAAAAAACTTATGGAACATGAAATTCAGGTCAGAGTTCGTTATTCAGAAACCGATCAAATGGGTGTTGTTTATCACGGCAGTTACATTCCTTTTTTTGAAATGGGTCGGGTGGAGTGGCTCAGAAGCAAAGGTGTTTCTTACAAAAGCTTAGAAGAAAGCGGAATTGCCCTGCCTATTGTTTCGATGACACTCAATTATAAAAAGCCAGCTCGTTATGATGATCTCTTGACTGTACATACAAAATTCAAAAAGTATAGTTCCGTAAAGATTGAATTTGATTGCGAAATTCGCAATGATAAAAAGGAGTTATTAACAACTGCGCATTTTCTGTTGGTTTTTGTCGATATGAAAACGGGTCGACCAGTATTACCACCATCGCATATTTTGGAAATCGTAAATAAGTAACTTATTCTTTTATTTTGATTTGAACCTCGAACGTATTTTGAAAAATACCATTAATTGATTCGGCATTGCTTTTTCGTGTCGCAATTTCAATTTGGCAATCATTGTCCATTTTTTGAGAGATGATGGACAAATTTTTTTCCTTGATGATTCTCATCACTTTATTAAGGTTTTTGTAATCAAAAGAAATTGTGAAATGAACATTGATTGTTTTTTCGACAATATTCGAATTTTCTAAAGCCATTTGCGCGGCGGTTTTATAGGCGGTTATCAAACCTCCAACTCCTAATTTTGTTCCGCCAAAAAATCGTACAACAACAAAGAGTATATTGGTCAGTGCAAAGGATTGGATTTGTCCATAAATAGGCATTCCAGCGCTATTACTGGGTTCGCCATCATCATTTGCTCTGTAAGTTGTTTTTGAAGTTCCCAATTGATAGGCGTAACAAAAATGCCCTGCATTAAAGTGTTTCTTCCTTAAATTATCAATAATGGGTTTTACTTCTTCATCGGAAGTAATTGGGAATGCATAGCCGAAAAACTTGCTGTTTTTTTCTTTGAAAAGGATTTCTTCTGAAGCGGAAAGTAAAGTTCTAAAGGTGTCGCTTGCTTCCAATAGCGTCTAAAAAAATTGTTTGTCGAATAAATCTACAACATCTTCTTCGCCAACTTTTAGATTCCATGTTTGGATGCCCAAGGCAGCGGCAGCATCTGTATTCTCTTTTTTATCATCTACAAACAAAGTTCTTTTTGGAGAAAGATCATGTTTTTTAAGAATATGATTGAAGATTTCGGTATCTGGTTTTCTCATTCCCATTTCGAATGAGTAATATACTTTTTCGAAGCACTGGTAGAAGTCACTAAAAAAAGAAACACCAGCCATATGTTCGAATCTACTAATATGTATAGAATCTGTATTTGTAAGTAAAAACAAACGATATTTAGTAGAAAGTAATTGCAAAAACTCTAATCTGTAAAGCGGAAACTCACCTATAACAGAATTCCAAGCATGGCGAATTTCAAAAACCGATGCATTTGGAATGAATTTCTTAAAGCCATCAATAAATTGTTCTTCCGTTATCTTACCTCTTTCGAACATATCATTCATAATTAACAACTCTTCATTTGGCCCTTCCAAGCCTAATTTCTTAAATTCCGCTATTGTTGCTTCTTTTTCTAAATTGACAAAGATGTCTCCAAAATCGAATATAATTGTGTTAATCATGGTTCTTATAAATTAATAATTCATCATTAAATATAGCTTTAGAAGCCATTAATTTTCCTTTTAATTCAGGTGCTTTGAGTCCGCCATTCAATAGGCTTTGTCCCCTAAAGACTCTCGCTTCGTCCCAAAGATTTTCATCAATAAAAGTTTGCAAAGTCTGTCTGCCTCCTTCAATAATAACAGATGTAATTTTTTTTTCAAAAAGCAGTTGGGCTATTTGTGCTCCTATCTTGTTTTTGAGATTCAAATCAAGTGCAGAAAGTACTACTACGTTTGATTGATTACCAAAGATATAATTTTCTTTTGGAATTCGATTATTTCGATCTAAAACAATTTTAACAGGATTTTTTCCATACCAATCTCGAACATCGAGTTTTGGATTGTCATCGATTGCAGTTTGGGTACCAATTAATATCGCTTGTTCTTCGCTTCTCCATTTGTGGGTTAACTGTCGTGAATAGGTATTGGAAATCCAAAACGGCTCCTTTTTATTTTTGTTTTTGCTTTTTCTCATTTCTTCCGCTGGCGCAATAAAACCATCTAAACTTTCTGCCCACTTTAGAATAATATACGGTCTTTTCTTTAAATGAAAGGTAAAAAAGCGCTTGTTTGATTCACGACATTCCGTTTCCAATAAACCAATGATAACAGTTCGACCAGCTTCTTTGAGTTTTTGAATGCTTTTTCCAGAAACTAAGCTATTTGGATCTTGGCAGCCAATTACAATACAAGGAATCTCATGTTTTAAAATCAAATCACAGCATGGGGGTGTTTTTCCGAAATGGCTGCAAGGTTCTAAACTCACATAGATGGTAGCTTTTTTTAAAAGCTTCTTGTCTTTTACAGCATTAATCGCATTGACTTCAGCATGTAGGCCGCCGTAGGGTGATGTGAAACCTTCTCCAATAATTTGATCATTGTAAACTACCACCGCTCCGACGGAGGGATTGGGCAATGCTGCAGCAATGCCATTCTTAGCAATTTGTATACAACGCTGCATATATTTTTGATGAATCTCCACCTCACAAAAATAGGTTTTTAGTTTTAAAATAGTAAGCATTCGGTTTTACTTATATTTGCGTGCAGACTCCATCAGTTTGTTTTTATACAGTAATAATGAGAATAAAGGATTATAGAGCACTTTTTTTAAAATCATTGCAATCTGTTTATGACGACGGTGAAGCAGAGAGTTTTTTCTATTTGATATTGGAGCGCAAGCTGAAAATAAGCAGGTTAGATTTGGCTATGAATTCCGACGCTGCACTAAATTCACAGCAAATTGCAGAGTGGAATTTTATACTAGAAAGACTGCTCGCCGAAGTCCCAATTCAATATCTATTAGGAACAACTCAATTTTACGGATTGGATTTCGGAGTTGATGAGAATGTATTGATTCCCAGACCGGAAACAGAAGAACTTGTCGCTTGGATTTTAGTAGATTGCAAGAACTCTAGATTGGAAAACCCAAGAGTTTTAGACATAGGAACCGGCAGCGGTTGCATTGCTATTGCCTTGGCTAAGAGCCTTCCTCATGGCGAGGTTTCTGCTCTTGATGTTTCTGAACAAGCCATAGCAGTTGCGAAGAAGAATGCTTTATCAAACGGAGTTACACTGACTTTTGTTTGTCAAAATATACTAGAGATCGACAACCTTGGGGAACAATTTGATATCATGGTTTCTAATCCTCCGTACGTTCGCCAGCTTGAAAAAGCGGAAATCAAGAAGAATGTTTTGGAGCACGAGCCACACTTGGCGTTGTTTGTTGATGATAATGACGCCTTATTATTTTATAGAAAAATTGCCCAATTGGCATTGCTAAGCCTCCGTCCAAAAGGGTATTTGTATTTTGAAATTAATCAATATTTAGGTCAAGAAACGGTGCGATTATTAGTTGAAATGGGTTTTGAAGACGTAGTCTTGAAAAAGGATATATACAATAATGATAGGATGATTCGGGCTAGCAGGTCGAATAAAGATTGACGGCTTGTCAATTATGAATTATGAATTACGAATTACGAATTATGAATTTGGATTTTAGGTCGTACATCTCGGTAAATTTGTTATTCATACCGCAAGGCTTCAATAGGGTCTAAGCGAGACGCTTTGATGGCGGGATATGAACCAGAAACTATTGCCACAACAAAAGTGGTTACAAATGCCGAAAATATTGCCGCCCATGGCGTGACAAAATCAAAATCCAATAAAGAAGCAATTCCAAAACCGGCTGAAATTCCTAAAATTATTCCGAAGACACCTCCCATTTGTCCTATGACTAAAGTTTCAATAAAAAATTGAGTCGCAATTGTTTTTCTTTTGGCTCCCAATGCTTTTCGAACTCCGATTTCTCTGGTGCGTTCTGTTACTGAAACAAGCATAATATTCATTAAAGCGATGGAAGATCCAAATATGGTAATGATACCAATAACCCACGCTGAAATGCCAAGATATTGTGTAATACTAAGAATTTTATTGATCAAATCATCAGAACGAGAAATACCAAAATTCGATTCTTTGACGGGACTTAACTTACGAATTCTTCTCATGGTGCCCGTAGCATGATCGATGGCTTGGTCGAGAACTTCTTTCTTATCTACCATCACACTAATACTGTAATCGATATTGGGTTGATTGAATAATGACCGTGCGATTTGAATTGGTATTAGCACTCGTAAATCCTGACTGTTTCCAAAAGTGGAGCCTTTTTCTTTTAAGACACCAATTACTTTAAATTTGGCTCCACGAATAGAAATTACTTTATCGATTGGATTCGTGTCTTTAAATAAATCCTTTTCAAAATCGGATCCGAGGATACAAGCATAGGTATTGTTCGAAATATCGAAACCTGTAAAATTTCTACCTTTTGTGGTCTCTAGTCCAGAATTGACGACATAATGCTCGTCGATGCCAAGCACGGTTATTTGAGGATCTGTTTTTTTGTTTTCAAATTTTACTTCGGCATTCGAAACTGCAGTAAATGACAACGATGTTTGTGTAAAAGGGAATTTATATTTTTCTTTGAATGCGGTGGCTTCGGGGTACGAAATGATTGGATTGATTACTTCTCTTTCTCCACCGCGTCTTCGGATACTGGCAAAAGCGTACTGATTAATATTGAATGTATTAGAACCCATTGATGCAAAATCGGACGATAAGGTGTTTTCTAAGGCAGCAACTACTGTCAAAATACACACTAATGCAGTAATTCCGATGGCAATAATTAAGACCGTTAAAATGGTTCGAAGCAATTGTGTTCGGATTGAACCTAGCGCAATTCGGACATTCTCTTTAAATAATTTAAGCATCATGCGAGTTTGTCACGAAATTACAATTTTTGTTACAAGTTTGCTTTGAAGCGGATTTTTTATTTTAAAAATAAGATATTTGCAGAGAATTGGTTATCGGTTGCTGGTTGTCGGTTGTCGGTTATCAGTCCAAAAATCAAACCATCCAATAATCTAAGAAATGGCTCAAAAACCAAGTATTCCGAAAGGGACGAGAGATTTTTCACCTGCTGAGGTGTCG
This sequence comes from Flavobacteriaceae bacterium, assembly GCA_947456815.1. Classification (GTDB taxonomy): domain Bacteria; phylum Bacteroidota; class Bacteroidia; order Flavobacteriales; family Flavobacteriaceae; genus Flavobacterium. Next base: position 32,357 of record CANGTL010000019.1, read on the forward strand.
AAGAGAAACTATATATTTTCCATTATTAAAAGCAATTTTGAGAAGTACGGATTTCAGCCAATTGAAACCCCGTCTTTTGAGAATTCAGAAACTTTAATGGGGAAATATGGTGAGGAAGGAGACCGTTTGATTTTTAAGATTTTGAATTCTGGTGATTATTTGAGCAAAGCAGATGAAAATGCGCTTAATAATAAAGAAAGCAACAAACTAACTTCTAGTATATCTGAAAAAGCACTGCGTTATGACTTGACAGTTCCGTTCGCTCGCTATGTAGTGCAACACCAGAATGACATTGAGTTTCCTTTTAAGCGCTATCAAATTCAACCTGTATGGAGAGCAGATCGACCTCAAAAAGGACGGTTTAGAGAGTTTTACCAATGTGATGCAGATGTAGTTGGGTCTGATTCTTTATGGCAAGAAGTCGAGTTAGTGCAGTTGTATGACGCGGTTTTTACCGACTTGGGATTAAATGGTGTGACCATTAAGATTAATAATAGAAAAATTTTGGCGGGAATTGCTGAGGTTATTGGTGCTCAAGATAAATTGATAGACTTTACGGTCGCTTTAGACAAACTCGATAAGATAGGCGAGGAGGGTGTCAAAAAAGAGATGTTGGAAAAAGGCATTTCTGAATCTGCGCTTATCAAAGTGCAGCCGTTATTTCAATTTTCAGGGGATATCAATGAAAGAATCTTAAAATTATCCACACTGCTGGCTTCGTCAGAAGAGGGAATGAAGGGAATTGCAGAATTGCGATTTATTTGCAGTCAAATCTCCGCTTTAGGATTGCAGTCGTCTGTATTAGATTTAGATGTTACCTTGGCTCGAGGTCTTAATTATTATACTGGGGCTATTTTTGAAGTGGCGGCACCAAAATCGGTTGCAATGGGTTCTATTGGTGGTGGCGGTAGATATGATGATCTTACGGGTATTTTCGGATTGAATAATATGAGTGGCGTCGGCATTTCGTTTGGACTGGATCGAATTTACTTAGTACTTGAAGAATTGAATTTGTTTCCGAATACTGTGGTATCTGCAACCAAGGCGCTATTCCTGAATTATGGAGAAGCAGAAGCATTTTATGCTATGCAAGCCATTCAAGAACTTCGTAAATCGGGCGTTAAGGTTGAACTTTATCCAGATGCCATAAAAGTAGGTAAACAATTTATGTATGCTGATAAGCGCCAAATTCCGTTCGTCGTTATTGTTGGCGAAATTGAAATGCAGCAGGGTCAATATGGATTGAAAAATTTGCAAACCGGTGAACAAACGACACTTTCGTTCGAAGACTTAAAATTACAGTTGTCTTAAATTAAGGTTTTTAGCCAAAAGGTTCTAAGGTTTTTTTAGGAGCCGGGAACCTGCTATACGCTCACCCGAGCGTAGCGAACCGACCGAACACAAATAATCAATAAATGTCTTGTGAGGTAATCTTTTGTTCCGAACGCCGGCACAAAAGTATGGCCGCTGCTATCAGGGCTAGGGTTTCCGTACTCAAACAAAAACGACATTACATAGGAAATTAAAACAAAAAAGAGCTTCTCATTACAAGAAGCTCTTTGACCTTATTTGGGGAAAAAAGGGGGGAATTATTCGATGATTATTTTGTTAGTTACGTCACCTTTTGTTGTATGAACTTTAACTATGTATGTACCTGTACTTACGTTGCTTACTGGAATCTGTATTTTCTTTTGATTTTCATTTTTCACTTCCCATGATCGAATAGATTGTCCGAGCATGTTGAATAAATCTACAGATTCAACGGTTGCGTCTAATGTGCCGTTATTGATATTTATCGTATCGTTGTTGTTCGTATACGTTACTGCAACTTCGTTGTTTTGTTCCACATCACTAACTCCTAGTGAAGAACTGCTAAAGCGAAGTGAGAAACGAGTATCAAATGTTCCGATTGGCAAATTGACTTCAAAGTTTCCATTTCTGATATCGTGGTATTGGTTCGTCACATTATCATGGATGTAAATATTTTGATTGTCATCAAAGTTCTCTGTAGCGTCTAAGACAAATTGTACGTTACCTTCTTGTCCATTTTTTACCGACAGTGGAAGTATCTTACTTGCGTTGAACGCATCTACACCTTGAATTACTAGATTTGCTCCAGAATTGACAAAGTAAAGATCATTCGGTTGACTATCGAGTTGTGCTGCATCATAGCCAGGGTCAAAACCTTCTGTTGCTAAGTTATCCATAAATCCGAGTAGTATTTGACGGTGGTATCCGTTTACAGAATTGAAGCCCAATCGAATTTTAGCGAAGTTGTTGTTATCCACTATTTCATCTTCGGTATTGTCAAAGTTTCTATCTACCACTGAAACCGATTGATTATTGTTTCTAAACATGATGTTAGAACTAGCATTATTCTCTTTAATAAAGGCACGTTGGTTATTATTAAAAGTAATGGTTCCACCAGTTGAGCCTGCATAAACCAGGAATCCTTGTCCAACAGGAATGAACCTACTTGGAACTCTAGAACTTGTTCCTAGTCCACTAATACCCGCTGGTGCCACAGGCGGAGTTCCTCCAACCAAGTTTCGAGCTGCATAACCACCTTGATAATCAATCAAATTATGAGAAGTGTTAGTGCTGTAATGTTCCCAGAAATATAGTGCTCCTGTCATAACAGCACTATTTGCCGTAATGAACGCATCTGCATCAAGTGCGGAAGGATATGGATTTCCACATAGGTTTAGGTTTCCACCTGCGATTGGAGTTGTAATTGTACCATTGTTTGGCTTACCTACAAAGGCATAGTTCTGTGTTGGCGTTGCAGCGCTCGTTCCTTTCAAAGTATAGCCTTGAGCTGCTTGTAATGTTCCGTTTTGTCCTACAGCTGCCCAATTAGCGTACTGAGGCGACAAGTTTTGGAATTTGAAAATCCAGTAGCTACTCAAAGTAATAGGCGATGTTGCTGCTCCGTTATATCCACTTGTCCATGTAATTGGTTGAATGTTGTTTGGATCTGTTCCATCTCGCATTACACCACTTACGGTATAAGCCGTATTATTAGCGGTTGTACTTAAACTTCCCACGGGTGAACACCAGTAGTTATAGTTAAACATATTTGCTTGTCCTTCTTGGTCTCTTTCGATTGAACCAGCACTAGTAACGTCTAATTCACTATTTGCAGTTTGAACCAATTGTGATTTTCCTTGAAGGTCGATTTTACCGTCTAAATCTAAGTACCAATCATTTTGAATTTTTGTATCGTTATTCATTGTAATTGTCACACCAGAGTTTACAAACATCGCTAAGTCAGTTGAATTGGCTGTTTCAGTAATGTTGTGTTGTACTTGAATGATTGAAGAATCAAAGTCAGTTACGTCCATGCCACGAATGTCTTTTGTAGCATCATTCACCGCTGTAGCAAAAGTTCCTGTTGTTCTTGTTACGAAAGGCATAGGTGCTTCTTGTGCTTTGATTATTTTATTGTTATAAATTTCCATACCGGTTCCTACATCTAAAGATGCGGTGGTAATGTTATCAACGATATCATCTTTATACACATCCATTCTGTAGTTTCTTAACATATTAGCGTAAGGAAGTGTTTGGATGTCTTTAGGGACAATTGTACCGCGCACTTGCGAAGCGGTATTTTGCACTTCTTGATATACCATTCTTTGCAATTGCAAATCAGTTAAGGCAACATTAAATATACGAACCTCATCTATTTTTCCTTTGAAATAGTTTGAAGCAGCACTTGGGTTTTTACCTAATGTCAATGCAGCAGAAGCAATGTTACCTGCAGCTGCACCGCTGGCAACCATCACACCATTAAGGAATAATCTTACCGTTGAACCGTTATACATTGCGCCAACATGATACCATTGTGAGGTGTTCAAAGCCGCTGAAGTATAAGGAGCTACTGGAGTAGAATACGTTATGGTCGAACCGTTGACTACTGCTTCCAGATTTCTGCTACTGTTAATTCTCAGTTGGAAACCTGGTTGTCCAGCTACTACTCCGGTTGCGGAGAAAGCGCTATTCAAATCAATCCAAGCCATGATGGTTTCGTTTGTAAGAACACCCAAAGCTGTGGCATCTTGTCCGTAATCATTTCGTCCGTCGAAGTCAAGATATAGTTTTCTATTTAGGTCTCTTGGAGAACCATACACACCTATATTGGTGTCAAACGTATCTGTGATTCCGTCTTTATCGACGTCTGCCGATCCATCAATTCGACCGTCATTATTGGCGTCAAGTGTGCTGTATAATGATCCTGCAATATCCATTATACCGTCGCTATTAGAGTCAACTTGCATATAATCTGGAGTTGCATTACTATCGGTATCTTGTGCGAAAGGTCTTGCCAGCGTTCCAGATCCGATTAAGGTATCATAAATGTCTAAGATTCCGTCAACATCAGTATCTACACCGTCGCCGCGTCCGTCTCCATTGATGTCTCCGTCTCCCATGTTTGCAATGGCTTCATCTACATCAAATAAGCTATCATTATCGCTATCTAAATCGACAGCATCTCTCACGCCATCACCATCTGTATCTGGAATAGCGTTATTTACTCCCGTATAAATTGGGTCGATTGGGTCGTTCATACCATTAGCGTTAGCATCAGTCCAAGTTGCTGAACTTGCCATATTCATTCTAGACAAACCACTACTATATTGTTTGAACCCACCTTCTTCGATATCTGCAAGTCCGTCATTATCTGAATCTAAGTCGAATAAGTTTGCAACACCATCAGCATCCCAATCACAGTACGTTTGTATGATTAAAATATCGTCCATCGCAAAGTCATTTCCACCACCTCCTGGAGCGTTATTTCTAATTTTTACCAAAAAGTTAGTTACATTTCCAAGATTTACTGTGGTCGTATAGTTTAACCAATTTGAAAGTGTTGGTCCACAAGTATTATCCAGAGGATTTGATGCAGAACATCGACCAATGTCCCCGGTATTGTAGGAGGTATATAGCATTGTATCGGTGATATCTCGGAATTCAATGGTAATATTTGGTCTAATAGTTCCGCCAAGATTACCTTGTCGCATGATGTTCATTACCCAAAATCCGAAAGATATAGGAGCATTTGGCAGTACACCGTTTATTAATACTTGATAGAAGTATGTTCCCGCAGTATTATCGGCATTGTATATCGCCATTCTACCATTGGTATCCGCTGGAGTATGATCTAATTGATCTGTCCAAGCCAAACTTTGGTGCACGCTTTCAGGGTACGCCGCATCGGTAGCATGTGATATATAGTAATTTACGCAATATTCACCATCATCCAAACGAATGGAACCATTGGTACCACAGTTATTAGGATTTCCTGCAATTCCGTCTTCATAACAAGAAGTCGTAGAAGCACCAGGAATATTAATGTTAATCAGACCTCTAGTTTTTCCAGTTCCAAAAGTTTCGTTCAAGAATGTTTGTGTGATTGCACTAGCAAACGGAGAAGCCAGACAGCTTGTTTGTTCCAAAGTATCTACAATACCGTCGTTGTCATCATCTAAATCGAAGTTGTCAGTTACGTTATCAGCATCTCTATCTACATAAGTTCTAACACCTGTTGCAGTGATTGAAAAGTTAAATGGGTTTTCATCAATATCATTATTAGCAATCGAAATTGTTGCGGTTTTAACGCCTAGAACTGTAGGGTTAAAAGATATTTGCATAATTGTGGAACCTCCTGACGCCACTGAGGCTGCAGGCGCACTGGTAACAGTGAAGTCACTAGCATTGGCTCCTGCAATTGTGATTGCGCCAAGAACCAAAGGTCCTGTACCTGTATTGGTAATTACATAATTGGCTAATACGTTTCCGTTTTCGATAGAAACCGAACCAAAATCTGTCCAGTCGTCTTGTGAAGGACTTGCGTCACCATCTACAATATTTGTGAATAAGCCCGAAATTGCTATTTCGCTTGTTGAGGTTGCGCTAATACCGAAAGTATATGAGCTTTCATTGCTATCATTGTTTGGGATAGTTATTGTCGCAGTTCTAACACCAACAACAGTAGGTGCGAATGTAATAACAAATGTACTTGTGGTTGTTCCAGCTACAATGGCACTTGGTGCCGTTGAGATGCTAAAATCACCAGGATTCGCTCCTGATATAGTAATCGTTCCAATGGTCAAGTTCATCGTTCCCGTGTTTCTGATCGTAAAGGTTCTGGTAATAGCAACATTACTAAAATCAGTCCAGTCGGCAGTAGTTGGAGTAAGGTCGCCTGAAACAATAGAAGTAGCGTTCCCTTGGATATCAATTTCTTGAGCAACACCAGTTCCTTGCAAAGTAAAATCGTAAGGATTTTCGTTGGCGTCATTATTAACTATCGACATGATTGCGCTTCTTGCTCCGGCAGCACCAGGTGTAAAACGTACAACGAATGTAGTACTGCTATATCCTGCTACTGAGGCGCTTGGCGGTGTTGTTATAGAAAAGTCACCAGGGTTTGTTCCGCTAAATGTAATCGCTCCTATTGTTAGTGCTGTTGCACCAGTATTAAGAATAGTAAATGTTCGTGATGTAGCAACAGTACTAAAGTCAGTCCAATCTGCCGTAGTTGGCGTAATATCGCCATCAACAATTGAAACCCCGTTTCCTTGAATGTCTATTTCATTATTTATTGCTGTTCCGCTAATGGCGAAGTCATAAGGATTTTCATTAGGATCATTATTAACAATTGAAATCGTAGCATTACTAGTACCAATTCCGATAGGAGTGAAAAGTACCGTAAATGTGCTACTAGCTCCTGCAATGATAATGGCTGCCGGAGCGCTAGAGATACTAAAATCGCCAGCATTGGGTCCAGTAAAGGTAATTGCTCCAATAGTAAGCGGAGATGTTCCTGTATTTCTAATTGTAAATGTTCTTGTTGTAGTTAAATTGCTAAAGTCAGTCCAATCTGCTGTAGTAGGAGTAGTGTCGCCATCTACAATAGAAGTCGCATTCCCTAGAACGTCCATTTCTTGAGCTGTAGCAGTTCCTTGCAGTGTAAAATTATAAGGATTTTCGTTTAAGTCAGTATTTGCTATATTGATTATTGCAGTTCTCACACCAACTGCTGTAGGGTCGAATGTAACTACAAAAGTGGTGCTAGATCCGGAGGCAACTGTTGCGCTTGGTGCTGTTGTTACAGAGAAATCAGCTGGGTTTGTACCACTGAAAGTAATTGCTCCAAGTGTTAAAGGGGCAAGTCCAGTATTAGTGATTGTAAAAGTTCTAGTGATACTTCCTGTATTGACATCTGTTGTACCGAAATCAGTCCAATCTGCCGCAGTTGGTGTTATATCGCCATCTACAATATCAACGGCATTTCCTAGAACACTTATTTCTGGTTCTGTTCCTGTTCCTTGCAACGCAAAATCATAAGGGTTTTCGGTGGTATCGTTATTAGCAATGTTCATTGTAGCGGTTCTGACACCGGCGGCACCAGGAACAAAAGTAAGGACAAACGTTGTGCTTCCGTAACCCGCAACAGTTGCGCTTGGCGGAGTTGTAACAGTATAGTCGGCAGCATTAGTTCCTGTGAATGTAATTGCTCCAACGGTTAAGTTTACGGCACCTTGATTTTGAATTGTAAAGGTTCTTGTTGTTGAACCGTAAACTGCTGTAGTTGTTCCGAAGTCAGTCCAATCTGCTACCGAAGGCGTGATGTCACCATCAACAATAGAAGTTGCATTACCTTGTACATTGATTTCTTGTGCTAATCCAGTTCCTTGGATAGAAAAATCGTATGGATTTTCATCAAGGTCATTATTTGCGATAGAAATAGATGCTGTACGAGTACCAACGGCCGATGGCGTAAACGTCACGACGAAAGTAGTGCTTGAACTGGCTCCGATTACTGAGCTTGGACTCGTAGTTACAGCAAAGTCTCCAGGATTTGCTCCTGAAAAAGTTATTGCTCCGATTGCTAACGAGCTTGAGCCTGTATTGCGTATGGTGAAAGTTCTTGTAGAAGCAGTTCCGAAATCTGTCCAATCTGCTGCTGAAGGCGTTATGTCTCCATCAACGATTGAAACGGCATTTCCTTGAACATCAATTTCATTGATGAAAATAGTAGCAGTGACTGCAACTCTAGGAGCAGAAGTACAAGTACCATTGAAAGATTCTACGTAGTAAGTCGTTGTATTAAATAGGACCGGAGTTGTAAAACTATTTCCAGTTCCTAATGATCCTCCACCAGTTGGGTTGGCATACCAAGATATTGTACCTGCAGAAGCTGTTGCAGCTAAGGTAACCGTTCCAGATCCAACTCTTGATCCAGGAGTTGTGCTTGTTATAGTTGGTGAACTTAATATTGTGAGGGTTTTCGTTGCAGTTACAAAACTACATGCAACGCTGTTAGCTGTTAATGTCAAAGTAACACTTCCCGCTGCGATGTCTGCCGCACTTGGCGTATAAGTACAAGTGCTTAATGAATTAGGATTTGCAAAAGTTCCTGTACCACTACTTGTCCAAGTAACACTTGAATGATTTGAAGCGCTTGATCCAAAAGTGATATTTACAGCACCAGCTGCAGAACAAGTGGATATATTTGAACCGGCAACCGCTGTTGGTTGTTGGTAAACAGTAAGGAATTTAGATGAAGTTACAACGCCGCATGGTGCATTTCCACTTGCGCTTAAAGTAATTGTTACCGTTCCTCCTGCGATGTCTGCAACACTTGGTGTGTAAGTACAAAGTGTTAATGAATTAGCGTTTGTAAAAGTTCCAGTCCCACTTGATGTCCACAGTACTGATGTGTAGTTTGTTGCGCTAGAACCTGCTGTTACATTAAACGAGGAAGCAGTTGAACAACCTGATATATTTGTTCCCGCCACTGAAGTCGCTGGAGCTAACACAGTAACAACCGTTGTATTGAAACTTGAAATTACTGTATTACAACCAGCTCCTGAAGAAAGGTTTGTAATGGTAACAGTAGTTGCTCCTATATTTAAAGAGGTTGTGGAAAATGTTCCAGTTCCAGGGCTACCAGCAGTAAATGTCATAGTAGCTGTATTTCCGGTTGCTGTTGTAGCACCAGATAGATTATAAGTCACGTTGTAAGTTCCAGTAGGTAATGAAGATGAACGCAATGTAATTGTAGAAGCAGATGCATTACAAAAAGGGCCATTGTTTGAAGCAGCAGCAGTTAAGGCATACGTAGGACAAACCCAGGTTATGATTACTTGACCGTTTGCTCCATCTCCTCCGATTGTATTTGGAGACCCCGCATTGTTTTTATCTCCGGCACCACCGCCTCCTCCGCCTAGAGCAGAAATATTAGCTATACCGTCTAGTGAAGTGTTCCCTCCATCAGCACCTGCTCCAGCGCCTGTCGGTACTGGTGTTGGCGCAGTCATAGTTGCATAAACTGCAGCTCCCGAAAGACCGTTTCCTAAAGTTCCTGCTGACGTAGCCCCTGGACCACCACGGCCTGTGCTATTATCTCTTCCAGTTCCTCCGTTTCCTCCGCTGAATTTTGTTGTACCAAAACCTGCAGCTGCTGAACCACCGGCACCGCCGATTCCACCATTGCCACTTACTGGAGGATTTCCACCAGCACCGCCCTTTGCGAGTACTGTTGTACTGCTAATGAACCATGAATCTGTTCCTGGATTTCCGGCGGCTCCAGCATTACCTGTACCCCCGACACCGACGGTAACAGTATGTGTACCTGCTGGAACAGCAAGGGCAGGTGCAATACTATAAGCACCACCACCACCACCACCAGCGCCATCACTAGTAAAGGTATTTCCTCCACCAGCACCACCAGCACCCCATGCTTGCACGGAAACTGTGGTAACACCTGCTGGTACTGTGAAGGTACCATCTGAGTTGTAGGTTTGTGATATTTGAGAGTAGCCAATTCCACTTAAAAGTAGTAGGCTAAATAGTAATAGGTTTTTCTTTTTTAAGAATAATGTTGTTTTCATAACTTCCTTTCCCTTAAAAAGTGTGTTTGGGTAATTGTAATCATTTAACCAGTTAAAAGTAATAGTGTGATTTTAATTTACAAAATTATTAATCGATAAAAAGCATAAAAAATAGATGAAATGCTTTTTTTTATTTATTTTGAATTTTTTTTCTTACAATTTAAGATAAAGATAAAGCTTCTTGCATGAAGAAGCTTTATTTATAATTCTCTAGTTTAGAGGTTTTTAATGGATAATGACTTTCTTGCCTACGTTACCGTTACTAGTATTTATTTTCAAGATGTAAGTTCCTTGGCTGATGTCATTTACAGGAATTTCGACAAATTGATCTTGGTTGCTTTCATTTAACTTCCATTCAACAATAAACTGTCCTAGCATATTATATAAAGTAGCTGATTGAACGACAGTATCTGCATCGTTTTTAGCTATAATAATGGTTTTGTCATTATTTACTAAAGACACGTCGACTGCAGAACTATTTTCTATTTTGTTGTTTGTATTAGTACTTCTCTTGAAGCACAATCTAAATCTATTGTCAAGATTTCCAGCTTGCAAATTGACCGCGAACGGCTCATTCTTTATGTTGTAGAATCGGTTTTCGACGGCATCATAGATGAAAATTTTTTGATTGTCTTCGAGGTTTTCTACGCCATCGAGCGTAAACTTCACTAGCCCATCGCTATCTGTTTTGACTGAAAGGGGAAAAACTCTAGATCGGTTAAAATAGCCATCGCCTTGAATACTTAGTTTCACGTTATTATTAATGAAGCACATATCGTTTGTTAAGTTATCTAACTGCGGGGCGTCGTAACCTTTGTCAATTCCAGCGGATGCTAATTCATTCATAAAGCCCAGAAGAATTTGTTTGTGATACCCATTAGGACTTGTAAAACCTAAGCGAATTTTTGGGCACGAACGGCGTCTTCGGTCCTGTAGTTCCCCTCTAGAGATGTCAGCAATCGTATCTCTATTTTGGCGAAAGAGAATATTGGAATTTGCCTCTGTTTCTTTCACGAAATTTCTTTGGTTGTTATTGAATACAATATCGCCACCTATGTTACTTCCGTACATTAAGAAGCCTTGGCCAACCGGAATGTATCTACTAGGAATTCTGGTGCTTGAACCCAGTCCGCTTATGCCCGCTGGAGAAACTGGAGGAATACCACCAATTAGATTTCGAACCGCATATCCTCCTTGATACTCTAACAATATGTGGGATGGATTCGTGTTATAATGCTCCCAAAAATAAATCGCACCCGTAGTTGACGTTAGATTGTCAAGTATGAAATCATCTGCATCTAATGCGGAAGCATAAGGATTTCCGCACAAGTTTAAATTATTCGCTGCAATTGGTATCGAAATAGTTCCGTTATTAGGTTTGCCAGTGAAAGTATAGTTTTGGCTTTCTTGTCCATTATCGATACCTTTCATCGTAAATCCTTGGCCCGAGAACAGTGTTCCGTTCGCTCCTACAGCTTCCCAATTGGCATAGATTGGGGATAAATTTTGAAATTTAAAAATCCAGTAACTGCTCAATGTAATTGGAGTAGTGGGAGCGCTGTCATAACCTGTTGTCCATGTGATGTTATGAATATCGTTCGGATCTGTTCCGTCTCGTAAAACCTGATCGACCGTATACGATGTATTATTGCTGCTATTATTTATAGCGCCTACGGGTGATGACCAATAGTTATAATTGAATTTATTCGCTTGTCCTTGTTGATCTCGTTCAATCGATCCCGAACTACTCACTTCCAAATCGCTATTAGTGGTTTGAACCAATTGTGATTTACCTTGTAAGTCGATTTTACCGTCCAATTGTAAATACCAATCGTTTTGAATTTTCGTGTCGTTATTCATCGTAACTATGATTGCAGGATTGACAATCATGCCTAGATCCGTATTTTCCGCGGTTTCTGAGATGTTGTGTTTTACTTGAACAATAGACCAATCTTGATCCATGATGTCCATGCCTCTGATTTCGTTTGTAGGGCTATTTACCCCAGTTGCGAAATCACCTGCTCTTTCTGTCACAAATGGCATTGGCGCTTGTTGCACATTTATCGTTTTGTTATTGTAGATTTTCATTCCGGTTCCAGTATCAAAACTAGGTGTAGATAGGTCGTCGATGATGTCATTTTTATAGACATCCATTCGATAGTAGCGAAGTAGATTTGCAAATGGCAGTGCACCAATATCTCTTGGGATAACTGCTCCTCTGACTTGAGAGGCCGTATTTTGAATTTCTTGATACACCATTCTTTGAAATTGTTCGTCTGTCAATGCGACATTAAAGACGCGCAATTCGTCTATTTTTCCTTTAAAGTATTTTGTTGGAGCACTTGGGTCTTTCCCAATGGTTAGTGCCGTTGCATCTGCAGCAATAGATCCGCTAGCTGCTGTGCTTGCGACCATTTCGCCATTTATGAATAATTTTAGTAAACCACCACCGTATACCGCACCAACATGGTACCATTGCGCTGTATTTAGAATATTGGTGTCACAAGTTAATGTCGTTCCATTGACCACCGCTTCTAACTTTCGTGAACTACTAATGCGGATATTGAACCTATTTTGACCCATGATTATTCCGTCAGAAGAAAAAGCGTTGTTCAAATTGATCCAGCCCATGAGACTTGCACTAGATAATCCACCTAAAATTGCGGAACCTTGACCGTAATCATTTCTCCCGTCAAAATCTAGATAGAGTTTTCGGTTTAGATCTCTTGGTGAACCAAAATAATTGGTATCCGTGTCGAAAGCATCTCGGATTCCATCTCGATCAACATCTGAGGTTCCGTCAATGATGCCATCATTATTCGAATCAAGAGACGCAAATAGGGTTGTGTTGATATCGTAGACGCCAGAGTTGGATTGCACATTTAGAAAATCGGGATTGCCTGAAGAAAGTGTATCTAACGGCAGGACTTTTCCTAAATTTCCGAAACCAGAGAATGTATCGAACATCGAGAGAATTCCGTCTTGGTCGCTATCGGTTCCTTCGCCTTCTCCGTCACAGTTGATATCGCCATCTCCGTAATAAATTCCGGCTTCATCGACATCAAATAATGCGTCATTATCGGCGTCTAAATCGAGATAATTGGGTACGCTGTCACCATCAAAGTCTGCGGATGTATTTACCGCATACCAAGCTTCAGCAGTATCGTGCCAGCCATTTCCATTTGCATCTAGCCAAATTGAAGAGGTAAGATCCATTCGGTCATACCCAGAACTCAATGCGTTCCAGCGGTCTTCGATAATGTCGCCCATGCCATCATTATCGGAATCTAAATCGTAAACATCTGCAACACTATCTTGGTCACTATCTACTAATGATTGTGTAATAGTGATATCATCCAAAGCCAGGTCGTTGCCAGTTCCACCTACTTGGTTGTTTTTGAATATGATTGATACGCTACCAGTGGTTGGTGTGAATGTTGCCGAAAATTGATACCAATCGCCGCTTAGATTTCCAGCCGTAGTTGGTGCAATATTTCCGGTTGTAATGGTATTCAAAAGATTATTACTTAGGTCGCGGAATTCAACGGTAAGATTTGGTCTAAATCGACCACCAATACCTGGAGCATCAGAGCGGTCTAAATTAAGCACCCAAAAGCTATACGTTAGCGGCGCATTGGCAATGACACCTTCAACTATAGTTCTGTAAAATTCATCTGTAATTACTGGTGTTGCATTAAAAAGCGCCATTTTACCATTAGTATCTGCTGTAGTGTGATCGACACCTTGATACCAATAACTAGGCGCCCACGACGCGACAGCAGTTGTTCCTGCTTTATCACTAATGGTATATTGACCGTCGTTTAAATCTTTATTGGTGTCGCATTCGTCTGCTGCTTGCGCTGTCGTACCATCTTCATAACAATAAGTGGTACTCGCGGTGGGGACATTGTCGTAAATTCTTCCTCTCGTAGTGCCAACACCGAAAGTTTCATTTAATAGTGTAACGGCAACTTGTCCGCTCAAAACAGAACTCGATGCATTGCTTTGTTCAATATCGTCGGGAATACCATCGTTGTCGTCATCAGCGTCTATATAGTTGAAGATTCCGTCGCTGTCGCTATCAAGAAACGTAGGACTTGCTGCTGTTACTTTAGCATAAGAAGGAATATTTGTTTGTGTAGTATTTTGTTTCGAAAAACTTCCTACTAGATTTTCGATATTTGTCTCATGAAAATAGTCTTTTACTTTTTGAGACTGGGAGAAGAGTAATAGGGTTATTAGAGATAAACCTATTGACCCGATTGCATTTTTTGGGTTTTGGGTAATTGCATTCATACACATTTTATTAGTAGGTTAATAGAATGTTGAGTTGAATTCGAGAAGTTTTGTTTGGGGAATGTAAATTTCAGAGATTTTTGCAATTACATCGACAATAAACTTATTTATTCGATAAAATACATTAAAATTTAAAATATATACGTAAAAGATTACATTTTATATTTGATTGACTTCAGTTTAAACGTTAGAAAAATCGAAATAATGCAACGGGATTATTATTACGCGGTAATTAATTTACAATTTAATCATCGGTCGACGAAATTCTCTAGTCACTTTTCACAATTTGAGCAACAACATTGACAAAGACAGTCAACAAAATCGAAATGGTAAGTCTTACGACTATTACCTCAGAGGAATTGCAAAAAAAAAATCCCCAAACATTCCTGTTTAGAGATTTTTATTTTCTGTAGCGAGGACGGGAGTTGAACCCGTGACCTCAGGGTTATGAATTTCATATTTTATAGAAATAAAACCCTATATGTTATTGATGTGTAGAAAATCGTGTACCGTTTTGTGTACTCAAATTAAACCGCAATATAATCATTTTTTTAAATGATTATAATTCCTTTTCCAATTTTCCCAATTCTTAGCATTTTTCATCACATTGATAATCATTGAATAAAATATCCTATTTTTACACTCGTGAAATTATTTAGTATCATAATATCATTTTATATAATAGCACTTTCGTGTTTGCCTTGCGCAGATATTGAAGTAAGTAGCTTTGCGCATAATGCAACAAAATTTACTGGAAACCACGAAGACCATTCTCACGATAAGGAAAATGATTTATGTTCTCCTTTTTGTATTTGCAGTTGTTGTGGCACGCAAATAGTTAGTCTATTACATATTGATACAATAAATTTTCCGATACCATCAAAAGGTATTAAAACAAAATTACCTACTTACACATACGTTTTTGCTTCCAATTTCTTCGGAAGTATTTGGCAACCACCTCAAATAGCATAATGAAGCCCGAGTAATTTCGGGTTACAGAGTTGTGGATTTTCCACAGTATTCAATGGGCATTAGTGCCTAATTACTCATTCATTATACTATTACGATGATAAATAAAATCATTAATTTTTCCGTAAACAACAAACTCATTACAGGCGTTTTGTTGACGATATTTGTTTTGTTTGGCATTTATTCATTCACACAATTAAGTGTCGATGCGTTGCCCGATGTAACCAATAATCAAGTGCAAGTAGTTACAAATACTCCTAATTTGGCTACCCAAGAAGTTGAACAGTTTATAACGTATCCATTAGAAACCGAGTTCAAATCATTGTCTGATATGGTCGAATTACGAAGTACAAGCCGTTCGGGTTTGTCGGTAATTACGATTGTTTTCAAAGACAACGTTCCAGTTAATATTGCTCGTCAGCGAGTAGATGAAAAAATAAAAACGGCTACCGATAATATTCCAAAACAATACGGAACCCCTGAATTATTACCGCCAACAACAGGACTTGGCGAAATATTTCAATATGTTTTAGTGCCAAAAAAAGGATATGAAGAAAAATATGACTTATCCGAATTAAGAACCATTCAAGATTGGATTGTGCGCCGTCAATTATTGGGAACAGTTGGCGTGGTTGATGTGAGTAGTTTTGGTGGTAAACTAAAACAATACGAAGTTTCAGTAAAACCCGAACGACTTTCGGCTAACAATCTAACGTTAATCGATGTGTTTGATGCGTTGCAAAACAACAACGAAAACACAGGCGGAAGCTACATTGATAAAGGTCCAAATATTTATTTCATTCGTGGAGAAGGATTAATTCAAAACCTAGAAGACATCAACAATATTGTAGTCAAAAACAATACAGGTGTTCCTATTTTAATAAAGGACATTGCGGAAGTTAAATTTGGTTTTGCACCTCGTTACGGAGCAATGACAAGAAACGGCAAAGGCGAAACCGTTGGTGGAGTAGTTTTAATGCAGAAAGGAGAAAATGCTGTACGAGTAATTGAACGAGTAAAGGAAAAAATGAAATCCATCGAAAAATCTTTGCCAAAAGGTGTAAAAATTGATGTATTTGTAGATAGAACCAAACTAATTGAGAAAACTGTTAGTACGGTTTCAACCAATTTATTAGAGGGTGCATTAATCGTTATTTTAGTTTTGGTTTTGTTTCTCGGCAG
>CANGTL010000020.1 GCA_947456815.1 Flavobacteriaceae bacterium
AGTATATCGGCATTTAAGGGTTTCTCGCCCGTTGTCGAAGGGTAGGAAGCTCGAACCAATGAGTAATTGTTGGTCTAGATAAATGATAAGGACTCACTTTGTGGGTACAGAATCCGGCTTATAGGTCTGCTTTTTTTTATTTTTTAGGTTCTAAGTTGAAAAGATGCTAAGGTTCTAAGGTTTTTAGGAGCCGGGAACCTGCTATCCGCTGCAAGTCCTCGCTGCGCTGCGGGCTTTCCACTACTATCAGGGCTAGACTTCAGACAAACCAAGAAAAACCTCCGAACCTCAGTCCCTTGTTGCCTCAGCAACTTAGTACCTCAGAACCTTAGCACCTTACTACCTCAGCACCTTAAATCTCTTATTCCTTAGCACCTTCTTCAGAATTCATTTCAAAAAAACTAAAAATCGAACCACCATAACTTTTCTTAAACGAGAAGTGAATCAAGTGATCGAGTTTGGTGTATTTGGAATGTTCGATAATCATCATGCCTTCCGATTCTAATAATTCGCTTTCAAAAACGGCGAGCACAATCGCATCAAAAGATTTCTGATCTAAGGCGTACGGCGGATCGGCGAAAACAATGTCGTATTTGGAGTTGCAACGTTTGATATATTGCATCACATCGCTTTTGATAGCTGCAATATTAAAGTCGAATTCAGCAGCGGTTTGTTTGATAAACTTCACGCAACCGAAATCGCCATCGACGCTCGTAATGTTTTTACTACCGCGCGATGCAAACTCATAACTGATGTTTCCTGTTCCTGAAAATAGGTCAAGGACTTTTAAATCTTCAAAGTGAAAATGATTGTTTAAGACATTAAATAATGCCTCTTTGCTCATATCAGTCGTCGGACGAACGGGAAGGTTTTTGGGAGGAGAAATACGTCTTCCTTTGAATTTACCAGAAATAATTCTCACGATTGTAAGAGGATAAAATGCTTCAAATTTTCTGAAGTAGCAAGCGAGTTATTTTCTTGTAAATCTTTGACGTCTAATAAGCTAACATTTCTAATGTACTTGTACGCAATCTTAAAATAAGCATCATCTTCAGCGATGTTTCCTAGAAATTCTAGTTTGAAAATTTCGGGATTCAGATTCAATTGTTCTGCGGTAAAAAGCAAATAGTAAATGAGATCTTCAGGTGTTTTATATTCAAAAGTATTGTAAAGCAATAAATGTTGATTTTGCACGACCACGATTTCAAAATGACCCAATGCCATATGCACAAACATCTTTTTATCATCATTGTTTTTAGAGCGTTCCAACAAACGCGACACCAAAACTGTCGAAACATGTTTGTAGGTAAAAGTTCCGAAATGATCAATAAAAATATTGTTGATGTTCACATAAGGAACAAATACGTTGTGAATCGGTGCAATGGTTAACGTATCAAAATCAAAAAAATCGGTTTCATAGACTTTGGTGTTGTATTGTAAATAGCTTCCCAAATAACTTTCGTCAAAGAGTGGCTCCGGAACAAAGGTAGAAAGGTGATTGTCGTACAACACTGCAACTTCGTCATAACGTTCCTTAAAAACAGGATTGTTTGTAAGCAGTTCTGTAATTGTATCTTCAATTTTAAAATTCGGATTCGCCGTGTCAAAATCGATACTTTCTACCGCTAAAACTTTATGGTTCAACGTATCAGTAGTACAAAACGACATCCCAGTCAAAGACACGTTAATTGTCAGTTTTTGGTATTTCTTTTCCGTGATGTTGGCAGCATTGACTAACATAAAGTAGATTTTCGTTTCAAAATCGAATGCGACAAACTTACAATTTTTTTAGATGATTTTTGATTTTTTTTAGGAGCTGTTTGCTTCGCCGATTCGCCCTTTCAGGAGCTCGGGTCCTGCTGTTCGCTCTTATCTTTTGCGTCGAACGCCGCCGCAAAAGGATAGCCGCTGCCATCAGGGCTATGCTACTTCATAGACTTGACGCAATTATTTTCTTTGCGCCATTGCATCTTTGCGCGCCATATCAAAAAAACTTTGCGTACTTTGCGGTTACAAAATAACCCAATGGCTTCTCCCAATTTTTATAGCATTCTAATCCGAAACTTTCCATTTCAACCTACGGAGAAACAGGATATTTTCTTTCAACAAATTGCGGAGTTCATTACCAATAATAATAAGGACGAGATCTTTGTTTTAAAAGGTTATGCCGGAACAGGAAAAACTACAGTTATTGCAACGATTGTCAATCATCTCGCAGAAATTCAAAAGAAATATGTGCTATTGGCGCCCACAGGTCGCGCGGCGAAAGTCATTGCCAATTACTCGCAAAAGCCAGCATTTACGATTCACAAGAAGATTTATTTCCCAAAAAAGAGTAGTGGAGGCGGCGTGAGTTTTACCCTGCAACCCAACAAGCACAAAGACACGATTTTTATCGTTGATGAAGCCTCGATGATTTCGGATGTCAATCAGGAAAGCAAACTTTACGACAACGGTTCTTTGTTGGATGAATTGATTTCTTATGTGTATGCCGGCGTCAATTGTAAGATGATTTTGTTGGGCGATACGGCGCAGTTGCCTCCGGTCAATTTGTCTATTTCGCCTGCACTTGACATTGATTCGTTGGGATTGAACTACAACAAAGAAATCAAACACATCGAGCTCGACGAAGTCATGCGGCAAGAAGAAAATTCCGGAATTTTGTACAATGCAACGGAACTTCGTGAGTTGTTAAAGGATGATTTTTTCGATACTTTTCAATTTCAGTTGAAACACTTCACCGACATTGTCCGATTGACGGATGGCTACGATATTCAAGATGCCATCAATTCGGCGTATAGCAATTACAGTATTGAAGACACGGCTTTTATCGTGCGCTCAAACAAACGCGCCAACCAATACAACCAGCAAATTCGCATGAAGATTTTGGATAAGGAAAGTGAACTCTCGACTGGTGATTATTTGATGGTCGTGAAGAACAATTATTTCTGGTTGAAAGAATCCGATGAAGCAGGATTTATTGCCAATGGTGACATTATCGAGGTGTTGCAGATTTTCAATATCAAAGAGTTATACGGATTCAAATTCGCTAATGTCAAAATCAGAATGGTCGATTATCCGAACCAGAAGCCTTTTGAAACGGTGTTGCTGATGGACACGATTACCAGCGAATCGCCGTCGCTTTCTTATGACGATGCCAACCGATTGTACCAAGAAGTGATGCAAGATTACGAAGGCGAAACAAAATATAAGAAGTTTCAAAAGGTCAAGGAGAATGAGTATTTTAACGCGTTGCAAGTCAAATTTTCTTATGCAATCACCTGTCACAAATCGCAAGGTGGGCAATGGAATACTGTGTTTATAGAGCAACCGTATTTACCCGATGGCATCGATAGAGAATATATTCGATGGTTGTATACTGCGATTACAAGAGCTAAAGATAAGTTGTATTTGATTGGGTTTAAGGATGAGAATTTTTTGGAGGAGTAGCCACGAAGGCGCTAAGTCACAAAGGTTTTCTTGGTTTACGTGAAGCCTTAGCCCTGATAGCAGCGGCATCCTTTTTTGCTAAGAAAAGCCCCTCGACTGCGCTCGGGGTGACAAGCAAAAAAGATATAGCGGATAGCAGGATACAGCTTCTAACAATAAAAAAACTTTGCGACTCCGTGTCTTTGTGGCAAAAACAAAACTCAGTATCTTAGCGGCATCAAATTCAGAAACTCCAAAATGAAAACCATCGCTGTTATTCCCGCTCGTTACGCTTCAACCCGATTTCCTGCCAAACTAATGCAGGATTTAGGTGGAAAGACCGTCATTACTCGCACGTATGAAGCGGCTGTGAACACGCAATTGTTTGATGAAGTGTTTGTCGTAACCGATTCGGATTTGATTTTTGATGAAATTGTAGCGCAAGGCGGAAAAGCCATCAAAAGCGTCAAAGAACATGAGTCAGGCAGCGATCGCATTGCAGAAGCGGTCGAGAATTTGGACGTGGATATTGTGGTGAATGTACAAGGCGATGAACCTTTTATCGACAAAGATTCTTTGGCAAAAGTGATTGACGTTTTTAGAAAAGATGTGGATGGGAAAATCGATTTGGCTTCTTTAATGCGTGAAATTAAAGACGAAAATGACATTGATAATCCTAATAATGTAAAAGTTGTTGTGGATCAAAATGGGATGGCATTGTACTTTTCACGTTCCGTAATTCCGTATCCTCGCGAGCAAAATGTTGGGGTTCGATATTTTCAACACATTGGCATTTATGCTTTTAGAAAACAGGCTTTGATTGATTTTTATCATTTGCCGATGAAGTCATTAGAAGCTTCTGAAAAACTCGAACAATTGCGTTATTTGGAATTTGGCAAACGCATTAAAATGGTCGAAACTACGCATATTAGCATTGGTATCGATACGCCGGAAGATTTAGAAAAGGCAAGACAACTACTGTAATTATTCCTTATTCTCGTGGTCAAAATAGCCTTTACTTTTGATTTGTGTCGAGAAAAAATTCAAGAACAAAACAACGAAGAACAAGAACAGCAAGGCTTGTGTGCTGACGAGAAATCTGCCGTAGGTCGTCACAGGATAGAAGTCGCCATAGCCAATAGAGGAAGAGGTGACGATACTAAAATAAACCGCATCAAACCAATGAACAAAAGGTTTGTTCAGGTGATTTCCGTTGGAGTACAGTACGGCGTATGCCAAAACAATTTCCAAATAATTAAAGAACAATAATAACATTGAACGTTTGTACGATCGCGGTCGTGAAAACAAATCTGAAGCAAAAATCAGTGTTGGAATATACAGGACAGTTTCTAGAAGAAGATACACTAATATGCTAGTTAGCACAGGAAATTGATGCCAATCGTATAAAATCAAAACTAAAGGGAAGCTCACTTTTAATAGAACATATAAATCAAGAGCCAAATCTTCGTATGCATTTCCTATTTTGGAAGCAAAAAACTTGATGTAAATTCCAGGAAAAAGCATTTGCGAAAAGGAGAGCAACAAACGAATTATTTTTTCAATTCCATTGTCATCTTGATGATCGTTGTTCCAAATCGCTTTGATATTCAGTATTCGTTTCTGAATTGGATTGTATTTGGATTGCGGCAGTCGTGATACGTTTCCGATTAAGAGTTTGGCTAATATTGATTGTGTTGGTCTTGGCATGTTTTACTATATTAGGTTCGTAATCAAAACGGTTTCGTGGCACTTAAAAGTACAATAATTTTGATCAGAAACAAAAGTTATTTTACTTATTAAACAGGAAATAATAGGCTTCCACATTGTCTAAAAAAGCACCGTCAAATCCAGCGTCAAGTATTTTTTTAAGATAAGAATTGTCATTCCCGTAGATAATCTTTTTCCAGTCCTCATGCCAGAATTGAACATAAAACTCGTCTTCATAGCCAACGTATTTCTTCTTGAGCCAAATCGGGTCGTTGAGTTTCCAACTTTTATTCCAATAATACCTCCAGTTTTCTGCTGCACCTATATTAATGTATGAAATAATAAGGCGTTTTCCTCCGTTGGCTTTTTTCTTAAGCTGTTCAACATCTTTGGCAGTTAGTGGTTCGTCATTAAAAAATAAATCGATGGTTATCATGTCAAAATTGGTTTCTGCAATGGCTTTCAAATAAGCACGCTTCGTTCTGATATTAGCTGGGTTAATCAGATACAGGTAATTTTTGGTATCACTCAATTTTAGAATATCATCGCTGTTTTCGTTGGGAACCACCTCTGGAATCTCACGATAATGCTCATTATTGCTCAGTCGAGGATATAGCAAAAATTTTTCTTTTGAACTTTGCGTTTTCACAGCTTCAACCGCGTCGTCATTGGTGATAAAATCCGACACCATCACTTGTTTCTCTGCCTGCAGTTTTCTTAACATTTGTATGCGATAGTTGTCGATTTTTGGCTTTCCATTATAAAACAAATCCTCGACAGCGATACCATCAATGGCATCCATGTACGACTTGCGAAATTTTCCTGCCGTATTCAATTTTTCAAACGCCAATTCTGGCCCGTTTTGAGGAATAATTATGAAATTACTATCTATTGTTCTTGAATATTTAGAAATATCAATGACGAAATCCTGCATTTTCTCAGCCGCTTTCGTTGTTTTGTTTTCTTTCTTTGGTTTGAAAGCAACTGTCGTCAATAGAACGAAAACAAGAACTAGGATTGATTTATTTTGCATGGATTAATTTTAATGGTTGTAGAAAACGTTGGTTATTCAGAATTATTCTTTTGAACTATGATAATCTCATTGTGTCTTTCTACTCTTGGTATAGAATAGGTTGTATAAGACTTTGCGCTAAATTCTTTAATATATGCTATATTCTTTTGGTTATGCTTTTCGTCTAAAAGCATGGTGTTAAACAAAATAAATCCGTTGTTGTTTAATAAGTCTACAATTCTATGCATAAAAAATTTTTCATAAAGGAAATTCGGCATTTTGGTATCTTCGAAAATATCGATAATAATCAAATCGTATGTTTTCTTAGTTTTTAAAACGAATTCAAAAGCATCGTCAATGATGATTGTAAGATTCGGTATTTTGTCTAATTGAAAATAGTCATTGGCGATTTGAATCATTTCCGCATCAATTTCTACACCGATTAATTCCTTCTTATATTTTATTTCATCCACCAATGTCTTAAAAACACTGCCGCCACCAACACCGAGAACAAGAATACGCTCCATCTCTCGAATGTTCTCAAAACCAATGCCCTTGAGTCCAATACGCAGAATTCGTTGCAAACTCCCATACGAATAGTTGGTGTTTTTAGAATCAATTACGAGTTCACCGTTGTTCCAATTGACTTCAATCGATTTACTAATCGCAGAATTTTTCTGATAAACGTTGATTGGTATAAGATAACTTAGAAGTCTTCGTAACATTAAAATTATTTTCTTCAAAAATAAGAGATTAATGTTAATTTTACAGAAATAGTTTAAGATGAAAAAAAGTCTTTATTACTTTATTTTCTGTCGCTTGATGGGTTGGAAGATTACAGGTGCCATCAATCCCGAAATTAAAAAGTGCATATTGATGGTGATTCCACATACGAGTTGGCACGACTTCTACTTAGGGCTTTTCACTCGCGGAATAACTGGCTTAGAAATGAATTTTGTTGGAAAAAAGGAGTTGTTTCGTTTTCCATTTGGTTGGTATTTTAGATGGATGGGCGGAGCACCTCTCGATCGAACAGGTGGCTTGAATAAAGTAGATTCTATCGCAGCCATTTTTGAAGAGAAAGACTTTTTTAGGATGGCGATTTCACCCGAAGGAACAAGAAAAAAAGTAATAGAATTGAAAACGGGTTTCTATTATATTGCACTAAAGGCCAAAGTTCCCATTATCCCAGTGGCATTCAATTATGGGCAAAAAGAAGTTCACATTGGTCAACCATTTTTTCCAACCGGAAATATTAATGAAGATTTAAAAATGTTAATGCCGCATTTTGAGAATGTGAAAGGGAAAGTGCCAGAAAAAAGTTTTGAATATAAATCTATTGATGCTTCAAAATAGATATTTTTAAATAGGTAATATGAGTATCATAGAAATTAACGAGCAATTTAAGTTAGAAAGTGTGCAAGGCAGATATGTTACTTTAAAGGACGTTGAACCAATGCTTCAAAAATGGAATACCAACGATCAACTGAAAGTCGAAGGAAATTCCGTGCTGCAAAATCCCATCTACTCGTATACTATAGGAACTGGAAAAACGAAGATCTTACTTTGGTCGCAAATGCACGGCAACGAGAGTACCACCACCAAAGCGCTTTTGGATTTGCTTTTGTTTTTGAATAGCGGAACCAAAGAAGCGCAGGTTTTTCTCAGTCATTTTACTTTGTTGTGTTTTCCTATTCTGAATCCAGACGGCGCATTGGCGTATACCAGAGAAAATGCCAATGGGATTGATTTGAATCGAGACGCGCAAAATCTGTCGCAACCAGAAAGTCAGATTTTGAGAAAAGCGTTTGATGACTTTCAACCAGATTACTGCTTCAACCTGCACGATCAACGAACGATTTTTGGAGCAGGAAATACGGGTCAACCAGCGACAGTTTCCTTTCTGGCACCAGCTTACAATCAAGAATGTGAGTACAATGACACCAGATTACGGGCAGTTGATGTCATCGTCGCCATGAATAATACTTTACAACAACTTATCCCAAATCAAGTAGGTCGATTTGATGATGCCTTTAATTTAAATTGTGTGGGCGATACGTTTCAGTTTTTGGCTGTGCCGACAATTCTTTTTGAAGCGGGACATTTCGCGAATGATTATCAAAGGGAAGAAACTAGAAAATTCATTTTTCTATCATTACTTGCCGGTTTACAGCATATTTACGAAAACGTTATAGTTAATAACAAAAACGAAGATTACTTGAGAATTCCTCAAAATAAAGTCGTTTTTTACGATATTGTTTATAAAAATGTCAAAATAAATTATGATGGTATTATAAAAAGCACGAATTTTGCCATTCAATTTAGAGAAAGACTAATTGAAAATCAGGTTTTATTTGAAGCTTATTTCGCAGAAATAGGCACTTTGGATTCTTATTTTGGACATTTTGAATTTGATGCAAAAAATGCACTTTACTCAAACGAAGAAGTTAGTATACCGAAATTAAATGAAAAAGCTGATTTTTGTTTAGATAAAAACATCAAAATTGTTAATGGTTTGCCGTTAAATTAATTTTTTTAGGTTTTTGTAGTAAATAGTTCAATTTGTTTTTCTAAATTGTTGCGATAAACAAAAAACAAACAATTTTATAGTTATGAGTAAGTTTCGATTAGATGAAGTGGATCACCAGATTTTAGATATGTTGATTGACAACACTAGAATTCCTTTCACTGATATTGCAAAAAAATTATTGATTTCGGCCGGAACCGTTCACGTAAGAGTGAAGAAGATGGAAGACGCCGGCATCATCATGGGTTCTTCTTTAGTCTTAGATTATGACAAATTAGGGTATTCGTTTATTGCATACATTGGAGTATTCTTAAACAATACTTCTCAAACAAAATTTGTTTTGGAACGAATTAACGAAATTCCATACATTACTGTAGCATCAGTAACAACTGGTAAATTCAATATTTTTTGTAAAATCAGAGCAAAAGATACCAAACATGCCAAAGAAGTTATTTTCATGATTGATGATATTGAAGGTGTTTACAGAACGGAAACCATGATTTCTCTTGAGGAAAGTATCAACGATAAAAAACGTTTGATGCATACCATTTTTAAGAATATGTAAACAACTTGAACGCATTTTATAATGAAACCTCAAGTTGACGCTTGGGGTTTTTTATTTTTAAATCCAAATTAGTATGTACACGCTTCCTAAAATTGAACGATTTAATCAAAATGTATTGTCGAAATACCAAGTGTATAACAGTGTATTTCTGACTTTGCCATTTGCTTCGATTGATAATACGGGAGTGCTACTTCCTTTGTTTACAGAAGTTTGCGAGAAAGGTTTTAAGAAGCATGAAACGCCAATTCAGATTGTAGATTTCTTTAGTGGTAAATATTTAGACAATACTTCGGAATGGGAGCGAATCGATTTATTATTTCGTTTTATACAATACATCGAACGACAAATTGTACTTTTTGATGCGATTGAAGACGCTGCTTTCTCCGTAGTCAATAATTTGGAAGGAAAGGGCTCGTTGAGAGATATCAAGGAAAATGCTGAAGACAAAGGTAAATTGGAGGAGTTGCGAGTTTTCTTAGAGTCATTTAAAGTTCGGCCAGTATTGACCGCACATCCAACACAGTTTTATCCTGGTGCTGTTCTTGGAATTATTACGGATTTGACTGAAGCAATTCGAGCAGATGATTTGGTTAAGATCAAAGAACTACTCTCTCAATTGGGTAAAACACCTTTTATCAAGCAACAAAAACCCAGTCCTTACGATGAAGCAGTTAGTCTGACATGGTATCTTGAAAATGTATTCTATGAGACAAGCGGTGAAATACTAAGTTATATTCAAAAAAATGTTTTTGACAACGAAAAAGTCCAAAATCCGATATTTGAATTGGGGTTTTGGCCAGGCGGCGACCGTGATGGAAATCCATTTGTTACGACAGAAATTACGCTAAGTGTTGCAGATCGTTTAAGAACCTCTATTTTGAAATGTTACTACAAAGACATTCGAAAGTTGAAAAGAAAACTCACTTTTTCTAAAGTAGATGCTTTAATTGCTGACTTAGAGGCGAAGATTTATCGTTCTGTTTTTTATTCAGTTGGTGAAATTTATATAACGTTAGATGAATTCAGTAGACAATTGCAAGACATTAAAACCTTGATTGTCGAAGAGCACCAATCGTTGTATTTGGACGAATTAAACACCTTAATTAATAAAGTTACGCTATTTGGTTTCCATTTTTCTACTTTGGATATTCGCCAAAACAGTAAGATACATGAGTTGGTATTTAACGAATTGATGAACAAAGGACTTGCAATTCCTTCTTCCAATCAACTCGATTTCGTTGCGTCACAAAAAGGGAAATTAATTCCATCGGACTTTGCTGACGAGATGACACAAGCAACGCTTTCTTCGATTTATGCAATGAAAACAATTCAAGCCAAGAATGGCGAGAAGGCTTGTCACCGCTATATCATCAGTAATTGCGATAGCGCTCTACAAATTATTCAAACATTTGCGCTAATTCGTCAATGTGAATGGGAAGAACCGACTGTTGACATTGTGCCACTTTTTGAAGTAATCGACGATCTTCAGAATGCAGCTTCCATTATGGAACAATTGTACAATTGTGCTGAATATGTTAAGCATTTACATCGCCGTGGAAATCAACAAACAGTGATGCTCGGCTTCTCAGACGGAACGAAAGACGGCGGCTATTTGATGGCGAATTGGAGTATATACAAAGCCAAAGAACAAATTACTTCCATCTCGAGAAAGTATGGAATAAAAGTGATATTCTTTGACGGCCGTGGCGGACCGCCCGCTAGAGGAGGAGGAAAGACTCATAAGTTTTACGCCTCATTAGGATCTTCTATCGAAAATCAAGAAATTCAAGTGACGGTGCAGGGACAAACAATCAGTTCCAACTTTGGAACTTTAGATTCTTGCCGTTTTAACCTGGAAAACTTATTGAGTGCGGGTGCAACGAATCAAGTATTTGCTGAAACGCAAGCTTCTTTAAGCACAGAGGAAAAATTGATTCTCGATGAATTGGCAGCCGTCGGGTTTGAAAAGTATTCTAATTTCAAAAAGCATCCGAAGTTCATTCCGTATCTAGAACAAATGAGCACGTTGAATTATTATGCCAAAACAAATATTGGAAGTCGTCCTGCCAAGCGAAAAAACTCAGAAAAATTGAATTTCTCCGAATTGCGAGCGATTCCATTTGTGGGATCTTGGAGTCAACTGAAACAAAATGTTCCTGGATTTTTTGGCGTTGGAACGGCTTTGAAACATTTTGAAGATTCCAATCAATGGGACAAAGTCCAAAATTTGTTTGATAGTTCATTATTCTTTAAAACTTTACTGGAGAATAGTATGATGTCGTTGGCAAAATCCTTTTTCCCCTTGACTGCTTATATGAAAGACGATCCAGAGTTTGGTGAATTTTGGCAAATCATTTACAATGAATTTTTGGAAACAAAACGATTACTACTTAAAATTGCGGGACACAAAGAATTGATGGAGAATTATCCCGATGGTAAAGCGTCGATTGTGGTGCGTGAAAATATTGTCAAGCCATTATTGACTGTGCAGCAATATGCGTTGTCACGCATTCATCAGTTAAGACAAGAGGCCAAACCTGATGAGAAGCTAATTAAAGTATACCAAAAATTAGTGACACGCTCTTTGTTTGGAAATACGAATGCGAGTAGAAACTCCGCTTAAAATTTATTTATGAAATCAAATCAATTGCAATCAAACGAATATGCGAGCTATTATTCGTCTTATGTTCAATCTGTTTCCAATGAATTTACTTTAATAGAAGAACTTGAAATTGCTGTTCACCGCTTAATCAAATTCGTGCAAAATATTCCAATGGACAAATTTGACTATCAATACGCAGAAGGCAAATGGACCATCAAAGACATTCTGCAACATTTGATAGATGCAGAGCGAATTTTTGCGTATCGTGCTTTGCGATTTTCTAGAAACGACCAAACAGCTTTACCTAGTTTTGATGAGAACGAATATGTGATTGAGGCCAAGGCAAATCGAAGAAGTATTCAAGATTTGTTGACCGAATTGGCCGTTGTTCGCCAATCGACTTTATCTTTATTTAAAACTTTTTCGGACGAGGAATTGGTTAGAATTGGAACGGCTTCCAATAATCCTATGTCGGTGCGTGCCTTGGGTTTTGTAATTATCGGGCATCAAAACCATCATCAAAGGGTTTTTGAAGAAAGATATCTATAAAAAAAGGAACTCATTTCGAGTTCCTTTTCATTTATCTTTTATACTTCATCTTCTTCGTCTTCATCATCAGCGATGTCGTCAAAATCGTCTTCGTCATCGTCGTCGTCGTCGTCAGGATCACTGTCATCTGAGCCACCAGGATCTTTTGTCACATCTACTTCTTCTTCGTCTTCCTCTGCGGTTATTGCATCTTCATCGATGTCTTTAATTACATCGATTGGTTCTACAATATCATCGATATCTTCTTCATCAAATTTTTCCAATCTACTAGCAAGTTTGGTGCTTACTTTTACCAAGTAAATGGTATCTTCAGTACGTACTTCGACTGCTTCGATTAATTCGTTGTGGGCATTTCTGAATCGGATAATGTTAGAATCATCATATCCGTCAGGAAATTTATCAACCAATAAGGTTAAAATTTCGTTAGTCAATTTTGAGTAATCAACAATAATTCTTCTCATAGTATATTATAAATCAAGTAGGTAAGCAAAAATTAAAGGAGCAACAATAGTCGCATCTGATTCAATAATAAATTTCGGGGTTTTGATATCTAATTTACCCCAGGTAATTTTTTCGTTAGGCACTGCTCCAGAATACGAACCATAACTGGTGGTCGAATCTGAAATCTGGCAGAAATAGCTCCAAAACGGAACATCATGCATTTCCATATCTTGGTACAACATCGGTACGACGCAAATCGGAAAATCTCCCGCAATTCCACCACCAATTTGGAAGAAACCAACGCCATTCTTGCTATTCTTTGGATACCAATCTGCTAGGAACGTCATGTATTCAATTCCTGACTTCATCGTCGAGGCTTTCAAATCGCCTTTAATAACGTACGAAGCGAAAATATTTCCCATCGTGCTGTCTTCCCAACCTGGTACAATAATAGGCAAATTCTTTTCAGCAGCGGCATACATCCAGCTGTCTTTTAAATCTATTTCGTAATATTCTTCTAGAACACCAGAAAGGAGCATTTTGTACATGAATTCATGCGGAAAATAGCGTTCTCCTTTGTCATCAGCATCTTTCCAAATCTTGTAAATATGTTTTTGCAAACGACGAAATGCTTCGTGTTCAGGTATACAAGTATCGGTAACTCTATTTAATCCGCGTTCTAACAAATCCCATTCTTCTTGTGGAGTAAGATCGCGGTAATGTGGCACACGCTCGTAATGAGAATGCGCGACCAAATTCATGATGTCTTCTTCTAAATTAGCACCAGTACAGGAAATAATTTGCACTTTATCTTTTCTAATAAATTCGGCGAATATTTTTCCAATTTCTGCGGTGCTCATCGCACCAGCTAAGGTCACCATCATTTTGGCGCCGTTCGCGAGTTGTTGCTCGTAGCCTTTTGCGGCATCGACCAAGGCTGCAGAATTGAAATGCAGGTAGTGTTTTTCGATAAATTGACTGATAGGTCCTTTACTCATTGTGATGGTGTTTTTGATTTTAGGAGCTATTTCCTGCTATCCGTTGCAATCTTTTTTGTTTTGTAAAACGCGCCCCTCGACTGCGCTCGGGGTGACAAAACAAAAAAGGATTTCCACTGCTATCAGGGCTAGGCTTTCCGTTTCCTAAAAATTCTTCTTCAAAAATAATTTATTTTTTATTATATCCTAATATTTCTAAAACTTGTTCTGAGGTTTGTTGTTCCGAGAAAACTTCGGTCGCCAAGATGCCATTTTCATCGCGGTCGATTAAGATATGTTTTGGCTGTGGAATCAAGCAGTGGTGCAATCCGCCGTATCCGCCGATGGTTTCCTGATAGGCGCCGGTGTTGAAAAATCCGATGTACAAAGGTTTTTCCTTATTGTATTTTGGCAAATAAATCGCGTTCATATTTTGCTCGGAATTGTAATAATCGTCGCTATCGCAAGTCATTCCGCCTAATAGTACGCGTTCGTATTGATCATTCCAACGGTTAACAGCCAACATAATGAAACGCTTGTTAATCGCCCAAGTGTCGGGCAAAGTGGTGATGAAAGACGAGTCAATCATATTCCATTTTTCTCTATCGTTTTGTTGCTTTTGATAGAGGATTTGATAGATTGCTCCGCCGCTTTCTCCAACAGTAAATGAACCGAATTCGGTAAAAATATGCGGCACATCTACTTCAGCTTCTTCGCAAGCAATTTTGATTTGATTGATGATTTCATCAATCATGTATTGGTAGTCATATTCGAAGGCAAGGGAATTTTTGATAGGGAAACCGCCGCCGATATTAAGTCCGTCTAGAGTTGGACATTCTTTCTTGAGCGCAATATATACTTTGATACATTTTACCAGTTCGTTCCAATAATACGCGTTATCGTTGATTCCAGTATTGATGAAGAAGTGCAGCATTTTCAATTCCAAGTTCTTATTTTCTTGGATTTGCTTCTTGTAAAACGCCACGATGTTTTTGTATCCTATTCCTAATCTTGAAGTATAAAACTCAAATTTCGGTTCTTCTTCGGCAGCGATTCGGATTCCGATTTTGAATTTTCCTTTGATTTCTGCTTGCAATAAATCGAGTTCTTCGTAATTATCAATAATCGGAATGGCGTTTTTATGGCCGTTGTTGATGAGTCGCGCAATATTTTGAATGTATTGGTCTCTTTTGAAACCATTGCAAATGATATAAGTCGACTTGTTTATTTTTCCTTCTGCTAGTAGATTTTCCGCAATGTTGATATCGAATGCAGAAGAGGTTTCAAGATGGATATTGTTCTTGAACGCTTCATTCATCACATATTGAAAATGCGAGCTTTTGGTGCAA
Source organism: Flavobacteriaceae bacterium (assembly GCA_947456815.1). Classification (GTDB taxonomy): domain Bacteria; phylum Bacteroidota; class Bacteroidia; order Flavobacteriales; family Flavobacteriaceae; genus Flavobacterium. The sequence goes on from CANGTL010000020.1 coordinate 15,159, forward strand.
TAGCAGTAATAGTATTTACCGTCATATTTGTTTTTTTCCATCGCATTTCGGAACCAGTTTTTGGCTCTTTTGATGTTGTTGGAAATCTGCGGTAAATAAGTAAATTTTAGCGGTGTACCGTATTGTTCTACCAATTTCATCAAATCGATGTTGTGAAATTGTAGGTTGTCTTTATTTAAAGAAAATTCTTCTTGTGGGAAATAATACGTTTGATTGATGAGATCGAAATATTTAGTATTCATTGACTGTGTTTAAATTTGGATTAAAAAAAGTTGAGGCTTATTTTTAATCGTCATTCAAACTCGAATATTAGCGAATATAATAGGAAGTTTCTCGCTATACTGCTTGGTATTGATGTAAATTTCAAAATGTAAATTACCGTTTAAAGCCAAAACATGCTTCAAAAAATGAAGATAGGATTTCTTTGAAATTGTTTCAAAGATTGAGGATGTTTCGGTATTTCGGTTTTCATTCATTGACGCAAATGTAAAAAATAAAATAAGTGAATTGCAATCCTTTTATTAAAAAAATATTAAGTTTTATAATTTAAAAAAGCAGCTGTAATTAATTCTTTTTCAGCGGTTTGATTAATTTTTATTTTACCAATCGAATCAAGCAATGCAAATTGAATCATTCCGTATTCATTTTTTTTATCGTGTATGAGTAACTCTTGTATTGGTTCTAGGTCAGATTCTTCAAAATCGATTCGATCAAAAATATGGTTGATGGTGTTTTTTATTTCGAGATATTCTTGCTCTTGGATGAGTTTTTTCTGCCAAGAAATGAAGCTTTCAAGTATCATTCCAGCTGCGATAGCCTCGCCGTGTAGTAGCGTCGCTTTATGTTCACTTTCCAAAAAGTAGCTTTCAATCGCATGACCTAACGTATGACCAAAATTTAAGGCTTTGCGAATACCATCTTCTGTCGGGTCTTGCATGACGATCTTGTTCTTAATGATGATTGATTGGTAGATCAACGCATCAAAATCGACGATATCGAGTTGATTTAAATCAATAAATTGCTTCCAATACGCTTCGTCTTGAATTAATCCATGTTTGAGCATTTCCGCTAAACCAGAGCGCATTTCGTTTTTCGGTAATGTTTCGAGATAGGTCGAATCGATGATAATCATTTTCGGCACATTGATTACGCCAATTTGATTTTTCAAGTTGCCGAGATCGATACCATTTTTACCTCCAACTGACGCGTCAACCATGGCAAGAAGTGTGGTTGGAACATGAATAAAATCGATGCCTCTTTTAAAAGTCGAAGCGACAAATCCACCCAAATCAGTTACGACGCCACCGCCTAAATTGATAATAACGCTTTTTCTATCTGCCCCGAGTTCCGTCAGTGCTTCCCAAATTTGCACACAAATTTCTATGTTTTTTGAACTTTCACCCGAATCGAATTCGATGACTTCAATTGAAATGTCTGTGGCTAAATAGGGCAAAAATTGTGGCAAACAACATTCATTGGAGTGACTGTCAACGAGCACAAAAATGGAAGAATACTTTTCTTTTTGTAGTTTTTGGTTTAGTGCTTCATAACCAGATTCGGAAAAGAAAATAGAGTAGCCATTGGCTTGAATGGTTTGCATCATGGTTTTTGAAAGTATTTGGCAAAATAAGGTATTTTTTCTCGAATAGTCTTTATTTTTTGTGGTTCAATTTTATGAAAATTTTTTGATTCTTGTCTGGATAAAAGGTTAATTTTGTTGAACTTTATTTCGAAATAAATAAACAGAAAAATATAATGCCAAAACAGCGAGAACTGAGTGACATAGAGATCGATCGAATTATTGAAATGGCTTGGGAAGACCGAACGCCTTTTGATGCAATCAGATTTCAATTTGGTCTCTTAGAGTCGGATGTAAAAGTTTTAATGAAAAAAGAACTAAAGTTCAGCAGTTATAAATTATGGCGGAAGCGTGTTGAAAATTGCAAAACGAAACATGCTGCAACAAGAGTTGACGGAATTGATCGATTCAAATGCAAATTGCAAAGAGCCATATCGAATAACAAAATTTCAAAGCGATAGAAAGAATATTTAAAAGGTAAAATCAAAATGACAAACGAAATTCCTGACAACGTAGTGTACTCTGATGAAAAAGGTTACCATGCCAGTTTATTGCCTTACGCATCGAGTGTTGGGGCGCCTGTTATAAAAGTTGATGATGTTGTTTCGTGGAAAAGTCGTGGCATCAGTAATGTGAATAAGGAGTTTGAAAATAAGTTCAATGAGCTTAAAGTTCAATATCAAAATCTAATGCAGGAATACGAATGGAATGAGCTGGTCTATAGTTCTAAATTTTCATTTGAACCCGTAATCGGTGAGATTTATCATTTGTATCGAGGGGAAGATGGTATTAATTTTCTTTCTCTAATTTCTCCACTGGAATGGAATAAAGAACATATCGGAACTTTTAAGTTGAACAGCGACAAAAAATGGGTTTCGTTACTTTAAAAAAATACATCTCAAATTCATTTACGCTCCTTACTAATGCAAAAACAAATCACTTTCGACACCATAATGACCATGGAAAAGCAGGAACGCGTTCATTTTGTGAATAGCATAGCGGGCTTTAAGAGTGTCTGTCTAATCGGGACACAAAATAATTTGAATCAAACCAATTTGGCTATTGTGAGTTCTCTCATTCACATTGGTAGCAATCCTCCACTGTTGGGAATTATTTTTCGTCCTGGTGCGGTTGAGCGTCATTCTCTAGAAAATATTTTGTTGACGAAATTTTTTACAGTCAATCATATTAATGAATCAATTTACAGACAAGCCCATCAGACTTCGGCTAGGTATGATAGAGCCATTTCAGAATTTGATGCGACTGGATTGACTGTGGAACACAAGAATGATTTTTTTGCACCATTTGTAGCGGAAAGTCAAGTGCAAATTGCTATGGAATTCAAGGAGAAAGTTGATCTTACTATCAATAACACAGTTCTGGTGATTGGTGAAGTCAAAGCGGTGTACTTTCCGTCGGATTGTCTTGAAGAAGATGGATTCCTAAATATCGAGAAAGCAGCATCGATTACCTGTTCTGGTTTGGATAGCTATCATAAAACCATTCAGATCGACCGGTTAAGTTATGCAAAGCCCAACAAAGCGCTAACATCCATTAAAGTAAATTGAGTAAAAAAGCTATTAATATTGTCTGGTTCAAACGTGATTTACGTTTTTTAGATCATGAACCACTCTATTGGGCACAACAAGAAAATCTACCCATTTTATTGCTGTATTTTTTTGAGCCGTCAGTGATGAATTATGATGATTCTGATAACCGTCATTGGCGCTTTATTTATGAGTCGATTGTTGACATGCAAATAAAATTGGACGGAATTGGAGCGAAGATTTATTTTTTTCAAAATGAAGTCAAAACTGTTTTTGAGGAATTGGTTCAAATTTATGACGTGAAGTCCGTTTTTTCCCACCAAGAAATAGGTAATAAAGTGACCTACGATCGCGATATAGAGATGGATATTTTCTTTCAGGAATGTAATATAGATTGGAAACAATTTCAAATGCATGGTGTCATTCGGAAACTTAAATCGAGAAGTGATTGGGACAAAAGATGGGAATCTGTAATGCGAGCCGCGCCAAAAATAATAGATCTCAATTCACTAAAATTAGAGCGTTTAGAAGCAAATTTTTATAATGCGGTAAAAGGTGAAAATCTAAGTAAAGAAATTACATCTCGAAACAAAAATTTTCAAGCAGGTGGAGAAAACTATGCGTGGCGATATTTAGATAGTTTCGTCAAAGAGCGATATGTCAACTACAGCAAACATATCTCGAAACCAAGTTTGAGTAGAAAAGGATGTAGTCGGTTGTCACCTTATTTGACGTACGGGAATATTAGCATGCGAATGATTTATCAGTATACAAATCAACATTATGAAAGTTCCAAAAACAAAAGAGCGATACTCAATTTTGTCTCAAGGTTGCATTGGCATTGTCATTTTATACAAAAGTTTGAAGACGAATGCCGAATGGAATTTGAAAATGTAAATCGAGCATACGATTCGTTGGTAAAACCCAAAAACGAAAGTTATATCGACGCCTGGCAAGAAGGAAAAACGGGTATTCCAATTATTGATGCGTGTATGCGATGCGTTGTAGCTACTGGGTATCTCAATTTTAGAATGCGGGCGATGGTGGTTTCTTTTTTTACGTTCAATTTGTGGCAAGATTGGCGTGAATTGCATTTTTTAGCGCGACAGTTTTTAGATTACGAACCTGGAATTCACTATCCGCAATTACAGATGCAATCCGGGACGACTGGAATTAATACGATTCGAATTTACAGCCCCATTAAGAATTCTGAAGAACATGATCCTGAGGGTGTTTTTATCAAACAATGGATTCCGGAATTGGCAGAAGTTCCTATTAATCTAATTCACGAACCGTGGAAGTTAAATCCCATCGAACAACAATTTTATCACTGTGAAATTGGAAAAGATTATCCAAAGCCAATTGTCAATATAGAAGAAACAAGAAAATACGCCAGCGATATTGTCTGGAGTTTTCGCAAGAATGACGACGTTAGGGAAGAAGGAAGTCGAATTTTAAAAAAGCATGTCAATAGCTCGAAGCAGAAATTTAAATCTAATAAAACATCATAATGGCTACTTTTTTAAAAGCAAATTGGGAAAACATCATCATGGTCAATTACGAAATTGATCCAGAAATACTGTTGCCCTTTTTGCCCAAAGGTGTTGAACTCGATTTGTTTAATGGAAAAGCCTATGTGAGTTTAGTTGGTTTTATGTTTAAAAATACCAAAATTTTTAAAGTTCCGATTCCGTATTTAGGGAATTTTGAAGAAATTAATCTACGGTTTTATGTAAAGCGAAAAGAAGGAACGACAGTCAAACGTGGTGTTGTTTTTATCAACGAAACGATTCCCTATCGCATCGTGGCTTGGATGGCGAACAAATTATATAAAGAACATTATACCGTAGTACCAACCAAACATTTCATCCATCGATTTTCAGAAAAACAGCAGGTAAAATTTGAATGGCTACTGGATAAAAAATGGAATCATATTTTGGTAGAGACCGAAGTGGCCTCAAAAGAAATGCGTCACAATTCTCTCGAGGAATTTATCTACGAACATTATTACGGTTACACCAAAGTGAATGAATGCACGACAGAAGAGTATCATTTGCAACATCCGAGTTGGAAAGTTTGTACTATGTTGAATTACAATATTAATTGTGATTTCATTGCCATGTATGGTTCTGCTTTTTCTGTGCTTAATAAAACTAAACCAACAGCGGTCTTTTTAGCGAAAGGTTCTTCTGTATCAGTAGATTGGAAAAGAAACAGATTGCATCTTACCAATGAGAGGAGTTAAAAAACAACATCTGCCGAATAAAATATGCGTGGTTTGCAACAAACCTTTTTCATGGCGAAAGAAATGGGAAAAAGTATGGGATGAAGTAAAGTACTGCAGTAATCAATGCAGAATGAATAAATTAAATGGCAACTAAAATTCTAAGATTAGTTCTGGGCGATCAACTCAACAGCCAGCATTACTGGTTTGAACGTTTTGATAGCGATGTAACTTATGTTCTGATGGAAGTCCGAACAGAAACAGATTATGCGATACATCACATTCAAAAAGTAGTCGGTTTTTTTGCCGCGATGCGTGCTTTTGCCACCGAATTAGCAGCTAATAATCATCAAGTTATTTACATAAAACTTAATGATGAAGACAATCAGCAGTCTTTTGACAAGAATATTCAGTGTCTAATTTCGAAAAATTCGTTCACTCATTTTGAATACCAATTGCCTGATGAATATCGAGTTGATCAACAGTTGAAAAATCTCTGTCAATCTATAGCAGTAACAAGTGCTGCGGTTGATTCGGAACATTTTTTTACCACTAGGGAAGAATTGGGAAGTTTCTTTGAAGGTAAAAAATCATTTCTTTTAGAAAGTTTCTATCGTGCCTTACGAAAAAAGCATGATGTTTTGATGGAAGGTTTGCAACCAGTCACCGGACAATGGAATTACGACGGAGAGAATAGGAAAAAATTGCCCAAAAACCACAAACCAATTGAGCCATTAATATTTGATAATGATATTGCATCAATTGTTCGAGAACTAGAACAGACAGATATAAGAACAATTGGAAATATTGACGCAAGTCATTTTGTTTGGCCTATAAACAGAACCCAATCGTTGCAACTATTGGAGTTTTTCGTAACGGAATGTCTGCATCTCTTTGGTTCTTATCAAGATGCAATGACCCCAAACGAGTGGTCTTTATATCATTCCCGAATTTCATTTTCGATGAACGTAAAAATGATTTCACCACAAGAAGTAATCGAGAGTGCGATTAAAGAATGGCGTAAAAGACCGAATGAAATCGAATACAATCAATTGGAAGGTTTTGTGCGTCAAATCATTGGCTGGCGCGAATACATGAGAGGAATTTATTGGTTGAAAATGCCTGAATATGCTTCAATGAATTTTTTTGATAATCAGGAAAAATTACCCGAATGGTTTTGGACTGGAAAAACGAAAATGAATTGTCTTAAAGATTCAATTAACCAATCGCTGCATTACGCTTATGCACATCACATCCAACGGTTGATGATTACAGGCAATTTTGCTTTGTTGGCAGGTGTTCATCCTGATGAAGTTGATGCGTGGTATCTAGGCATTTATATCGATGCTATCGAATGGGTTGAAATCACCAATACTCGCGGCATGAGTCAGTTTGCCGATGGTGGCATTGTTGGCACGAAACCTTATGTAAGTTCAGCCGCCTACATTGATAAAATGAGTCACTATTGTGGGAGTTGTTTTTATAATAAGACTTTAAAAACTGGTGAAAAATCTTGCCCATTCAACAGTTTATATTGGAATTTCTACGATAGAAATGAAGAAAAACTAAGTAAGAATCCAAGAATAGGCATGATGTATAATGTTTGGAGAAAAATGAAACCCGATGCCAAAGCGGCATTGTTGAAGCAAGCTAATTATTATTTGGAAAATATTAATGAATTATGAAACGTTCTATTGTTTGGTTTAAAACTGATTTACGACTTGAAGACAACGAAACGCTGGTAAAAGCCATTGCGCAAAGTGATGAAGTTATTCCCGTTTATTGTTTTGATGATGCTCATTTTGCAACTACTTCTTTTGGATTTAAGAAGACAGGTAGCATTAGAGCCCAGTTTTTACTGGAATCATTGCAGGATTTGGATAAAAACTTACGTGACCTAGGTTCTGGATTACTTATTCTCAGAGGAAAACCAGAAGTTGAAATTGCAAAAGTTGTAGAACAGTTCAAAGTGTCCAAAGTGTATGCAAAACGTGAAGTGGCGCAGGAAGAAAAGCAGTCTGAGAAAAAGGTAGTTGATAGCTTGTTTAAGTTGAGATGCGAGTTTGAATCATATAGTACAAGCACTTTGTATCATGCCGAGGATTTGCCTTTTTCAATAAAGGATATTCCGGATGTGTTTACCAATTTCAGAAAGAAAACGGAAAAGGATGCTGTTGTTAGGGATATTTTTGCGAAACCAGGAAAGATTAATTCACCTGAAATACCAGCGGCAATCTGGCCGACACTAGAAGAATTAGGATTAGAATTTACCAAAATGGACGCTCGGGTTGTGTTGCCTTTTACAGGTGGCGAAACAGCAGCAATCAACCGATTGAATCATTATTTTTTTAAAACAAAGAGTATTTCCAATTACAAGGAAACTAGAAACGGTTTGATTGGCGCGAATTATTCCTCAAAGTTCTCTGCGTGGTTGGCGTTGGGTTGTATTTCTCCTAGATTCATTTACCATGAACTCAAAAAATACGAATCGGAATTTGGGGCAAACGAATCGACCTACTGGCTCGTTTTTGAATTGTTGTGGAGAGATTTCTTTCGGTTTATGTTTAAGAAACACCAGTCGAAGATGTTTCAGCCTTCCGGAATTGCTGCTGAAAAAGAAATTCCAAAATCGGTCAGTGATCAACTACTTCAGCAATGGATTAATGGAACTACCAAAGAAGATTTCGTCAATGCCAATATGATTGAATTGAAGTTGACTGGATTTATGAGTAATCGTGGTCGACAAAATGTTGCGAGTTATTTTTGCAACGACTTAAAATTAGACTGGCGTTACGGCGCGGCTTATTTTGAGCAGCAATTGGTAGATTACGATGAATGCAGTAATTGGGGCAATTGGGCGTATATTGCTGGAGTAGGCAATGATCCTAGGGAAAGTCGTTACTTTAACATTGAAAAGCAAGCAGCGGTTTATGATAAGACCAAATCATATCGTAATTTGTGGTTAACCAATTAATTACATTTTTACATGCGATTTTCGTAAGAAAACAGTCTTCTTTTAGTTATTTTTTGCAGAAACTCTCGTTATATTTGTTCGACAAATCGATATTATGGAAAAAATCTTCAACGACACAGAAGTTGCTTTTGCTTTAAAGAGCGATACTGAATTAGATAGAGCTTATTTTTTATTTAAAATGATTGCCAATGAGCCGTTGGTTCGCATTGGAACGGCAGTGACTAATTTTGCTTTGAAAGCCCATCTTCCGGTAGATGGTTTGATTCGGGCGACTGTTTTTGATCACTTTTGCGGCGGTGTCAATGAAGTAGATTGTTTGTCGGTGGTGGATAAATTGTACACCAAAGGAGTTTCGTCTGTTTTGGATTATTCTGTAGAAGGTAAAGAAGAAGAAGTACAGTTTGATGCGGCTTTAGAAATGACATTAAAAACTGTCGAATTTGCTAAAGAACGTCAAGCTATTCCATTTGCAGTATTTAAACCGACTGGTTTGGGGCGACTCGATTTATATGAAAAAGTAGGAGCGAAGGTTACACTTTTGCCAGCGGAAGAAATAGAATGGAAAAAAGTAAAAGATCGTTTTGAATTGATTTGTAAAACTGCCCATCAAAAAGATGTCGCATTGCTTATTGATGCTGAAGAAAGTTGGATGCAAGATGCCGCGGATGATTTGGTAGAAGATATGATGCGAAAATTCAACAAAGAAAAAGTAATTGTCTTCAACACTTTACAGTTGTATCGTTGGGATCGCATGGACTATTTGAAAAAATTGCACGAAAGAGCAAAATTGGATGGTTTTTATATCGGAATGAAACTGGTGCGCGGCGCTTATATGGAAAAGGAAAATGCGCGTGCGGAAGAAAAAGGTTATCCAACGCCAATTTGTGCTTCAAAGCAAGCCACAGATGACAACTACAATACAGCGGTTGATTACATGATGAAACACATTGACCATATGGCCATTTTCGCTGGAACGCACAATGAAGAAAGTTCTTATAAACTACTGGAAATGCAGCAAGCGAACAACATTGCCAAAAACGATAAACGCATTTGGTACGGACAATTGTATGGGATGAGTGATAATATCAGTTATAACTTAGCAAGTCATGGTTATAACGTTGCTAAGTATTTACCATTTGGACCAGTACGAGATGTGATGCCGTATTTAATTCGCCGTGCTGAGGAAAACACTTCAGTTGCTGGACAAACGAGTCGTGAATTAAACTTGTTGAAAACTGAACGAGACCGGAGAAAAATTAAATAACTAGGAATTGCTAAACTGCAAATTGCTTAAATTTTTATAGAGTCCGTTTTCTAGCGCTAACAACTCTTGATGTGTGCCTTGTTCGGTAATAATACCATTGTCAAGTACCAATATTTGGTCAGCGCTTCTGATTGTAGATAGACGATGCGCGATGATGATGCTTGTTCTTCCTTCCATCAAAATTTCTAACGCTTCTTGAACTAATTTTTCACTTTCACTATCTAAGGAAGAAGTTGCTTCATCAAGAATTAGAATTCTTGGGTTTTTAAGTAATGCACGCGCAATAGCAATTCGTTGACGTTGTCCACCCGATAATTTGATGCCGCGTTCTCCAACGATTGTTTCCATTTTTTCTGGAAATCCGTTAATGAAATTGAGTGCGTTGGCTTGCTTGGCGGCTAATTCTATTTCATCTTGAGTTGCATTTGGTTTTCCGTAAGCAATATTTTCTTTGATCGTTCCACCAAATAGAATCACATCTTGAGGAACGATACTCATATTTCCTCGGAGCGTTTCTAAATCGAAATCATAAATATTTTTCCCGTCAATTTCAATTTTTCCTGCGTCAATATCATAAAACCTCAATAGGAGTGAAGCAATCGTAGATTTTCCAACGCCGCTTGGTCCGACAATCGCAATCTTTTGTCCAAATTTTGCAGTAAAATTAACGCCTTTCAAGACTTTAATTTCTTTTCGTGATGGGTAACTAAAAGTTACATCTTTGAAACTTACGTCCCCATTAATTTTTTGTTGCTCCTTAGCTTCTCTGCTATTAATCTTTTCTGGATCTTCTTCAAGTAATTCAAAAACACGCTCTGTAGCTCCAATGGCTTTTTGAATTTGGGCATACAATTCTGCAATACCACCAAACGAAGCACCTACAAAAGTAGAGTAAAGCACAAAAGTGATTAATTGTCCGACACTCATTTCACCGCTGATGCTTAGTTGAACACCATACCAGACAACAGCTACTATAGAACCAAAAAGGCAGAAAATGATAAACGACGCAAAATAGCCGCGGTATTTTCCTCCAATGATTGCTAATTTTACAATGTCCCGAATTTTACCATCGTAGCGAGCAATTTCGTACCATTCATTGGCAAATGCCTTTACGATGCTAATACCTTGCATCGTTTCTTCAACGATGACTTGGCTTTCAGCTACTTGGTCTTGCACTTTTTTAGAATATTTTCTAATAAATCGACCAAATACAACAGCGGCAACTGCTACAAGAGGCACTACTGAAAGCATTAACAATGTTAACTTAAAGCTCTCGTTTGCCAAAAGAATGACACCTCCAATAATCAAAATAAACTGCCTTAAGAACTCTGCGATAGTAGAAGTTAGCGTATCTTGAATTTGTGTAATGTCAGAACTGATTCGACTGTTTAATTCGCCAACTCTTTTCTGTGAAAAGAACGACATCGGAAGTTTAACTAAATTACTGTATAGCGACAGACGTAGGTTAGCCAGCGTATTCTCGGTAAAATTGACAAATAAGGATAATCTAAAAAAGGAGAAAAAAGACTGTAAAAACAAAATAAGAACTAAGCCAAGCGCGATGTTGTTGGCCATAACATGATCATTGTTCTTTACACAATCGACTAGCATTCCCATTAATTTTGGAAAGGCTAGGGCAGTTCCTCCAGTTAAAAGTAGAAATATCAAACCTACATAAAACTTCCATTTGTGATTGCCTGAGTACTTAAAAATGACCGTAGCCTTTTGTAGCGAAGTAGCTGTAATCTTTGATTTTGGTAAATCGTTTTCTTTGAATCGAGGCATTTTGGGTCTTTGAGTTTAAAAGTACATGATTTTCTGTATCTCTGGAATGTACTTAACATCGCAAAGTGAGAATCAACATTGGTTTAGCAAGTTCTGTCTCGTTGTAAATAAGTAATGGTGTTGATAGGAAAGCCTTACATCAAATTATTGTGGTGAATATGAAAATACAAAAAGAATATAATTTTTTTCCCAAATTGTGTAATCTTCAAAATCAACCAAGCCATCTCCGTTCAGATCCGTTGATAAATATCCGAAAGCAAAATTTAAATAATCACTCTCCCACAAGGTGTAATCTTCAAAGTCAACTAAAGAGTCTTGATTGAGATCACAATTGTAAAAAGCCCAGACACCATTTTCAACCTCAACCATATTATCTCCATAAGCTTTGTTAAAGGAGGTTGTAAAATCAAATAAATTGCTAGTGGCGAGCGCTATTGTTGTATTACTCCAGGTTTCTATGGCACTTCGATGCTTAACTACTATATAATAAGATCCGGAATAGCTAGAATTATAGGTACAACTGACTGTTCCATTTGTTTTTAATATTGCGGTCGTAGTCGCAACTAATGCAAAAGTTGTAGCATCACGTAATTCAACGGTAACATCATCAACATCGGTCGTACTCGTTCCTACACCTTGATTTGCCTTTACAGGTTTCATTAGATGTGTAACAGCATCGTAATATCCTTCAATAAATAGCTTCAAATTCAAAGTTGTCGACGCGGCGAGTAAATTTATTGAATAGTCTTCGACCTGACCATATGAAAAAGTTTCGCATGCTGTTGGAACACCATTGTATTTTAATGAAACACGCATTCTCGTTGTTCCAATAGTGGCAGTTAACGGAATTGTAAATGTGCCACTAATTGGCGTTGAAGTTGTGGCAGTTCTTGTAAAGACTGTTTCCCCACTATCAATAAAATCTCCATCTCGATTATAGTCTATAAATACAGCATAACCTTCAGGATAAACGTTGCCTGTCCACGTCGGCGTGATAGTAATTGTTTGCGTAGTTCCTACCGCCAAACTTGTAGAAATGTTTGTAAAATCTGTATATCCCGAACCTCCAGTTGAAGTATTGTTGATTGTTCCCAATGTTACGTTCCCAATTAATTCATCGGCAACACTGTTTCCTTGTGAAGTACAATAAGTAAATTCTGTAGTTGTTATTGAAACTACATTACTTGAAACGGAAATATTTCCAGCTTCATCTTTTGCACGTACTGAAAAGGAATAGGGAGTTAACGGACTTAATCCAGTTACGGTAAATGTTAACAGGGCGGTTGTTCCAATCAGCGTAACACCTCGATAAACATCGTATGCTGTTACACCATTATTGTCCGTGGCACCAGACCACGAAAGTACTGTTGACGTGGACGTTGTCAAAGATGCACTTAATGTAGGCGGTGTCGGCGGAAGAACATCAGGCGCTAATGTTGTAACATTTACAACATTACTGTTTGAAGATACATTTCCTGCAGCATCTTTTGCTCTAACAAAAAAAGTGTACGGTGTAGATGCAGTTAATCCATTAACCAAGTAAGTCGTTGTGGTTCTATTTACCAAAAACACGCCATTTCGGTATACGTCATAACTCACAACTGCAATATTATCTGTAGCGGCTGTCCAAGAAAGAAAAGTAGAATTAATGCCTGTCAAACTATTGCTTAAGGCTGGTGCTGAAGGCGGCGTTGTGTCTGCGGAAAGAGTTGTAACGCTAACGGAATTGCTATCAATAGAAAGATTTCCATCGGCGTCTCGTGCTTTCACTGTAAAAGAAAAAGTGGATGCTGCACTCAAACCAGTAGCGGTATAATTAGTAGTAGTCGATGTACCAATTAAAATACCATTTCTAAAGATGGAATAACTAGTTACTGCAATGTTATCTGTGGCTCCAGACCAACTCAGTAACGTTGAACTTGCAGTGGTGTTTGAAGCGACAAGGGTAGGAGGTGTCGGGGCGATAGTGTCTGCACTTCCAGCTGTAATGGAAAAATTGGTATTGGATACATCATAAAAAATATGATTAGTGCCCGCAATCATAATACGATTGGTAGTTCCTACTATATTCGGAATAGTAACTGCTTGAGTACCATCATTGGGCGTTCCTGCCAATAAAGTTATCGGAAAAGTAGCCCCACCATTAGTCGACAAAAGTATATCAACATTGGCACAATTAATTCCATTTGCTGTGGTTCCAGCAGCATCCCATGTGATGGTTTGTGACACATTTCCAACATAAGAAACAGCGGTATTCGGACTGGTCACTAAAAAAGGCCCCACATTAGCAACTGTAAGCACCATATTATCTCTTGTGGTTTGTCCACCATTTGGAGTTCTGTTGTCTCTTATTGTTAAAGCAAAATTCATCGTTCGAGCAACAGTTGGTACTACTTCCCAAGTTGGATTTAAAACATTCGCAACAACACTTGCTAAAGGTGGCATATATCTGTTTGGTGAAGTTGATGGGGCTATAGATCTAAAATTCGGACCAGTTGTAGCTGTTTGAGTCGGTGGTTGAGTACTAGTTTCATTGTTAGTTTGCTCCCAACAATACGTTAAAGTATCTCCATTGGTATCAGAACCTGTTCCTTTTAAAATAAAAGCCGTCCCTTTTGGAATAGTATAATCAATACCTGCATTTGATATAGGAGCAGCATTCCCATTAGCGGTTGCAACAGCACATGTTCCTCCGCTTCCGGCTAAAAATGCACTCACTTCTGAAATACTTACTGTATGAAAATAGGCATCCGAATTACTTTGAACATTGGGCGCGCAGATTCCCGCATAACCCATTATTGTTGAAGCGCTGCCAGGTTCTACTGCGGTAGTCGCATTTCGGTTACACGCATTATTTTGTGTGTGATTTGCTCCCCACTGGTGACCCATTTCATGTGCTACATAATCAATATCAAAAGGATCTCCAACTGGCGAACCTTGGCCTGTAATTCCTCGTGCTTTACCACTTCCGCAAGGTGAGTTCAACTGTGCAACGCCACCACCTCCGGTACTTACTGTATGACCTATATCATAATTTGAAGAACCAATTGTAGCATCAATTACGGTTTGACTTTGTCCTAACAAAGCGTTAGCGGTGTTTGAATTATCAAAACTATCTCCATCAACAAAAATAATCAGATCATTGTTGGCTACTAAGTTCATTCTTAAAGACATATCGTTTTCAAAAACACCATTGACACGTGTCATTGTAATTACCATAGCTGACAAAACTGCTGCTTTTTTTTGAGCTAAAGAGCCTGCTCCTAATCCTGCTGCAGTGATATGAAAAGCTGCATATTCGATAGTACAAGCCATGGCTAAGCGATACGTTCTAAAAAAACCATCACTTGCTCTGTTTTGAATGCTAGTTCTAATCGATCTAATCTCATCTGATGATGGATCGATTACGTCACAATGAAATGATTTATTGGCAGCTACAGTTACATCTTGTCTTCGATAAACAATATAATTGTTCAAATCTTTAGTAAAGGTATCAATATAAAATGTTCCGTTTTCACCCGATAATGACATTACATGTAAACCAAAAAGAGTAATACTAAATCGTATTGTTTCTGAGGGATTCTTAGTACTTTTTCCTGTATATGTCTTTAAATTCGGAAATTTATCTGCCAATCCTTTCTCCATAATAGGCGCTTCATAAATTTTATAATCTACCAATTCTCCTTTTGGATTTGGAAAAGCAATTATGACATTAGAAGAAGTATTGCTAGAATCTAAAGGTGCTTGTTGCAAACGCGCTTTAAGTAAGTTTAAATTTAAAGAATACAATTCGTATTTTGATGGCATAGAAGCACGATCCATTTTAATTGATGATTTGGTTGCTTCTTCTGAAACCTTTTTCCATAAATCATTTTGTCCAAAACTGTTAAAATAAATAAGAACAGTAAGTAGTAGTAATTGATTTCTCATGATGTTATTTTATTTTATTCTATAGAAAGTAAAATTAGATTAATTATCTATAAATCAGAGTAGTTAAAATAAATTATTGTAAATAAATATTATTTCACTTCACAATCAAGAATTCCGATCTTCTGTTTTGTGCATACTGCTCCTCAGTACAAGTTTCCTTACAGTCAATTTTAGGTTCTGTTTCTCCCATACCTTTTCCAGAGATTCTTTCGGCTTTGATACCTTTGGAAATTACATATTGAGCAGTCGCCTTTGCACGACGATCTGACAAAGCAAGATTGAAGGCATCACTTCCACGGTTGTCCGTGTGTGCTTTGGCTAAAATGATTAGTTTGCTATTGTTCTTCATGACTTGCACTAGTTTGTCTAGTTCAAATGCACCTTCTTGAGTTATGTTACTTTTATTATATTCAAAATATATTGGTTTCAAAACAACTTCTGTTTCAGTAAAGATAACATCAATCGGTTGCAAAGCTGCAGCAATATTGGTTATTCCACCGGTGCTTTTTGCTACTTCAAAAGTGTTGCTTTCAAATCCATCCTTCGATGCTATAACGGCATACGATTTATTACAGTCCACTTTGTATGTTACTTCACCTTTTTCATTAGAAACTTCTGTTGCAATTACATTTTTCTTATCATCTACAATAGCGACAGAAGCGTTGGCTAGAATTGCGCCATTTTTAGCATTGGTTACAACCGTCATAACATCCACATTACAAATAGTATGTACTTCGAAAATGTCATCATTACCGTTTCTATTGCTTGATAAAAAACCTAAATTATTCGCATTGTTAAACGTAAAAGCAAAATCATCTTTCTCTGTGTTTACTGGGTTACCAAGATTGGTTGCCTCATCGGCTTTATTCAAATCAATCTTAAATATATCCAATCCGCCTAATCCAGGTTTTCCGCTTGAAGCAAAATACAGTGTGTTGTTATCGTCAGCTATAAAAGGGAAACTCTCATTTCCTTCCGTATTGACTTTGCTACCTAGATTTTCGGGTTTTCCGCAGGTACCATCTTCATTAATATTAACTTTCCAAATGTCAACACCACCAATACTTCCAGGCATATCAGAAGAAAAATAGAGGGTTTTGCCGTCATTACTTACACTGGGATTGCTGGTAGAATATTTGTTGCTATTAAAGGACAATGATGTTACATTGTTCCAAGATTCTCCGTTTTTCGTTGCTTTAAAAATATTATTTTTACCCAATTGAAGATTGTTCTTCTTGTCCTTCTCGTATGCTGCCTCTCTGAAACTGTCACTTGCAAAATAAATAACATTCCCTACAGTATTGAATGTGGCTGGACCATCATGATATTTTGAATTTAACGAAGTAACATTTCTAACATTTGTAATTGATTTATCAACGTTGAAATCTGCTTGATATAAATCTAAGTAGGGTTCTTTGTTCCATCCGTAATCTTTTCTTGAATTGTTTCGCGTACTTGTAAAATAAATCGAGTTATTATTCAAGACCGCTCCAAAATCTGTTTTATCAGAATTAAAATTGGCTGGTTTTACCTCATATAATTTAGAAATATCAAATAATTTCGGAATGTAATTTGGATTTTCCTTGAACGTTTTTGCTCTCTGGTCGTTTGGTGCTTTATTGGCAAATTGCAGCATTTGTTTATTTGCTTCTTCATATTTACCATTTGATTTTAGCATCTGTGCATACCGATAGTAGGTTTCTGCGTCTTGTGAGGATAGCACCGCTTTTGCATACCATTTTGCTGCTTCAACAGTATTAAACATGTTGAAGTAGGAATCTGCTAATTGTTTGTAAACGTAGCCATCAGCTTTTCCACTATCAACTAACTTAAGATAGGCTTCGGCGGCTTTGACATACTCATATTGATTAAAATATTGATCCGCTTTTTGAGAGTTTGAATTTTGTCCATTGGAATTTGAAATGACAATCACTAGAAATATAAAGGAATAGAATTTTTTCATTTTGGAGTATTTTTGATTTTAGAAATATCTAGGTGATTGTGACACTTTTTTCGGGAAATTTAGATCGAACAACAATATGATCTCGTGCGATGAAGGCGTAGTCACTTTTAGGTCTGAAATAATATGATCATAAGCGTATCCAATTCTTAAACTTGGATTAATCGCATAATTTACCATCGCTCCAAAACTATCATCTCTTCTATACGTTGCGCCAACTTCAAATTTCTGATTGAACAAAAAGTTGGTGGAAATGTCATAGGATACTGGTGCGCCGAACGCTGACTTAATCATGGCAAATGGCTTGAATTTAACATTCTCCGTCAAGTCAAATACATAGCCTCCTGTTAAGAAATAATGCGAAGTTTCGGTTCCGTATTTTCTTCCGTTAAAATCTAAGTGCTTTGACCGTAGCATGTTCGGAACTGAGAACGCAACATAGTATTTTTGTGTGTAGTAAAACAAGCCTGAACCAATATTCAAAAACGTATTATTGGTATCTTCGGCAAAGGCCGGATCATCAGGATCAGGAACATTACCATTTCCAATTTCACTAAATAGTCCAACTTTGTGGAAAGTAGCTCCCGCTTTCATTCCAAATGCCAATCGATGTTCGCCTCCAAGATTCAAAGTATAGGAGAAATCACCATATACATTGTTTTCCTCAACAGGGCCGATTTTATCTGAGATAATCGACAAACCTACACCCACGTTCTTGCCCACTGGTAAAGAGCCAGAAAGCGAAAATGTTGACGGCGCATCTTCAATGTCAACCCACTGCTTGCGATAAAGCAACCCAAAAGATAAATTCTCTTTCGAACCTGCATATGCCGGATTGATAATGTTCATATTATACATATACTGCGTATAATGTGGGTCTTGTTGCGCGTAAGATACACTGAAGTAAAATGTGGTAAGTAGAATTATTAGATTGGCTTTTTTCATGATTCGAAAAATTTAGTTCAAATGAAGTTATTTAGTATTCTTTGTTGATATAAACCCAACCTGTTTTTGTTTTACCAGTTTCAAAATTGATGACGTAATAGTAAGTTCCGTCTGGCAGCTCATTTCCGTTGTCCGATCTGCCTTCCCATTCTTTTTTATAGTTTGTTTTCGAATAAACTTGGGTTCCATAACGGTTGAAAATCTGTAGCTTTTTGACATCCAAATTACTTAAATCAAAGAAGTCATTAAGTTCGTCATCGTTAGGAGAGATGCCTTTTGGTATTTTGCAATATACAGAAGGAACATTGATACTTTGTGTTTTTTCACAACCATTCTCTGTAGCAACGGTTACCGTATATTCACCTTTTTTAGTAATGACTACCGATGCTGCATTCGAGATTATTTCATTTGTTTCATTGTACCATGTGAAAGTAGCACCAGAAACTTCATTTTGATTCAAACTTAAAACAAAATCATCTCCATCACAACCTGAATTGATAGTAAATTCGGGAGCTTTAATGATGTTAACCGTCAGAACGAAATTCGAAGCGCAAGTATTTACAATTGGTGTGAAAGTATAAACGCTTTCACCCAAAACGGAATAGTTTATTGATTCTGGTGACCAAAATCCAGGTATGCCATTGTCAGAGGTTGTGGGAAGTGCTATTGGCGGAACTTCTGTAATTGGTTGAATACAAGCATTAATATAGTTGCCAAAATTGAATTTAGGGGTTAAATTCGGAGGTAAAATTGTTACCTCTAATGTTGTAGAGGTCGCACATTGATTTGGGTCAGGAGTAAAAGTATACGTTGTATTTCCCAGTATTTGAGTATTAATACCTACTGGATTCCATGTCCCTGTAATTGCATTATCTGAAAGAGTAGGTAATGGAGCATCAATTGGTGTCCCGAAACAATAGGCTGCGGACGGTCCAAAGGAGAAAATAGGTGCTGTTGTAGTACCATTCACAACTATTTCTAATGTTGTTGTTGACGCACATTGATTGGCATTAGGTGTGAAAGTATAAGTCGTAGTTACTAAATTATTAATAGATGGAGACCACGCTCCTGAAATGTTATTTAGCGAAATCGTCGGTAACGGCGCGAGCGTTCCTCCTGCACAAATAGCACTAACTGGTGCAAAAGTGGGCAAAACATTATTGTCATTTACAACAATTTCGAGCGTTGTCGAATTTGCACATTGATTTGAAGCTGGAGTAAAAGTGTATGTTGTTGTTGTCGTATTGTTTAGTGGCGGAGACCATGTTCCTATGATGTTTTCTGCTGAAATTGTTGGCAACGGACCCAATATTTGTCCAGAACAAATAGGAATGATAGGTTCAAAACTCGGAGTAATGGAATTATTAACTGTAATAGTTACAGATTTTGAAAGATTACACAATACTGTTGACCCAACAAAAGAGAGATCATCGATGGCAAAATCGTTACCAATCGCAGCAGTTTCACGGTCGTAAATGCAGATTTGGGCAATTGTGTTTGTACCTGAATTCCAAACATATGAACGTTGCACCCATCCGCAAGTGGTTGATGGAGCTAATGCACTTCCGATTATTGTCCCATTGATTACAATGTCAATGTTAGCGGGACTTGGAGTTGCTACGGTTTGAATCCAATAACTAAAGGTGTAATTTTGATTTGGTGCAACAGCAATGGATTGACACCAAACTTTGTCATTACCGCTATTAACTAAAGAGCCGTCGACAACCATCATTTGTCCATTGCCAGCCGTATGATCGGTACAGTTAGAAAACCCTGATTCCCATGCATTGGCGTTGGTTACAATTCCATATGCGCGTTGAATTCCAGTTGGATTATTTGGTGAATAGTAAACGTAATTGGTTTGAAAACCGATATTTCCCAATGAAAAATTGCCATTAAAAACAAGATTAGTACTAGTAGAACTGGTTGAAGTTACCGTGTATGTTGTCGTTTGTGTTGGTGACACATTTGGATTTGAACTAGTTGGATTTACTAATGAACTATCTGGTGGAGTAGCGGTCCAATTGTATCCAGTTGTACTTCCACTAACATTTAAAGTAGTATTTCCTCCTAAACAAATGTTTGTGGGAGAACTGACAACTAAATTTGGCGGATCAGAAAGCACAATATTATTAATACTAATTTCACCATCTGCGGCTTCAAGTACTCTGATACTATAGGTTCCAGCAGATAGACCTGTAAAAACGCCAGTAGAATTATTTACCTGAATTGGAGAATCAACAAAATAAACGTACGGTAAATTAGCGCCTGCTGCATAGGCAATAATATAACCGTCATTCGCTCCAGGACAAGAAGGATTTACAGCAGAATAGGTAAGGGTTAATGGCTGTGGTGGACCTTTCAATTCAAAGTCATCTACAGCAAAATCGTTTCCAATGGCATTGGTGTTATTGTCCCATAACTCGAAATTGACGCAACTATTTGTCGGAGTAAAAGTATAAACGACTTGCTGCCATCCACTACTTGGTAGTGGTGCAAGTGAAAAACCAGCCACTAGCGTAATATTAGAGGCATTATTAAATTGATAACCGATATCCGCCCGAGTGCTAATGTTGGTCACCTGAATTGAAACTGATTTTATCCAATAACTAAAAGTATATGTTGTGCCAACAGTTAAACCGCAGATTCCTCCGCCGTTGTTACCGGCTCGCCAAAATCTTTGCGAACCACCTGTTGATGTTGCGTCAACTACCAACATATTTCCAGATCCAGTGGTATGATCTCCCCCTGAAATAAAGAAATTGGTATTCATTGGCTGTGGGTTCGTGGTAATTGCGTAATTACCCGGAGAGGTTGTTCCAGAAAATGGTGCGGAAATATTATTGTATAATGAACTGTTGATACTGAAACCAACGCCGTTGCCACCACTTTCAAAGTCGCCGTTATTGAGCAAATTTTGAGCTTTACTTATATTGATGTAAGCTAGCGTCAGGCAAAGGAAATACAAGTACTTTCTTTTCATAAAACTAATTGTTGTGTTAATAATTTGACAATCAAAATGTGAAATAATACAAATGACTTTTGAAATATAAAGGAAAATGACCAAAATTGCCGTCAGACAATCCGCAAAAACGCCGTGTAGGTAGATTTACTTATTCACTTTGGTTATGTTTTTCAATACAGCTTTATCGCTGTAATTGATAACTTCTAGTAATATAATTTGATTTCTAACCGTTTTGCCTTCAATTATATAACGTTTTCCACTTCCCACTTTTATATTACTTTGATCAAAGTCGACATCACCGTATGTAAGTGTATTTTTGATATCTGTGGAGTCAATCCAACCTTGAGAAAGTATCGACGAAGCTTCATTGGAATAGGCAAAAGGTTTGTTTCGTAAGTCGTTCAATACACGTGCATTAGGAAAATAATTACAACGCGTGTCTTTACCTATAAACATTGCAGTGACGAAGAATAATCCAAATGTAAATCCGATTAAGTAGTATGCAAAACGATAGCGTAATCTCATGTTTTATTTTTTTGGCAAATGTAACGTAAAGTTGCTTTAAAACACAATTAAATTAATGTCGCTATCAGGCAAGTCAAACCAGTCACCAATGGCTTTATTTGTTAATATTCCATGATATAAATAGACTCCATTTTTCAAGCCTTTATTACATCTGATTGCACTTTCAATTCCGCCATCATCGGCGATTTGTAGCAGATAGGGTGTTATTATATTACTGATTGATAATGAGGCAGTTTTGGAATAACGAGATGGAATGTTTGGGACGCAATAATGCACAACGTTGTGTTTGATAAAAGTTGGTTTTTCGTGGGTTGTTATTTCAGAAGTTTCAAAACATCCTCCTGTGTCTATACTTACGTCAACAATAACGGCTCCCTTCTTCATATGCTCCACCATAGTTTCTGTTACAACGACAGGGCAGCGATCTTTGCCACGCATCGCTCCAATCGCAACATCACAGCGACGTAGCGCTTTCAAGAGTGCTTTAGGCTGAATTGTTGAAGTAAAAATACGTTGACTTAAATTATTTTGTAAACGACGCAGTTTTGTAATAGAATTGTCGAAAACCTTAACATTCGCTCCTAGTCCTAATGCCGTTTTAGCAGCAAATTCACCAACTGTCCCCGCACCTAATATGACAACGTCTGTTGGAGGAACCCCTGTAATATTTCCAAAAAGCAATCCTTTCCCAAATTGATTGTTAATCATTAATTCTGCGGCTACTAAGATTGAAGCTGTCCCAGCAATTTCACTTAATGATTTTACTGCAGGATAGGACCCGTCTTCATCTTTGATATATTCAAAAGCCAATGCGGTGATTTTCTTTTTCGCCAGTGCCTCAAAATACTCCTTTTTTCTGGTCTTTAACTGAATGGCAGAGATTACGATTGTTTGAGGATTCACAAGCTTTACTTCGGCCATTGTCAGAGGCTCAACTTTTAATAACATGGGGCAACTTAGTACTTTTGCGGTATCGTTGGTAATTTCGGCTCCGGCATCGCTATATTCTTTGTCAGTATAACTAGAGCTCAACCCAGCACCAGATTCAAGCATTACACGATGACCATGAGTGGTCAAAGAATTGACAGCGTCTGGAGTCAAACAAATTCTGCGTTCTTGATAACTAGTTTCTTTTGGAATTCCAATGAAGAGTTCACTTTTGTGTCTTGCAATTTCAAGTTTTTCCTCCTGAGGAAGCAATTGCTGTTTGGTAAATGGAGTCAATCCCATAATGCTTAATACTATTTTCGGTCTAAGTTATGAAAAAGTGATTAAGTAGACAACTTTTAATTTAGAGTTAGTGATATTTGGTCTGACTATCAGGAAAACTCCAATTCTCGTTCATCGTCTGAGATTACTTTGATCTTAATAACGCTATGTTCGTTGGGAATTAATGTCGGAATTTTTTCGGCCCATTCAACAAAACACCAATGACCAGAATAAAGGTATTCTTCGATGCCCATATCGTAGGCTTCAGACTCATTTTTTAGGCGATAAACATCGAAGTGGTAAACAGCATCTTCCTCATCGGTTTTGTATTCGTTAACCAAGGAAAAAGTGGGACTGCTAGTTGTATCTGCAACACCAATAGATTTTGCTAACGCTTTGATTAACGTCGTTTTACCAGCCCCCATTTCACCATAAAAAAGAATTACTTTTTTAGGATTTTTCGCCAGAATCATTTTGGATACTGAACTAATTTCATCTAAAGAAAAAACAATTTTCAAAGCGCTATTTTGGGTTAAAGACCATAAATGGGACAATCATTTCTTCTAATGAAATACCACCATGTTGATAGGTGTTTCTATAATAACTTACATAGTGATTATAGTTGTTTACATACGCAAGAAAATAATCGTTTTTTGCAAAGATATAGGAACTGCTCATATTGATTGCCGGTAGTCCAATTTTTTTTGGGTCTTTTACTGCATAAACATCACGTTCTTCGTAGGTAAGACTTCGTCCCGTTTTATATCGTAGGTTCAAACTGGTATTCTTATCTCCGATTACTTTTGATGGATTTTTAACATTGATGGTACCGTGATCTGTAGTAATTATCAACTTGAACCCCATTTTTTGAGCATGTTGGATAATTTCTAATAGGGGAGAATTTTTGAACCAACTTAGCGTTAAAGAGCGATACGCTTTGTCATCTGAAGCCAATTCTTTAACCACGTCCATTTCAGTCTTAGCATGCGACAACATATCGACAAAATTATAAACCACTGTAACTAACTGATTGTCTTTTAATGCTTTAAAATTGTCTGCAAGTTTTTTACCATTTGCTAAGTTGGTAATTTTGAAATACTCCTGTTTTATATTGAGCCCCAGTCTCTTTAGATGGGCTTCCAAAAATTCCGCCTCGTACAAATTTTTCCCACCATCTTCGACATCATTTTTCCAGTATTGTGGAAATTGTTTTTCCATTTCCGAAGGCATTAAACCTGAAAATATGGCATTACGGGCGTACTGCGTTGCAGTTGGAAGTATGGCATAATAGGGAACTTCTTTTTCCAGTTTATAATGATTTGCGACCACATTTTCTATAACTTTCCATTGGTCATAGCGCAAATTATCAATTACAACAAATAAAATTGGCTTGTCCTTTTTTGTTAGCTCTGGTACTACCAACTCGCGAAATAGTTGATGAGATTGTAATGGTTTATTAACTTTGTTTGCACTCGATGCCTTTCCGATAGGCTCTGAAAACCAAGATTCATAATTTCTTTCTATAAATTTCCCGAACTGCATATTTGCTTCTACTTTTTGAGATTCCAAGATTTCAATCATACTTTGATCTTGAATGTTCTCTAATTCTAGTTCCCAGAAAATCAATTTCTTGTAGCAATCAACCCACTCGTCGTGAGAGTTAACCATTGCCATATCCATAGCAATTTTCCGAAATTCTTTTTGATAATCTAAAGTAGTTTTTTGTGAAATTAACCTAGAGTGATCCAAGTTTTTCTTGATGCTTAGTAGTATTTGATTGGGATTTACAGGTTTTATTAAATAGTCTGCTATTTTTGAACCAATCGCCTCTTCCATAATATATTCTTCCTCACTTTTTGTAATCATGATTACAGGCGTAGAAGACTTCTTTTCTTTGATCTCTGACAACGTTTCAAGTCCACTCATTCCAGGCATATTCTCATCTAAGAAAACAATATCAAAATTTCCTTCGTCAAAAATATCTATTGCGTCTCGCCCATTGTTGCAAGTCGTAACCACGTAATCTTTCTTTTCTAAAAATATAATATGTGGTTTAAGTAAATCAATTTCGTCGTCAACCCAAAGTATTTTGATTTTTTCCATTTCTGATTTGATTTTAGAAGGCGAGGGCAATTTAGTACTAAAAAAACGATGAGTTCTTAATTTTATTGTAAATATTATTTAATACTAAAGTATTTTTTGTCAATAAATATACTCGTTTGGAGCTTATTCATATTGCAAAATTTTGTCTTTCAATTTAGTAAGAATGATTACATTTGTTTTGCAAATAATCGAAGAGAATTAGCATGGATTCTGTAACTCAATATTTTAGTGAAGAAAAAAAAGAAAGTGTTTTTTTTATATCTCTGGGTTTCCTCGCATGTTTAATTGCTGTTTTCTACCTTTTTGTAAAAAAACAGCCGTTTTACAATGGAATATCGTATGCCTTTATTGCTATTGGTTTGATTCAATTAGTGGTAGGGATATCAGTCTATTTTCGTTGCGATATTGACACGGTGAGAGTTTTGCATTTTATAGAAAAAGAGCGAAAGAGTATCAAAGATTATGAAATTCCAAGGATGGAGCTAGTCATGAAGAATTTCGTGATTTATCGCTGGGTTGAGATTGGGTTGATTGTGTTTGGTTTGGTACTTTTTCTTCGTTTTGAGGAGAAATCCTTGGGAAATGGACTCGGGATTGGACTTTTTATACAGGCTTCAATAATGCTTTTCCTAGATTATTTGGCTGAGAAAAGAGGAAGATTTTATTTGAACTATTTGATCTCATTGTCCTAAATACGAAAATTCAATAGAATAAATTAATTAGTCATATTGTACTTTATGAAAACAAAATTATCAATTTTATTTGCTTTGGCTTGTATCCAAATTCAAGCACAAGCCACCTACAATTCGAATCAGTATGCTGCCATAGGTGATATCTTTTATTTGACTGCAGCAAATAACTTGGCGTTAGATTATGAAGCTACAGGGGCTAATTTCAATTGGGACTTTTCTTCATTGACGGGAACTTCACAGAGTCAGTTGCAATTTAGAAATCCCACATCAACGGGTTTTTTATGGCTTTTTATTTATAATTCCAATAACACGAATTTAGCTGCAACAAATAATGATCCGCAAACTTTGAATTCGCCAGGTCAGGTGGTTCAAATTACAGATGCTAATGATTTTTATAAGAAATCTTCAACAGACTTGCGACAAACAGGTAGTGCTTCAAAAATTAATTACAATGGTACCCAAATACCACTTACAAATCAATATGCAGATTCCGATATTATCTATCGTTTTCCGATTCAATATGGAAATACAGATACTGACAATTCTGCCTATACCATCAATATTCCAACTTTATTGTACCAAGAAAATACCCTTGAACGCACCAATGAAGTAGATGGTTGGGGAAGTTTAAGTACACCTTATGGCAATTATACTAATGTCTTGAGAATGAAAACAAACCTGGTTTCTAACGATTCTATTGCGTTGCTGGGAAACGGATTGCCACGAACCATCAGAACAACAAGAGAATTTAAATGGTTTGATACCACACAAAAAATTCCCGTGCTTAAGGTAACGCAAAGTGATGCGACTGGAAGTTGGGTTACAACCAACGTTGAGTATTTAGATGCACAGCGTGATTTTCAAACGATTGCATTATTTTCGTATGCGCCTCAAAACCCAGCCGCAGGTGATACGGTTTATTTTCAAAATTTAAGTACAAATGCAACGACTTTTACTTGGGATTTTGGTGATCCAGCAAGTGGCGCCTTAAACACAAGTTCAGACGAATTTCCGACGCATGATTTTGCTGCCGACGGCACATATACGGTTCAATTGACTGCTAGTAATGGAACTTTTACGCAAACATATAGTATGGTTATAATTGTTGGAAGTTTAGGTGCATCGCAATTCGATTTGAGTGCAACGACCGCTGTTTTTCCTAATCCATTTTCAGCCAAGTTTAAAGTTAATAAGCCTTTAATAGATGCGCAGTACACTTTGACTTCTATCAATGGACAAACTATTTTTGTTGGAAAAGATATTGAAAACAAGGATTTTAGTGATTTACCTTCAGGTATATATATCTTAACCGCTTCGAATGATAAAGAAGTAGCGCAGTATAAATTAATTAAACAATAATGTACTTTTTTGACTTCTTGAATACCTAAATTTTGAAACAATGTGGTGGCACTATTTACTCGTCTTTGTTGGAGCTTTCCTTTTTGATGTTGTGCCATTTCCTTCTCCGCCGGCGTTTACAATTATGGTGTTTTTGCAGATCATGTATGATTTAAACATTTGGTTGGTAATTTTGACTGGTGTTACGGGTTCTATATTGGGACGATATGTACTGACATTGTATATTCCGAAAATTGCTGGAAAAATTTTTAATCCTGCAAAAAATGAGGACGTACAATACTTAGGTAAAATCCTAAAAGAAAAAGGCTGGAAAAGTCAATTGGTGATTATTGCCTATTCGCTATTGCCATTGCCAACGACGCCACTTTTTGTTGCAGCTGGAATGGCTAAAATTCGTCCGTTCTACATCATTCCTGCTTTTTTTGTTGGAAAATTTACCAGTGATACTGTTTTAGTTTATTTTGGGAAATACGGAACGCAAAGTGCTGAAGATATGCTTCATGGTGTAGTTCATTGGCAATCTGTGTTAAGCGTAGCTGTTGGGATTCTGATATTGTCCGCGTTGCTCTTTATAGATTGGCGTTCTCTAATTCAAACCAAAAAGTTCAAATTAAATTTTAAGATTTGGAAGTAGATGGTTGATCGAGAGTAATAATTTGGAACTTCAATGTGCTTTTACATCTAGATTTACCTTATTTATTTTGCCCATTCATAATTCCGTTGTAACAAAAATAGTTTTTAAAGACTGATGTAATCAAATTTAAATCATTCAATCATGAAAAGAACAAGTTTAAAGGTCTTCTTTGTAATGACTTTTTTTATTCAAATTATCGCTGTCCAGGCACAGCAAACTCCAGTTGTTTCCAAATATGATTATCACGATGCATTTGCACCTAACTTTTATACAAAAAACGGGACAGAAACTCGTTCTGCAAGCGGTCAACCTGGTCCAAAGTATTGGCAAAACCGCGCAGATTATCAATTGACAGCGCAACTCAACGAATCGACTAACGAAATAGTTGGATCTGAGATTCTGAATTATACTAATAATAGCCCCGATGCATTGTCTTTTTTGTGGATGCATTTAGATCAAAATGCCTTTAAAACCGAATCTCGTGGAAACGCCATCATTGGATTGAGTGGAAGCAGAGGAGGCGCTAAAGGAGAAAGAGTTGATGGTGGTTTTAACATAAAGTCCGTATCAATGATGTCTACAATCAACGGAAAAACCTCAGAGAAAGAACTTCAGTTTACTATCGTTGATACGCGCATGCAAATTCAATTGCCGCAAGAGTTGAAAGCGAATGGCGCTGCGGCCAAGATTAAAATCACCTTTTCTTATATCTCACCAAAATATGGTTCGGATCGAACAGGCGTTTTAGATACTAAGAATGGAAAAATATTTACCATCGCGCAATGGTATCCAAGAATGTGTGTGTATGACGATGTTCGAGGTTGGAATACCAATCCATATATTGGCGCGGAATTCTATTTAGAATATGGCGACTTTGATGTAGCCATTACCGCTCCAGCAAATCATATCGTTGTTTGTTCAGGAGAATTACTCAATCCCGCTGACGTTTATACCACTGAGCAACAGAAACGTTGGAGTCAAGCCAAACAAAGCGATCAAACCGTAATGATTCGAACTGCAGAAGAAGTTACTAATCCAAGTTCACGCCCAGTTGGGAAGTCTGAACTTACCTGGAAATTTAAAATTAAAAATGCGAGAGACGTTTCTTGGGCTTCTTCATCATCCTTTATAATTGATGCGGCAAAAATTAATTTACCTAGCGGAAAGAAATCTCTAGCTATTTCCGCATATCCAGTAGAAAGTAATGGGGACAAAGCATGGAGCAGAAGTACAGAATATACTAAAACTTCCATCGAAAACTATTCTAAAAGATGGTTCGAATATCCTTATCCAGCAGCGACTAACGTGGCGGGAAATGAAGGTGGAATGGAATATCCGGGCATCGTGTTTTGCGAATGGACTGCCAAAGGAGAAGGTTTATGGGGCGTGACAGACCACGAGTTTGGACACAGTTGGTTTCCAATGATTGTTGGTTCTAACGAGAGAATCTTTGCTTGGATGGATGAAGGATTTAATACTTTTATTAATTCGTTAAGTTCTCAAGATTTCAATAAAGGAGAATACAAAGCACAAAAAGAAAACATGAATCAAAGTGGTACCTTTCTTACGGATCCAAAATTGGAAACGATGATGAGTACTCCTGATAATATGAAAGAAGAGAGTATTGGTTTGTTATGCTATTATAAGCCAGGAACAGGACTAACCATGTTGCGTGAACAAATTCTTGGAGAAAAGAGATTTGATTATGCATTTAGAACATACATTGCGAGATGGGCCTTTAAACACCCAACACCAGATGATTTTTTCAGAACAATGGAAAATGCTGGAGGTGAAGACTTGAATTGGTTTTGGAGAGGTTGGTTTCAAAATAATTGGCGTTTAGATCAAAGCATTCGTAAAGTGAAATACACGAAAAACGACCCAACCAGAGGTGCTGTCGTAACTATTGATAACTTAGAAAAAATGGCTATGCCTGTAGTAATTGAATTTAAAACCAAAAGCGGCAAAGTTTCAAGAACAACACTTCCTGTAGAAGTATGGATGCGCAACGCTTCGTGGACATTCAAGCCTGGTATTTTTGAAGAGATTGAATCAATCACGATTGATCCTGACCATTCATTTCCAGATTACAATCCCGCAAATAATACATGGACTGCAGGTAAAAGTGATTTGGAGCAAGATGTAATTCTAGATCCGTATTTAGGTACATTTTCGAGCAAGCAAATTCCAATAAAGCTCACATTTACAGAAGAAAATGATGCTTTGGTAGGAACTGCTACGGGACAAGGACCTATTACATTAGAACCAATTGGTAAAGATCGTTTTGCTTATGCGGCGTACGGAATCGAACTACAATTCAATGAAGCGAAAACAGAAGTGAC
>CANGTL010000021.1 GCA_947456815.1 Flavobacteriaceae bacterium
GCCTTTTCCTTCAAATTACTTACTTTTGTCCCATGATCAAAATCGGCAACATCGAATTACCAGATTTCCCCTTACTTCTTGCCCCTATGGAAGACGTGAGCGATCCGCCATTTCGCCGCTTGTGCAAACTGCATGGCGCTGATTTGATGTTTAGCGAATTTATTTCGTCTGAAGGTTTGATTCGCGATGCGATTAAAAGTCGTCAAAAACTGGACATTTTTGATTATGAACGCCCGGTTGGTATTCAGATTTTTGGTGGTGATGAAGAAGCGATGGCGATGTCTTCTAAAATTGTATCTACAGTAAACCCAGATTTGATTGACATCAATTTTGGATGTCCGGTAAAGAAAGTAGTATGCAAAGGCGCAGGCGCTGCGGTTTTGAAAGACGTCGATTTGATGGTGCGCTTGACCAAAGCGGTGATTCGAAGCACGGATTTGCCCGTAACAGTAAAAACACGTTTGGGCTGGGACGAGAATTCCATTAATATTGATGAGGTTGCCGAAAGGCTGCAAGATATTGGTGTGCAAGCGCTATCCATTCACGGTAGAACGCGAGCCCAATTGTATAAAGGCGATGCTGATTGGTCGCACATTGCGAGAGTCAAAAATAATCCAAGAATTACCATTCCTATTTTTGGAAATGGAGATATTACTTCGGTCGAAAAAGCACTAGAATACAAAAACAGATATGGTGTTGACGGCATTATGATTGGCCGTGCTGCGATTGGTTATCCTTGGTTTTTTAATGAAGTAAAACATTATTTCGCTACTGGGGAACATTTGCCAAAACCCACGATTGAAGACCGAGTTGAAGCCGCCAAGAATCATCTGCAATGGGCGATGGACTGGAAAGGGCAACATTTGGGAATAGTAGAAACCCGCAGACATTACACCAATTACTTTAAAGGCTTGCCTAACTTTAAAGAGTTTAGAACTCGCATGGTGACGAGTGAAGATCCGAACGTTATTTTCGAAACTTTTGATGACGTGTTGGAGAAATTCAGCGGCATGGAAATACTTTGATCTAAGCCGAAAATTTTAACACGAATGACACGAATTTGCACTAATAAATTGGTGGTTATGGGTGTAATTTGTGAATAGAATTTATAGACGTCATAGTATACGCGAGTTTGCGTTAGGGATAGAGCAATTGTTTGAGCTCTTTTTTGTTTTTGATAATTCCCCTCGACTGCGCTCGGGGTGACAAAACAAAAAAAGCGAGTGCGAAAGCCCGGCCCGTAGGGATACGCCCAAAAATTAAATATCTTCCAACAACTTTTTGGTTACACGATTTGAAGCAATCCAGGAGGCTACGATGCCTAGGGAAATTATGGTTGCCAAAACAATAACTACATTTAAAAAAGAAAAAATGACAGGATACGCCAAAGTGGGCGTAATCATGATCAGCTGAAATTGTTGCTGTAAAAGTACAATTCCAATTCCTAAAAGCAGACCGAAAATGCCGCCGAAAACACTGAGTAAAGTACCTTGTAGGAAGAATATTCTTCTCAAATCTTTGACTTCAGTGCCGAGATTAAAAAGTGTTTTTAGATTTTTTTTCTTGTCGAGAATCATCATAATGAGCGCGCCAATTAAGTTGAAAAGCGCAATGATTATGACCAAAGTAAAAATGAGGTAAACAGCAATATTTTCGGTGTTGAGCATTTTGTATAAACTGTCGTTGAGTTGCGCTCTGTTCTTGACGGTTACGTTGTTGTTAAAGACAGCTTGAATTTGAGAGATAATCTCTTTTTCATTGGCTTCAGGTTTTACTTTAATTTCAATTGCGGAGATTTGATTGGGTTGAAACTCCAGTAAAGATTGTGTTAAGGTCAAGTCTGCGAATACAAATTTTGAGTCGAGATCTTCGCTAATGGCGTAAATTCCGACGGGCGCCAATTTGCATTTATTGAACGCGCTTTCCGGATTTTCTATGGTGCCTTTTCCTGCTTTTGGCACAAATACTTCAAAAGGATGATTGAAGTCAAATAATCCGAGTGATAATTTTTGACAAATTCCGTAACCGACAACTACTTGGTTGGTACTGGGTTCGAACCATTCGCCTTGGTAAATGTTCTTCTGTACGGGATTTACTTTAGAGAAAAGCGAATCGACGCCTTTAATATAAGTGACTTGTTCTTTGCCGTCGAAAAGGAATAAAACACGTTCTTCAATGATTCTACTTGCAGCTGCAACACCATTGATATTGTAGATTTTGGATAATTGTTCAGGAGTTGCTCGTAACGATTTTCCAGTTGAATTGAATATTTTTAGATCAGGATCAAAATCATTACTAAAGGAAAGACTAAAGTCTTTGAGACCTGTAAAAACAGAAAGCACGACAAATAGTGCCATGGCTCCGACGACTATTCCCACTGAGGCGATCCCATTAATGATGTTGATCGCATTGTTTTTACTAGCGCTTCTTAGGTATCGTTTGGCTATGTAGAGCGGAAAATTCAAGTTATGATTTTCTACGTCGTTCTAGTAAGTCACGATTTTCAATCGGATTTTCCTTAGATGCTAAGGCATTGTCGATTTTTTCAATATAATCGAGAGAATCGTCTATAAAAAAAGTAAGATTGGGAACTTTACGCAGTTGCAGTCGCACACGCTGAGATAGATCATGTTTAATCAAAACAGCATTCGTTTTAATTGCAGCAAGAGTTTCTTTTGCTTTGTCTTGAGGGAAAATACTCAAATGTACAGTCGCCACAGACAGGTCGGTAGTTACGCTCACTTTGGAAACGGAAATAATCAAATTGGAAATGCCGTTTTTGCGCACTTCACCTTGCAGGATGTCTACTAAATCTTTTTGAATAACGCCACCAATCTTTTTCTGTCTATTTGTTTCCATGGGGCAAAAATACAATAAGCAATTGAAATTGCTTCGCCAGTTCGCAAATAAATTGCTCGGGTAACAATTGATAATTGATAATTTTTAGGAGCTTATTCCTGCTCTACGCTCTATCTTTTGCGCCACTCGAGCAAAAGCGAACGGACGATGTAACCGCCAGCGCAAAAGGATGCCGCTGCGATCAGGGCTAGGACAGTAGATTTCACATCAACTTTGCGGTCTTTGTGAAAAACTTTGCGAACTTTGTAATAAAATACATACGATGAGAAAAATAGAACACATAGGGATTGCGGTCAATGATTTAGAGGTATCTAATCAAATTTTCGAAAAATTGTTCGGTGCTCCGCCATACAAATCCGAAGAAGTAGCTAGTGAAGGCGTCAAGACTTCTTTTTTTCAAAGTGGCCCGAATAAAATTGAGTTATTGGAAGCAACAAATCCAGACAGTCCAATTGCTAAATTCATTGAAAAAAAAGGAGAGGGAATTCACCACATTGCGTTTGATGTAGACGACATTGTGTCGGAAATAAAACGTTTGCAAGAGGAAGGATTTATCGTTTTGAATGAGATTCCGAAAAAAGGAGCAGATAATAAGCTAGTGGTTTTTTTACATCCTAAGTCTACAAACGGCGTCTTGATTGAACTATGTCAGGAAATTCACTAGGATTTTTGGAATGTTGTCAAAATTGTTAAAAGTGATTGATATTGCCTATTTTTTTGAAGTACAAATACCTTAAACATTTGGAATGAAGTAAAATTAGTAGTAATATTGCAACCGCACAAACGGTCCTATAGCTCATTCGGTTAGAGCAACTGACTCATAATCAGTAGGTGCTTGGTTCGATTCCAAGTGGGACCACAACCAAGACTTTCACAAAGAAAGTCTTTTTTTATTGATGAACATAAAACTAAAAGGAGTTATTTTACGTTAATATAACCTGTAAAGTTTGAGTTAATATTTCTCAAAGGTGTATTTTTGTTTTTCTTGTTAAATAAAATTATAATTTGAAAAATATTTTGACGAAAGGAAATTTTATTTACTTTTACGACCTATGAAAATTTCGCCTAGTAAAATTCTAAGTGTTTTGGCCTTGTGTACAGCAAGTGCTTACGCAGGTCCGTCTGGTCCGCCGCCGCCTGGAGTGCCTCCTCCTGGTCTTCCAATTGATGGTGGTTTGATTGCACTTTTGTTTGTTGCTCTGGTTTATGGAATATATAAGATATTTAATATTCAACTCAATAAAAAAACTCCAATGTAAATTGGAGTTTTTTGTTTTAAAGTATTACTCTTATCGTTTTAAGGAGTGAAGTCTTGCAACATATTTTCCAATTACATCAAACTCTAGATTAACAAGACTACCTACTTCGAAATTCTTAAAAGTAGTGTTCTCAAATGTGTAAGGGATTATTGCGACACTAAATTCGTTTGTTTTTGAGTTTACTACTGTTAAGCTAACACCATTCACTGTAATTGAGCCTTTTTCGATAGTTAGGTTGTTTAAATTTTCGTCATATCGAAATGTGAATCGCCAACTGCCGTTTACAGATTCAATATTGGCGCATTCACCAACTTGATCAACGTGACCTTGCACAATGTGACCGTCTAGGCGATCCCCTAGTTTCATAGCCCGTTCCAAATTTACAATATCACCGATTTTCCAAGATGAAATATTGGTTTTCTGAATCGTTTCGTCGATTGCAGTTACTGTGTATGAATTTGCTCCGAGCCCAATGACTGTAAGACAAATGCCATTATGTGAAACACTTTGATCTATTTTGAGTTCTTGTGTAATTGACGATCTAATTGTGATTTGAAGATTAGAGTCAGAATTTATGATGTTTTTTATTACACCAAGTGTTTCGATAATTCCTGTAAACATTCTTGTTTTAATTTACTAAATTTGCACTTCAAAATTAGCAATAAATAACGTGTAGCAGAATGAAAAAAGCAGAAAATATAGTGGTAGGAATTTCGATTGGAGATTTGAACGGTATTGGAAGCGAAGTTGCATTAAAAACTTTTGAGGATTCTCGAATGTTAGAATTGTGTACTCCAGTCATTTTTGCCAATGTCAAGATTTTGTCATTTGTAAAGAAAACATTTGAGTCTACCTCTGTTCTTCACGGAATTGACCATTTGAATCAAATACTCCCAGGAAAGATAAATGTGTTAAACGTTTGGAAGGAAAGTATTGACTTGAAATTCGGAGTCAATGACGACACTGTTGGTAAATATGCTATTGATTCTTTTATTGCTGCAACTAGAGCATTGAAAGAAGGATTAATAGATGTTTTAGTGACTGCTCCCATTAATAAGTACAATATTCAGTCTGAAAACTTCAAGTTTCCAGGGCATACCGATTACTTGGATAAAGAATTAGAAGGAAATGCATTAATGCTGATGGTTCAAGACAAGTTGAGAGTGGGGCTTTTAACCGATCACGTTCCTGTCAATGAAGTTGCAAAGCATTTAACTCCCGCTTTGATGATTCAGAAAATAGAAACAATTAAGAATTCCCTGATTCAAGATTTTGGCATCCGCAGACCTAAGATTGCTGTGTTGGGCTTCAATCCGCACAGCGGAGATAATGGCGTAATTGGTAAAGAAGAGCTTGAAATTATGAAGCCAACCATTAGAAGTATTAATGAAAAAGGAACAATGGTTTTTGGACCTTTCCCGGCAGATGGTTTTTTTGGAAGTAATCAATATGAATCCTATGATGCGGTTGTGGCGGTCTACCATGATCAAGGTCTAATTCCTTTTAAAACCCTTTCGTTTGGAAAAGGCGTAAACTTCACCGCTGGCTTAAACAAGATAAGAACTTCGCCAGACCATGGAACCGCTTTTGACATTGCAGGCAAAGGTATTGCGGATCACAACTCGTTTAAAGAGGCAGTTTATCTAGGAATAGACATCTATAAATCGAGAATCCAACATCAAGAAATCACCCAAAACCCTATGAAAATAAGGGAAAAGCAACTGGAAAAAAATAATAGGTAAAAAAAACCAAGCAAGAGTTTTGTTTGTATAATAATTTTATATCTTTGCGCTCCCGAATCACTCGGACAAATTGTTGTTGAAATGAAACAGTTAAATGAATTTTTAATTCCATTTATTGGGTTAAAGTTAGGAAAACATCAGTTTGAATATCAAGTAAATAATAAGTTCTTTGCAGATTTTGGCTTTGACGAATTTGAAGATTCATCAGTAAAAGTAAATGTGGTTTTAGAAAAGAAAAGTACGTTTATGGAGCTCACACTAAAACACAAAGGATCAGTCAATGTTCCGTGTGATTTAACGGGAGAGTTTTTTGATTTACCAATCAAAGGAAAAATAGATGTTGTTGTTCAGTTCGGAGAACAATTTAATAATGACAATGAGGAACTTTTGATTTTGCCACACGGTGAGCATCAAATAGACATCAAACAATATATTTATGAAATGATTGTTTTGTCAGTTCCGTTGAAGAAAGTACATCCAGGAATAAAAGATGGAACGCTAAAAACGCCCGCTCTAGACAAATTGAAGGAATTAAGCGTGAAAGATCAAAATCAAAGCAAGCAAGAAGAAGAAATTGACCCAAGATGGGACAAATTAAGAAAACTATTAACGGATAAATAATATAGTAAAATGGCACATCCTAAAAGAAAAGTCTCCAAAACTAGAAGAGATAAGAGAAGAACACATTATAAAGCTACAGTTGCACAGATTGCTACTTGTCCAATAACTGGAGAAGCACATTTGTACCACAGAGCGTATTGGCATGAAGGAAAAATGTACTACAGAGGTCAAGTTGTAATCGACAAATCGCCGGTTGCGCTTGCATAATACATCTTGCTAATTGATATATAAACTCTCACAGTTGTGGGAGTTTTTTGTTGTTGGTGTTTTTATATAAATAAGTAGATTGAAACAAATTTGTTTTAGATTTTTTTTGTAATTTCCAGCCCTTTATTGGATTCGTAAAACTGATAAAAATTTAATAAAAAAAAATGAATAAAATAACTGCCGCCATTACAGCTGTCGGAGCATACGTTCCTGAATTTGTCCTAAGCAACAAGGTTCTTGAAACTATGGTTGAAACTAACGACGAATGGATTACGACAAGAACAGGAATTAAGGAACGACGAATTTTAAAAGGCGAAAAACTAGGAACTTCTTTCCTTTGCATAAAAGCTGCTGAAGATTTGATTAAGAAAAGTGGCGTTAATCCTGCTGATATAGATTTGGTACTTGTTGCCACCACTACGCCAGATATGCCAGTTGCGGCGACTTCTGTTTTTGTAGCGACTCAGATTGGAGCAGTAAATGCTTTTGCTTTTGATATCCAAGCAGCATGTTCAGGCTTTTTATACGGGATGTCTTCAGCCTCCGCTTATATTGAATCAGGAAGATACAAGAAAGTACTACTAATCGGCGCCGATAAGATGTCCTCGATAATTGATTATACAGATCGAGCGACCTGCATCATTTTTGGGGACGGAGCGGGTGCGGTTTTGTTTGAGCCAAATTATGAAGGCCTCGGTTTTCAAGATGAGTTTCTTAAAAGTGATGGCGTTGGTAGAGAATATTTGAAAATTGATGCAGGCGGGTCTATTCTTCCAGCGTCTAAAGAAACTGTTGAAAACAGGCAACACTATGTGTTCCAAGATGGTAAGACGGTCTTTAAGTATGCGGTTACAGGAATGGCAGATGTCAGTGCAAAAATAATGGAGAGAAATAATTTGACCAAAGACTCTGTAAATTGGTTGGTTGCTCACCAGGCTAATCGTCGAATTATCGACGCTACCGCAAATAGAATGGAATTAGATGAAAGTAAAGTACTTGTAAATATTGAAAAATATGGAAATACAACTTCTGCTACTTTACCTTTATTGTTAAACGATTTTGAACACTTATTTAAAAAAGGAGATAATATTATTTTTGCTGCTTTCGGTGGTGGATTCACGTGGGGATCTATTTATCTGAAGTGGGCCTATAACAAACAATAACTAAAAACAAATAATTATGGATTTAAAAGAAATTCAGAACCTAATCAAATTTGTATCAAACTCAGGTGTTGCTGAAGTAAAATTGGAAACCGGAGATGTTAAGATAACAATTAGAACTACATTAGAAGGTCACGCTCCAGAAATCACTTATCTGCAGCAGGCGCCAATGCAACAAGCGCTGCCTCAAGCAGCTCCAGCGGTTGCAGCTCCAGCTCCAGAAGCCCCAGTAGCGGCAGCTCCAGCGGATGAAAGTTCAAAGTACGTCACGATAAAGTCGCCTATTATTGGGACTTTTTATAGAAAACCAGCTCCAGATAAACCAATGTTTACAGAAGTTGGGAATACGATTGCAAAAGGTGATGTGCTATGTGTTATTGAGGCCATGAAATTGTTTAACGAGATTGAATCGGAAGTTTCAGGTAAAATAGTAAAAATACTAGTTGACGATATGTCGCCAGTGGAATTTGATCAGCCTTTATTCTTAGTAGATCCATCTTAAGGAATTATAAATTATAAATTATAAATTTTGAATGACGAGTTATTGTTGTTTGAAATAATTTAAAATTTAGAATTCATCATTTAAAATTTCTAACTATGTTTAAAAAAATATTAATAGCCAATAGAGGCGAAATTGCACTGCGTGTTATTCGTACTTGTAGAGAAATGGGTATCAAAACCGTTGCTGTTTACTCTACTGCAGATGCTGAAAGTTTGCACGTGAAGTTTGCAGATGAAGCAGTTTGTATTGGCCCTCCTCCAAGCAATTTGTCTTATTTGAAGATGTCAAATATTATAGCTGCTGCTGAAATAACAAATGCAGACGCTATTCATCCAGGATATGGATTCTTATCTGAAAATGCGAAATTTTCGAAGATTTGTCAGGAACACGGAATAAAGTTTATAGGCGCTTCTCCAGAAATGATTGACCGTATGGGAGATAAAGCATCTGCCAAAGCAACAATGAAGGCCGCTGGTGTTCCTTGCGTTCCTGGCTCTGAAGGAATTCTGGAGTCGTACGAGCAGGCAGCCGCAATTGCTAAAGAATTTGGTTATCCAGTTATGCTTAAAGCAACTGCTGGTGGTGGTGGAAAGGGAATGAGAGCAGTAATGCAAGAAGAAGATTTACTGAAAGCATGGGAAAGCGCTCGCCAAGAATCAGCAGCTGCTTTTGGAAATGATGGGATGTACCTAGAAAAATTGATTGAAGAGCCACGACACATTGAAATTCAAGTTGTAGGGGATTCTTATGGTAAAGCTTGCCATCTTTCAG
This sequence comes from Flavobacteriaceae bacterium, assembly GCA_947456815.1. Lineage (GTDB taxonomy): Bacteria > Bacteroidota > Bacteroidia > Flavobacteriales > Flavobacteriaceae > Flavobacterium. The sequence continues at coordinate 9,122 of CANGTL010000021.1, forward strand.
AAAGAGATTGTTCTGTTCAACGCCGTCATCAAAAATTGACCGAAGAAACACCTTCTCCTTTTATGACGGATGAATTGAGAAATAAGATGGGTGAAGCTGCAGTTAAAGCGGCTGAGTACATTAAATATGAAGGCGCAGGAACGGTAGAATTTTTGGTTGATAAGCACCGAAATTTTTATTTCATGGAAATGAATACCCGTATTCAAGTAGAACACCCTATTACAGAACAAGTAATCGATTATGATTTGATTCGTGAACAAATTATGGTGGCAGCAGGAATTCCTATTTCTGGCAAGAATTATTTCCCAAATTTGCATGCGATTGAATGTCGTATTAATGCTGAAGATCCGTACAATGATTTTCGCCCTTCACCAGGTAAAATCACTACGCTTCACGCACCAGGTGGTCATGGAGTTCGTCTAGACACACACGTATACGCAGGTTATACCATTCCACCAAATTATGACTCGATGATTGCTAAGTTAATTACAACTGCTCAAACGCGCGAAGAAGCAATCAATAAGATGAAACGCGCTTTGGATGAGTTTGTCATAGAAGGAATCAAAACTACGATTCCTTTCCACAGACAACTTATGGATGAGCCAGATTATGTTGCAGGTAATTACACTACGGCATTTATGGATACTTTTCAAATGCATGACCCAGAATAAGAATATTTAGTTTTTTGATTGAATAAAAAAAGCCATCTCCTTGAGATGGCTTTTCATTTTATTGTAAAGTGATTATTGTTTGATAAATCGTTTCACTGCCGATTTTTCATTAGTTGTTACTTCTAGCAAATACGTTCCGGCGCTTATGTTAGCAACAGGAATTTCGTTATTGATTATATTTCCTTTAGCAATTTCTTGTCCAACCATGTTTATTACTTTATAAGTCGCATTTTCAATTGGAGAAATAAATAATACTTCGCCATTTACTGGGTTTGGATATACGCTAATTGATAAAGTTTCCGAAGCTGATTCATCTTCTCTTGCTACAGAAGTAATATTTACAGTATAATCTTCTACTTCGCCATCAGTAAAAATTTCACATGATGTTGGAGAAGCATTATATTTCATAGAAACACGCATTCTTGTTGCTCCTAATAAAGCAGTGGTTGGTACTGTAAAGTTTCCTGAGATAGGAGTTGCAGTAGTTCTAGTTCTATTGAAAACTTGTTCTCCGGCATCAAGGAAATCGCCATCTCTGTTATAGTCAATCCAAACTCTATACGCTTCGCTAAAAACAGTACTTGTCCAACCTGGTGTGATCGTAATAGGATTACTTGTTCCACGAACTAAATTTGTTGATAATGAGGTAAAGTTACCATACCCACCATTATTTCCAGACAGATTATTGATCGTTCTCAATTGAACTCTATTAATAAATTCATCTGCAGTGTTATTCCCTCTAGAAGCACAGTAAGTAACAGTTGAAACAGCTAAAGTAGTAACCGAAACTGTATTGCTGTTAAGAGAAACATTTGCAGCAGCATCTTTTGCACGTACATTAAAAGTATAAGCTGTTGAAGCGGTTAAACCAGTTACTGCAAAAGTAGTTGCTGTCGTTGTAGAACCAATTATAGTCCCATTTCTTAACACATCATATCCTGAAACAGCCACATTATCTGTAGCACCAGTCCAAGACAAGTTTGTTGTAGTAGATGTAGTTCCAGACGCTGATAATGTTGGCGCTGTTGGCGCTGTTGTATCTGGAGTTAATGTTGTAACAGTAACGCTATTACTGTCAAGAGATACATTCCCGGCTGCATCTTTAGCTCTTACATTAAAAGTGTAAGCTGTTGAAGTGGTTAAACCAGTTACAGCAAAAGTAGTTGCAGTAGTTGTAGAACCAATTAAAGCACCATTTCTTAACACATCGTATCCAGTTACTGCTACATTATCCGTAGCACCAGACCAAGATAAATTGGTTGTAGTTTGGGTAGTTCCTGAAGCGGATAAAGTTGGAGCATTAGGAGCAGTTGTGTCAGGAGCTGGAGTTAAAGTTGTAACACTTACACTATTGCTGTCAGGTGAAACATTTCCAGCAGCATCTTTTGATTTTACAGTGAATGAATAAACTGTTGAAGCGGTTAACCCAGTTACAGCAAAAGTAGTTGCAGTAGTTGTAGAACCAATTAAAGCGCCATTTCTAAAAACATCATATCCTGTCACTGCAACATTATCTGTAGCACCTGACCAAGATAAGTTCGTTGTAGTTTGTGTAGTTCCAGAAGCTGCCAAAGTTGGTGCCGTTGGAGCAACAGTATCCGTAGATCCAGCAGTAATAGTAAAATTAGTGTTAGAAACATCAAAGAAAATATGATTACTTCCTTTTACCATAATTCTATTTGTTGTTCCTGCAGTGTTAGGAATTGTTACAGCTTGAGTTCCATCATTTGGTGTAGCGGCAAGTAATGTCGACCAAGAAGTTCCTCCGTTTGTAGAAATTAAGATATCTACATTCGCACAATTAACGCCGTTAGCAGTAGTTCCTGCCACAGCCCAAGTTACGGTTTGTGATGAACCTCCAGCATAAGATACAGCCGTATTTGGTGATGTCACAGAAAAAGGTCCTGCAGTAGCATTTACCGTAACAATCATATCATCACTGTTGTTTGCCGGCCCGCCAGCTCTATTGTCTCTAACGGTCATTCTAAAATTTAATGTCCTTGCTACAGAAGGCAATGCTTCTACAGTCAATTCAGTTCCAGCAGTAGTTGTTGCTCCAGTTAATACAGAAGCCATTCTTGGGAAATATCTTGTAGAAGAAGTCGATGAGCTGTAAGATCTAAAGTTTACTCCAGAAGTCTTTGTAGCACTTGGCACTGTTGCATTTGTTTGAGAATCCATTTGTTCCCAATTGTAAGTCAATGCGTCTCCATTAGCGTCTGTTGAAGTGCCAGTAAGCATAAAAGGGGTGCTTTTAGGAACGGTGTAATCTAACCCTGCATCCGCAGTTGGTACAGAATTACCTGTCGGAGTGTTCGTTTGGCAAGTTTTCGTTTTAATATTATTCGTTACTTGTTGTATACTAACCGCATGAAAATACGCGTCAGAATGTGGCTGAACGTCTACTGAAGTAATTCCTGCGTAACCCATAATCGTAGAGCCTGAACCTGGTTCCATTTGAACGCCAGTTCCCTCATTGCTTTGTGTAAATGTGTGGTTTGCTCCAAATTGATGACCCATTTCATGCGCTACATAATCAATGTCAAAATTATCTCCTTGAGGAATGTTGTCTGCTGGTGAAGTAATTCCACTTCCTTTTGAACCATTTGTGCAAACGCAACCAATACAACCGGCATTTCCTCCACCGCCTGAAGCACCAAATAAATGTCCGATATCATAATTTGCTTCTCCAATTACTGAAGTTAAAGTAGATTGCAATTGAGAATTCCAACTAGACATGCCAGAAGCAGCAGAATATGGATCAGTTGATGCACTTGTATAAATAACTAAATCTGTGTTCGCTATTAGACTCATACGAACGCCAAAGTCTTTCTCAAAGACACCATTAACTCGAGTCATTGTATTATTAATGGCCGCTAATGCTAGCGCTTTTGTTCCTCCAAAGTAGGCTGTATATTCTCCTGTCACAGACATAGCTAAACGGAAGGTACGTAAAATAGCATCATCAGCATTTGGTCTTGCCGCAGGGGTAGTTACTACGTCAATGTTGTCCGCAATTACCTTACATTCAAAGCGATTTAAATTTGCGGCTTTGTCGGATTTTCTGTAAACCGCATATGAACTCAAATCCGTGGTGTATGGCTCTATAAATTCTGCGGATTGATCAGCTCTGATTACCATGGTTTGCAAACCTAGTGGTGACAAACTAAAGTATATAGTCGAAGTTGGATTGTCAATTCCTTGCCCGACGTACGACTTAATTTCTGGATAACGTGCCGCCAATTGTGGATCCATATTAGAAGACTCTTGAACTCTAAATTGCTCCATTTGCCCACTCGCGTTAGGGAATTTTACTACTATGTTGTAATTAGAAGTAAAACGCCTTGGAGCATTGGATAATTCCTGCTTCAATTGAGTAACATCTAATTCAAATAATCGTGGACTCTGTATGGTTTGTTTGTTTGCAAAAGTAACTGCATCAGATCTCTTAGCAGTTGCTTTCCATAAAGTTTTTCCTGATTGGGCAACAGAAAAACTTGTGATTGCAATCATAGCAATCGATAGTAATTTGTTTTTCATAATTCAAATTGTAGTTTTGATTAAAATCGATTTCAAATGTAGAATTATTTTTTAATTGATAGTTAAACAAACAATAAAATTAATCAACAATTAAACAAACATTCTTAATTTATTTTGAGAAATATCTAATTTTTTAAACATAAACATACGGTTCGTGCATTTTTTTAAAGTGTATTTCTTACATTTAGAATCTGAATAGGTCTGTTTTTACTAAAGATTTTCAAGATGAACTTAAGCTATTGGGAACGCAAGAACTGGTTTACTAATATCGATTTTACAATTGTTGGGAGTGGTATTGTAGGCCTGCATGCAGCGTTGCAACTTAGTGAGCGCTTCCCTAAAAGTAAAATTTTAGTTCTCGAAAAAGGAATGCTTCCTCAAGGTGCCAGCACTAAAAATGCTGGTTTTGCATGTTTTGGCAGTGTTTCAGAAATAATTGATGATTTAAAGTTTCACTCCGAAGAGGAAGTTGTTCAGCTCATTAAAAAACGCTGGGAAGGCTTGCAATTACTGCGTCGAAATTTGGGTGACGAAGCGATAGATTATAAACCCTATGGAGGTTATGAGTTGTTTTTAAAGGATGATGATGCGTCGTATAGCGAATGTTTGTCGAGGATGTCATTTATTAATGAAATTCTTAAACCTCTTTTTAAAGCCGACGTGTTTTGTAAGGAAATCGATCGATTTAATTTTAAAGGAATTCATGAATACCTTATTTTTAATCCGTTTGAAGCGCAAATAGACACAGGTAATATGATGCAAACATTGCTAAATAAGGCAATTGCAAACGATATCCTAATTTTGAATCAGCAAACCGTAACTGCTTTTAATGAGAAAAACGATGAGGTTGAAGTAGTCCTTACTGATTTTTGCTTCAAAACAAAAAAATTGCTTTTTGCCACCAACGGATTTGCAAATCAACTCACAAAAGCAGAAGTCACTCCTGCACGAGCACAAGTCTTGATTACCGAGCCAATACCAAATCTTGATATTAAAGGCACCTTTCATATAGATAAAGGCTATTTTTATTTTAGAAATTTCGAGGATAGAATTCTATTCGGAGGTGGAAGAAATCTTGATTTTAAAGGAGAAACAACCACAGAATTCGGACAAACTGAAATTATTCAAAACAGATTGGAGCAACTGTTAAAAGAAGTAATTTTACCAAATCAGGAGGTTAAAATTGAACATCGTTGGAGCGGCATCATGGGATTAGGCTCCTCGAAGAATCCAATTGTTTCTCAATTGTCGGAGCACGTATATTGTGGCGTACGGTTGGGAGGAATGGGCGTTGCGATTGGAAGTATAGTTGGAAAAGAACTGGCAGAATTAATAAAATAGATATGATTAGAAGGGTTTTTCGTTTTTTGTGGAAATTGTTTTTGTGGTTTATTGGACTTTCAATCCTTTCGGTCATTGTCTTCAAATGGTTGCCGGTTCCCATAACTCCGTTGATGATAACTCGTGCCATTGAGCATAAACTAGATGGAAAAGAAATGGTCTGCAGCCATGACTGGGAACCGCTAGAAAATATTTCGATTAATATGCAAAAAGCGGTAATTGCGAGTGAAGACGGAAACTTCTTGACACATCATGGTTTTGATTTTGATGCGATTCAGAAAGCGATGAAGGACAACGAAAAAGGGAGAAAGCTAAAAGGAGGCAGCACCATTTCACAACAAACAGCCAAAAATGTTTTTCTTTGGCAAGGCAGAAGTTATTTGAGAAAAGGATTGGAAGCTTATTTCACAGTTCTCATAGAGTTAGTTTGGGGCAAAGAGCGGATCATGGAAGTTTACCTTAATAGCATCGAAATGGGAGATGGGGTTTATGGTGTCCAAGCGGCTTCTCAGTATTGGTATCGCAAAAACGCAATCGATTTGTCTAAAAGGGAAGCAGCTGGAATTGCAGCAATACTTCCAAATCCAAGGAAGTTTACAGCGACAAACTCTTCGTCCTATATCAATAGGAAGAAAGGTCGAATCGTAAAGCTGATGAATTATGTAGGTAAATTGGAATATTGATTATAAAAAAAGAGCTCTCATTTGGAGCTCTTTTTTTGTCTTCTACGCAAATAATGGAATATATTGCTTCCAATGCTTATAAATTAAAATTACGTTCAGTATTGCAACCAATAAAGCAGCACTTAAGCCGGGAATATCCATAAATAAATGGAACAGCAAAATATTTATCGAAATTGGCGCGAGCAATATCAACGCAAATGCCATCCATTTCTTAAAAAGTAGCATAGCGCCAATAATTACTTCTAAAATCCCTACAATCGGAAAAATATAGCCAGTCGCTCCCAATGAATTCATAAAATCAGCTGCTGAGCCCGTAGGTGGAGGTAAAGGAATAAAGTGTAAGAACTTATTGCTTCCAAAAACAACTAATAAAATCCCTAAAACGATTCGAACGAGTAAAGTAAATTGTGAATTCATAGATGCCTATTTGGTTAAACGTTAAATAAAATCCTAAATTAAATAATTATTTTTTAATCTTTCGATAAAATTAGAATTGAATATGAAATTAATTCTTAAATATTTAATTTCGTCATGCAAAATATAAATAAAAAAAGCTATTCTAATCGAATAGCTTTTTACCATATTGGAATCTGTAATTACTCTACTGATATTTCAAAAATAGCCGTAGCATCAGTACTACCACCTGCATTAGTGAGGTCACCTGCAGAAACACCCGTAGCCGTTTTGTTTGGCAAGTGAACTAAAGTAATTTTTAATGTCCCAGAGGTCGCTCCAGTAGTTGTAAATACCGACTGAAGTCCAACTGGATTTCCGTTTGTATCAAAATTGTCCGCTGCTGTAGCATAGGTAAAATTGTTTAGCGACCCTGTTTTTTGATAAAAAACTTGATGTTCTTCAGCTAACTCTTTAATTTCTATAGTAATATCTTCAGCAGGATTTACCGATTCGTTTTTGAAAGTAACAACGCCATTATATGTTGTGTTTTGCGCAAAAGCTCCTGAAACAGTAACGGTTGGAGCGCCTGGACCATCTCCATCTATATCTTTTGATTCTAGTGTTACGGCAGTCCCACCTCCTTGAGGAGTATAAATTGCGGTTACTGTTGTGATTAATTCTTCTTCTATAACTGGAGTTGATTTGTTATTATCACTACTACAAGAAGAAAAAAAGGTAACTATAGAAAATACTAAGGCAAGCGTTTTTAAAGTTTTCATTTTTTTCATTTTTTAATAATTAATTTTTAGTTGAATTTGAAAGTTCCTACCTACTTCATCAGCAAAGAAGCGTTGACGATTTAAATAATCTCTGTAGGAGGTGTCTAAAATATTTTGAACAGAAAATGCTAAAGTTGTATTTGTTTTTGAAAATGTTTTGAATTTGACTTCCGAATAAAAATGCCATAATTGATAACCAGGAGGAGGCGTGCTAATATCAACAACAACTGGCACAAATTCATTGTTTACTATGACATCCGTAGTGAAATTGTTTTTCGGAAATTGATTTTGGTGAAAGACGATTTCGTTTTTTAATTCAAATAGCAGATGATTCCATTCTTTTTTGGAAAATTGAATTTTGTTATTGATGTTCAATGGTGGAATGTCAATCAATTGTTCGTCATTACTGACATCTCTTCCGTTAACGTACGCTAAAGAAAAGGAATGTTGCCAATGTTCATTCAAGTTCCAATGTGATTGTACATCAATTCCCGATACAAAAGCATTCGTTTGTTGGTATTCCCAAACTGGAAAGGTTCCACGAATGGTATTTTCAAAGGCTATAGGCTTTAAAAACATATAGTTATGAATGCTACTCAAATACGGATTAACTTCCAATGAAAGTGAATTCCACTTCTTTTGTATCGTTGTTGATAGCTTGACCGATTGCTCTTTGTCTAATGCCAAATCTCCTAATTCGATTACGCCGGTAGAATGATGCAAACCGTCGCTAAAAAACTCTGACGGATTCGGATTCCTTGCAGCAAGACTAGCGTTTAAGTACCAATCTAAGTTGTTTTCAAATTCTTTATGCAAACCTAAACTTGCTGAAATGTTATGGAAAGTGAAATTAGGTTCTGTCAACCATTGTGTGTTATTGAAATCACTTACAATAAAGTCTGAAAACTCTGGATCATAGCCGCGTTCATTCCATCGGGATTTAAAATAGTACTTGGTAGCTTGTAAATTAGAAAAGTCGTAGCGCAATCCTGCTTCAACAATCAACTTATTGAAGAAATGATGAGAAACAACTCCATATGCCCCAACATCTACTTTAGTGTAATTGGGAATCAATGGACGAATTCCTGTAGCTGGATTGGCAAAATTAGTCTGATAAGAAGCACTTGAGCCTGATTTTAAAGTCCAATCGTGACTTGTTTTTTTGTAGTCAATCAATACCGAGTGTGTTTGTAAATCTAAATCCAAAGCGGCGATATTGGAAAATTCCCCTCGACGAATGTCAAATTCCAAGCGCTTGTTGAATTGAAAAGCATATTGAACACTTATCGATTCCATTTCAGAACAATAATAATTGAAATTTGCCTTTACAATATGATGCTGCACTTCTTGTCGCGGACTATTGATATTGTATGTAAAGTCATTTATGACCGAAGGGATTTGATTGTTGATCGATTGATATAGATCAAATGCATTGCCAACATGAGATGCGCTCAATATGCCAATTTTAGCACTGAAAAAACTGTAAAAAGCGGTAAAGTCATACTTCTTTCGACTAAACTTGATGTCTCCAGCAAAGTTAAGTTCACCATTGCTGGTATTCGACAAAACATAATCTGGGGCAGTTTTATCTCCTATATACTTGAAAGTGCCTAAAGCATTGTAGCTCCATCCGGCTAAGTTTCCTTTATGAATACTAGAACTTACTGAACCACCTCTGCCATTCGAATCGAAATTACATATGGTTTTGCCAAATAAAGTGTCTTTTTTTACAGAAACAGGCTCAATAATGACCAATCCTCCGACTGCATCGCCGCCATATTGCAAACCCGAAGCGCCTTTTATAACTGTGATTTTTCCAGCTGCATTGATGTCTAAATTAGGTGCATGTTCCGTGCCCCATTGTTGATCTTCAAGACGCACATTGTTGCTGATAACAGGCACTCTACTTCCGTAAAGTCCATTAATAATTGGCTTGACAATAGCGTTTCCTGTCTTGAGACTTGATACACCTGCAATTTCCTTCAAAGCATCTCCAAGAGACTGATTGCTATACTTCTCAATGGTCTCTAACTTGAGCTTTTGCTCCGAAATAGATTTGTTAATCGTATTCTTTTGCTGCTTAATAATTACTTCACTTAGTTGATTGCTGCTTTCTTTCAATTTAAAATGGAGTACAATTGAACTGCTTAAAGTAATTAAAGTGTCAATAGCTTTATAACCAACGAAGGAAACATGCGCATTATATGTGCCTGAAGGTAAATTCCTGATAATGTAACTACCTGTTTCGTCTGTGGAAACTGTTTTTTTTCCGATATGAATATGACTACCACCAATTGGGGTCATTGTTTGGGTGCTTACTTTTCCCGTAATCGAATGTTGCGATTGGACATCGAAACAAAAAATCAGTAAGAAAAAAGCGAGCATTATTTTCTTTTGCATTTTGTTCAAAATATATAAACACATTAATAATCCTCAAGAAATTGAGAATAAATGGATTAAAAGATTTTAAACATTGGGCGGCCCGCGAAGTGCAAAAAGACTTCCTTCAAACTGAAGTGAAATGTTTTTGGTGTAAAAAGAAAAATAAGGAGTAAAGTTGTTTTTTACTATTGTTTGAAAGCAATAGATATCAGAAGAAACGTAACCAGAGAGCGTAAATTCACAGACAAAACAATGATCAAAAGGATGATGCTGGTGGGAAATTTCAGTTTGCCCACTGTACTTATGATGACATTCCTTTTCGATCAAAAGCTGATGAAGATGACCAAATGAGTGAATTGACTGTCCAAGCATTGTAAATAACAATACAGACAGTAGACTCAAATTGATAAAAATGTACTTTTTCTTCATCAAGAACAAATGTAGCTAAGAAAAAAGTAAATCCGCTTGATTTAACAAAAATTAAAATTTGTCAATGCAAGCGGATTGTTTTGTTTTTAGAATAATTTATACCAAATGATTCGCTACCAAGTATTCTGCGATTTGAACAGTATTGGTTGCTGCCCCTTTGCGTAAATTATCAGCAACAATCCACATGTTTATGGTGTTTGGTTGACTTTCATCACGGCGAATTCTACCCACGAAAACTTCATCCTTTCCTTGTGCATACATCGGCATTGGATAAGTATAGGTGTCAGTATTGTCTTGCACTACTACGCCTGAAGTATGGTGCAAAATTTTGCGAACTTCATTCAGATCAAAATCATTGGAGAACTCGATATTCACCGCTTCGCTATGTCCGCCCACAAGAGGAACTCTCACTGCTGTTGCAGTTACAGCGATGGAAGCATCGCCAATAATTTTTTGAGTTTCACGAACCAATTTCATTTCCTCTTTCGTATAACCGTTTTCTTCAAAAACATCACATTGTGGAATGGCATTTCTGTGGATTGGATATTTATAAGCCATTTCGCCTTGAATGCCAGCATATTCATTTTCCAATTGTTTTACCGCTTTTACACCTGTTCCCGTAATCGATTGGTAGGTCGAAACGATGACGCGTTTGATGTTGTATTTTTTGTGCAACGGTGCCAAAACCAAAACCATTTGAATGGTAGAGCAATTCGGGTTGGCAATGATTTTATCTTCTTTGGTTAAAAGAGAAGCATTGATTTCTGGAACTACCAATTTTTTCGTCGGATCCATTCTCCATGCTGAGGAATTGTCAATTACCGTTGTTCCGGCAGCTGCAAATTTTGGAGCCCAATCTAAAGAAGTTTGCCCACCTGCTGAAAACAAAGCAATGTCCGCTTTCATATCCACTGCAGTTTGCATGCCTACCACTTTGTATTTTTTCCCGCTATATTCAATTTCTTTACCGATCGATTTTTCTGAGGCGACAGGGATTAATTCTGTAACTGGAAAATTTCTTTCCGCTAAAACCTTAAGCATCACTTCTCCAACCATTCCGGTTGCGCCAACAACAGCAACTTTCATATCTTATTAATTTAAGTTTAAATTTTGAAGCACAAAAATAGATAGAAATTCATTTGAAATCATCTTTTTATAAAAAGAAAAACCATCCGAATTAACGAATGGTTATGTCCCGAAATGAATTCGGGATAAATTAGAATAAGTAATGTAGCGGTATTATTTTTTCAATAAATCTCTAATTTGTGTAAGCAATTCCTCTTGAGTAGGTCCAGATGGAGCAGGAGCAGGAGCAGGTTTTTTCATTTTTCCGTACGCTTTGATGATCATAAACATCACAAAACCTACTACAAACAAGCTAACGATGGTGTTAATCCATGCTCCGTAACGAACTGCATTTTCTGGAGCAGTAATAGCACCAGCAGCGTCTTTAACTTCTGGTGACAAGACGTATTTCAATGATGAAAAGTCCATTCCGCCGGTTAACATTCCTACAATTGGCATCGCAATATCGGCTACAAAACCATTTACTACAGCGCCAACAGCGCCAGCCATAATTACAGCAATGGCAAATTCAATCACATTGCCGGTCATAATAAAACTCTTGAATTCTTTTAACATAATTAATGGAGATTAGTTAATATTTGATTTGTTTATGCTGCTAATTTATACAATAAATTAACATTTACGACATGATTATAGCAAGTTTTACTATTCTCGGTAAAAAACTCTTTTTACTCTTTGTGAAATTCCAGTTAGAATTTCATATGGAATGGTTTGTAATTTCTCTGCTAAATAAATGACCGTTGGACTTTCGCCAAAAATCACCACGGAATCGCCCTCAAGACAGGAAATTTCAGATACATCTACCATAAGCATATCCATGCAAATACTCCCAATTATGGGTGCTTTTTGATTGTGAATGGTTACAAATCCAACACCATTACCCCAATGTCTTGAAATTCCATCAGCATATCCAATCGGAATTGTGGCCACTTTCGTCGTTTTGCTTGCCACAAATCGTCTACCATAACCAACGCTTTCTCCTGCGTCGATAGTGCGAATTTGCGAAATAATGGACTTTAACGTGCCAACATTTTCTAGATTGGGTTGTTCTTCAGGATCGTTTGAAATACCATAAAGTCCTATGCCAAGGCGAACCATATCGTATTGGGCTTTGGGAAAATTGCTAATGCCTGAAGTGTTCAAAATATGACGAATCGGTTTTATTTTGAGTTCCGTCATAATCAACGAAGACATCTTTTCAAATAACGCAATTTGATAGAGCGCAAATTCATGATGTTCTAAGTCATCGCTGGTCGCCATATGAGATAAGATACTCTTCACGACAACCGACTGGTTTTCTTTCAAAGTAGCAATGAGTTCCTGCAGTTGCTCTTCTTCAAATCCTAAGCGATGCATGCCCGTGTCTAATTTGATATGAATTGGATATTTCTTCAGTTTCTTTTGTTCCGCTATTTTCAAAAATGCTCTCAATCCTTTGAGACTATATATTTCTGGCTCCAACTGATGTTGAATAATCGATGAAAAGCTCGTTGATTCTGGATTTAATACCATAATCGGCAAATGAATGCCATCATTTTTTAGCGAAATCCCCTCGTCCGCAAAGGCAACTCCTAAGTAATCTACCTTGTGGTGCTCTAGTAATTTGGCAATTTCAAATCCACCATTGCCATAACCAAAGGCTTTTACCATAACCATGAGTTTGGTTTTCGGTTTTAGTTTTGATTTGTAGAAACTCAAATTGTGACTCAACGCATTGAGGTTGATTTCAAGAACAGTTTCGTGTGTTTTCTCCTCAAGCGCACTGACTATTTTTTCAAAGTGGAAAGTTCTCGCACCTTTTACCAGAATAGTTTCGTTGTTGAAATTCAATTGGTCAATTTCAGCGATAAAGGTTTCTGTGTCGTGGAAACAAGTACAGTTCAAAAATTTGTTCTTGAACTTTGAAATGGTTTCTCCAATCCCAATGACGCGATTGATCTTATTCGAAATGGTCATTTGAGAGACAATCGAATACAATTCGTCATTCGACAATCCGCTTTGGAAAATATCCGACAAAATCAATGTTTTCTTTTTGTATTGCTTCTGGCTTTCTAAGAAATCTAAAGCAATCTTCAGCGATTGAAAATCGGAGCTATAACTATCGTCGATAATGGTGGTATTATTGACGCCATTTTTGACCTTTAGTCGCATTTCCACCGGATATAACAACTCAACTCTGCTTTCAATGACATCGTGTTTGTACCCAAAATACAACATGGTCATGATGCATTGAATCGCGTTTTCAATCGCAGCGTCATCTTGAAATGGAATTTTTATTTCGAAAACCGTCGGTGTATATCGAATTTTTAAAATGGTTTTATCTAAGATGAATTTCTTCGTAATAAAAACATCAGCATTTTCATCTTTAAAACTCCATGAAAAAGTTTTTAAATTCTGATTAATAAAGGCGTCAATCGATTTGTTTTTATTGTAAATTAGAACTTTCACACGAGGGAAAAGCTTCAGTTTCTCTTTCATTTTCTGACCAATATTGTCAAACCCTTCGTCGTGAGCCGATCCGATGTTGGTCAAAATTCCAATGGTAGGCTTGAGAATTCGTTCTAGTTTTTCCATCTCATTGATGGTGGAAATTCCAGCTTCAAAAATCCCTAGATTGTGTTTTTCGTTAATAGCAATTACCGACAACGGCACACCCACTTGCGAATTATAACTTTTGGGGCTTCTAATAATATTAAAGTCTGGACTCAATAAGAAATTCAACCATTCCTTGACAATCGTTTTCCCATTGCTTCCAGTAACGCCAATGATGGGGAAGTCAAATAAACTGCGGTGATAAGCTGCAAATGCCTGAAGCGCATCGAGCGTGTTTTCGACGACAAGAAAATTGGCTTGATCTGACATTGCTTCTGGAACATGCGTCACTACAAAGTTTCGCACTCCTTTTTCAATCAATTCCGCAATATAGACATGCGCATCATGATTGGGTCCAGCGATAGCAAAAAATAGTGTTTGCGCTCCGTTTTGCAGAGAACGACTGTCGATTGCAATGTTTTCAACTAAAGTATTGGGGTGATTCCCAACCCATTGGGCATGAAGGATGGGGACGATATTTCTGATCGATAAAATCAAATTTACTCTTGATTTTTGGGTGTTTTTTCTGAATCAACCTCTTGCATTTTTCGCATTGCTTCGTAATAGGCAGCGCGACTCAATGGCTCATATTCTTCGGTTTCCCCTAGAAAAACGAGATTGTCATTATTGGTTTTTCTAAAACTGTAGTTGGCTAGATTTCCGGTACGTGTGCAAACGGCATGTACTTTTGTCACGTATTCCGCTGTTGCCATTAGTGCCGGCATGGGACCAAATGGATTTCCTTTAAAATCCATATCCAAACCAGCCACAATAACACGGATTCCGGAGTTCGCCAAGTCGTTGCAAATTTTTACAATCTCATCATCAAAGAACTGTGCCTCATCAATTCCCACCACGTCACAACCCTGAGCTAATATAGCAATATTCGCAGCAGCTGGAACTGGCGTTGATCGAATTTCATTGCTATCGTGCGAAACCACCATTTCGTCGTGATAGCGCGTATCGATAGCAGGTTTGAAAATTTCGACTTTTTGTTTGGCAAATTGAGCCCGTTTCAATCGTCGGATTAATTCCTCTGTTTTTCCGGAAAACATAGAGCCACAGATCACTTCTATCCATCCAAATTGTTCTTTATGATTGACTGTATTTTCGAGAAACATTTTGTACTTTTCTTGTGCTAAAGATGAATAGATTTTATTACTTTGTAGCGTAAATAAACCGATATAAAATTTCTATATTTACGCCGTTGTCAAAAGTAGAAAAATTTTACTTAAGGTTACTTCTTCCTTTGATGAAATAAACGTAAAGAAGATAATTATTAAAAACAAACCCACCCAAGGTAATTTTAAAAGTTATGAAGAAAAAATTGGAAGCCGAATTAATTAGTATCGCTCATCGAATTTTAAAACTCAAAAACAAATCAGATTTAATTCAACTGCATCAAGAAACTCAGAAACTCTATGAGAAACTGTCTGTTTTGCGTTTTGTAGAAGAGAACTTTGCCGATGCCAAACCTACCATTGGACTTTCCGAAATAGAAGAAAAAATTGAAATCGCTTTTGAGGCAGAACCAGAAGTTGATGTAATTGCTGCAGAAGAATCCATTGGAACTGACAAAGAAGAAACCACAGCGGCAGTAGAACCAGTTGTTGAAGAAATGGCTGAAGTAGTTTCTGAAGAAGAAGCTCCGCAAATAGAGGACGAAGAGGAAATTGAAGAGGAAATTGAAAAAGAAGAAGTAGCAACTTTGGAAGACGAAATAGAAGAAGAAGTTATTCAAGAAGAAACCGCCTTCAAGCCCGCTTTTGAATTGTCGTTTGACACTCATGATTCAAAAGATGAGGAAGAAGAAATTAAAGAAGAAACTAAACCTGTGTCATCACAAATTACTTTCGATGATTTGTTAGGGCCAGATTATGTAGATCCCGTTTTTGTGAAGCCAGAAGACTTGGCTAACGAGAAGCCAATACAAGATCCGAACGATGTGATTCCAATAGGAAGAAGTTACAACGATGATGCTCCAGTGATCTCCATGAAAAATGATTTTGGAACGAGCACCATTTCATTAAACGACCGAATGGCTAAAGGAATCATCATCGGACTCAACGATAGAATCGCTTTTATGAATCATTTGTTTGCCAATAGCAGCGAAGATTACAATCGCGTTTTATCACAATTGATGACTTTCGATACGTACGGCGAAGCGGAAGATTTTATCGAAAACATGGTCAAACCCGATTATAACAATTGGGAAGGAAAAGACGAATATGCGCAGCGTTTCATGGAAATCGTAGAGAAAAAATTCTCATAAACACTTGAATTAGAGTACAAAGTAAAGCCACGAATTACTTCGTCTGTTCGACTTTGAGTCTCGGGTCACGAATTATACCAATTAATATTCGTGAGTTAGTGGCTTTCAAATACAAACCAAGCCTAATTAGATGTCGAAATTATATATTGTTCCCACGCCAATTGGCAATCTAGAAGACATGACGATTCGAGCCATTCGAATCTTAAAGGAAGTCGACTTGATTCTAGCAGAAGACACAAGAACGAGCGGAAAATTACTGAAGCATTTTGATATTGGCACGCACATGCATAGCCATCACATGCATAACGAACATAAAACGGTCGAAAATCTAATTTCTAGATTGAAAGCTGGTGAAACAATTGCCTTAATTTCTGACGCTGGTACGCCGGCAATTTCTGATCCTGGATTTTTACTCACACGCGCTTGCGTCGAAAACAACATTACGGTGGAATGTCTTCCTGGAGCTACCGCTTTTGTTCCAGCACTCGTAAACAGTGGCTTACCTAACGACAAATTTGTATTCGAAGGCTTTTTGCCAGAGAAAAAGGGAAGACAAACACGCTACCTAACTTTGGCGGAAGAAACAAGAACCATGATTTTGTACGTTTCCCCTCATAAGTTGGTTAAGACTTTAGCTGAATTTGTCACCTATTTTGGAGAAGATCGTCAAGTTTGTGTTTCTCGTGAACTATCTAAACTTCATGAAGAAAATGTTCGCGGCACAACCAAAGAAGTGTTGACTCATTTTGAAAACAAACCGCCAAAAGGAGAAATTGTAGTTGTCGTTGCAGGCAAAAACCCGGGCAATAAGAAGGAATTAAAAGACTAAATACAGCATTATTTTTTGGGCGTTACCTCGCCGAAAAAGGCGGGTCGGGCTTTTCGCTGCTATCTTTTGTTCGTGCCTCACAAAAGGATGTCCGCTGCAATCCCTAACGCGGTCGGTGCAATATAACACGTTTCGATAGACCACATAAAACAGCTATAATTTTTCTTATTTTTGTCAATCAAATTGCATTTTATATCAGATGCTATGCCTATTTTGTTAAATATAAATTAGATTATTTTGAAAAATTTACTACTCTTTGTTTTAATTGCTATTGGACCGATTGCTTTATCGCAAACGAAATCAAAACCAAAATCTAAAACTGCAGATACTAAATTCAACATCCAAATTCAGGGGATTGTACTTGACAATTGCTCGAAGAAGTCGGACATAGCCTTTGGTGAATTTCATGGTTCAGATGCCGAAGTACAAAAAATGAAACCCAATGCCAAAGGCGAATTTACAGCCAGTTATTGGATTAGAGAACCAGGCTTATTTTTCTACAGAGTAGGAAGTGTTGCACAGTATTTCTTGGTCAGCCCAAAAGAGAAAATGTATAAAATAGGTTTGAGTTGCAACAAAAACGAACTCGAACCATTACAGGTTTTTAGCTCGACTGAAAACAAGGCGTATCAAGAATTCATGAGCCTTAGAAAAGGGCTAACCGCAGATTTTGAGAATTACTACAACAAAAACTTGAAAGACACCATCATATTTAAGGAGTTCAGCGCTAAGTTGCACGATTATCAAAAGAAATCTGCAGTTTTAGCCAAGAAGTACACCAATTCCTATGTTGCCAATCGACTAGTTTCTGCTGACCAGGTGAGCGAAGTAGATTTGTCATCGATTCAAAAACTTAGGGAAAGCTATCTGAAAAGACAGGTTTTTGCAGACCAGAAATTTTACAATACAACGCTTCCGTCATTGCTATTGGATAATTATCTCAATGTCATAATGGATAAAGATGACAGTTCTTTTACTGCATTTGAATGGGTGTTAAATGTCGCTTCGAAAAACACGACGGCGTCCCAACGTCTGCAAGACGTTTTGTATGAAACAATCAACAAGAGTAAACGAAAAGATTTGATGCGGAGTTATATCTATTGGGCAAAGGCGCATCCAGATCGGATGGTTAATGAGATGACAAAATTTAAGTTAGATGGACTATCCAAAAGTATGGTCGATGCGCAATTCATCAACATTACACTTAAAGACACACTCGGAAATACCCGCGAATTAAAAGATGCTGTAACTACTTCAAAATATACGCTGGTAGCCATTTACAATCCTGATTGTTCACACTGTATTGAAACACTTCCTAAGTTGATTCCTATTTGGGAAAAATACCAATCGAAAGGGTTGAAAATCTATACCGTTGCAGCAAAAAATGACAATACACTTTGGCTCAATTTTATCAAGAAACACACCGCGCCTGGCTGGACAAACGTCATGGAAGATCAAACAAACAGTAGTTTTGGAAAATATTCAATAACCTCGCTACCTTCTTTTGTCCTGATTGATACGCAGGGGAAAATAGTTTCTAGGATGATTGCTTCGGAAGTGGTGACGGAGCTACAAAAATGGTTGGCACCGCTTTAAACTTCTAAATCAACAAACGAAAAAGATTTTCCACTAAACAATCCTTTGTCCGATAATTTCAAATCGGGGATGACCAAAAGTGCCATAAAAGAAAGTGTCATAAAGGGCGCATTCAGGGTACTTCCAAGTTCTTTGGCCATGGCGTCAATTTCTTGGTAGGATTTTCCGGTATCCCAACCATTGGTATTGCTCATGATTCCGGCAACTGGAAGCGCCAGAGATTTTCTATTGTTACCATCAACGGCACAAATACCACCAGTGTTTTCGATGATGAGGTTGACCGCCCTGCAAATTTCTTCGTCTGATGTTCCGACAACCACAATATTGTGGCAATCGTGTGCCACCGAACTGGCAATGGCGCCTTTTTTCAAACCAAAATTCTTGATAAATGCAATGGCTGGTTTTGTATCTTGATATCTATTGACAACAGCCATCTTTAAGATATCATTTGACGTGTCAACTAAAATTTTTCCCTCTGATAGCAATGCTTGGCAGTGAATTTCATTGGTAATTAATTGTCCTTCCAAAGCTTCGATTACTCTAATTTTTGGTGCGGTTCCTGTAACTTCAAAGTCTGAAATTTTCTTTTTTGATGTATTGAAGTTGTTGGGCGTTTCAAAAGGGACATGCACCACAAAAGATTGACCGTTTTCCGCAACCAATTCTCCATCGATATAGGTTTGAATCACTTTAAAATCAACCAAATCTTCTACAACTATAAAGTCTGCAGCATCATTCATTTGAAGCAAACCCACATTCATCTTATAATGATGAACCGGGTTGATACAGGCCACTTGCAATATTTTAAAAATGTCCATTCCTTTCGCAACAGCACGAGCACAAAGCGCATTGATATGATTGACAATCAAATCGTCAGGATGCTTATCATCGGAGCAAAACATCATATTTTCAAAATGTTCTGGCAGCAAATCAATCAAAGCTTCGAAGTTTTTGGCGGCGCTTCCTTCACGAATGAGGACTTTCATTCCCAGCGATAATTTCTCTTGTGCCTCATCAAACGTAAAGCACTCATGATCGGTCGTAATGCCAGCAGTAATATATTTTTTTATGGGTTCACCGCGCAGCCCAGGCGCATGTCCATCTACAGGTTTTCCGAAGTGTTTTGCCCATTCAATTTTCTTTAAAACTTCGGGATCGTCGAAAAGAACGCCCGGATAATTCATCATTTCTGATAAATAAAAAATATCGGGATGAGCCATCAATTCCTTAATGTCTTCCGCATCTATGACTGCTCCAGCGGTTTCATACGCTGTAGCAGGAACACAAGAAGGCGCACCAAAATGAAACTTCAACGGCACTTTTTTACTGTTTTCAATCATATAATACACACCTTCTTTTCCGAGTACATTCGCAATTTCATGCGGGTCGGAAATAGTTGCGACGGTTCCGTGAAGTACCGCCAGTTTAGCAAATTCTGAAGGCACTAGCATCGAGCTTTCAATATGAATGTGTGCGTCTATAAAGCCAGGTAGAATATACATTTTTACGTTGTGTTCTTTTGCTGCAATGGATGTGATTTTTCCGTTTTCGACAGTAATTTCACCAGAATAAATACGTCTGTTTTTGATATCTACTATTTGACCTTGGATTTGCATGAGATTGTATTTTTAAACAAATAACGAAATTTTTTTGAAATGAATTTTCATGTCGATGCTAAAGTTAGTTCTATTTGTTTTTTTCTAAATTTGAAAAACAATTCATTGAGTACACACCAAACAAATTTTATCTTATGCGCTGGACAATCAAACCACAACCAGAATCTGACCAATTGAAACATCTGATGGATGTTTTGAATATTGACGAAGTAACCGCAACACTTTTAATTCACCGCGGCATCACGACCTTCGAGCAAGCCAAAGCTTTTTTTCGACCCAACTTAGAAGATTTGCACGATCCTTATCTGATGAAAGATATGGATTTGGCCGTTGATCGAATCGAAAAAGCAATGTTAAATCAAGAAAATATCCTAGTCTTCGGAGATTATGATGTAGATGGAACAACAGCAGTTTCCCTGGTTTCTTCCTATCTAAAAACTATTTATCCGAACATAGCGACGTACATTCCGGATCGATATGATGAAGGTTACGGCATATCTTATAAAGGAATCGACTTTGCCGATGACAACGGTTTTTCGTTGATCATTGCTCTAGATTGCGGGATCAAATCGATAGACCACATCGATTACGCACAAGAAAAAAGCATCGATTTTATTATTTGTGATCACCATCGTCCAGGTGATGTTTTACCGAAAGCGGTTGCGGTCCTAGATCCAAAACGAGAAGATTGCAGTTATCCTTATGATGAACTTTGTGGTTGCGGCGTTGGATTCAAGTTGATTCAAGCGTTAGGACAAAACAGAAATCAAACTATTGATGATTTTGTTGAATATCTAGATTTAGTGGCAACGGCCATTGCGGCAGACATTGTTCCCATTACCGGCGAAAACCGGATCTTGGCTTATTTTGGATTGCAGGTAATCAATAGCAAACCTCGTCCTGGAATTCAGGCTTTGATTCAACAAGTAAAAAAGAAAGAACTCACCATTACGGATGTTGTCTTTATAGTTGCTCCCAGGATCAACGCCGCTGGTCGCATCAAACACGGAAATCATGCTGTTGAATTACTTACCGAGTTCAATTTGGAGCAAGCACAACAATTTGCTTCTGAAATCGAACAATATAATTCAGATCGTAAAGATTTGGATAAATCCATTACCAGAATGGCTTTGCATCAAATTGAAGACAATAATGAAAAAGAGCAATTCACAACCGTCGTTTTTCAAGAAGATTGGCATAAAGGCGTCATCGGAATTGTAGCTTCCCGATTGATAGAAGTCTATTACAGACCCACCATTGTATTTACTAAAAGCGGCGACAAATATGCAGCGTCAGCCCGCTCTGTTGTTGGATTTGATGTATATAACGCGCTAGAAGCTTGTGCAGAACATTTGGAACAGTTCGGAGGTCATATGTACGCAGCAGGGATGACTTTGAAACCTGAAAACTATCAAAAATTTAAAGACGCATTCGAAAAAGTAGTTCAAGAAACCATTGCGCCCGAAATGTTGACTCCTGAAATTGAAGTGGACGCCGAAATTGATTTTACTGAAATCACACCAAAACTAACTCGAATTCTAAAGCAGTTCGAACCCTTTGGTCCGCAAAATCGAACGCCGGTATTTTGGAGTAAAAACGTCGTTGATACAGGTTATGGAAAAACGATAGGATCCGATAATACTCATTTGAAGCTAAACTTAAAACAAAAAAAATCGCCAAGTTTTTCAGCAATTGGGTTTGGTTTGGCAGATAAGTTAGATGTAATTCAAAACAAAAAGCCTTTTGAAGCGGTTTATTGTATTGAGGAAAACGAGTGGAATGGTATGGTTTCAGTGCAATTGCGATTGAAAGACATCAAATAGTGTCACTCGAATTTTTTCAATTCAAAGGAAGTTCCATCGAAAACACCGTAAGTAAAATAGCCAATCCAGTCGCCTAAATTCACATATTCAGAATTTTCTCCAACCTT
Source organism: Flavobacteriaceae bacterium (assembly GCA_947456815.1). Lineage (GTDB taxonomy): Bacteria > Bacteroidota > Bacteroidia > Flavobacteriales > Flavobacteriaceae > Flavobacterium. The sequence goes on from CANGTL010000021.1 coordinate 31,264, forward strand.
GATAATCATAGGTAAATGACGGTGTCCGAAAATGAGGTAATCGTAGTGTTGTGTTTCTAATTTTCGTTTCGAATATTGCACCAGCCATTCGTTGTCTTCTCCAAGAAATTTTACATCCGCATCACCGGAAATCAGTTTGTTTTTGACCGAAAGATAATGTGCCAATGAAACACCAATGTCAGGATGCAGCCATCGGAATATCCATTTTGAAAGTGGGTGCACAAACACTTTTTTCATTCGTTTGTAGCCTTTATCACCCGGACCTTTTCCATCGCCATGACCAATCAAGAAGGTTTTGCGTCCAAAAGTGTATACTTGATTATCATGATAAACAGGAATATTCAATTCTTTTTCAAAGTAATCAGTCATCCATAAATCATGGTTGCCGACAAAGAAATAGATTGGAATGCCACTATCTCTAATTTCAGCGAGTTTACCTAGAATTCTGATAAATCCTTTTGGGACCACTTTTTTATATTCAAACCAAAAATCAAATAAATCGCCTAATAAAAAAATGGCTTCTGCGTCTTTCTTAATTTCATCGAGCCAAGCCACGAACTTTTGTTCACGTGGAAAACTTAATTCCGCAGTTGGCGCGCCAAAATGTTGGTCGGAGGCGAAATATATTTTTTTGTTTGGAGTCATAAATGAATTGCTCTTTTTGGTTTCAAATTACAAATTGTCGCTGGCAAACCATTGTGCGAAAGAAGTGTCTGTTTCCTGTAATTTTAGCGAATGCAATTCGATGGTTTTTGGCAATCGGCTTTTTATTTTTTGTGCAAAATCGATGACCATGTTTTCGCTTGTGGGCTGGTAATCGACCAAAATAACGTGATGCCCGCGATCTATTAATTCGTTCGCTAGTTCTATATGTGGCGTCGTTTGATTAAAAACGGTGGCATGATCAAAATGATCGACAATTTCTTCTTTGACAATTTTCTTTAGATCAGAAAAATCGATTACCATTCCGAATTTTACATTGTTCCGGTCAGCAATAGGGACGCCAATTACTGTTACAGATAACTTATAACTATGGCCATGAACGTTTTTGCATTTTCCATCATAGCCATACAGTGCGTGACCAGTTTCAAAACTAAATTCTTTCGTTATTCTAATCTTACTCATTTAATAAAATTTGAAGCAAAGGTAATTACTTTTGAAATAACACTAGCCAGATTTTATGCAGACCATTAAATAAAAAAAGCCGCCAGAAGCGACTTTTTATTATATGTTTCGTTTAGCTACAGATTTTCTTGGAAAGTTTGGTTTTCATTTGATTTAGCAGCTCTCACATTAATAACATTATTGTTTTCTTCGATAACAAATGCTACAAAATTGACGTTTGCTGCGTTAGCTACATTTGACGGAATGGGAACCGAAAAATTGGTTGTAACGGTCTGATTGTAATTGGTATTTGTAAGTGGATCTCCCAAAAGGTTTGTCAAAGAGGCTCTAAGAACGTGATTGTGTTCAAAACTAGGAATTGGATTTACTCCTCCGTAAAAGTTGGAATAATTAGTTTGTCGGTAAATTAATTTATCTTCTAAGACATAAACTACTAATCTTAATTTTGAATAATTCTGTGCAAATTTAACTTTGACAGCAAGATTAATGTTTCCGTTGGCTACTGTCGAGTTCAGCGCTAGACCAAGACCGCAATTGTTGCTTGTCAAATTCAGCGCTTGCTGCACATTATTGACTTCAGGAAAGGTCCACGTTGTCGTTCTATTCAATCGAGATTGTGGCAACGCTAATACAGAATTAGGAGAAATTAAATCTTTTAGTGGTTGAATTCCCACAAAATTGTAGGGGTCATTGCCGTGGTGTATAGCAACGGAAACCACCCTTTCTGATGCTTCCTTTGTTTTTTCAATTGCATAAGAAACCCTCGCGCAATTACCACACCAAGTTCCAGTATAATCTTCTATTAATACTTGTTTTTGAAAAAGGCCAACGATTGGCTCGGCATCGACACTGTCATTAATATCTATAGGATTGTAAACCACATTGTTATCGCTGCAAGACATTAGTGAAAGGGTCAAAAAAAAGACTCCTATAAAGTAATAATTTTTCATAGCAAAAAAATTAAAAATTTAGAATACAAATAAAACAAATTTTATTTTATTTTAATGATAATAATTTAGTTATTTGCAGCTAAAACGATACAATTATGAAGAAATTTTGTCTGCTAGTATTATTTATTAATGTAAGTGTATTTGCCCAGAAACAACTTCCGAATATAAATTTAGCCAATATTGACGGTAAGTCAATTTCTTTGAAATCAGATTTTGTGGAAAAGGACAAATTATATGTTTTTTCTTTTTGGGCAACTTGGTGCACGCCCTGCATAAGTGAATTAGACGAGATGAATGATTTGCAAGAAGAATGGAAAAAAAGCCTAAACTTTGAAATAATAGCGGTGTCTACAGATGATTCTAGAACCCAGAAAAGAGTCAAGCCTTTAATAAATGGAAAGGGTTGGGATTTTAAGGTTTTGTTGGATACAAATCAAGATTTCAAGAGAGCATTATCTATTGTAAATATTCCTTATACCATTGTTGTTAAAAACGGCGAAATTGTGCATATTCAAAATGGTTATGTACCAGGAAATGAAAAAGTATTGGTAGAGAAAATGAAAACGCTATAGACTATGAAGATTAAATTATTTCTTTTCATTGTCATAAGCACTTTCATATCACACGCCCAAGAGGTATCTATGCCAGAAAAAGTAAATTTCTATGGCGGTTTTGAGTCCAATTCTCAATGGTACTTAAATGACAAGGGCCTTAATGTTGTGCATCCCGAAACTCCTTTGAGAGCCAATAGTTATCTATTTACTAATCTCAAATACAAGGATTGGATAGCAGGTGTACAGGCCGAATCTTATGAAGATCAAGCGCTATTAAATTTCAATCCACGATATGACAAGACTGATGTAGCGACTTATTTTTTGCAGTTCAAAAACGAGAAAATAGATCTAACGGCAGGCTACTTTTATGAGCAGTTTGGTAGCGGATTGTTGTATAGAAGTTGGGAAGACAGAGCGCTGGGCATCAATAATTCATTAAGAGGTGGTAGAGTTATTTTCAAACCTACAGCTTATTTTACTCTGAAGAGCATTTACGGCCGACAAAGAACAGGATTCGATATTTCAAAGAGCGAAATTTATGGTGTTGATACAGAAATTGTTTTGTCGGACATTTTCAAAATGAAGTCATCAGAGTTGCTGTTCGGTGTGACTTACGTAGGGCGGGAAGAAATTGTCGAGACAATTGCCAATCCAAATTTCAATAGTTTGACAAATGGATATGCGGCAAGAATAGACTTTTCTCATAAAGGCTTTTATTTCTCAACAGAATTTAATTACAAATCAAATGATGCCATCATAGAGGTAATTGATCAAATTGCAAACGATTTCATTAAGCCAGGAAATGCATTGTTGATGAACGCGGGTTATTCCAAAAAAGGATTCGGCATTGATGCTTCGTTTAGACGACTTGAAAACATGGGATTTTTCTCTGAAAGGATTGCAAAAGGAAATGCGTTCAACGACAGGATTATGAATTTTGTTCCTAGTCTGACAAAGCAGCATCATTACAATTTGGCAAATATCTACGTGTATCAAGCACAGCCAAATGTTCTCCTAGGAGACGAAACACTATTGAAGACAGGGGAAATAGGAGGTCAATTAGATTTATTCTATAATTTTAAGAAGAATTCATTTTTTGGAGGTAAATATGGAAGTAAGTTGGCCATCAATCTTTCGAATTGGCATGCCTTAGCAGGAACATTTTATCTTCCTAAAAAAGATTATTCGACCGAATTTTTAAGTTTTGGGAAAAAGTATTTTTCTGATTACAATATAGAATTCACAAAAAAATGGAATTCAAAATTGCAGACCGTTTTTACTTATATAAACCAATACTATGACAAAAAACTTATCGAGGAAACAGATGGTTTAGTGAAAACAAATATTTTAGGTGCAGAGGCAACGTATAAATTCAATGATTCTCAATCTATTAGAGTGGTTGGTGAGCATATGTGGGCAGACTATGATAGGAAAAACTGGGTGGCATCTACTTTAGAGTTTAACCTCAATTCAAAACTTTCTTTCTTTACTGCTGATATGTATAATTACGGAAATGATGATCCAGAAGCACGAAATCACTATTATAATTTGGGTGGGGCATTTCGACAAAAATCAACTAGAATTGCTTTAAGTTATGGTAGACAAAGAGGAGGTTTGGTTTGTGTTGGTGGCGTTTGCCGTTTTGTTCCTGAAAGTTCAGGTGTGTCTTTGTCTTTGAATACAACTTTTTAATTTATATTTGCCACAAATTGGGGGATTAGCTCATTTGGCTAGAGCGCTTGCCTGGCAGGCAAGAGGTGGTCGGTTCGAATCCGATATTCTCCACAAGTAAATTCAAGCCTTACAGCAATGTGAGGCTTTTTTTATGGAGTCTAAGTGGCGATTTAGAGTGGAGTTTTGATGGTTTGAGTGTAAAAATGAAGCTCCACTTATAGGGTGGAGCTTATTTGTATTAGGTAATGAAATATAATTATAAAAGAAAATTCTATTGACTATTTTTTGGTAATAATTGCAAGTAAACCAATAAACGCATAAACGATAATAAAGATTATTATGAATTTCCAATAATTTATAACTTTAATTTTAATCCCTGGAGCTTCATATGAAGAATCAATACTTTGGATTCTTTTAATAAGGGAGTTTCGTTTTTTATCCACATCAATTCCCGATAATTGTGCAAATGATGTGGGCTTTGGTTCTGAATTACCCCAATTGCTACTTGATTCCCACCAAATTAATTTTCCTAGATTAGAATACTCTTCAACTAAATATTTTAATATTTCAACATCTTTATTTATCATTATATCATAAGCAGTTTCCATAGTTTCTAAATAATCTTTTGCACGATTAATAGCTCTGGAAGAGTAAGTTTTAACAATTTGTTTATTAACAGTTGTACTTGTATCTGGTGATATAGTAAGTAATTTTATTCTTAATATAGTGGCAAGGTTGCTACCAATTGCATCAGCTGTAATTTCATAAGATTCTGAATCTGGGTCATTTTCCTTAGATGCATTTAAAAATGTTCTAATTTCTCTAGCGTTTGAAAGTGTAATTTTATCTTCATTAAGATAACTTACACTTCTCCAAAAAGCACAAATCGCTTTGTTTTCCCAAATTGAACCTATATTTGGATTTACTTCAAGTGCTTTATTACAATAATCATAACCTTCATTATAATTACCTGCACGAATTGCTTTTTGTAGAATTTCAATATAATTATTAAGTTTTTCAAAATTATCATTTGATAAATTTTCTTGACTTACAGAAACACTTCTAGGTCTTAGAATTTTGATAGTAGTATTACAATATTCACATTGTACTTCGTTTTTTCCTTCATAGCCAGAAAGAGATGCACCACAACTAGTGCAGTTCAAAGATGTTAATTCAAGTTTACTCATGTTTATTTATTTTATTGATTTATTATTTTCCTTGGGTTTTATATAATGCATAAGTGTGTTTTAGTTCTGTTGCTTTAAATACAAAAATCAATTTTGATGGCTTTCCTCTTTCAGTTTCGTTGTATTTATTGAATTTTATCCATTCACTAATTTTTGGATTGACTAATTTTCCATGATTTCGATATACTGTTAATGATTGACTGATAAAGACTTTAGTATTGTTATCAAAAATAAGCTCAATTGATTTGATAGCTTTTGAACTTTCGCTTAATTGCTCTAAATCTTCTTTCATTAACCCCAGTCGATAATCATTATTTGGAGTATTTAGAGGTTCAACCGTTAGGATAACATATCTCCGATGAATAGGTTTGCTCATGGTTTATTTGTTTCTAATTTTATAAAAGTTTATTACTCTACCGATTATAATTGCTTCTAAAGCCCCAACCCATATCTCGTAAAATTGATATTTGTACGAAAGGAACCCTAGCATTATTGTAGTACTTGAGAGAAGAAATACTGTTAGCTTTGATTGTAGCGAGGTTATGAAAATGGAAGGCAATATGTAAACTATAAAGCCAATAATTATTTGAATAAAAGAATAGTTTTTCTCAATGGAAAAAATTATTATTCCACAAATTATCAGTGAAATGAAAAATCCTACAATAGTGTTATTTTCTCTCAATTTCCTTAATTAAAAGATTACACATTTCTCTTGAATTTAAAGTTGATTTTCTACCATCTGTTGTGTCCGAAATTCCAAAATCTCTTGCCACAGATTTACTTTGTACAAGTTTGTACGTTTGATATTCATAATTATCATTTTTATCATCAAAATACCTATAAATTAAAATAGGTATTACCCGAAGGAGAAGTTTCTTGAAATATTTCTAATTTTGGATTTGCCATATGTTTTTTTTATTTTACTCTTGCCTCATTTTGACAAATTCAATTTTATCCTTTATCGTTTTGTAAATTTTTTCTGTTTCTATTCTATTACCTATTATTATTTTTTTTGGAGTGACTCCTGTGACATCAATTTGAATAAAATGTTCATCTTCATTTGTTTGATTATTATGAGCTTTTTTTAGAAAATACGTTAGACCTAAAAGAGGTAATACAAAGATTATAAAAGCAAATATAAAAATACCAAAGGATGGTTCTGAGACCCCTGTAGATGAATATGCTAAATCTATACCATATAATTTATGAGGAATTAGAGCCTCATAAAAAACAAAACAAAAAACAATTACTGACAAAGCAAAAAATATTTGATAATAAATAGGATTTATTACTTTATTTAAAATGGAAGATTTTAAAATTGGAATATTCTTAAGTAACACTAAAAAGTCATCTTCATTTGATTTGTATTCTAACGATTTTTCGTATAATGTAATTTTAGAATTATTTTTATCAAAAATAATTTCTGTTTTATACTGATTTTGAGAATTCGGATTAATAATACTTCCACAAAAGTTACATTTGGTAGTGTTTTCAATTTCTTGAATTGCTCCACAAGAGTTGCATTTTATATTCATTTTGTTTAAAATTTAGTTTGAAAAAATTGAAATTACTTCCTGATTTGGTAATTGTTCAATTTCAATTTTGAAATCTTTTAAATGGTCCCACATCAACACATCTCGGTCTTTATTTCTCCTTATTAGATTTAAACAATTTTTCCAAGGTATTTTGTAATACTCATTTAATTTATAATCTTCTGAAAAAACGATGATAACAACAAAATCAACATTTGAATCTATGTCATATTTTATTGCTGACCAGCGAGCCTTAGTTGTTTTTGATTTTGAGTGGGTTTTAACTTGAATTTTTCCAAATTCAGTTTCTATATCCCAATATTTTTGAATGCCACTCTCGGCTCTTTGCCCATTATAAATTTTTTCAATTAACCATTCTCCAATTTGTGATGTAAAATCTTTTTTATTTGTTGTAACACCTATGTCTTGCAATCTTTTTAATGATTGAAAGTAATTATTTAGGGCTGTTTTTAACTCAATTGTATCCATAGATTACAGTTGTTTTAATAATTCCTTTTTCTTTATATCAAACTCATCTTGAGTCAAAGCACCTAAATCCAATAATTCCTTAAGACTTTTCAATTTATCAGTCACACTTTCAGATGAATTGCTTTGCATAGCTTGTTGTATCATATTAGGCATAGACATACCCATTCCTAGTCCAGCACCAAGTCCTAAACCAGCCCCTGCATTTCCATTATTTTTAGCAGCATCACCCAAAGAATCTGCTACTTTTAGTTTCATATATTGGTCTAAATTACCAACCGCATTCATGCCACTTCTTGTGTCAATCATGCCTTGAACTTCATCTGGCACTGATATGGATTGAATATATAAATCGTGAAGTGTAAGTCCCAATCCTGTAAAATCTGCTTGCAATTCGGTTCTAAAAACTAAATTTAAGTCATCCATCATTACGGGAATATCAAATACTGATTTCAGCATTTTACCAAGAACAACATTTAGCTTAGAAATGATAATTCCTCGTAAATAATCTTCGATTACACCACTAGTGTAAAGTCCCATTGTTCCAACCACTTTGTTGACAAACAGCATGCTGTCTTGAACCTGAATAGAAAAAGAACCATATGAACGTAAACGAATCATTTGTAATTCAGTATCCCTAAATAAAATTGGTTCTTTGGTACCCCATTTTAAGTTCGGAAATAATTGTTTTCCAATAAAAACAACTTCTGCTCTGAAAGGCGAATCAGGACCATATCCAAACGAAGTAACCCATTTTCCGACAACAGGAATGTTTTGTGTTTTTAAAATATGTCTTCCTGCTCCAAATACATCTAATGCTTTGCCATCTCTAAAGAAAATGGCATCTTGACTTTCTCTTACGGTTAATTGGGAACCCCATTTAATTTCAAGATTGCCATTTTCTGGAAATCTTTTTACCAATACACCACCACTATTATCTAAAAATTCTAATACCTCCATTATTATTTATATTGGTTAATAAAGTCTAACCTTTTTATGAGTATGTTTTCAATTTCTCTAATTTGTTGGAGTATAAATCCTGAGCTTAATGGTTGATTGATTTCTTCCTCTGCCGTTTTGGATATTAAACTTACCCTTTCTGAAATCTCTAAATCATACTCATATATTTTTTGTAATTCTTCTTCTTTCAATTGATTTTCACTAAAAAAAGAGGATTCACCGTAATTACAGTTTTTAATTTTTGAAAACAACGTATTTAATGATTTTCTTGAAATTTCCCACTCTTTGCATGATTGCATTTCATTTGCATCGATTAATGTTTTTTGATATAAAACAATCAAAGACTCCGCTACTTGTATAATTTTTGACAAATGCTCTCTTAGCTTCTTGTCAGTGTTTCGTGATTCATCTCGGACAGCATAGCCTCTATAACCTGGGATTAACGAGCCTATTTTGTCGAATATGTTTGATTTTCTGGTTGTCATTTGTCTATTTGGGTTTATAAATGCTAAATATATAAAAAATTGGGAAAGCAATTATATAATGTATGAGAATCATTGTTTTACGGTTTCTCGTAAATTAAGATTGTTTTCAAAACATATAAAAATATTGCAAGTGAATCCAAATCCTAACTAAGGACTAATATCAAATAATTAATGAGGCAAAAATTTCATTAAATTCATTTCCTAAAACATCATTCCCTAGAACATTTTCAAAAATAAGAAAACCCCTGCCTGTTCACTTCTCTAACCACTTCAACTTTATCAATGTAATTACCCAACGTTACCTTCTCCGATTTCTGATAACCCATACTTTGTAAAAAACCAGTCTTGATATGAAGCTTGGTTAAAAACGACTTCCGAAGGCACTTCAAAGTAAACTTGTTCTCAATCCCAGCTTTGTTCCTAAAAAAAGTAAACGAATCACTCAACTGGTCCGCTATCGTCTTCCTAAGAATCTTTTCATCACCAGCAATCAAATATTTATCAGCACCCAAATTCTCCTTATAATTCAATCGAATCAACAACGCTTCCAATTCTTTGGTACACGGAATCAAAACCTTTTTCGGTTCTTTCGAGTTGTTCCAATTATGTGCCCTATCAAACTTCAAATCCGTTCCAATTAAATGCTCAATCCTACCATCACTACCCAACACAATATCCGAATACTTTAGTATCATTGATTCTTCAATTCGCATTCCTGTAAAGGCAACCAATTCAATAGCATCCCTAGTATAAGGTCTATACATGTTCTTTCTTTCACCAGTTTTGAAAGTGTGGACTGAATCCACGTCAGAAATTGCATCCAATAGTTTGATGAAGTCTGCATCGTTCACGCTAATCGGGTTGGCATTTTCGTATTGTAAGTTTATATCCTTAAAATAATTTGGAATTAGATAACCTTTCTTGTCTATCAAAAAGCTGTTGAAATTCTTCATGGCTTTGACATTATGATTATGGGTTGATGGTGACTTGCATAATGGCTCCAAATACTCATAATACTTGCCGACAATAGCATCAGTCAAATCATAGATTTTAAAAGTGTTTAGGTTGACTTTGTTGGCTTGTAAAAAGTCCGTGAAATTCAGAACATAACGAATAGTTGATTTTACATAGCCTTTGGAACGGACTACTCGTTGGTGCTTTGGCACATCGATATTTTCCAGCCAGTCACTATACATCATAACACATTCAGTCAGCAATTCGGGTTTAACCTCAACTATTGGCGTTGGAGTTATCAACTTAAATGGATTTGATAATTCATTTTTAAATTCCAGTAGTTCTTTTATTGCTTCATCATAGTCCAACGACCTCAAATCCCTCGTTTTGCGACCTCCATTTGCTTTGAGTACCGCTTTGTACTTCTGGCGGTCCAATGGATGATTACAGCCTTTGTATGGGGTTTGCGACACTTCTATATGCCTATTACATTTCTTGCAAACTATGTGGAGACCTGAGAATTTTTTATATGTAAGTACTTTCATTTATCGTTTATTTTAATGCGAGTGTAATTTATTTTGGTGACCCACCAAATAATTTTTTACTAATTTCTCCTTTGGGTGTGTACCCTATTTCTCTGTTTGGTTTATCACTATTGAACTCTAACATCTTGTATAACTCACCTTTGAGGTGTGCCTCGTAATACTCTTTCCAATCTTTGCCATATTCTGATTTTAGCTTAAGAATCATTGGCATGTCGTTAGCTAATTCAAATTCGCTTCGGTAAGCAAATTCACCCGTTGTGTCCTTATGGACTTTTATATTGTTCTTTTGACACCAAGTTCTAGCTGGTCTTGCGTCCTTTCTATTAATTAACCTAGCAATTTCATCTAGGTATAATCTTTCTATGAAGAAAAAAAACATTCTTTAACTTTTTAAATTAATTTTAGATAACAAACCACATGTTATCTGAGATTTGTTATTCGTTTTCAACTTTAGAATATCAAAATTTAGCATGTTTAGCACTATCTTATTTTTTGCAACATTGCTATAATATCCCTAACTCCAGCTGCTATTTCATATCTCTCTTCTTCGACCTTTTCATTAAGATAAATTTCCCAATATTCTATTGTTTGACTTCTTTTGTATCTTTCTAAACTAGCAAGTACTGAAAAGACTTTCCAATCTTTAAATTGATTTTCAAATGCTGGGTCTTCTTTTAATATTAACTCAAATGTTAACGATTCAATTAAGTTCAATTGCTTATTAGATTTGATTTTTTTTTTGATTATTTCTTTATCAATCATTTTTCTTTTTTTTAAATCAATTTAATGTCAAATTCGTATTTCCCAATAACAGAAGTTAAATTCTGAAATTCGGGTGTATTGTATATAATGATTGCGTCATGCAACCTTACAGCTGTATAATCTAATCTATTGATGTACTTAAACTCCTCAATAAGATTGTCTTCCATATTGGTCATTGTCTTGTAAAAACATCCCTTTTCTTTCAGTGTCATCTGAATAATTTTAGCCACTTGGTCATCAGAATATCCACAATCTTTGAAAAACATTTTAGCTTCACGTTGGCTTCTTTTATAGTCGTTAAGCATCATATTAAACCATATTTTGGCTTCACTTCTTTCAATAGTGTACTTCTTTTCCAAATTGCTGTAAACTTCTTGTGCTATATTACTTCCAACTAGAGTATCTAAAAAGGATGCAAATGCACTTTTGATGTCGCATTGAATCAGTTGATAAGGAGTGTAACCTCTTAATTGTCTTGTTGTTTTGGTAGCGGTATTGAAGACTCTATTGTCAATACTGGTTGTCTTAAAACCGAACATGTGTCCAGCACAAGACAAAGAAAGTAGCGAAAGGATATAGTATTTATGGCGTTCCACTTGTTTATCAATACTATACGTATTCATCTTTACCGTGTTTCTAATACCATGCTTGCAAGCAAACAAAGCACTCTTGATTCTCTCGGCTTTATCCATAATTTGGTTAACATCCGATTGCGAATAACCTTCTAGTTTTGATAATTGGTTGACGATGGCTCTATTGGTATTGTTGAATACTCTTTTACCAATTAGCGATTTTGAATATTCCTTGGTCAGTTTATCCAAAGCTTCTTTATTGTCATTTTCAATCAACACTTTGACATCCTGATTTGATTCTGTTGATAGTGCTTTGATGTAATCGTTTAAAATACATTCGCTAACCACGCTAAATCCATGGACAATTCTGTTGGTTTCTTCGCTATACTGACCGTTTTCAATCATCTGTATAACATATAAGCTGTTGATGATTTGTTTTGCTTTGAAATAAGCGTCATCCCAATTATAGCTGAACACCAAACCAAAATCCATTGTTTCATCCTGTTTTAATTGGCACAACGCACCATTTTTTATTGCAATATCCATTTGCGTTTGGGAAACTCTGAACTTGGTTATTTTATCCATTTCACTCATTTTATCTGGATTGGCAAGGTCATTTACATCGATGAATGTTTTTGCAGTGTTCAAAAGCCTTTCGTATCTGTCCGCTGTTGCATTGAGTAGATATTCTGATTGTGTTTCTACCGCCATATACGCTGTTGCCCATAACAACAAATCTTTTTTCCCGAAGCCATTAAAATTGGTGTCATCGCCTTTGATATTGCTGTAAACCTTTTCTAGTTCTTTCTTGATGATATAAACATCTTGGTCCTCTTGGTTGATTAGGTTTCGATATTTGATTGGGAATGTGACCGCTGTTGCAACTACTGTTCCTTGAGCATGTTCATCATTAACGGTA
>CANGTL010000022.1 GCA_947456815.1 Flavobacteriaceae bacterium
CTTTAAAATCAAACAAACATGAGAAGATTTTTGCCTTGGATTATTGGAATTGGAATCGTATTAATCATTATTTTTTGGGTAATAGGAGCCAAAAACACTGCCTTGCGATACAATCAAGCGGTGGGTAAAGAATGGGGGAATGTGGAAACTGCTTATCAAAGAAGAAATGACTTGATTGGTAATTTAGTGAATACGGTAAAAGGTGCCGCTGACTTTGAAAAAAGTACTTTGACCGCGGTTATAGAAGCAAGAGCAAAAGCAACTTCAGTTTCTATTGATCCAACGAATATTACGCCGGAACAGTTCGCACAATTTCAACAAGCACAATCGGGCGTTTCGTCTTCATTGTCTCGATTATTGGTTTCTGTAGAAAGATATCCTGAATTGAAAGCCAATGGTAATTTCTTGAAACTTCAAGATGAATTGGCGAGTACAGAAAATCAAATTTTGACGTCACGAACTCGTTTTAACGAATCGGTAGAAATTTATAATGGTTATGTTCTAGCCATGCCTCAAAGTTTTGTTTTGGGCAGTTATAAAGAAAAACCATTCTTCAAATCTGTTGAAGGCGCTGACAAGCCGGTTGAAGTTAAATTCTAAAAAAAAATCTAACACGGATTTCACGGATTAACATGGATTTCATCTGTGACAATCTGTGCAATCCGTGTTTATAAAAATACAATTGATGTCGAAAGTTGAAAATTTCCTCACACAAGAAGAAGAACAAGCCGTCGTAGAAGCCATTCGTTTGGCTGAATTAGAAACTTCAGGCGAAATTCGCGTGCATATCGAAAAGGAAACCGATTTGGTTCCTTTTGACCGTGCGAAAGAAATTTTTCACGAATTGAGAATGGATGTCACTGAATTGAAAAATGGTGTCCTGATTTATATTGCCGTCAAAAACAAAGCTTTCGTTATTTGTGGCGATAAGGGCATCGATGACTTGGTCCCTGATAATTTTTGGGACAGCACCAAGGAGTGTATGGCTTCGTATTTTAAATCTGGAAACTTCAAGCAAGGACTAATTGACGGTATTTCAAAAGCCGGTGAACAACTCAAAAAGTACTTCCCATTTCAGGAAGGCGACACCAACGAATTATCAAACGAAATCTCAAAAGGATAATGAAAACACCTATATTTAAGTTCCATTTCTTTAGTTTGATATTCGTATTGTTGGTTTCGAATTTTGGATTTGCACAATTTGACATTCCCAAGAAACCTGAATTCCAGACGAGTGTTTATGACTACGCGAATGTTTTGAGTGCAACGGAAAAAAAGCAACTCGAAGAAAAACTCATTCGTTATTCTGATTCAACATCCACCCAAATTGTGGTCATAACCATTGAAAGTCTAAAAGGCGAAGATATCGGTATTCTTACGCCAAAATGGGGACAGACTTGGGGCATTGGTGGTAGTGAGCAAAACGACAATGGTGTAATTATATTACTTGCCAAAGCAGAACGAAAAATTTGGATTTCTGCCGGATATGGCTTAGAAGATCGATTGACTGCTGGTATTGGCGGTGAAATTACTCGGAACATTATTATTCCTGAATTTAAAGCAGGCAGTTATTACAATGGTTTAGACAAAGGAACAGACGCCATTATTGATGTCTTTAAAGGTAAATATAAAGGCGAAAGAAAGAGCAATAAGAAAGACAAATTCCCAGCATTACCCTTTATCATTATAGTCGTCATTATTCTGATTCTCATCTCACGTGGACGCAAGAACGGAGGGAATTCAGGCAACTCAGGCGACGGACCAAGTTTACTTGATGTCATTATCTTAAGTAGTCTCGGTCGCAGTGGCGGTGGATTTGGAGGCGGCGGCTTCGGAGGTGGTTCTTCCGGCGGCGGCGGATTCGGCGGCGGATTCGGTGGCGGTGGCTTTAGCGGTGGTGGAAGCGGCGGAAGTTGGTAGTGATAAAATGCTCGCAAAGACGCGAAGTCGCAAAGTATTTTTGATCAAGTAGTTTTGAGATTTTGAGAGAAGTTAATACAAAATAAAAAAGCTACAATTCCTGTAGCTTTTTTTATTTAATTCCGAATCAATTTGATTGGTTTCATTTCACCACTTTTCCTTTTTAAAATGTAAATTCCTCTCGAAAGTTCCTCGGGTAATTGGCAAATCCCATCGGACAGCGTAATCGTTTTGATCTGTTTTACTTGTAAATCGAATAGGTCAAAATCTGTAGCTAATGGAATTCCTTCAACATAGATTTTACCAGATAGCGTTTGTATTATCTTAGGTGATTGAAAGTTAGATGATGCCACTGCGAGATTTTCATTCTGGAACAACCAACGGTAAAGTGCACTAAATTCTCCCTTCCAATAGCCTTCTGTGTGTGTTCCGTATGTATCAAACTTGGTCAATGCATTGGCCGATAAAAGCCCTTTTGCAATCAAATTACTTCTCACGGTGTTTATATTGCCGACCATTGTTGCAGACTCATTGGTTCCCGCCACAAAATACATTCTATGATTCTGTAAACCACTTACTGAAGTATTGATATAGGAATTCAAATCGTTCAACGCAAACCAATAAGCCGGACTCAAATTACCGACTTTGAGAAACGCATTTGGAAATTCACAAGCGCCATAAGTTGCAATAAGTGCGCCCATTGAGCTTCCGATTAAGGCATTCATTGCTGGTTCAGGGCGTGTTCTATAATTCGAATCTATATACGGTTTTAGCGTATTTGCCATAAAAGCGGCATAATCATCTCCATCGCCGCCGCCATATTGCGGGTTTACCCATGGAGAATATTCATTGAGTCGTTCGCCTCCACCATTATCAATTCCGACGACAATTGCTCCGTAATCGCCTTGATTAAACAATGTATTCAAGGTTTCATCTACTTGCCATTCTCCAGAAAAAGAAGTTAAATTATTAAATAAATTCTGGCCGTCTTGCATATACAACACCGGATAGTTCTTCGTTGATGTGGCATAGTCCGGTGGCAAATACAACCATATTCTGCGCGTTGTGCTCAACTGTGGAATCCCAAAAGAATTACTTAGGATTTGAACGTTTGCTGCTGCCGTTCCAGTCGCGCCCGTTCCTAAGTCTTCCCACGATTGAATTGTCAGATTGATTGATTGCGGTTGATTTGTATGTGTAAAGCTTCTGTTGGGCAAGAAACTTCCATTTGCATTTCCCTCCACTGTGGCCCAGCTCCCACGAGTAAATTTGTACTCAACAGTTCCCGTTCCTTGTGGAATCACAATTTGCCAATTACCCAATCCATCTGATTGCAAAGTGTAATTAGGATCTGCCGCGTTCCATGTATTGACCGAGCCTGCCAAATATATCGTTGCATTGGCTGGAGTATTCGATGGAAGCGACGTTATTTTGAGTGTGACTTGAGCAAAAAGTCCTGAAGCACAGAAAAATAGCAAGAGTAAAGTATATTTCATAATTTTTTTTTGGAGTGCATTTTATACAAACTTAGTGGATTTATCGCAATCGATAACAAAATCAATGAAAACTCTTTTTCAATTAATACATCATAAATCGACCAGCCCGTGAAGGCTTTTCTTTTCCCGCAAACTTCTCGATTTTGTATGTCAATGAAAACATCACATAGCGCTGCAAGACAATATTTTCCTCATCGCGAATAGTCGTTGGTGTAATTGTTCTTGAGTTGCTCTGATTTTGATCTAATAAGTCGTACACTTTCACTTTAGCCGTAAACTTTTTATTGTAGAAACTATAGGCTAAACTGGTATTCCATAAATAGAAATCTTTCTTAAATCCTTCGGCGATATTGGAATTGTATGTATAACCAAAATCATTTCCGAACACCCATTTCTTCGGCCAATAGGTAGTGGTTTGCAAATTGAATCGATGCAAAACATTGGAAGTAGATGCTATAACATAATTCTTGTATTTCGTATTATTGAACGACACACTGTACGACGGGTTAATCGTCAGCAACTCTCCATATTCATAAGTAAAACCGGCTCTGGGGGTAAATTGTATGACGTCTGCTTCAAACAGTTCGCCGTTGGTAAATCCTTTCGATTTTGTATAGTTATTTTGAATACCGAAATTTACCTTATAAGTATGCGCTTCTTTTTTATACGTTTTATTCCAATGACCGCCAAACCATGATTCTATTGTCCCTGCGACATTTTCATAAGTTGTTGTTCGCTTACCGTTCGCATCGAAAATCGTCGAAGAAACTACTTGACTATCATAGAAATCGCCACCGCCATAAATCGTATAGCCAGTTCGTGTGGCATAATCAAAATTATTAAAATTGAGATAAACCGAGTGGTTCTTGATTAGATCAATATTAGGATTTCCAATGAACGTATTCAGTGGATTTGCAACATTTTCAACTGGAAGCAATTGATTAGCTCTTGGCATATTGACTTGATAATCATAACTCACCCAAATATTCTTCGACTTCGCCAACTCATAACTAAAACTAGCTTGCGCAAACGGAAAAAAGTACTCTTTATTCAATTGAAAATCATTCCCCAAATAGTTTGAAAAGTTCTCAAATTGAACAATATTAGTTCCGCCAGTCATCGACAAAGAATACTTTTTCTTCTGAATAGAAAATCCTGATTTTGGGCAAATCATCTTAATGGTCGACTTCGTGAAATTTGACAATGCTGAATTGAAACTGGAATACGATTGCGTTACGTCATTAAAATCAAACGACTGTCTATCCTCAATGCTGGTTTCTCGCTTTATATAAACTCCTACACTAACTTGCAATGAATCGACAATCGGTTCCATATATTGAATTTCCCCATCATAAACGTCTTTAATATTTCGATTGTTGATCCTCTGATTTCGAATATCAGTCGGCGCGCCACTTTGGTAAAATATTGATGTTGATTTATTCAATGTTTTGACTTGTTCATTCGAATTGTCATTCGACGCATAAATGTTGATGTTGCGACCTCTTCGGCGAAAAGCTTTATTAAAATTGAAACTATTGCTAAAACTGGTCCGGTCGTTTTCATCTAAAGTTTCAGAGGACGCTTCATTAAGCAACAGTTCCTCTTCATCTACAGATATTTGCGAAGAATTGGATCCATATTTACTATTTGCTTTTTGTAGTTTGGTGGTAAATTCTAAAACAGCTGTCGAGTCTATTTTATGTTCAAAAATCGTATTGAGATTGTGCCCATAACGATCTTCATTCGTTTTTGAAACGGAAGTTGTTGTAAAATTTCCTGTTGGTAGTAAGTTGATCTGACTTGTATTGTTTACATTTTTTGTATTCGCATTTGTAAAGAAGTAACTGGCATTAGAATCCAAATTTTTTACCCATTCATCTGCGTAGTTGACACCAACCATATTCGATCTTGTAATTCCTTTGTTTCCTCCAAAACGCATAGTGCCAATCCCGTAGGAGCCGTCACTATTGTAAAAATAGGCCGTATTTCGACCACCGCCCATATTATCAAAAACCTCATCCATAGAAAATCCGGTAGAATTAATATTGTTGGAAGACGCCAATACACTGACCTTACGTTTGTTTTTAAAATAGTTGATTAATGCGCTACTTTCATAACGCTTGTCCGAGCCAAAACCACCCATAAATTTCCCAAACAAACCTTTGTTTTTATCTTCGTCGATGGTCAAGTTAATGCTCGCATTATTAGAGCTTGCGGCTTGTTTGGTGAGCTCTTCTTTTCTGGTTTTTGTATCGCTAACTTGCACTTTATTGATAATATCTGACGGCAAACTTTGTAATGCAATCTTGCCGTCTTTGTCAAAAAAGGGTTTCCCATTGACTAAGACTTGATTGACTTCTTTGCCGTTGACTGTAATTTTTCCATCTGCATCTATTTCAACACCTGGCAATTGCTTCAATAAAGATTCTACATTCGAATCTGGGCGAACTTTAAACGAAGAAGCATTAAACTCTAAAGTATCTTTCTTGATTCGAATTGGTGGTGCTTCGCTTTTTACAATTACTTCATTCAACTTATTGGCATTTTCTTCCAATCGTAGAATTCCAAAATCTTGAGATGTTGTGATAGATTCGAGTTCTTTTTTAAATGATTGATAACCGATATAGGAAACTTTTAAAAAAACAGGTTTGGTAATTTTTCTGGTTTCCATTGTAAACGATCCGTTTTTATCGGTAATCGTATAGTCGATTACGGTAGAATCTTTTACAGATGTAAGGTAAACGGTAGCTGATTCAAGCGGAACTTGCGTGTTTTTTTCAAGAATTTTCCCTTTGATTGTAATCGTATTTTGGGAAAACACGCAGGTCGTAAAAAACAATAGTAAAAAGTAGAATTTCGGCATAAAAAAATTTCGTTGCTATTTTAATAATAACAACGAAATTCGGCATTTAGTGTGTAAGAAAAAAATTCCTACAAAAAATTATTTTTCTCTAATATAGATATCTATTGGAACTCCCGAGAAATCCCAATTTTCACGAATTTTATTTTCTAAGAAACGCTTGTACGCTTCTTTGACATATTGTGGCAAATTGGCAAAAAACACAAACTGTGGCGTTGGTGTAGGCAGCTGCATACAATACTTAATTTTTACATATTTCCCTTTCAATGCTGGCGGTGGGTAACCTTCGATAACTTTTAGCATGTAGTCATTAAATTTTGACGTGGCGATATGTTGCTTTCTGTTTTCAAAAACTTGAACGGTAGTTTCTAGTGCTTTCAAAAGTCTTTGCTTCGTTAACGCAGACACAAACAAAATAGGCACGTCGGTAAATGGCATGAGTTCTTTGCGAATTTTTTCTTCGTAATCACGTGTCGACATGGTGTCTTTTTCTACCAAATCCCATTTGTTAACCAAAATCACCACGCCTTTGCGGTTCTTCTCTGCCAACCAAAATATACTTTGGTCTTGTCCTTCAAATCCACGTGTCGCATCAATAATCAAGATACAAACGTCGGCATGTTCAATCGCTCGAACGGAACGCATTACCGAATAAAACTCGAGATCTTCTTTTACTTTTGCTTTACGACGAATTCCGGCTGTATCAACCAAATTGAATTCGAATCCAAAGCGGTCAAATTTAGTATCGATGGCGTCACGAGTTGTTCCAGCGATATCTGTTACCATAAATCGTTCTTTACCAATTAATGCATTGATAAAGCTTGACTTACCTGCGTTCGGTCGACCGACCACTGCAAAACGAGGCAATTCAATTTCTTCTTGTGTAGGTTCTGGTTTGATGGGAAAAGCGTCGATTAATGCGTCTAGCAAATCGCCTGTTCCACTACCAGAAATACTAGCGAACGTATAATAATCGCCCAATCCCAAATTATAAAATTCGATGGCGTCTTTTTCGCGCATCGCATTATCCACTTTGTTAACCGCTAGTAAAACAGGTTTAGTCACCTTTCGCAACAACTTCGCTACCGCTTCATCCATTGGCGTGATGCCTTCTTCTACGTCGGTTACAAAAATAATTACGTCGGCTTCATCGATGGCGAGTTCTACTTGTTTGCGAATTTCTGCTTCAAATACGTCGTCAGACCCACGGATATAACCACCTGTGTCGATAACCGAAAACTCTTTTCCATTCCATTCGCTCTTTCCGTAGTTACGGTCGCGCGTTACGCCTGAAACCGAATCTACGATAGCTTCTCTTCTCTGAATTAATCGATTAAATAAGGTCGATTTTCCTACGTTTGGTCTTCCGACTATGGCAACAATGTTATTCATAATGCTTTTGTAATATTTACTTTCTCCGTTCCACCGTTCCTGGTTTCGGGTTGCAAATGTAATGCTTAATCACTTAAATACAGTGATTTATTTCGTACTTTAGCAAGACTAAAAGGAACAAATTTTTTTAAAGTGATTGTTATGGATACTACAAATACCGTCCGTCTTCGATTGCGATTTTATAAAGAAGTGGCAGAAGATATTGATCAAGTGCGCAAAAAATTTGAAGATTATGCTCAAAAAGTATCGGGCGATTTCAAGATTTCGGTCTGTGATGATCACATTTGGTTGAATGTAGTTGGTGAAAAAAGGCAATATTGGTCACCTCATTTGCACCTTGAATTGGAACCAAGAGAAAATCATACAAACATTCGTGCGCTTTTTGGTCCAGCCCAAACACTATGGACTTTCTTTATGTTTTTGCATTTCTTAGTCGCTGGCGTTTTTACCATTTTTGGGATGATATTGTACTCCAATATTGGATTGAAACAGCCTTACGCTTTTGATTTGTTGGTGATGGGCTTGATGGTTATTGTTTGGTTTTTGCTCTATTTTATTGCACGGCAAATTCGTTCTAATGGCTATGGACAAATGGATGAATTAGAAGCCTTATTTTATGAGATTTTGAAATAGAACGTTGGTTGTTTGCGTGAGGGATAGTAGTGGTTATCCTTTTGTGAAGGTGTTTACTTCGTCCGTTCACTCCGCTGGTGCGACACAAAAGATAATAACGTATAGCCCGACCCTTGTGGTCACGCCCAAAAGTAGAAAATTTCAAAAAAAAAATTCCAAATTCCAAAAACTAAGAACATGGAATTTGGAGTTTAATTATTGGAACTTAATTATTGTATCCGAACCGTTTTAATTGATTGACGTTGCTTCTCCAATTCTTATTGACTTTCACATACATTTCGATATGGATTTGCTTGCCGAAGAATTTCTCTAAATCTGCTCGTGCTTCGACGCCTACTCTTTTGAGTGCTTCGCCTTTGTGACCGATGATGATGCCTTTTTGGGTGTCGCGCTCAACCATAATCAAGGCTCGAATTCGAATAATTTTCTCATCTTCAAAAAACTCTTCTGTTTCGATTTCGACGGCGTAGGGAATTTCCTTGTTGTAATGCAATAGGATTTTCTCACGTATTGTTTCGTTGACGAAGAAACGTTCTGGTTTGTCAGTTAGTTGGTCTTTCGGATAATATGCTGGAGACGCTGGCAATAACGAAATGATTCTGGCAAACACTTCAGGAACATTGAAGTTTTTCAATGCCGATATTGGAAAGATTTCTGCATTGGGCACTTTGGCGGACCAAAAGGCAACTTGTTCTTCTAATTGCTCTTGATTGGAGTTGTCGATTTTGTTTAAAAGCAATAAAACTGGAATTTTTGCATGGATAATTTTATTGAAAAATGCCTCGTCTTTAAGATCTTGCTCGCCAATCTCGACCATATAAATGAGAATATCTGCATCTTCGAACGCTGATTTAACAAAGTTCATCATCGACTCCTGCATTTCGTACGCAGGCTTAATTATTCCTGGCGTATCGGAAAGAATCAATTGAAAATCATCGCCGTTGACGATGCCCAAAATGCGATGGCGCGTGGTTTGCGCTTTTGAAGTGATGATAGATAATCGTTCCCCTACAAACGCATTCATAAGCGTTGATTTACCAACGTTTGGGTTACCGATGATGTTGACAAAGCCTGCTTTATGTTCCATAAATTTAGTCCAACTGTGATTATATAAAAAAAGCCACTCATTGCTGAATGGCTTACTTAGTAGCGGGAACAGGACTCGAACCTGTGACCTTCGGGTTATGAGCCCGACGAGCTGCCTACTGCTCTATCCCGCGCTGTTTCGAGTGCAAATATACAACCTAATATCATAAACACAAGATAATTTGTCAAAAAATGTCAATCTTTCAATCACTTGACTACAAACAACATGGGAATGGAAATCACAAAAAACAAAAAACCACCAATTCCCATTGGTGGTTTTTAACCCATTAATTTAATTACAAAACAATTATTAACTATAAAAAAACTTCTTTATTCTTCGTTGGTAAGTGCGGTGTTTTTGTCAACTACTTTTAGGTTGACTGAGAATCCTTCTTGGTTTAGCATCGTCATATTGAGTGAATCTAGTTTTGAAAGATTCTTCGAAACTGGTCCGTTAAACATATTGTAGGAAATGTTCATTTCTTTCAATTTGTTTAGTTTCTCTAGATCGAATGGAATTTGTCCTTCCATATTATTATCAAATAAACTAAAGACTTCTAGTTGTGATAAGTTCGCAATCTCTGGCTCCAATTTGCCAGTAAACTTGTTGCTGTTGAGAAGCAATATTTTAAGCGACTTCATTTGGTAAATGGCAAGAGGAATACTTCCTTCAAGTTCATTATTATAAACTGATAACTTTTTTAGCTTAGAAAGTTTTCCTAACTCGCTTGGTAGTTGTCCTGACAACTTATTCATGTATAACTCTAGTAATATCAACTCGCTTACGTCTCCGATGGAGTTTGGAATATTTCCGGTTAGTTTATTGAAGGAGACGTTTAGTATCTTCAACATTTTCATGTTTCCAATCGTTTCCGGAAGTACTCCAGAAATTGCATTTCTAGTTAATTTAAGTTTTTGAAGGTAGATCAGATTTCCTAATTCGTTTGGCAGTTCGCCCATCAAATTATTATTAGAGAGATCTAACGAAATCACTTTGCTATCACTAACTTTAACTCCGAACCATCTTTCAACTGGTTCTTCTAGATTCCATTTTGTTTTCCAATGGCTTCCGTTGGTGGCTATGTATAATTTAATTAGCGCATCTTTTTCTGGAAGTGAAACACTTGCCAAGATTGGTGTTGACAATACTATTGTCAAGACAATTAGGGTAAGTTTTTTCATAATCTTGAGTTTAAAATATAAATGTGATTTGAGTTGTTTTTGACATTTAGGTATTAATCTTCATTTGCATATGCTGAGTTTCTATCAACAACTGGCAAGTTAACAACCAATCCTTTTTCATTAATCATTGTCATATTAAGTGTGTCTAGTTTTGCTAAGTTTCTAGAAACCAACCCGCTAAACATATTGTATGAAATATTCATTTCTTTTAGATTGCTCAATTTTTCTAAATCGAATGGTACTTGACCGTCCATGTTATTTTCAAATAAGCTTAAGTTTTCAAGGGAAGTCATGTTTGCTACTTCTTTACTTAATCGACCGGTAAGTTTGTTACTGTTCAATAACAAGATCTTTAGGGACTTCAGCTCGTAGATTGTACTTGGAATATTTCCAGACAATTCATTATTAAATAAAGACAAGGTCTTTAGGTTTTTCAAGTTTCCTAATTCCGCTGGAAGTTCTCCTGAAAGTTGATTCATAAACATCTCTACTGAAATCAAGGAAGTTACTTCACCCAGAGACACTGGAATTTTACCCCACAATTTATTAAAAGATAAGTTTAAATTTTTCATTTTTTTCAAGTTACCAATCGAAGCTGGTATTGCGCCTGAAATATCATTCTTGAATAGATTCAGTTGTTGCAGATAAACTAGGTTACCGATTTCTGCAGGCAACTGTCCAACCAAATGATTGTTTGAAAGATTCAAAGCAATGACCTGATTATTTTGAATTTTAACTCCATACCAAGTAGTCTCAGAAGCATCCAAATCCCATTTGTTCGTCCACTGACTTCCATTGGTCGCTTTATACAATTTTACTAAAGCCTCTTTTTCTGAGTTAGAAATGTTTGCCATCATAGAAGCTGTTGCAACAAAAGACAAGAATAAGGTAGTAATCTTTTTCATAATGAATGTTTTTACGTTTATTGATGGTGTAAACTTATGGTCATTATCGATAATGAGCAAATAAAATCGATAAACTACATCTTTTTTAATATTTTTACTATATTTTTCTTACAATAATTAAACTTTATTTTTGCAAAATCGACGAACAACATCATTACAAAAAATCCAAAATTTGTAAAATTCATATAAAAAAATAAGTACATTTGATTACCTAACCAATTAAACAAATCATAATGGAAATTAATTTTTTAGCATTATTAGTGGCAGCACTTTCGACTTTAGTAGTCGGATTTATTTGGTACAATCCTAAAGTTTTCGGAACTATTTGGATGAAAGAGTCAGAAATGACAGAGGAAAAAATGAAAGGAGCGAATATTGCAATGATTTTTGGATTGTCGCTTTTGTACGCTTTCTTAATGAGTCTTATATTGCAGATGCTCGTCATTCATCAATTTGGAGCGATAGGAATGATTGGCGGCGATCCAACGATTGCTAAACCTTCTTATGCAGAATTTATGGCAGATTATGGCAACGCATTTCGTTCATTTAAACACGGAGCGTTACATGGTTTTATGACTGGTTTAATACTGGTATTACCTGTAATCGGAACGAACGCGGTTTATGAAAGAAGAAGTTTTAAGTATACCATGGTAACAGGAGGATTCTGGACTGTTTGCTTTACGATTATGGGAGCCATCATTTGCGGTTGGCAATAAACAATCTAATACAAATTGAAATCGCGTCTTACTTAGGACGCGATTTTATTATGGGAGGGCATCAACGGCTGCAGCCAAATCAAAATCTTTTTGAGTAATGCCGTGGGCATCATGGGTCGTTAATCGGAGTTTTACTTTATTATAGACATTAAACAACTCTGGATGATGGTTCATTTTTTCAGCTATCACTCCAACTTTATTGATAAAGGCCAATGCTTCTGCAAAATTCTTAAATGAATAATTCTTTTCTATTGCATTGTCCATATAACTCCAATTATTCAGAAGCTGTAGTTCTTTCTTAATGATACTTTCGTTTATTGCATTCATTTCTTTTTTTATAAAGTTAGGTTAAATTTAGAAGCACTCGTAGAACTTTCTCTAAATTACGCCATCAAAAACTAGATGTAATTTCATTGGATAAACTTTACTCTTACCAAATATATAGCGAAACCTCACAACTGCCCAACGAATGGGATTATTGGGCAGCAGCTAATATTTTTCTTTCAAAAGCCTACTTGGATGTATTGGAAAGGTCCGCACCAAAAAACATGTCCTGTCATTATATTGGATTGTTTGACGAGAATCGTTTAGTTGGAATTACTTTATCTCAGTTCTTAGATTTAAATCAACTTGAGTCTTTTGGTGAAAGAGATCGATGTGTCAAGACTTACATTAGAAACTTTATCTTCAAGAATTTTGCATCTCATGTATTGTTTGTTGGAAATAATATGCTTACTGGACAAAACGCCTATGTCTTCTCCAATGAAATTCATACTGAAAAAGCACTAAAAACGATACATGCAGCCACACTC
This sequence comes from Flavobacteriaceae bacterium, assembly GCA_947456815.1. Classification (GTDB taxonomy): domain Bacteria; phylum Bacteroidota; class Bacteroidia; order Flavobacteriales; family Flavobacteriaceae; genus Flavobacterium. The sequence continues at coordinate 13,003 of CANGTL010000022.1, forward strand.
GATTTGCAAAATCAATTGCGCTTCAAAGGAAAAAAAATTCACTTGACTTCTTTCAAAGATTTTAATGAAAGTGAAATAAAGTGCTTTCAGCTACCTGAATACAAAGAACATTACATCTTTACGACCCAGCCCAATATGCTATTTTCGATTACCGAACAATGGCATTCTGAGCAAGATTATGTTGATGCTTTGAGCAAGAAATACAGAGATCAATACAAACGTGCGCGAAAAAAGATAGCGGAACTCGAAAAGAGAAAAATGACTTTGGAAGATATCATTACACATGAAAATGCTATTTATGATTTGTACTTCCATGTGGCTAAGAATGCACCTTTCAATACATTCTTCTTGGCAAAGAATCACTTCCGGGTTCTTAAAGAAAAACTGAATGACAATTTTCTATTCTATGGTTACTTTGAAAACGGGAAACTTATCGGTTTTAATACGTTAATCAAGAATAGAAAAACTTTAGACACCTATTTCCTTGGTTACGACAATACCATTCAAAAGGAAAAAATGCTCTACCTCAATATGTTGTACGACATGATTGGCTATGCGATCAGCAAGAAGTACAACAACATTGTTTTTGGAAGAACCGCTTTAGAAATCAAAAGTTCGGTGGGCGCCAAGCCAATCAAAATGTTTGGATTGATTGAACATAGTAATCGTCTTATCAACTCCAAAATGTCGCTAATCTTTCCTTATTTGGAACCTGAAATGGTTTGGCAAGAACGAAATCCATTTAAGTAAAAATAATTTTAGACCTATGCTTTTAAAAAGATGTTCTAGGTTTTTCTTAAATATATTTTAACTTGACAGTAGCCAAATACAGCCAATATTAATTCTCCTATTGTTCCTGCAGCAAAAAGCGTTGATGGAACTCCATCAAAAAACAAACTCAATATTCGACCGAATGCCAATCCACCCATAAACAAGATTTGAGAAAAGGTCGCGGCTTTCCATAAATTCGGTCTTAGCATGCCGACTACCCAAAACAAAGCAAAGGCAAGATATAATCCCATAATCGCACGAAAAACGTTGGATAGATCTGGCGTTTGTACTTGAAAGTCAAAAAGTTCTGGCAAAACTGTACTTGGTGAAAGTCCATAGACTAGTGCGGCGGCGATAACAATTATACTCGACAGCAGTAAGTGAACATTTTGTTGGATGGAATTCTGTTGCATGATTTCAAATATACAAAAAAATTGGATTGGAACGGATTGCCCTAGCCCCGATGGTAGAGGAAATCCTTTTTTATAATCCTTTCGGAGTTTTAAACTCTGAAGGATTATAAAAAGATTGTAACGGACAGCGGGAGATAGCTCCTAAAATTACGCATTATCGATCTCTAATTGCACTTGTTCCCATTCTTCCAACAACTTGTCTAGCTCAGCTTTTTTCTTGTTGTAAGCGATGAAAAACGAGGCGTCTTCGATGTGTTTGTCGTAATTGGACGCCAAGGCTTTGTCGTCGTTTTGAATATCAATCTCGAGTTGTTTGATGTTGCTTTCTACCTTGCTCAGTCTGTTTTGAAGCGTCTTGCTTTTCTTCTGATCTTCATAGGAGACTTTGGTATTGTTGGCGGCAACTTCTTTCTTGACGACGTCTTTTTTCTCGACTTCGCGCATGTTTTCGAGATTGCGTTGTTCTAGAAAATAGTTGATGTCGCCAAGATATTCTTTGATTTTTTGGTCTTTGAATTCATAGACGATGTTCGACATGCCTTGCAGAAAATCACGGTCGTGAGACACCAAGAGCAGCGTTCCTTCGAATTTTTGCAGTGCCGCTTTCAGGACATTTTTGGATTTGATGTCGAGGTGATTCGTCGGCTCATCCATCAACAGAACGTTGATTGGCTGTAATAACAATTTGCAGAGCGCCAGTCTATTTCGTTCGCCACCGGAAAGCACTTTTACTTTTTTCTCAACATCGTCGCCTCGGAAGAGAAACGAACCAAGCATATCGCGCACTTTGGAGCGATTGGTATCGGTAGCGGCGTCTTCCATGGTTTGAAGTAGCGTAATTTCGCCATCGAGGTATTCCGCTTGATTTTGGGCAAAGTAACCCACTTGCACGTTGTGACCGAGTTTGATAGAACCTTCGAATTCGAACTCGTGGACAATTGCTTTGATAAAGGTAGATTTTCCCTGACCATTTTGACCTACAAAAGCGATTTTGCTGCCTCGTTCTACCAACAATTCGATGTCTTTTAGAATGGTTTTGTCTCCGTATTTTTTGGTCACGTGTTCCGCTTCGATCACCACTTTTCCTGGCACTTTAGAAACGGGAAAAGAGATGTTCATTACGGAATTATCATCTTCGTCTACTTCGATACGTTCTACTTTATCCAACTTCTTAATAAGTGATTGCGCCATGGAAGCTTTAGAAGCTTTGGCACGAAACTTTTCAATTAGCTTTTCCGTTTCTTCAATCTTCTTGGCTTGATTCTTCTGTGTTGCTAGTTGTTTTTCACGGATTTCGTGACGCAGTTCTAGATATTGAGAATAGGGTTTGTTGAAATCGTACGCTTTCCCTAGCGAAATTTCGATGGTTCTATTCGTCACATTATCTAAAAACATCTTGTCGTGAGAAACGATTACAACCACTCCAGGATAGTTGCGAAGGAAGCTTTCTAACCAGATGATACTTTCGATATCAAGGTGATTGGTTGGCTCATCTAGCAACAGAATATCATTAGATTGCAGCAATAGTTTTGCAAGTTCAATTCTCATTCGCCAACCGCCTGAAAAGGTTTCGGTGAGATTATTAAATACTTCTCGTTTGAACCCTAATCCGAGAAGGATTTTCTCGGTGTCACCCACATAATTATAACCGCCTAGCAGCTCAAAGCGATGGGTGTAGTCGGATAAGTCTTCGATGATTTGTGAGTATTCTTCGCTTTCATAATCGGTTCTGGTAACTAATTGGTGATTGATTTCTGTTAAACGTTTTTCAACTTCTTTGATTTCTGTGAATGCTTGATAAGCTTCTTCAAGGACAGTTCTGCCTTGTTCGAAATCGATATCTTGTCGAAGGAACCCAATTTTCACTTCTTTTTCAGTCGCAATACTTCCCGAATCGGGAATCATATCTTTTGCTAAAATTTTTAGCATTGTTGATTTTCCAGCGCCATTTTTCCCGACTAGACCTACTCGATCGCCAGCTCCCATTCTAAAAGTTACTTCTTCGAATAAGTAGGTTCCGCCAAATGAAACCGAGAGATTGTGAATGTTTAGCATATTATTGTGACTATTGTTACATTAGAAACCTTTACAAAAGAATACCTTTGTAGAAAATTTTTGCAAATGTTAAAAAAAGGATCCAAACTAAATAGTATTTTAACAGGAACTTGTCCGAGATGTCAGAATGAGAGCATGTATGTAAATGCGAATCCTTTTAATATGTTAACCGTTTTAAAAATGCATGAAAAATGCACTCATTGTGGATTAAAATATCAATTGGAACCCTCTTTTTTTTATGGAGCGATGTATGTTAGTTATGCCCTTAATGTAGCCATTGGAATTGCGGCTTTCGTAATTTCACACGTATTTTTTAAACTCAATTTGAAAGTTTCTTTTGGAATCATTGTTGGTTCAATTATTGTCTTATACCCATTAGTATTGCGCTGGGCTCGAAACATCTATATTAATATGTTTATTTCTTACGACTCCAACGCCAAGAAATAACTACTTTTTTCTAAACCTATTGATGTTTATTTCTGGTGCTAAGGGAACGCCATCCTCTATAAAATCAAATAATGCTTTTGCCATGGACGGTCCAAGCATAACTCCTCGAGTTCCCAACCCATTCAGAATAAACATATTCTTATAGTCGGGATGCTTTCCAACCAGCGGTTTTCGATCTTTGACCGTTGGGCGAATACCAGCATAATGCGAAACAATTTCAAATTCACAGGTCAATATCTCTCTGATTCGCTCGATTAACTCTATTTTGCCTTCTTGCGTGGGAGTACCGGTTTTATCGTTCCAATTGTAGGTCGCTCCCACTTTGAATAAATGCTCGCCTAAAGGCAATATAAAGACGCTGGTATTCACAATGACATCTAAATCCAGCTGAGGTGCTTTGATGATAAAAAGTTCCCCTTTCACACCATCTAAAGGCAAATTATTAAAAAATGGGTTTTGATGCATTCCGAAGCCTTCTGCAAAGACAATATGCTTTGCTCTAACACCACTGTAATTTATATAATCATTTTCGACCTGTAAAAGACCATAATTAAAAGATTCTTGGAGGTACAAGTTCGAATCTTGTAAATACAGCTTATAAGATTCCAGCAATGAAGATACTTGAATGTAACCAGTTTCTTTCACTTCACCATAATCATATGGAGATTCGATACCATGAAACTTGGAAGTAATTAGTTTTGTAGACAGAAAAGGTGTTAAGCCTAACTTATCACTAGCGATATACCAATTATTCTGTTCTTCTATCGAGAAGAACTTGCGTAGTATTGGTTTCTTGAAATCAAACTGTTGATATAATTTAACTTCTAATATATTATAAAACTCATCTAATAACTGAAGCTGGTTTTGTGCATCCCAAACTGGAGTAAAACGCTTTAAGATGACAGGATTGTATAAACCAGCAGCAACTTTGGATGATGCGTTTTGACCACTATCAATGACCAATATCTTCTTGTTGTTCCGCAATGCCGTCTCAGCAAAAGAGATGCCCGCTAATCCAGCCCCAATAATCATATAATCTATCATTCTGCTAAAATAAAAAACTCCTATCGAAATGATAGGAGTTTAGTGTAGAAATGAAATCAAATTAATAATTCCACATATCTTGTTCGAAATCTCTAATCTTGTCTTTAACACGTTCGGATTCGAGTAACTGCATTTGAGAATTTTCCTTCATGTATTCTGCAATTTCTCTATCACCATAGACATTCTCTTCTTTGTATATCACACCATTAAAACGGCGCGAATTTAACAAATGATCAAATGTAATTGGCATTGCAGAATTTCTATCATTGAACGCTTTAGCCTCATGCAGAACTTCTCTTGCAGCTGGAAAATAAATCCAAAAGATTTCAATATAATCTTGCTCCTCTTTTCCAACGGTATAGACGTCAGGAACTATAGGACATAGACCAAGAAGCCTGTATTTCAACTCACTTTGTCTTTTATCAAAGTACCAATATCCTTTTATTTTGTAATCCGCAACATCGATAGCAGCTAAATCCGTACGAACGATATATTGCTGATCGATTGGGATTCCAGCATTAAATTGCTCTCTACCAGGATCGGTTGTATCAATTCTTGTCAAAGAGGCTTCAATATCTTTCAACGTTTTCTTCGTGTTGAAATAGCTATCAGTATAGACTTCAGTTAATTTACCATCCTTCATAGCTTTAGTCAAGACATCATACAAAGATCTTCTGTCTTTACCGATGTTTGCAGTGTCAATCGGATAGTATAAAGGGAAGTTAATTCTCTCATCTAAATCGATAGTTTCCCAAGTTGTTTTTCCCATCAATACATCTCTGTCGTGAACATAACCATAAGCTAATGGTTTGTCATTGTCAGAAATTAATTGAGCAGCTGTCTTCTTTCCAATTTCAGAAGGTACTTTTGCATTAAGCAAGTTCGACTGAGCAAAAGAATAAAAACAACCAACGGTAAATGCTACAACGATTAAAAAATTTCTATACTTCATCTTTATATAATTATAAGTTGTTTAAGTAGAATAACGATTCTCTAACTTAAATTATTATTGTATTTCAAAAATAACTGGGGCAGTTCTTGGTAACATATAACTACCAGCACCCGATAATTTAGTTTTAATTTCAGATATAGTAACTTGATCGCCTCTGCTTGCTTTTGATAGAACCGCTTGACATTGTGCATTCAATTTATTCCCTTGAACAACCACTGTAGGTTGACCAGCTACTTTCAAATTAAATCCAACAACATCCAAACCTACTTCAAAATCAAAATCAACCAATTTAGCTCCTACCGTCGATACTTGTAAACTAGATTTAGGTCCTTTAACAACACCCATTTCTCCTCTAATAGTACCTGTAGGCCCTGGAATACCTTTAATTCTAAACGTCTTCTTGTCCGAAACTGGCTTGCCATCAGGTAATTTAGCTGTAACATTTATAGTCAATTCGGTTCCTTGTCCAGGACGAATTTCATATTTACCTGGTTTACCTCCTTTTGTCATCCCAGGAGCACTTGCAGTAACATTATTGTCTGAAACTCCCGCAAAGGATATAGTCATTGGATTTACAACACCACGGTAAACAACGTTCATTTTGTCAGCAGAAATAGTAGCTGAATTTGGTCTAGGAACTACAACATAATTCCCTTTAATTGGCAAGCTAACCACTTTGCCATTATCATCAAAGTTAAAAGTTCCAGTAATGTCATGCTCTCCAACTGATCCTGCACCAAAAGAAAAGTCCGCTTGTCCAGCAGTAGCTCTAACCGACTGCCCGTTTACAATAACTGACTTTGCAACTAAATCAGGATCGAATTTACCTAAGATAATTTTTCCTTTTACTGCCTCCCCTTGAAAAAATGCCGTTTTCTCAGGCACAACAATTGGTTGGTACTTTTTCAAGGAAGCGGCGGCAACTAAGTCCGACTGGAACATCCCTGTCATTACATCACTTTCAGTTGTTTTAATATCTGCCTGTAATTGCGTTAATTTCGTAACTGAAGCAATCAATGGAAAATGATGATAATTATAATCTAACCAAGGTAATTTTGCTTCTGCTTTTTCGGAATAAACTGCTTCAGTTGCAAATCTTTTTTCTATCTTTTTCATTTCAACATCGGCAACAGAACTACCGCAAATTGCTTTTATTTTTCCCGGAAAACCTTGTATTTTGGCTAAGAATTCTTTCGCTTTTGGTGATTCTTTATCACCAATGTAAAACATATTATCTACCGCATCACTCTTATCCATCTGTTCACAAGGATAGTTACCTTCTTTATCTTTCGGGAAACCTTTTGTAATTGTACCCTTCATATCTTCTATGAAATCACTAAACTCTTTCGCAGCAGCTCTAACTTTCTCCGCTTTGGCCTTTTTATCTCCATAAATACCCGGCTGTTCCGAAGCTTTCTGAGCCAATTGTTGAAAAGAACTTGAATTTCTATTATCTGCAATCGAGTTAGAATCTTCAATCTTATTATTTAAAATACCAAAAGCAGATAATACTTCTTTGGACATATTTAGTGCTAACATCGCGATGAAAACCAAATACATCAGGTTAATCATCTTCTGTCTAGGGGTTAATTTTCCTCCTGCCATTTTTCTCTAATTAAGTTTGTTTTGTTTATATTAAAAATGTAGTGAGATACTAATTCCCTTTATTACTCATCGCAGAAAGCATTCCTCCATAAACATTGTTCAATGAAGACAAGTTTGAAGTTAATGATTGCATTTGATCTTTCAATTTTAAGTTATTTTCTGCAACTTCATTATTGATCTGCGCATTTCTAGATGCACTATCCAATTGAATTTTATATAAACTGTTCAAAGACTCCATTTGAGCAGCAGCAAGTGTTAACTCTTCGCTATATTTCTTAGTAGCTGCTATACCATCAACAGCAGGTGCAATACCTTTAGCTGCAGATTCAAAGTTTTTAATACTATTACCTAAGCTAGCCATTAATTCCCCATCAACTTTAGCTTCTTTTAGCATAGCATCCAATTTTTGAGACAACATTCCTTGGGCATCTTTAGCATCTTCTTTTTTTGCTTCTTTCTTTCTAGCCTCTCCATTTGCAAGTTCTGGGTATACTAATGTCCAATCTAATTCGTCATCAACTGGTTCAAAAGCAGATAATCCAAAGATAAGTGCCTCTGTAACAAGACCAATTGTCAACATTAAGTTACCTGTTATAAAGCCAAACTCTATGTGAGTAATTTTGAATAATGCCCCGATGATTACAATTGCCGCTCCCATACCGTAAGCGAAATTCATTGCTTTTTTGCTTAATAATGCCATAATAAAAAAATTTGTTAGTTAAGTTAATTGTGTATTTAGTTGGTTAATTATTTATCTTTTAGGTGCTTTACCTGTTGTAACAGTTCCCATATAATCTTGTACAGTTCTAAAACCTATATAGCTCCTCGCTGTGTCAGCATATTCAAAGTCTCTCGTACTAACCTGAAGGAAATACGCAACATCTTTCCATGAACCTCCACGAACAACTTTGCGCATGTTTTTCGAATCTGGAACATTAGGATTCATTGATGAAACATATTCATAAGCACCAGCGTCATAAGACGAATCTGTCCATTCCGCAACATTCCCGGCCATATTATATAAGTTATAACCATTTGGCTCAAAAGATTTGGCTTCTACAGTATATAAAGATTGATCTGCAGCATAATCTCCACGATTTGGTTTAAAATTAGCTAAAAAACAACCTCTGTCATTTTTAGTATAAGGACCTCCCCATGGATAAGCACCTGATTGTAAACCTCCTCTAGCAGAATACTCCCACTCTGCTTCCGTTGGTAATCTGAATGAATTTGTCAAATCTCTTCCTTTCTTCTTAGATTTTATATAGGTGTTTTTCTTTAACGTTCTCCATGCACAAAAAGCCTTTGCCTGCTTCCAATTTACCCCAACAACAGGGTATTCAGAATAGGCCTGGTGCCATAAATAATCATTGTGCATTGGTTCATTATAGGAGTACGCAAAATCTTTAATCCAAACCGTCGTGTCCGGATAAACCTTTGTTTGCTCAGTTTTGATAAAATCTTTTCTTTTACCTGTTTTCGCTTTAGCCGCTGCCTGAATATCCATATAAGAATAGCGGAACTTAAGTTTATTAACATCTATTGTTCTCAATCCATTAAAAGACTCAGCAACAGGCAAATACATGGTATCCATGACTTCAGTATAATATTCATCTGGATATTTAGAAGTATCCTTAATCAATTTTACTTTTCTATTCAACTTTCTGCCTGCATAAGGGTCGTCATCCGTTCCAACACTATAATAATTTTCATACATATATTTATCATATGCTGTCATCTTCGCTGGATCAGCATCATTAAAGGCGAAATCACCTATGCTTCCTGAGCTTTTACCACCTTTTCCTTTAGCAGCACCTGGAGTTCCACCGCCTCCTACTTCATCTGCTAAAATTGCTAATCGCACTCTAATTGTAGAATCTTTTACCCATTCTACAAATTCACGATATTCGCTATTAGTAATTTCTGTTTCGTCCATATAAAAAGATCTAACAGTAACTGTTTTTGTTGGCGCATCTTGAATATTAGCCAAATCATCATCGGATTTTCCCATAATAAATGATCCGCCTGGGACTAAAGTCATACCATAAGGCTTCTCAGGATGCCATTTCTTACCTTTAACGCCTACCAATTCACCTTTGTCGCTCGAGCCTCCACAGCCAACCAACATAGCTAATATTACGGAAAATGAAATGAATTTCTTCATATATATTGGGGTTATGTATGTGTTAATATTTTAAGGGCGTAAACCTATTTATTATTTTTTAAAAAAGCAATTAAATATTATTAAATTTTAAAGCCAAAATTGCAATCTACTTATTTAGCGATTCAAAATTAGAGTTTAAATACAAATAAAAAAAATATTTTATCGACAAAATGCACAAAAATCCGATTCACGACCTTTTTAAAGTTTATTTGTAATTATATTACTACAAATATGCAGTGTCTTTGATCCTCTAAACTATATTCTTTCGTTGCGCTTTCCACCATCTTTCAGGAATTTCTTGATTACAAGCCGCAAGATACTCTTCATAGGAACAAGGTAACAACGCACTTTTTTTCAATTTAGTATTATTTGTTGATAAATGCGGAATTTCAATCCACCATCTATCGGTCCTATGACTTTTATAAAATACTAATTCCGCGCTTTCCAAAGGAATGATATACCTAAGGTAATTATCTTTACTCCCAAATGGATACTCATTCGATCTATAGTGAAATCCTTCTACAAAATACCAGATAATCTGAGAAATTAACTTTGATTCCTGATCACTATCATTATGATTAAACACTCCAAATAACGAAACCTTATCACTCAGTCCAGCATACCTAGATAAAGTGCAAATTTCTTTACCTGTAAATCCATTTGGGTTAAAGTTATGAAAATTTCCTGACTCAGGAGATTTTATTGATGTTAAATCAAGACTAACAATATCAGCATCTCTAAATACTGGTTCAGCAAGAGATATACTATTAGAAATATCACCTAATCTATATGCGTCAAAAAACAACTTTTCAATCAAATCAATTTCTTCTTGCGAATTAAAATAAGTTTGATATCCGATATTACAAAAATTGAAAAGATTATTAGGCTCATCCAAAACAATCTTTGTTAAAAAAGACGAAGGTGCAATAGGGTCGGATTCTTTTCCAAAATCGAACTTACTGTCAATAGAAACTAAATTAACCATTTGTTCTAAATTGTCGTACGCTCTATACATTGCATATGTTAAATCCTGTGAACCACCAATAACAATTGGAATAACATCCTTTTTTATTAATGATGTAAGCAACTTTTGAAGTGCAAAGTAAGTGTCTTTTTGTGAATGCCCAGGTAAAATGTTACCAATATCCGCTATTGAACTTTCCCAATTACCAGGAAACAAAGAATACAATTCCCTTCTTATACATTTTAAGTCAGTAAGTGCTCCATCCTTTTTCTCTTCTAAAACTCCCACAATTGCTATTCGAATCTTATCAAGGTCTGGAAACTCATCGGAGCTATGAAAAACAACTTTAGATCCTAATTGCTGTGTAGACAAGTTACGAACAAACTGAGAAATTTCATCATCAATTGGAACTAGAAAATTAAACTCCATCTTTACTTCTTTTTAACCTTGGTAGATTTCTTCTTGCTACTATCTTTAGAAGTAGCTTTTTTTGCTGGTGATTTTTTCTCAATCAAATCTTGAACTTGAGATAAAGTAAGCTTTGAAGCATCAACATCTTTACTTAGTTCGATTTTTAACTTGCCTTTTGTTATCACTGATCTTCCCCAACGTGCTTTTTCAACTGTAATGCCTTCTGCTTCCCAATGATGAATTACTTTATCAATGTCTTTTTGCAATTTATCTTCAATCAAAGATGTAACATCCGACTGAGATAGAGCATCAAAATTGTATTTCTTACTAACATTAATAAACAAACCATTCCATTTGATGAACGGCCCAAATCGACCCACACCTTTTTGGACTGGAAAATTCTTATAAGTTGCAATTGGTGCATCTGCTTTAAGTTTATCATCTATTAGCTCTTGAGCACGACCTATCGTCACATCAAGTGGATTTTCTCCTTTTGGAAGTGAAATAAATGCGCTCCCAAAACGAACATAGGGCCCGAATCGCCCATTGTTTACTTCAACTTCCTCACCGTTATATGTTCCAAGACTTTTGGGTAATAGGAATAGATCTAAAGCTTCCTCCAGCGTAATGTTACCGATATTCTGGTCTGACATTAAACTTGCAAATTTCTTGTCCTCGTCGTCGGCCTCGCCAATTTGTGCCATCGGTCCAAATTTACCTAAACGAACACTGATTGGTCGCCCAGATTTTGGGTCAATTCCTAAAATTCTTTCACCACTTTCCCTTTCCGCATTCGCTTCAACTTCAACAACATTTGGATGAAATTTATTGTAGAAATCTTGCATCATTCTCTCCCAATTCACATTTCCTTCCGCAATTTCATCGAAATCTTGTTCTACTTTTGCTGTGAAATTGTAATCGAGAATATTGCCAAAATTCTTTACTAGGAAATCAGTTACAATAGTTCCTATGTCGGTCGGCACTAACTTTCCTTTGTCCGAACCTGTATTTTCCTTTAGAAGTTGTTCTTTTAGCGTCCCAGATTGCAAAATTAGCTGCGTGTAATTTCTTTCTTGCCCATCCAGATTACCTTTCTCGATATAGGTTCTGTTAATGATCGTAGAAATTGTCGGAGCATAAGTCGATGGACGACCAATACCTAATTCTTCTAATTTTTTTACCAAAGCAGCCTCGGTATATCGCGCAGCAGGTCTTGAATATCTTTCGGTAGCGGTTATATAATTGTTTTTTAATTTCTCATTCATTTTCATCGCCGGAAGCATTCCCTCTTGTTCTTCTTCATCATCATCACTACCTTCAAGGTATACCTTTAAAAAACCCTCGAAAAGTAATACTTCACCAGCCGCAGCAAATAATTCGTTGTGTTTATCTGATTTAATTTTTACACCAGTGCGCTCAAGCTCTGCGTCACTCATTTGGGATGCTAAAGTTCGTTTCCAGATTAAATCGTACAATCTCGCTTGATCTCTATCGATGTTGACTGTTTGACGAGACATATCGGTTGGACGAATCGCTTCGTGTGCCTCTTGGGCTCCTTTGCTCTTCGTGGTAAAAACTCTTGGTTTTGAGAACTCCTTGCCATAGGAGCGAATCACTTCGGCCTGCGCGGCATCCATCGCATCTTTAGATAGATTGACACTGTCTGTTCTCATATAGGTTATTAATCCTGCCTCGTATAATCGTTGTGCCAGCTGCATTGTTATACCAACTGGTAAGTATAATTTCCTTGCAGCTTCTTGTTGTAAGGTAGATGTAGTAAAAGGTGCTGCAGGTGATTTTTTAGCAGGTTTGGTTTCAATTTCAGCTACTGCATATGATGCTCCAATATTAGTATTCAGAAAAGCCTCTGCCTCTTTTTTCGTCGAAAAATTCTTAGGTAACTTAGCTTTAAAGGCTTTTCCCGCCTCATTCATAAATTCTGCAGTTACAGAATAAGAAGCAACCGCTTTAAAATTTTGAATTTCCCTTTCTCGTTCAACAATTAATCTAACAGCAACTGACTGTACTCTTCCTGCCGACAAACCTCCTTTTACCTTTCTCCACAATACCGGAGATAACTCATAACCCACCAATCGGTCTAAGACACGACGCGCTTGCTGCGCATTGACCAGATTATAATCTATCTCTCGTGGATTCTCAATCGCTTTTAAAATAGCCGTTTTTGTAATTTCATGAAAAACAATCCGTTTCGTTTTATTTTTATCTAGTTTAAGTTCCTCTGACAAATGCCAAGAAATGGCTTCTCCTTCTCGGTCCTCATCCGACGCTAACCAAACCATATCGGCATTCTTTGCCAAAGTTTTCAGTTTTGAAACCAATGCTTTCTTGTCGGCTGACACTTCATACCTAGGCTTAAAACCATTGGCAACATCTACTCCAATTTCTTTGGAAGGCAAATCGGCAATGTGTCCATAACTAGACTCTACTTGATAATCGCTTCCCAAAAATTTTTCGATAGTCTTTGCCTTTGCAGGCGACTCCACGATCACTAAATTCTTTGCCATAATGCTTTTGTTTACTACCTCCGTCGAATTTACATTGGTCTTACACTCGGGGCAAAAGTATCTATTTTTTTTAAATATTGTGCTTTTGAACGAAATTTTGGGTTCTTGGTCGATAAACTACTGTGATACGGAATGCCATAGCCCCGATGGAAGCGGCATCCTTTTTCGCGTCATTTTACGCTTTTCTTAGTTCAGTTTGCGATGCGAAAAAGATAAAGCGTACAGCGGGAACAGCTTCTAAAAACAAATACAAAACCATATTCTGCCATCTTGTCATATTTTCACGCAATTGCATTATCTTTGTCACAAAATAGAAGTGTTTTAAATCGGATTATGGAAAAGATTATTGAAGAGACCAAACAAGGCGAAAGTCTCACGCTGCAGCATAAACAAGAAAATACTAAAAAACTCTATATCGAAAGTTATGGTTGCGCGATGAACTTTTCAGACAGCGAAATTGTCGCCTCGATATTGTCAGAAAACGGTTTTAATACTACGACAACATTAGAAGAAGCCGACTTGGTATTGGTCAATACTTGTTCTATACGTGACAAAGCAGAGCAAACCATTCGCAAACGTTTACAAAAGTACAATGCGGTCAAACGCGACGTGAATCCAAAAATGAAAGTAGGCGTCTTGGGATGTATGGCAGAAAGATTAAAAGATAAATTTCTGGAAGAAGAAAAAATTGTCGATTTAGTAGTCGGGCCTGATGCCTACAAAGACTTGCCCAATTTGCTACAAGAAGTTGAAGAAGGTCGTGATGCGATTAATGTCATTCTTTCTAAAGACGAAACCTACGGCGATATTGCGCCAGTTCGATTGATGACCAATGGTGTTTCTGCCTTAGTTTCGATAACCCGAGGTTGCGATAACATGTGCACGTTTTGCGTCGTGCCTTTTACCCGAGGTCGCGAACGTAGCCGAGAGCCTCAAAGTATTATGAAAGAGATTCAAGATTTATCGGATGCGGGATATAAAGAAATAACACTTCTCGGACAAAATGTGGATAGCTATTTATGGTATGGCGGTGGACTCAAGAAAGATTTCGACAAAGCGACTGAGATGCAAAAAGCTACAGCAGTCGATTTTGACCAATTGCTCGAAATGGTGGCGGTGGGATTTCCGAAAATGCGCATTCGATTTTCTACTTCCAATCCGCAAGACATGCATTTAAGTGTGCTTCAAGTAATTGCAAAACACGACAATATTTGCAATCACATTCATTTACCTGTGCAATCTGGTAGCGATAGAATTCTAAAGGAAATGAACCGTTTGCATACACGTTCAGAATACATGCAACTGATTGACAATATTCGAAAAATTATTCCAGACTGTGGCATTACACAGGATTTGATTGCTGGATTCCCAACCGAAACAGAAGAAGATCACCAAGACACCCTTAGTTTAATGGAGTATGTAAAATATGATTTTGGTTATATGTATGCGTATTCTGAACGACCTGGAACATTGGCTGGAAGAAAAATGGAAGATGATGTTCCTGAAGAAACCAAACTACGAAGATTACAAGAAATTGTAGACCTACAAAGGCAACACAGTGCATTTCGAACCAAACAATTTGTTGGAAAAACAGTCGAAGTATTAATTGAAAAAGAATCAAAAAAGTCAGAGCAAGATTGGTCGGGACGCAATTCACAAAGTATTACAGTTGTTTTTCCAAAGGAAAATTATAATATCGGGGAGTTTGTGAATGTAAAGATTACCAATTGCACCAGCGGAACTTTGATTGGGGAAGCAGTTGGTTATTCTGCTATGAATTAAGAAAATTCCAATATTGAAATCCCAAATTCCAACTCAGAAGTTTTGGAATTTAGAATTTGAAATTTTACTATTATTATGGAAAGTGTACAAGCAATAAAACAACGATTTGAAATTATCGGGAATGACCCGAAACTCAATCGTGCCATCGAAAAAGCGATTCAAGTGGCGCCGACAGACATTTCTGTTTTGGTGGCTGGTGAAAGTGGCGTTGGTAAAGAAAATATTCCAAGAATCATACATTCTCTGTCACATCGTAAGCACGGAAAGTACATCGCCGTTAACTGCGGAGCGATTCCAGAAGGCACGATCGACAGTGAACTATTCGGTCACGAAAAAGGTGCATTTACTGGCGCTACCAGCACACGTGAAGGCTATTTTGAAGTGGCGGACGGCGGGACTATTTTCTTAGATGAAGTCGGCGAATTACCATTAACAACGCAAGTACGACTATTGCGCGTTCTTGAAAACGGAGAGTTTATTAAGGTAGGCTCGTCCCAAGTACAAAAAACCAACGTTCGTATCGTGGCCGCGACCAACGTCAATTTGTTCGACGCGATTGAAAAAGGCAAATTCAGAGAAGATTTATATTATCGATTGAGTACTGTAGATATTATGTTGCCGCCGTTACGCGAACGTAAAGACGATATTCATTTGTTGTTTAGAAAATTCGCCGCAGATTTTGCCCATAAATACAAAATGCCTCCTTTGAAATTGGACGACCAAGCGGTGCAAGTTTTACAAAAGTTTAGATGGAGCGGAAACATTCGTCAATTGCGAAATGTCGCAGAACAGATATCGGTCCTAGAAACCCATCGCGATATAACTGCTTCAACCTTACAATCGTATTTGCCTGCGGAAGGAAGCAATTTACCGTCGGTGATTAAAGACAAAAAATCTGATAGTGATTTTAGCACAGAAAGAGACATTTTATATAAGGTGCTATTTGACATGAAAAGTGATTTGTATGATTTGAAAAAACTCACTCTAGAACTGATGAAAAACGGCAGCGGAAAAGTGCAAGACATCAATCCGAATTTAATCCAAAAAATATACGGCTCCAATGGGGATGAAAGCGAAATTTCATTCGAAGAAACACCTCGAACTTCAGTTATAACGACGCAAAACAATCCGCCTGTTTTTGTTGATAATGAGGAACAATTTCAATTCGCAGAAACCGTCGAAGAAGAAGAAGTTCTTAAATTGGAACAAAAAGAAATCGAACTCATCAAGAAATCCCTCGAAAAAAACAAAGGCAAACGAAAAGCTGCAGCGGACGAATTGGGCATTTCGGAAAGAACTTTGTATCGAAAAATAAAACAGTTTGATTTATAATTATGAAAAGAGTATTTTTCGATACCTTTGAACTTTTAATTTTTAAATGAAATACCTAAATTATCTTTTTCTTTGCCTCATTGCGTTGAGTTTCAACAGTTGTTCCGTATATAACTTTACCGGAACAGGAAAAATCGATGCAAAGACTTTTCAGGTCAATTATTTCCAAAACAATGCGCCCTTGATTGAGCCTGGTATCGAGCGAACATTTACCCAAAAACTACAGAATTTAATTCAAAATCAGACGAATCTAAATCTAGTAAATTCTGGCGGCGATATTTCGTACGAAGGCGAGATTGTCGATTATAATATCAGTCCAACAACCGCTACTGCCGATCAACGTGCTGCTGAAAGCCGTTTGTCGATTACCGTTAATGTTCGATTTTCGAACAAAAACAAGGAAACTGATTCTTTCGAAAAAAAGTTCTCTTTCTTTTTTAATTACTCGGGCACCGAACAATTAGTGGGTTCTAAACTCAATACGGGACTTGAAGAGATTTTTGAGAGGATTACACAAGATATTTTCAACGAATCGCTTGCAAAGTGGTAAATAAAAATTTGTTTATTTGTAGCATCGGTTAACCGTTTAACCGAAAAAGCAAATCAACGATTTAACAATTAAACATTTCGACGTTAAACAAATAAGATGAACGTAGCTGAATACACCTTACTAATCAACAAACCCGATGCTGTCAATGACAAGCAAACTGAGGCTTTGGCAAAAATCGTACAGGAGTTTCCCTATTTTCAAAGCGCACGAGCCCTATATTTGAAAGGATTGTATAATCAAAACAGCTTCAAATACAATTACGCCTTAAAAATTGCGGCGGCCCATACTACCGACCGTAGCGTTTTATTTGATTTCATTACTTCAGACACTTTTACGACAATTCAAAAAAGCTTTTATGACCAGAAAGCAGCTGAAATATTAGAAATACCAGTTGCTGAAAGCGAAGTCATCTCAGATGATCCTAAGTTGGAAATTCGAGAAAATACAATTGAACAATCCATATTGACTTCGATTAAGGAATCATCTAACATTGCTAACGATTCTATTGAAGTGGAACCTATCGTTCGTGAAGAAGAGCCAACTAAAGAACAATCACTTATAGAAGTTGAACAAAACTTAGAAATTGGCAAACCATTAGCGTTCTCCTTGACTGAAAGACATTCCTTTCAAGAATGGCTGCAATTGTCTAAATTTCAGCCAATAGATAGAGAATCGATAAATAATCTCCCCGAACAAGAAAAATCTTCCGAAGTCAATTTCGAGAAGCAAAAAAAAAACGTCTTAATTGACAAGTTTATTGAAGCCAATCCGAAGATTTCACCAGTAAAAAAAGATGCCGACATCCCCACTATTTTTTACGAGCCTAGTAATGCGGATAATTCTTCTTTAATGACCGAAACTTTAGCAAGGGTTTATTTAGAACAAAAAAAATATCAAAAAGCGATTCAAGCTTATGAAATATTAATTTTGAAATATCCAGAAAAAAGTAGTTTCTTTGCAGACCGAATTTTAGATATCAAAAATTTACAACAAAATAATACCTAACAATGAGCACATTTTCAATTTTTTTAGTTTTAATCACAATAGTATGTTTTCTATTGATAATCGTTATCATGGTTCAAAACCCTAAAGGTGGCGGTCTATCTTCTGCTTTAGGCGGATCACAAATGATTGGTGGCGTACAAAAAACAACCGATTTCCTAGACAAAAGCACTTGGTATTTGGCAACTATATTAATTGTACTGATCATGCTTTCTAGTTTAAGTTTTACTGGAACGCTAAGTGATACCGATTCTAAAATCATTGATCAAACAGAAGCAGGTGCTACAAAAACAGCTACTCCAGCTGCTGCAACCCCAGCAAAAGAAGCTGCGCCAAAAACTGAAGCTCCAGCTCCAGCAACTCCAGCAGCAGCTGAACCAGTAAAAAAATAAATTCTATTCAATATAATTAAAATGCCAGCTTGACAATGCTGGCATTTTTTTTAAGTAAAATTGTCAGTTTTTCGGTCGTGGCACATTTTCTGAAAAGCGAGGCAATGTCGAAATTAAGTACAATAAATAACAAAATAAATAACATTATGGCTTTAAAAATTAAACCACTTTCAGATCGAGTTCTTATCGAACCTGTCGCTGCAGAAACCAAAACAGCATCTGGAATTTTCATACCAGATACAGCGAAAGAAAAACCACAAAAAGGAACTGTTGTCGCAGTTGGAAATGGCACAAAAGACCACGCAATGACCGTAAAAATTGGAGATACTGTTTTATACGGAAAGTATGCAGGCACTGAACTGAAATTAGACGGTAAAGACTATCTAATGATGCGTGAAGATGACATTCTTGCGATAATTTAATTCAATAATAAAAAATAAAGTAAAAAATGGCAAAAGACATAAAATTTGATATCGAAGCACGCGATGGTTTAAAACGTGGTGTAGATGCATTGGCAAACGCAGTAAAAGTAACATTAGGTCCAAAAGGGCGTAATGTAATTATCGGAAAATCTTTCGGTGGACCAAACGTCACTAAAGATGGTGTTACCGTTGCAAAAGAAATTGAATTGCAAGACCCTCTTGAAAATATGGGGGCACAAATGGTAAAGGAAGTGGCTTCTAAAACCAACGATTTAGCTGGTGACGGAACGACAACCGCAACAGTCCTAGCGCAAGCAATCGTAAAAGAAGGTTTGAAAAACGTAGCTGCTGGAGCAAATCCAATGGATCTAAAAAGAGGAATTGATAAAGCGGTAGAAGCTATTGTTGCTGACCTTGCAAAACAGGCAAAAGTGGTAGGCAGCAGCTCTGAAAAAATAAAACAAATTGCTTCTATATCAGCAAATAATGATGATGTAATCGGTGAATTAATCGCTAATGCTTTCGCCAAAGTAGGTAAAGAAGGCGTCATTACTGTAGAAGAAGCAAAAGGAACTGAAACGTACGTTGACGTTGTGGAAGGAATGCAATTCGACAGAGGATATTTGTCTCCCTATTTCGTAACCAATCCAGAAAAAATGGAAGCGGAACTGGAAAATCCTTATATCTTATTATATGATAAAAAAGTATCTTCCTTAAAAGAATTATTACCAGTATTAGAGCCAGTTGCTCAATCAGGCAAACCTTTGTTGATTATCGCAGAAGATGTTGACGGAGAAGCGCTATCGACCTTGGTGGTAAATAAATTGCGTGGTGCATTAAAAATTGCTGCTGTAAAAGCTCCAGGTTTTGGCGACCGAAGAAAAGCAATGTTGGAAGATATTGCAATATTAACTGGCGGTACTGTAATTTCTGAAGAAAGAGGTTATACTTTAGAAAACACTACTATCGACATGCTTGGAACAGCAAAAAGAGTCACTATCGATAAAGACAATACCACAGTGGTAAGCGGAGCTGGCGCCGCGGATATGATTAAAAACCGTGTGAACCAAATCAAAGGTCAAATGGAAGCTAGTACTTCTGATTATGATAAAGAAAAATTGCAAGAACGTTTGGCTAAATTGGCTGGCGGTGTTGCTGTTCTTTATGTAGGTGCTGCCTCTGAAGTAGAAATGAAAGAGAAAAAAGACCGAGTTGATGATGCACTACATGCCACTCGTGCTGCGGTTGAAGAAGGAATTGTTGCTGGTGGCGGCGTTGCCTTATTGAGAGCTAAAAACGTATTGAAAGATGTGAAAGCTGACAATGCGGATGAAGCAACTGGAATTCAAATCATTTCTCGTGCAGTAGAATCTCCGTTGAGAACGATTGTTGAAAATGCTGGTTTAGAAGGTTCTGTTGTAGTAGCTAAAGTCGCTGAAGGAAAAGGCGATTATGGGTACAATGCAAAAACAGACGAATATGTTGATATGCTAAAAGCTGGAATCATTGATCCTAAAAAAGTAACGCGTGTCGCTTTAGAAAATGCTGCCTCTGTGGCAGGAATGATCTTAACTACAGAATGTGCTTTGGTCGAAATTAAAGAAGAAAGTGCTGGCGGCGGAATGCCAATGGGTGGCGGAATGCCAGGAATGATGTAAAATCAATAATTGTCAAATAAAAAATCCGAAGTTTATAAGCTTCGGATTTTTTTATGATTATTCGTGATCGGATGGTCTGGCGGTTCTTTTTTTAAGTAACTTCATAAAAACCGGAATAGTAGAAATTAAAATGATTCCTATAACAATCCACTCAATATGATGTTTCAAATCGATGCCTTGCTTTAGGAAAACACCGTAAAGATAATGCCCTGAAAATATGAGAACAAATGACCAAAGAAAAGAGCTCAAAATATTAAAAAACATAAACTTCTTCTTATCCATCGAAACTATTCCAGCAACTATTGGCGCGAATGTTCTAAAAATGGGTAAAAATCTAGCAAAAATGATTGCTTTACCACCATACTTTTCAAAGAAATCTTTCGACTGTAGCAAGTACTTTTTCTTAAACCAAAACGAATCTTCCTTCTTAAATAAGTAATATCCGCTTTTAGCGCCAAACCAATACCCTGTCATGTTTCCAAAAATACCAGCAACGGCAACTGCAGTGGATAAGAGCGTAACATTAATAAAATCACTGTCTAAAAAAGCAACATTCTGAACCAAATCACGGCTGTAAATTCCCGACAAAAAAAGCAAACTATCCCCTGGAAGAAAAAATCCTGCAAACAAGCCAGTTTCTGCAAAGACAATAAACAAAACAATGTACAATCCGAGTTGGATTCCAGCAATTTCAAAAGTGATGTAAAACTCTGGATTAAGTAATTGGGTCCATTCGAATTGATTCATATACGCGTCTATAAAATAAAATTAAAGGTTGTGAAAGTAAGAATAATTTACTGTAACCGCAATGAATTGGTTCATTTTAAAGTTATCTTAACGATTAGTCAATGGTTAATTCTCTTTCAAAAAAACTAGTCTCGATAGTTCATATTGGACTTTTATACGAAAAATTATTTCTAGAAAGTCAAGTTATGAAACAGCGCGACAGATAAAGTATGATTCATTACATCGGCGCCAGAAGCGGGATTGATAAGCTGGTTCAAATACCCCAACTCTATTCTAAAATTGGAGTTGGATTGAATTCCCAGTCCGGCAAAAAATCGATTTTGATCAAAAAAATGTGGATTGACTTCATTCAATCCAAGGTTCAAAAAGACTTCATCTTGCACAACCACATAACATTCATCTTTGTTCTTATTTAAATACTTCAAATGAAAAAGATGGCGACCCAAGTACCGAAATCTGTTTTGATAATTTGTCTCCAATCGAACAACTTGATCTTCCTGCAGCCCAATTTTATCCACAAAACGTTGCTCTAATCGCAACCGATTGATCATCACGTTTTTTGCATCATGCCATTTATAAGTATGTTGGTACTGTTCCCAAATCCTGTCTTCATTGAAATAATCATCAACTGCACTATTTAATGTATTGATCAAACCGTAGCCCAGAATAAAATTAGTGTTCTTATTAGGATAATAAATAGCGCCCAGCCGAAATAAATTTTGCCTGCTAAACTGAATATCTCCATCCATGCGGAATTGCGCTTCTGCGTGTAATCCCCATTTCGACGAGACCTTATATTGACCGGTGTAGACAAACCAATTGGCTTGATTCTCGACGGTCTTTTGAGAGTACATCAACTGAAAACAGAATGGGAAGAGAATAAGAAATACATTCTTCATTCGCAATTATTTTTATCGTTCATACTTGCAGCAATGATGCAAATTGTCATACACTTCATCCGAAGCTTTCTCTTCCTCAGCATCATGACCAACTTTTGCTATCGCTTTTTTCACTGCTGAAATTGAAGTTTTTTCTTCATTTAGAATTAAATCTAGTTGATGTGTTTCTACCGACCAAACCGCAGATTTAACGCCTGCCACGCCATAAGCTGCTTTTTCAATGCGTTTCTTACATTGCTCACAATTTCCATTGACATCAATGGAATATTTTGCGTTTTTATTTTTCGCCTCTTGGGCATGTGCTGACAATCCTATGAAAACCAAACACAATATCATTACAATATTCTTCATTTTATTAAATTTTAATAGTTATCTAATTTTAAATCTAAGCCCTGCATAAAACATTTGACCAAAGACTGGCGCGTAAATTATCGAAGTGTCAAAGTTGGCTCCGAATGGATTCATGGCACCCAATATCGCTTTTCTTTGGCGGTAATTCCCAATATTTTCCCCGCCAAAATACATTTCAAAGTTACGGGATTGTTGCAACGTAATCTGCATATTGAAAGTTGAAAATGATGGAGAAAATTCAGGTAGCCTATCTATTGCAGCATTTGTCGCTGTATTTGGTAACTGTTGCTTTCCGAACCAATTAACCGTAGCATCCATGCGCCATTGCTGTCCTTCATCCGAAATATGCGTCGCGTATTCTACATTTGCAAAAAATCGATGCTTGGCTTGCAACGGTCGCTGATACGTTCCGGAAAGATAATCTGTAGAGATATCATAGTATTTGTAAGCTGTTCGTAAATCGAGGTGCTTCATCAACTCGACGTTGAAATCCACTTGCAAACTATTGGAAAATGATTTCCCTTTTAAGTTGTAAAATAGAGCTTTCTGTGGACTTTCGAACAGGTCGACAACGGCTTGATTTTGGAAATCTGTTCGGTAAAAATCCAAACCAACATCTGCTTTTTTGCCGAAAAGAATAAATTTTTGACCGAAACTTAATCCGTAATTCCACGCGATTTCCGGATCTAGTCCATATATTTTCCCTTTTGAATCGATAATTTCAAATTGTCGTGAACTAGCAAAAAGTTGCTGATTCTCCGCAAAGATATTTGCCGCTCTCTTTCCTCTTCCAGCCGAAAATCTTATCACTCCTTGTTCCCATGGATTGTATCTGAGATGCAAACGCGGCGTTGCAAATACCTCAAGTCGATTGTGATAATCAACTCTTCCTCCTAAAATCACACTGAAATTATCTTGATTGTCATACGTATATTCTAAAAAACCTCCTGCTGAATTGTCAATTCTGCTGTAGTCAATCGCATTGACAAACTCTTGATATTGATCGGAAGTAAAATTTAGA
Source organism: Flavobacteriaceae bacterium (assembly GCA_947456815.1). Taxonomy (GTDB): domain Bacteria; phylum Bacteroidota; class Bacteroidia; order Flavobacteriales; family Flavobacteriaceae; genus Flavobacterium. The sequence continues at coordinate 36,510 of CANGTL010000022.1, forward strand.
CCAGCTGCAAACTTATTCTTGATATTGCTGATAATGGAATTAAAAATCAAGTTAGAATAATAACTACTTTGCTTGATATCGTAGGTGTTTAATCCGAAATAGGAACTTTGGCGGTGACTGCTATAAGCATTTTGAAAAGCAATACTCTGATTGGGAATGTCTTTAAAAACATAGCCGACTTTAGAACTAAAATCAACACGCTCAGAATTGATTTCCGATCCCCAAAAATTGGTAGTCATCTTATCGCGGTCTTTGTTGAAATTGACTTCACCTGTTTGTTTTTCATCATTCATATACTTGACGCTAAAAAACGAAACCAAACCCGAGTCTTGATCGGCATATTGCCATCGATTGAGTAAATTGACTTGTTTCCCTAGCGGATTGTCCAAAAATCCATCGCCATTTTGATCGTTTTTCGCCACTCGTGTGTTTCCATGTACAAATAAACTAGTCGCCCAGTTTGGCGAAATTTTCTTGTTGAAATGGGTGTTTAATTCATAACGAGAATCCGTCGATCCATAGGCATTTAAGAAAAACGGAATGTCATTCAGTGGTTTTAGTAACTCTGTGTTGATTTGTCCTGATATGCTTTCATAGCCGTTTACCACAGAACCTGCGCCTTTCGTGATTTGTATGCTTTCGACCCATGTTCCGGGAGTAAAAGACAAACCATAGGCCTGTGAAGCGCCACGAACCGAAGGAATGTTTTCTTCCGTAATCATCAAATATGGACTCGTCAATCCCAGCATCTTGATTTGTTTGGTTCCGGTTAGTGCATCGGAAAAACTGACGTCAATAGATGGATTGGTTTCAAAGCTTTCCGCTAGGTTACAACAAGCGGCCTTGAGCAATTCTTTGCTTGTCATTACTGATGTATTTCCAGTAACAGTAAATGACTTTAATATACTTTTTCGTGTAGATTCTACCTTTACTGTTTTCAACGTGTCCTGAGCAGCAAGTTGCAACGAGCAAAAAATCATTACGAGAAGTAATGGAAGTTGTTTTTTCATAAAAATGTTCTAATGTTTTAATTTATGGAATAAGATTTTCCTTTTAAAAAACATTAAAAACAATCGTAGAAAATATATTGAGAATACAACTTAAAGAGCGGTGGTGCATTCGATTGGAAAGAATATTCCGAACTGCTATTGCATTCATTATTTGAAGAAGGCGAAAAAACAATAGGCTGCCACGAGTCATAAATGAAAACAGCAGGACTGTCTACATGAACAGTAAAAACAGTCGCTTGGTCAGTTTTCTTTTCGAAATGAACAACTTTGTCTGAACAACAATGGGATTGTTCTTCGACGCTACCGCAACAATTTTCCTCCGTAGCGGAAGAATTAAGATTTGTATTAAGTGATACAGAGGCTATTTCGTCACCACAATAATGCACATTCATCGCAAGTCCCATGTTCGAAAGGAACAGGAAAAAAGCTAAAAAAAGGCTCATGGATTTTTGAAATTTCATGCCGCAAAAGTAAGGATTAAAGAGAAGTCGCAAACCAAAATCTTGTTAAATATTTATAATTCAACTTCTTGACCCATTAATGGAACGACACAATCAAACCGATATTTTTCTTGAATTTTAATACGAAGTTCATCCGCTGGTTGATTCTCGCCGTGCACCAAGAAAACTTTGGTCGGCTTGTTTTCAAGAGCGCTCAGCCAATTCAGCAGATCATTTTGATCTCCATGAGCGGACAAACTTTGAATCTCCAAAATATTTGCATGAACCACATAATATTTCCCTCGAATTTTGATGTCCTTTGCGCCTTCCAGTAATTTTCGCCCTCGTGTACCTTCGGCTTGATACCCAATAATAATGACTGTGGTTTCAGGCAACTCAATATAGCGTTCCAAATAACTTAAAACGCGACCACCTGTAATCATTCCGCTTGCCGCAATAATCACTTTCGGCTGATTATCGAAAATTGTAGCTATGGTTTCTTGATAGTCCGAATTCATCGAAAACATTTTGCACATCGCGACATATTCGAACTCTGGTATTTTGTGCCATTTTTTGCTGTTTTCAAAAACTTGCAAAACACTAATTCCCATAGGCGTATCAATAACGTAGGGTATTTCTGGAATTCGTCCTTCTTCTTTAAGCTGCCAAAGCAAATACATGATGGTTTGCGCACGTTCGACAGCAAAACTCGGAATAATGACGGTCCCGCCTTTTGCAACCGTATTGTTAATGTAGGATTCTAGTTCTAATTTCACATCAGTATCTGGATGAATTCGGTTGCCATAAGTGCTTTCTAAAAAGATATAATCTCCTTTGTGCGGTTTTGTAGGCGGAAAAAGCAACACATCGTCATCTCTTCCAATATCACCTGAAAAAACCAGGGTCTTTCCCTCTGCTTCCAATTGAATCGTGCAGGCGCCAATAAGATGACCTGCATTGGTAAAAACAGCCGAAATCTCAGCGTCCAAATTGACAGTTTCATTGATTTTAATTATTCTAAAATGGGGAAATACCGCTTCCGCTTGTTGTACCGTATATAAAGGTTCTGCTTTTTCGTGTTTCGAATATTGTCCTTTATTGGCCATATTGGCTTCTTCTTCTTGAATTTTGGCACTGTCTAATAAAATCAACTTAGCAATCGCAGCAGTTGGACTCGTACAATATATTTTTCCTGCAAAGCCTTGCGCAACCAATCGCGCCAACCAACCACAGTGATCCAAATGCCCATGTGTTAATAGAACAAAATCAATCGTTGACGGTAATACAGACAAGGGTTCCCAATTGAGTTCGCGCAAAGGCTTAATCCCTTGAAACTGACCACAATCAATTAAAATCCGAAGACCATTAGTTTCTACTAAGGTCTTTGAACCAGTAACTGTTCCTGCTCCACCTAGAAATTTAACTTTCATATTGACTACATTTTAAAAAATTAGAAACTTTGTTTCAAAAAAATCGACATAACGCGGTTGCTTCCTTCAATACATTATGTATTCGGTTCGGACTTAACCCTATTTTTTCTAAACATTGAGAATTATTAATGATCTCCTTTACCAATAAAACGTCTAGTATCAATAACTTATCTTTCTCTGCGATTGACAACGTAGTCAAACAAGTAATTGGATAGAGTTGATGGCTATCAATCTTGTTTCTTAAGTTGAGCTCTTTCGGGTAATCCCAACTAAGTAACTGAATACCTGAACATGTCGCAAAAGTTACTGCGTCTGAGGTAAAGCGATTATTGGTAATAATCCAACATTTTGAAATGACTTCTCTTCCGGAAAACATGACGTGTAAGTTTTCTTTCAAATCATTAAATCGAGACAGAATATACATGGGTACTTTTACATCCGTCGTAGCTTCTCTACCGGTGTGAAATTTACATTCTACCATAGCAATCAATCCGTTTTTTCGAATCACTACATCCAATTCGTGAGTTACGCATTTCCCTTGCAGAGTCAAGTTTGTCTTGGTTTCGTATTTCTCTGCTTCAAAAAGTCGCGCCATATATTTTTCAAAGAAAAAACCAGCGGGACCCAAAAGTTGCAGCGCTTGCCGAAGATTATATCGCGCAGCATGAGAATTCGACGCTTTTTTCAAATACCCAAAAGCCAATTTGTAGATTTGCTTAGTGGGCATTCCCTCGTATATTTCTTTTTCAATACGTTCTAAAATATCGTCGACAACTGCGCTATTCGCGCCTGATTTTACTAATGAATTTCGAAGTTTATTCGGATCGTAATCGACAACATCACCTGAATGCTTTACTATTTTCATAATTCCTTCATTAAGATTTACATATCCTCGATAAGTACTCCTAAAGGTACGAAAATATGCATCTACTTCATTCTTTTTTGGTAGAGAATTGCAGGAATGAAAAGCAATAGTAAGAGTGGTTGAATCAAGAATCGCCGCACGTAAAAGACAATAAAATTGTTATACTGATCGGTCAAAAGCACCAAAACAAAAAAGGCTGTAATCAGAACAACGAAAAAGAAAGCATAAAGAACTGCAGCAAATTTTGTCAATCCCCAATCTTTAAATAGACAATAAATAATGGCCAAGGAAAGAAACGAATTCAGCGCAAAACGCAAACCCATACTCAAGAACAACGACAACACGTCAAATTTTGGAAAACCCAAACTCAAATAGTCATTTCTAAAATAGAGTGCAAAAGGATCGTAGAAAAGCCAATCTTCAAAAGCGCGAATTGTCACCAATACGAAAACCAATATCGCAATGGCAATAATCTTATTTCGATTGATTTTAATCTTTTCTAGCATAATTCGAAAATTGATTAACCCAAATGACCCACAATCCAAAGACAAAACCGTAAATAATCAACGGAAAAACAACGCCGTGAAGCAATGATTCTTGACCCGGATAATACAACAGCGCCACAGACAAAACCGCAATGCGGAGTATATTCATCACATGTATGAGAACACTACCCACAAGCAAAAAGCCAATTGTTCTCATCCACTTCCCCGAAAAAGCAACGACAAAAGCCGCAAAAAGAATAATTACACTCAGCGCATTGCAACCTTCTACCACGCGCGAAACGTAAACGCCATTAATGATCAATTTGATTGACGCCTGACTTTCATGAAGTTGCAACTGACAATCGTATTGTAAAAAATTTAAAAAGTATTGCACTTGATACGCTACACTTTTCGTAAAAGCATCCACTTCAAATGCCAAAATCGAGTCGTATTGACTCAAATAAGATTGATACAAAAACGTGAGCCCGCCGTATACTGCGAAAAACTTCAAGAGAAAAACCAAAAAGGGACGATAAAGCTGGAAGTACGTTTTCAAAAAATTTATTTTTAACAAATTTATATAAATTATAGTCGCACACAAGGATTACTTTTGCACAAAATAATGGCGTTACCCGCGGCGGCGGGTCGGGCTCTCGGCTTTATCTCTCCACTGCGTTGCGAGGATACCGCCTCCATCCCTAACGCAAATCCGCATTTATATGAAATTTGACCTTTTAAAACCGCAAGTCCAAGCCATTCTCACGGCAGAAAATCAAACTCGAGATGAAAAATTGCTTCACGTTTGCAAACTGCTTGAAACCAACATTTCCTATTATACTTGGGTTGGTTTTTACTTTGCCAACCACGAGAGACAAACTTTACATTTAGGACCTTATGTAGGCGCACCGACCGATCATACAGAAATTCCATTTGGAAAAGGCATCTGCGGACAAGTGGCAGTTTCAAACGAAAACTTTGTCGTGCCTGATGTTGCTGCGCAAGACAATTATATTGCTTGTAGCTTTACTGTAAAATCTGAAATCGTCGTTCCTCTGTTCGTTAATGGAGAAAACATTGGTCAAATAGACATCGATTCAAATGTGCTGGATCCATTTACGGAAGAAGACGAGCGGTTTTTAGAATTTGTAAATCAAGAAGTTGCCAAATTATTTTGAAAATAATTCCGTGTGCATAACTCATAATTGATAATTAATTTTACCTTTGCGCACGAATTAGGAAAATCCCAATTCATACATAATAATCATTTAAATAATATTTGCATGTACTTAACATCAGAAGTAAAAGCTGAAATCTTCGCTAAACACGGAGGAAACGCAACAAACACTGGAAAATCAGAAAGCCAGATTGCTTTGTTCACATTTAGAATCAATCACTTAACAGAACACTTGAAAAAGAATCGTCACGATTACAATACCGAGCGTTCTCTAGTGAAATTAGTAGGTAAAAGAAGA
>CANGTL010000023.1 GCA_947456815.1 Flavobacteriaceae bacterium
AAACAAGTCAATCGAAGCGACAGAAGAATCACAAACGGCCACACTTCCATCAACACCTGCATTGGGTTGAGCACTAATAGTAATAGTAGCAAGAGAAGTATCATTCACACACGGCGCCACGCCAGTGAGTGTATAGGTAAAAGTCGAAGAAAAAGCGCCAACAGCCGGCACAAAAGTTCCCGCAGCGGCATTAAAAGTTCCACCCGCACCGGAAGATCTAGTCCAAACTCCGCCAGCTTGTTCGCCAGTAATTAAAGAAAACAAGTCAATAGAAGCTACTGAAGAATCGCAAACAGTCACACTTCCATCAGCACCTGCATTGGGTTGAGGATTTATTGTTATAGATGTAGTGGTAGTAGTCGCTGGACAACCTCCGCCGGCTGGAATTGTATAAGTTACGGTATATGGGCCAGGAGCACTTGAACTGGGAGTTATTAGTCCATTACTCGAATTAATCGTCAAACCTCCAGTTGAACTGTACGTTCCCCCAGTATAGGCGCCAGTTCCTGTTAAAGTTGCCGCTTGTGTACCGCTTGTTGTACAAAACGCTGCAGAAGGATAGCTAATCGTTGCCGTCGGTCCAGCAGTTGCGCTAATAGTAACTTGACTAGTTGTAGTGCACCCAACACCATTGTTTGCGGTTAATGTATAAGTTGTTGTAACAAGAGGGCACACAGTTGGAGTTAGGGTCGTTGCATTCGACATTGCTGTAGTTGGAGACCATGTAAAGGCGGGTAGATTGTTATTGAACGTTATTGTCCAACTAGTAATCGTTCCGGCAATTATAGCGGCGTCGTCACGAACAAAAAGCTGCCAGGTTCCATTCGCTGTACAACCATTGAGAAGATTAAATGACTGTTCTGGCGAGTAGGTTCCAGTAAAGGGGCCAGTATTGTTTCCTGCAGTTCCAATTACATTGATAGCTGTTGGCGTAAAACAGGTATTTGTATAGTTATCGTCGAGAGTTCCATTGTCCGTAGATAACTCAATTTGAGTTCCATTAGGGCATTGCAAGAAAATATCCAAGTCTTCATCCCAGGTGTGTGCAATATTAATGCAAACAGAAGCTATTGAACCAGCTGCAATGGTCGCTGGATTTACTCCTGTAACATTAATTGGAGAACTTACTCCCGTAGCAAGGTTGTCCGGGATAACATAAGAAGTAGAATTTATAAAAGGAATTTGTCCTACCGAACCAACAGCATTGGTGGATCCGCTTAAATTGATACAAGCGCCAGGGCAAACAGAACCGCCTGCTCCAGCATTTACTGTTGGCAAAGGATTTACAGTTATAGTTTGCGTTATGGAATTCTGACAACCTCCAGGTACGGCAGTAAGGAGTAATGTTACGGAATGTGGCCCTGAAGTAGCGTATGTGTGAGATGGGTTTTCTAAATTAGAAGTGAAACCATCTCCAAAATTCCAACTATAGGTGAAGTTTCCGTTTGTTGTATTTGTAAATTGTGTCGGATTTCCTAAACAAGCAGTAGTAGCGGTAAAAGTAGGATTTGGGCTTGCAAATGTAGCGGTTGTTCCAGTGAAGTCAAGTGCAAAACCAGCATTAGATGCTGCAGTAAATCGATCCACTAAAATTGTATAGGTTTGCCCAGCCGTAACTGCCAAAATCGGTTCACATTGTCCGCCAGGACAGCCTAATCCCGTTGTTCCGTTCGCTCCAAGGGTAGGGCTCCAATTACAAGAAAGCTCCGTGCCGATGCATGCTGTTGTAGTATTAAAAATGGCAAAATCATAATCTACAGATACAGTTGGGGTAATGGTAAATGCTAGATTTCCAGAAGTTGCAGCTGTAAAAGTGTACCAATTTGAAGCTCTTTCTCCCGGGGCTCCGAAACAAGTTGGCGCTTCTTGCGTTGAACCAATTCCTCCAACACCATCTGGCACAGAAATACTTCCTAAGCCACACAATGTTTGTGCACCAGTGCAATCTTGAGTTGGTAAAGCCGGCCCAATGGGCAGCGTTTCTTGCACACAAACCCCGAATGTCCCAGTGGTATTCGCATTTCCATCGACGGCAATATAATAAGTGTTGCCAACAGTTAATCCATGTAAAATAACATCGGTATGCAGTAAGCCTCCAGCAGTATTGACGTCTTCTTGGCAACCTAACAAAGTTAATGCGCCACAAGTACCACTATAAATAGCAATTTGCGTATTAGCTAAAGTTCCAGCAAAATTCGTTGAAATTTCAACGTCGCCAGTAGTTGCGACAAATGAAAACCAAACTGTATTGCTCATGTTATTTGGCAACCAACAAGCTGGAGTTGCAGGATTTCCAATTGTTGTAGCAGCAACATTAGTATATAGTATAGATGTACAGCTACCAACACCAACAACTAGCGCTTGTGCCGTTGGACAGGTGTCATTTGGAGGCTGAGCATAAGTGTAATTCGTGAATAAAAAAGTCACGATAAGAGTACATAAAAAAGATAAAAAAGTGAATTTCATACATTCAAAAATTTACTGTTTTTTCTCTTTATGCTTTATATACTCTTCTCTACTAACAGGTTTGTCATCGACAATAAAAAATATCTCTGGTGACGATTTATAGGGATTTGGAAGTTTGTCCTTTTCTACGTTGTCGTTATCTTTTGAATCATAACTTAGATTATTCTCGTTTGTTTTTGCAGCAGTTTTTTCTGGGGTGATAAAATCGTTTTCAGCTAAAGTTTGTGAAATTGCATTAGAAAATGAAAAAACAATAATAACTATAGAATGTAGTATCTTTAGCATGGGTTCTTTGTATAAGTAAAAATATATCCTCTGAAAATCTCTGTATTAGCACTAAAGAGGTATTTGAATTTTGTCCTATCAATTCAATAGATAGCAGTTTTAAAGACTTAGTATGTCGAAATAGGGACGTTAAAAATAAAGATAAAATATTAAAAAAAATTTATTTTAGTGCTAAATTTTTAATTTATTAATAAGTTTTAATAATTAATAGCAGCAACTTAACGTTTGATGACACTGACTTTTTGGTTGAACTTAGACTTAACAGAATCTTTTATATCATTCAAAATGTCATTGAATTTATTAATAAGTAATATGAAAATCAAGTATAAAAGGTTGTAGTCGCTATTGTATGACTCTATGTGCAATTGGTTTCAAAATAGATTTTGTATTGATTTCTAGTTGAAGAATATAAACTACTGAAGAAAGGAAAGTTTATCCCATAAAAAAAGCCACTCTTTCGAATGGCTTTCTGCTTTTGCTCCCTCTCTTGGGCTCGAACCAAGGACCCTCTGATTAACAGTCAGATGCTCTAACCAACTGAGCTAAGAAGGAAAGTGTATTTCACTTTTAAAGCGGTGCAAATATAACGCGAAAATTATTTTACACAAATAAAATCAAGCAAAAATTAAAAAAAATATTATTTATGAAAAATTGCTTTGTAAATGTCGTTGCCGTTCGCAAACAGTAATAGCGTAATTAATAACACAAATCCCACCATTTGAGCATTTTCCATAAACTTGTCGCTCGGTTTCCTACGGGTAATTATTTCATATAACAAGAACATAACATGACCACCATCAAGTGCTGGAATTGGTAGTAAATTCATTACTCCCAACATAATTGAGAGAATTGCAGTAATATTCCAGAAAATTTCCCAACTCCATGTTTTTGGAAAAATATCGAAGATAGCCTTGAAGCCTCCGACACCTTTGTATGCACCTGTACTTGGAGTGAAAATTGCTTTCAACTGTTTTCCGTATCCAAGCAACTGGTTTTTTCCTTTTTCAATTCCGACAGGGAATGATTCAAAAAAGCCATACTCTTGTTTGCTAAATTTGTATAAACCCAGTTTTTCTAGGTTATTTACAGTAAAAGAGGCAGCAAAAAGGCCAAGTTTGCCGTTTTCATTAATATGAATTTTTATTGGAACTTCTTTCTCATCTCGCAAAACTATAGCATCGAGGGTTTGGTTTTTCTTCGTTTTGGCAATAGCAATTACTTGATCAGCATATTTTGTTTTTACACCATCTAGAGATTGAATGACATCTTTTGGTTTTAATGCTTTGTTCATGGAAGAATCTGCCACTTTCCCAACCATAAAAGGTTCCCTCCAGTCAATCAGAAGCCTTTTTTCCCCAGATAATACCTTGTCAATTAAATCAATCGGTAGTGTAATGTTTTGCAGGTTTCCATTCCGTTCAACCACAACGCTTTTAGCAAACAAAATCTTGTTTTGAGCTTCATTGAATTTTACGACTTTTTCACCATCAATTGCAACAATTTTGTCGCCGGTTCTAAACCCTAATTCTTCTCCAACTTCCGATGTTACCGCAATACCATCTTTTAATTCGCTGTTATTTAGGTACAATTCACCATAGTAAAAAGCCATTCCGATATAAATAACAAAAGCCAAAATAAAATTTACCGCAACACCACCTAACATAATAATCAAACGCTGCCACGCTGGTTTTGATCGAAACTCCCATGGTTGTGGAGGTAATGCCATTTGCTCTTTGTCCATGCTTTCGTCAATCATCCCAGAGATTTTGACATATCCTCCTAAAGGCAACCACCCAATTCCATACTCAGTTTCTCCAATTTTTTTCTTTAGTAATGAATACTTAATGTCGAAGAACAAGTAGAATTTCTCTACTCTGGTCTTAAATAACTTTGCTGGGATAAAATGTCCTAATTCATGCAGTATTATGAGTAATGATAAGCTCAGTAAGAATTGTGAAAGCTTTATGACTATTTCCATTTTTTGATTTTAGTTCTTTTTAAACGCACAAAAGTAAGGTTTTCACCTTACTTTTTAGCATATATGTATGTCGGATTATTTTTTTATGAATTTTTTAACCACACGGCCTTCAAGAGTGATGATTTCAATAGTATATAAGCCCACGGTAAGCTGTTCAACTGAAATAGCATTCGACTCAAAATCTTTGACTTTTTGACCTAACGCATTGTACACAACACATTTTTTAAGCGTTAAAGAATTTGGCATTTCTATATTAATCAAAGTTGTGGCTGGATTTGGATAAATTGCAATGTTACTATCCAATTCAAAACTAGGAGCGCTCAAAGTTGCGGTATTGTTTTTAGAAATAATATCTTTTTTAGGGTCAAAAACCACGCCCGTAACAGTAAACGGAACATTTACGATAAATTGTTGCCCATTGGTTGTGTGGTTTAAAACGTAATCTTGTTGTTGGCCGCCCGCGCCCGTTAAACGAACAGGTACTGGCATTTCAAAGAATGTCACGGATGCATTAGACTGCGACTGATTGATCGTTATTTTTGCTTGTCCATTGCCAAGATTGTTGGCTGTAATGTTATAAATTGGGTAACCTTGATTGTAAACCCAATCATTAAAAAACTCTGTCAGACTTATTCCAGATGTTGCTTCCAAATGTGCTTGTAAGTCAGGCGTTAGCGCATAACCATATGCTAAATCTGGATCGTTTAAATAATTTCGCAACCCTTGAAAAAAGTTGGTGTCACCAAGCTTAAATCGAAGCATATTCAAAACCATTGCACCCTTACGGTATGTTAACCGGCTACTAAAAATACGATTAACATCCGTTGCCTCAGTTTCGGTTAGGTATATCGCTCCGCCGGTATTTGATGTAATGGTATTAATCATATTCGTCTTATCAGTTGTAAATGCAGCTTCACCGTCAAAATTCTGAATCACCATCGATGCCAAATAAGTAGCAAATCCTTCATTCAACCAGATGTCTTTCCAACTGCCGCAAGTTACTTTGTCTCCAAACCACTGATGACCCATTTCATGAGCTATTAAACTTCTTGTATATCCTCCAGTATTTCCTCCAGTCATGAAAGAAACGGTTGTGTGCTCCATACCGCCACCCCAGCCAAATTGGCAATGACCGTATTTTTCATTTCTAAAGGGATATGGGACAAAAACAGATTCAAAAAAATTAATAATATTTGGAGTTACTTGAACGCTTGCAATATTGGCAGTCGCAGTTTCAGGATATAAGTAATTTGTAATTGGGAAATACGGGCTTGCAGCAGTTCCTAAACCTCCTTGTTGATTATATACCTGGTAATTCGATACAGCAATTGCTATCAAGTAGGCAGGGATGGGATAATTATGTTTAAAGTGTGTTGTACTGGTGCCATTTAGATTGTCAATTTTAGATTGTTCAAGTCCATTAGATACAGAAACATACTGAGATGGAGCCGTAATATAGACATCTATATTATTCACTTTGTCTACCAAATCTTGCTTACATGGCCACCATTCCATTGCGCCGAAGGGCTCTGATAAGGTCCATAAAATTGGAGACCCGTTGTGCTCATCAATCAAAAACGAACCAAAACCTGTTGAAGTTGGTGCGCCAGAATAGTTAATGCTTAATGAATCTAATACATTAGTGTTTTGTTGCACAGGTAAGTTTACAATCAACTCATTATTCCCGCTTCTAGTGAAAGTCAAATCGACTCCTCTTTGTTTTACACTGCTAACATCTAAGGCATCCGACAAATCAAATGTCACCGAGTTGAGGTTCTCTTTTGCAATATATTTCGTAGTAACTTCCCCGCTAATTTGAAGTACGGTCGGGTCTACACTTAAACGTAATCTATGATAAGTGACGTCGTAGTTGTATGTGTTTGGGTTGGTTACAAATGCCATTCTTTTGTGAGCACCTTTTCTTTCAGCTTGGACCAAATCTTCGAATTCACGATCTAAACTTTGACCGAATAAAGAAGTGCAAGAAATAAAAACAAGTAATAGGGAGAAGTTTTTCATTATGTTCAAAATATTTTGGCGAATTTAATTAATTCTGCAACAAACGAATGTTAATTTTACTACAAATGCTATTCTTTATGTAAAAGACGAGAAAACACAAGACGTTTAAGTTTTTTTGATTGCTCCTTCATATCCAAAACATTTGATTAAATTTGCCGTCGTTATTAGAAATGCAACTTCCAACAATAAAAAGAAGAAAATGTTACAGATAGGATTCATTAGAGAAAATCAGGAAAAAGTTATCAAAGCTTTGGCTAAAAGAAATTTGGATGTAAAAGCAGTCGTGGCAGAAGTTGTACAATTGGATGAAAAGCGTCGCGCTACACAAGTTGAATTAGACAATGTGCTTTCTGAAGCCAACAAATTAGCCGCTTCTATTGGCGAATTGATGAAAAGTGGCGAAAAATCTAAAGCAGCTATTCTGAAGGAAAAAACAGTTCTTTTGAAAGAAAAAAGCAAAGAACTTTCTGAAAAAGCTGACGCGCTGGCTAATGACCTCACACACAAATTATACACATTGCCAAATCTTCCGGCGGATCTGGTTCCTGAGGGAAAAACGCCAGAAGACAATGTTACGGTTTTTCAAGAAGGTGAGATTCCTGTATTACACGATGGAGCGCAACCTCATTGGGAATTGGTAAAAAAATACGACATCATCGATTTTGAACTGGGAGTGAAGATTGCAGGGGCAGGGTTTCCGGTTTACAAAGGAAAAGGAGCCAAGTTGCAACGTGCCTTAATCAATTATTTTCTAGATAAAAATACTGCGGCGGGTTACAACGAAGTGCAAGTGCCACATCTTGTAAATGAAGCATCAGGATACGGAACCGGACAATTGCCAGATAAAGAAGGTCAAATGTACCATGTAGGGATTGACGATTTGTATCTAATTCCAACTGCAGAAGTTCCTGTAACCAATTTGTTCCGCGATGTGATTCTTAACGAAAATGAATTGCCTGTGTTATATACTGGCTATACACCATGTTTCCGAAGAGAAGCTGGTTCCTACGGTGCGCATGTTCGTGGGTTGAATCGTCTGCATCAATTTGACAAAGTGGAAATAGTTCGTATCGAGCATCCCGACAAATCCTACGAAGCCCTTGACGGCATGGTTGAGCATGTAAAAACACTATTGCAAGAATTGAAATTACCGTATCGAATTCTACGTTTGTGTGGAGGTGATATGGGATTCACATCTGCATTGACCTATGATTTTGAAGTGTTTTCGACGGCTCAAGATCGCTGGTTAGAAATTAGTTCAGTGTCTAATTTTGAAACTTTTCAAGCCAACCGATTGAAATTGCGTTACAAAGATGCTCATGGCAAAAATCAACTGGCACATACATTAAATGGGAGTTCATTGGCATTGCCAAGAGTGCTTGCAGGAATTTTGGAAAACTACCAAACTCCAGAAGGAATTGTTGTTCCAGAAGTACTGCGAAAGTATACCGGATTTGATATCATCAACTAAAAGTTAATCTTTTAAAAGCGATGTACTAATTTCAGCACAATTGTGTTACTTTAGTACATTGTTTTTTTTAAACATACTTCATGAAAAAAATAGTTTTATTAGTACTGCTTCTTTGTTCTGGTCTCATTTTGGCGCAAAATGAACAATTGGCACAAAACTATTTCGACAAAGGCGATTTCGAAAAAGCCAAGATTAGTTTTGAAGAACTACTGAAAACCCAACCTTATAATGGGTATTTCTTCCAAAGAATTATTGAGTGCAACCAACAGCTCCAACTTTTTGATGTGGCTGAGAAAAGTATCCAAGATCGCTATAAACAATACCAGCAATCTAATTTATTGGTTGAATTAGGATGTAATTATCTTTTGAAAAAAGACGATAACAATGCCAAGAAGTACTTTAATGAAGCATTAGATAAGATTAGAAAAAACCCCAATGAAGTCTATAATGTGGCAAGCACTTTCGAAAGAAAATCGCAAATTGAATTGGCGATTCAATCGTATGAATTGGCGCTGACACTCGAACCAAAATTCAATTTCAACTTTCAATTAGGGCAATTGTATGGTCAAATTGGAAAAACCGATTTGATGATTGAAAAATATCTTGTCGAGGCTTATGCTAACCCGCAAAACAACGTGGTGATTCAAAATCAATTCACAAGATTTATGACCGAAGATGCGGACATAAAATTTAACGAAGCACTTAGAAAAGCTTTGATTTTAAGAACCCAACAAAGTCAAGATGTTTTCTGGAACGACTATTTGAGTTGGTTCTACATCCAGCAAAAAGAATTCGGGAAAGCATTTATTCAGCAGAAAGCGATCTATAAAAGAAATCCAGAAACTTTTTTCAACATTCTGAATTTGGCACAATTAGCCAAAGAAGACGGCGACAAAGAAACCGCGATCGCCATTTACACCTTTGTTTTAGACAATACAAAAGACCTCGAATTGCTCATTCAGTCGCACACGTATTTGATGAATATTCGTATCGACACCGCACTCGAAAAAGACTATCCAACGATAGCAACCGAAATAGATGACTTGCTAAAAGAATTTGGGATCAGTCCATATTCTTTACCACTGCAAATATTGCAAGCGCATTTCACCGCTTTCAATTTAAAAAACCCAGAGTTGGGCAAAAACATCTTAAAGACCGCGCTGGCTTTGCCGTTGAACGAGTATCAGAAAGCCGAAGTCAAAATGGAATTGGGTGATATTTATTTATTTGAAGAGAAATTCAATCAAGCGTTGATTTTTTATTCTCAAATTGAAGAGGATTTGAAAAACGATGTGGTGGGTCATGAAGCTAGTCTTAAAGTGGCTAAAACCAGTTACTTCAAGGCCGATTTTACTTGGGCGCAGAAACAATTTAAAGAACTAAAATCAGCCTCGACACAACTAATTGCCAATGATGCATTGGAGTATTTTTTATTAATTAATGACAATACTGCCGCAGATTCTACCTTAACAGCGTTGAAAGTCTTAGCCAAAGCAGATTATTTGGTATATCAAAATAAGAATCAAGAAGCGCTGGCCAAATACCAGGAAATGCTAAAACAGTTCAAAGGTCAAGAAATAGAAGCAGTAACCTTGTATCGCTTGGGAAAAATGTACGAAAAATTGAGAGATTATAATTTGGCTTTGGTTCAATATCAAGCTATCATAGACCAACATAAAGAGTGCATTTATGTTGACGAAGCCTATTATTTTGCTGCGGAGATCTACAGCAATCAAATAAAAGATGTCGAAAAGGCAAAATCATATTATGAGCAAATTATTTTTCATCACGAAGACAGTATCTATTTTACTGATGCGAGGAAGAAGTTCAGGCAATTGCGGGGAGATACAACATTATAAATAGATTGTTAGACTTTTGGATTGTTAGATTATTAGAATTCCAACCATCCAAAAATCTAATGATCCAAAAATCCAAATATGATACTATACAACGTCACCATCAACATAGACGACAGCGTTCACGACCAATGGTTGCATTGGATGCAAGAGAAACATATCCCGGAAGTGTTAGCCACAGGCAAATTTTCAGCAGCCCGAATGGTCAAAGTGCTTGTTGAGGAGGAAATGGGAGGAACAACCTACGCCACGCAATATACTACTGATAATAAAGAAACGCTTGATCGTTATTATCAAGAAGACGCGCCAAGATTACGAGAAGAAGGCCAACGTCTTTTTGCTGATAAAATGATGGTATTCCGCACCGAATTGGAAGTGATTTCTGAATTCTGGCCAAACAACAATTAGAAAAAGATTGTAAGATTTTAAGATCGTAGGATTCAATATCTTCCTCAAAAATTAGCTAAAAATCTTTGCGACTTAGCGTCTTTGCGAGCAAAAAAAATAATCATGGAAAAAGTAACAGCCAAAAAACATTTAGGACAACATTTTCTAAAAGACGAAAGTATTGCAAAAGCGATTGCAGACACTTTGAATTTTGAAGGTTATCAAGATATTCTCGAAATTGGTCCAGGAATGGGTGTGTTAACTAAGTATTTATTAGAAAAACCTGTTACAACCTATGTCATTGAGATAGATACTGAATCAGTTACTTACCTAGAAAACAATTACCCCAAATTGCAAGGCAAAATTATATCGAAAGATTTTCTAAAATATAACATCAATGAGATTTTTGAAGGGAAACCATTCGCAATTATCGGCAATTTTCCATACAATATCTCAACACAAATTGTATTTAAAATGCTCGAACTTCGAAACCAAATTCCGGAGTTTTCTGGGATGTTTCAAAAAGAAGTCGCCGAACGTATTTGTGAAAAGAAAGGGACGAAAGCCTACGGGATTCTCTCTGTTTTAGTCCAAGCTTTTTATGATGCTGAATATTTGTTTACAGTCAGTGAAACGGTTTTTGACCCGCCGCCAAAAGTAAAATCTGGTGTATTGCGTTTGCGCAGAAAGGAAAACTTTACCTTGCCATGTAGTGAAAAATTGTTTTTTACAGTTGTGAAAACAGCCTTTCAACAGCGCCGTAAGACATTGCGAAACAGCCTAAAAACTTTAAATTTGTCGGATAATTTAAGAGAAGACACTATCTTTGACCTCCGACCAGAGCAACTGTCCTATATGCAGTTTATAGATCTAACGCAAAAAATAGAAGCCGATGGAGTTTAAAATCAGCAAAGAACTAATTCAACAATTAGAACAACTTATTCAATCTAGAAACGATGTGCAACTCGAAATCTTATTGAATGACTTGCACCATGCTGATATCGCGGAAATTCTTGACGAGCTCGATTTTGATGAAGCAACTTATATTTTCAAAGTCCTCGATAGCGAAAAAACAGCTGAAATTCTACTCGAATTAGAAGATGATTTACGTGAAAACATCCTCAGCAGATTGTCGCCAAAGGAAATCGCCGAAGAACTAGATGAACTAGAAACCAACGATGCTGCCGATATTATTGCAGAGTTGTCTCAAGAGAAAAAGGAGGAGGTAATTTCTGAACTTCAAGACGTTGAACATGCTAAAGACATTGTTGAATTACTCCGATTTGATGAAGACACAGCAGGTGGAATCATGCACAAAGAGTTGGTAAAAGTCAATGAGAATTGGAATGTACTCACTTGTGTGAAAGAAATGCGAATTCAAGCAGAAAATATTTCTCGCGTTCATTCAATTTATGTTGTGGATGATGAAGATCGATTGAAAGGGCGTTTGTCTTTGAAAGATTTACTCACGACTTCAACAAAAACGCCGATTCGCGATATTTATATTAGTAAACTGAATTACGTAAAAGTCGATACTGAAGATGTCGAAGTGGCGCGTATCATGCAAAAGTATGACTTAGAAGCTATTCCTGTTGTAGACGAATTGGGTAGATTAGTCGGTCGAATTACCATCGATGATATCGTAGACGTCATCAAAGATGAAGCCGACAAGGATTACCAATTGGCAGCGGGTATCTCACAAGACGTTGAAGCAGATGATAGTATTCTTGAACTTACCAAAGCGCGTTTGCCGTGGCTCGTCTTAGCACTTTTGGGCGGATTTATTACCGTTCGTGTTTTAGGTTTGTTTGAAGGAGCCATGGTGCAACACGGGAACTTGTTCTTTTTCACACCACTAATTGCTGCGATGGCTGGAAATGTAGGTGTACAATCTTCCGCGATTATTGTACAGGGTTTGGCCAATGATACTTTGAGCGGCTCTTTGTTCAATCGATTGATCAAAGAAGTATCGTTAAGTTTACTCAATGGGGTTATTCTAGCATCTATACTTTTTCTAGGAAGCCATTTCCTTCTCAACGTCGAATTTATAATTGGCATTATTGTTACCATTGCACTCGTTTCTGTGATTATCATAGCCTCACTAATCGGTACATTTATTCCGCTTTTATTAGATAAATTTGGCATCGACCCAGCATTAGCAACAGGTCCGTTTATTACCACCAGCAATGATATCTGCGGAATTCTGATCTACTTCTCGATCGCTAAATTGATTTTAGGATTTTAAAAATTAAAGCCCATGAACATTCATATCATCGGTGGCGGAAACTTAGGAGTTGCCATCGCGCTCGGAATTACTAAATACACGAGTAATAATTCAGTCACCATTACCCGCAGAAATACGGATAGTATACAGTATTTACAAGAAAAAGGAATTGCAGTTTCAAATAGCAATACTTTTCAAATTGAAAAGGCTGATATTATTTTTCTTACGGTCAAACCTTACCAAATTGCTAGCGTTTTACTAGAGATATTGCCTTTTATTTCTCAAAAAATAGTCGCTTCAGCAGTAAGCGGTTTTGCCATCGAAACCATCCAAGAAATCGCGCAAGACTCTTGCAGTGTTGTTCGAATTATGCCAAATATTGCCATACAATTTGGTGAATCAGCAACCTGTATCGCATTTACTGAAAAAGATAAAAAAGCAGCACAACCGGTAATCGATTTGTTCCAACAATTAGGAACGGCACCAGTTATTGAAGAAAAATTGATGGACGCCGCAACCGTTTTAGGTGCCTGCGGAACGGCTTATGCCTTGCGCTATATTCGCGCTTCAATGCAAGCCGGAATCGAAATCGGATTCGACTCTCAAACCGCATTGGCAATCGCAGCACAAACCGCCAAAGGCGCGGCACAAATGTTACTAGAAGAGAAAATTCATCCAGAGCAACTCATCGATAGAGTAACTACACCACAAGGCTGCACCATCGTTGGTCTCAACGAAATGGAACACCAAGGTTTTAGTTCGTCGTTGATTAAAGGAATAAAGACTTCGCTCCAAAAAATCAAAGAGTAATTTTTGGGCAGTCCCACGCCGAAAGGGCGGGTCGGGCTATCCGCTATATCTTTTTTTGTTTGTCACCCCGAGCGCAGTCGAGGGGTTTTTCTTTTACAAAAAAAGGATACCGCTACTATCCCTACTGCACACCTGATTCCAAATCAAAATCGTATTTTTGAATCAACTTTCAAGGTCAATTCACTATGTCAGCAATCAGAATCCTCCACATCGACGGCAATCATCCGATTCTTACACAACAATTGGAAGCAGCAGGGTTCATCAATGATGAAGATTTTACTTCAACTAAAGAAATTATTGAGGGGAAAATCCACGAATACCAAGGAATTGTAATTCGTAGCCGATTTAACATAGATAAGACTTTTATTGATAAGGCCGTAAATTTGCAGTTTATTGCGCGTGTTGGCGCCGGTCTAGAAAGCATCGATTGTGATTACGCAACTTCCAAAAACATCACACTCATAGCTGCACCGGAAGGCAATCGGAATGCCGTTGGCGAGCATACCTTAGCGATGTTATTGTCGCTTTTTAATAATCTGAACCAAGCCGATTCTGAAATTAGACTTGGTCAACGAAACCGGGAAAGCAATCGCGGTCATGAACTCGACGGAAAAACAATCGGTATCATCGGTTATGGGAATATGGGCAAATCTTTCGCAAAAAAATTGCGAGGTTTTGAGGTAGAAGTGCTGTTTTATGATATTCAAAGCGGAATAGGTGATGCCAATGCCAAACAAGTGGCGTTGTCAGAATTACAGCAAAAAGCAGATGTTTTGAGTTTACATATTCCTTGGACTCCAGAAACTAATGGTCTAGTCAATACAGATTTCATCAATGCGTTTCATAAGCCTTTTTGGCTACTCAATACTTCAAGAGGAAAAAATGTGGTGACTTTAGACTTGGTTCAAGCACTCAAATCAGGTAAGATTTTGGGCGCCGGCTTGGATGTCATCGAATATGAAAATCTATCTTTTGAAACGCTCGATGCCGCCGCATTACCAGAAGCTTATCAATATTTAATGCAGTCAAAAAATGTTTTATTAACGCCACACATTGCTGGCTGGACAGTCGAAAGTCAAGAGCGCTTAGCACAAGTAATTGTGGACAAAATCAAAGAAAAGTACTTCGGAAGCAAAATAGCAATAAGCGAAGAAGTTCGTGTGACTGGAATTGGCGGCGTGTTTTTCAAAGCTGCAAATCCAAAAGAATTGGTCGCGTGGTATGGTAAACATCTTGGTCTCAAGACCGACGATTATGGTTCGACGTTTTGGTGGAAAGATAAAAACGGAAATGACTGCTCAACACAATGGTCGCCTTTTAAAGATGATACAAAGTATTTTCAACCTAGTGAAAAGCAATTCATGCAAAATTTCAGAGTATCGAATCTTGAATCACTATTGCGAAATCTAGCAGCAGAAGGCGTAACAATCGTTGGCGAAATGGAAACATACGACTACGGAAAATTTGGTTGGATTCTCGATCCAGAAGGCAACAAAATCGAACTTTGGGAGCCAATTGATAGCGCGTTTCAATAAATTTTATATTTTTATGAAGTCAACCTAACAAACAACTGTCATGGAAAACACAAAATTCGAAGCTTGGAATCAACCACAAGAACCGCAATTTAAACCTGAAAACAAGAAAATTGTTGCGGGTATTTTAGGAATTTTGTTCGGCGGATTAGGTATTCACAAATTTATTTTAGGATACACCACTGAAGGTATTATTCAAATTCTGCTTACGGTTATTACCTGTGGAATTGCCGGTAGTTTTATTGGACTGATTGAAGGAATCATCTATCTGACTAAAACAGATGAGGAATTTTATCATATATATCAGGAGAATAAGAAAGGCTGGTTTTAATGAATCTAAATCAAATTACAATTTCGGTTCGTGATGTAGAAAAATCAATGGATTTTTACCAGCAATTAGGATTGCGTTTAATTGTAAAATCACTTCCAACCTACGCCCGATTCGAATGTCCGAAAGGTGATGCAACTTTTTCATTACATCTATCAGACGAGCAAAATAATAACACCACTAGGGTCTATTTTGAAGTCGATCATCTCGATGAAAAGGTCAATGCACTCCTCGCGCTAGGTTTTGAATTTGAAGAAATGCCCAACGATAAACCTTGGTTATGGCGTGAAGCAAGGCTACGAGATCTTGATAACAATCAATTGATATTGTATTACGCAGGCGCAAATAGAAAAAATCCACCTTGGAGAATTTGATAAACTTTCAGACTTAGATTTTCTCTCCTTTTTCTGCCAGCTTGCGTTCCAATTCTGCTTGAAACTCTTCCATCACTGGTTTCATCGTACTTTCGGGCAAGTCAGCTATTCTAATATACATCAACCCATCAATCGCATTATTGAATAGCGGATCAACATTAAAAGCAACCACACGCGCATTTTGCTTAATGTATTTTTTAATCAATACAGGAAGTCGCAAAGTTCCCGGTTCAATTTCATCAATAATCTTATCGAATTTGATCAAATCAGCTTCGGCTTCATCAAAAATAAAGTCCTTATCAGCATCTTTCAACTTCACTCGAAATTCTTTTTTGGGATGAATATATTGTGCGATATACGGATCGTAATAATGCGATTTCATAAATTCAATCATCAATGATTTTGAGAAATCGGTAAACTGATTGCTAATGCTCACGCCGCCAATCAAAAATTTATGTTCCGGATGATGCAACGTGGTGTGCACAATTCCTTTCCACAATAAGAACAAAGGCATCGGTTTCAATTGGTAGTCTTTAGAGATAAATGCCCTTCCCATTTCAATCGACTTGCTCATCATGTCATGCAATTCGGGCTCAAAGCGAAATAATTCCTGCAAATAAAACCCGTCAATGCCGTACTTTGGAAAAATCTCAGAACCCAATCCCATGCGATACGCGCCCGCAATTTGCTGCGCTTCCTCATCCCACAAAAACAAATGGTGGTAATATTGATCGTATTTGTCTAAGTCAATGGAGTTGTTGGTTCCTTCTCCAATTTCTCTAAAAGTCACTTCACGCAAGCGCCCAATTTCATGAAGAATATTCGGAATCTTCGTCGCCTCGGTAAAAAACACTTCGTAGTTTTTACTATGCGTCAATCTCGAATCTGAATTTCTCAAACTCGCAATTTCAGCCACCATTTTATCGTGATTGGCAGGCGTTGCGATTTCTTTTGGACTTCTAGGAAGTTTCAGATTATTGAGATTAGGCGCTGATAAGAACGGCACCTCTTTTTCAAAAGAATTTGCCAGCATATAAGTTTTCTTGCGCAAGAATTCCGAATATTCGTCGATGGATTTATGCTCATTTTGTTCCGCTACAGAAATGGGTTTTCCAATACGAACCTTAATCACACGATCTTTTTGCGTTAATAATTCCGACGGAAGTTTGGCCGTCCGTAAAGTTGGATTCAAACTAGAAAGCAAATAAAACAATCGACTGTTTTTCGCGTGAAAATAGATCGGAACCACAGGCACTTGGGCTTTGCGAATGACTTTGATGGCGCCTTCTTCCCATACTTTATCAACCATCAATTTCCCGTCTTTATAAGTAGAAACTTCTCCAGCAGGAAACATACCTAAAGGCTTTCCATCGCTTAAATGACGTAAAGTTTCTTTGATTCCAATCACACTTGATTTTGCGTTTTTCAAATTCTCAAATGGATTCACCGGCATGATATAAGGCTTCAACGGATCAATCCGATGCAGCAGGAAATTGGCAATAATCTTAAAATTCGGCTCGCGCTCCAACATCAATTTCAATAACAAAATCCCGTCGATACCGCCTAATGGATGATTGGAAATGGTAATGTAAGCACCGTCTTTAGGCAGGCGCTTGAAATCTTCCTCTGGTATCTCAAATTTGATTTGAAATTCATCTAAAATGGAATTAAGAAATGGTACGTCTTGCAAGTGCTTATTCCTGTCGTAAATCTTATTTAAGGTGGAAATTTTCAAGAGCTTCATCATCAACCAACCAGCAAAAGTTCCTAAAACCCCATATTTATCGGCGTGTATTGCTTTGGCAACTTCCTTTGCGGTAACTAAACCCATGTTTGTTTTTGTTTATCGAGACAGAAACAAAGATAGCAAAAAACTCCATTTTACTTTATCCTTTTTTATTACATTTGAATGACAAAAATAAACGCCTACAATGAAAATTATTTCTTACAACGTCAACGGAATTCGAGCCGCTATTTCAAAAGGATTCCTCACTTGGTTGCAACAAGCCAATCCAGATGTGATTTGCCTACAAGAAATCAAAGCAACGCCAGAGCAAATTCCACTACTTGATTTTGAACTAGCGGGTTATCCCTATCATTTTTGGTTTCCCGCCGAGAAAAAAGGTTACAGTGGTGTGGCTATTTTATCCAAAGTAAAACCGAATAATGTTCAATTCGGAACTGGCATTGCCCACATGGATTTTGAAGGCAGAAATCTTCGCGTCGATTTTGACGATTTTTCCGTAATGAGTTTGTATTTGCCCTCGGGAACCAACATCGATCGCCTCGACCATAAGTTTATGTATATGGATGATTTTCAGAACTACATCAACCAACTTAAAGAAGAAATTCCCAATCTAATCATCTGCGGCGATTATAATATTTGTCATGAAGCCATAGACATACACGACCCAATTCGCAACAGAACCGTATCTGGATTTTTGCCAGAGGAACGCGCTTGGCTCGACAACTTTATGAAAAGTGGATTTATAGATAGTTTTAGATCGTTAAATAAAGAACCAGACAATTATACGTGGTGGAGTTATCGCGCGGGCGCCAGAGGCAACAACAAAGGCTGGCGTATCGATTATTGCTTGGTGAGCGAGCCGTTGAAAAACAGAATTAAAAGAGCCGTAATTCTGCCAGACGCAAAGCATTCCGACCATTGCCCGACCATGGTCGAAGTAGATTAATAGGAGCCGGGAACCTGCTGTTCACTCTATCTTTTTTGCTTGTCACCCCGAGCGCAGTCGAGGGGCTTTTGTTCAGCAAAAAAGGATGCCGCTGCCATCAGGGCTAGGGTCTTGAATAATATTGAATATTCAAAAACAAAAACAAAAATTAATTATGAAACAAACACTTCTATTTTTACTCAGTTTACTCTTGTTGACATCATCTTGCGTTACCAAGAAAGTCTATCAAGATCTCGAAAATAAATACGCCGATCTCAAAAAAGAAAATCGCCGTATTCAAGACGAGACCGATGATTGTATCAAATCGAAAGCAGATATGGAAATGGCGTACGACGCCATCAAAAGCGAATTGAGCGACACACGCTTAGAACGCGACAAGAATCTAGCCGATTACAACGCAGCCAATAACAACTACAAAGCCATGCAAGCTTCTTATGCTGCTTTAGAGAAAAACAGCAACGACGCGTTGCAAGCCAATATGAATAAAAATAGAGAGCTTTTGGCACAGCTCGACGCCAAAGAAAAAGCACTGACCGCAGAACAAAATCGATTGAATAAAGTAAAGAACGATCTTCAAGCAAGTTCAGAACGATTGGCTGAGTTAGAAAATTTAATGGCGGCAAAAGATGCCAACATGAAAAAACTCAAAGAGACGTTGTCGAGTGCACTTAACAGCTTTGAAGGAAAGGGATTGACTGTACAACAGAAGAACGGGAAAGTATATGTTTCTATGGAAAACAAATTATTGTTCAGCTCAGGAAGCTGGGCGGTTGGCGCAGAAGGAAGACGAGCCGTGGTAGAAGTTGGAAAAGTATTAGCAGCCAATCCTGATATTGCTGTTTTGATTGAGGGGCATACAGATGATGACGCTTTTAATGGCTCTGGACCCATAGCAGACAACTGGGATTTATCTACCAAAAGAGCAACAGTAATTGTCAATATTCTCGGAGAAAACAAAGGCATCAATCAACAGAATTTGACTGCCGCAGGAAGAAGCGAATATGCTCCAGTTGCCAGTAATTCTTCTGCAGATGGGAAGGCCAAAAACCGCAGAATCGAAATTATTTTAACACCAAAGTTGGATGAAATTTCTAAGATGTTGAATCAGTTGTAAAAAATGCCACAAAGCCACAAAGGATTATTATTTCTTTGTGGCTTCGTGTTTTGTAGCAAATCTTTTTATTTCACCGACAACTTCGAACTGATACTCAAACCAGCTTGGTCTTTTATCGATACAATATATAATCCAGACTGCAAACTTGCTATTGAAATTGCGTTGCTTTCAGCGTCTATTTCTTGTATCATTACTGTTTTTCCAGTAATATCCACAACAGAAATTGTAGCAGGAAATTGCAGCCCCTTAGTTTTTATAGACACTTCATTTTGTGCCGGATTAGGATATAATTCAAAAGTATCTTTGTCAAAGCTGTTGGTCGCAAGGGAAGTGTCTACTAATTTATAAACAGTACTTCCACCAGCAACATACAGCTCTCCATTAATATCTTCGCCAAATGTTGTTGGGCCTAAATTTGAAAAGGCATTCGACCAAACAATGTTTCCACTAGTGTTGATATAGCCAATTTTATTGGTGCAATATTCAGCAAAAACATATCTGCCATACAAATTCGGGTATTGCGTTCCACGATAAACATATCCGCCGGTAATCGAATTACAAGGGTCTGAACCACCATGAGGGTAAGTTGCAACTGGAAAAGTAAACACTAAAGAACCAGAACAACTGGAATAAACGTTATTTCCTTCATAACATTTCCAACCATAGTTTAGCCCTGTAGGAAGAGGTGATGCAGTTTTATTGATTTCTTCAGCTTGATTTTGTCCTACATCTGCAATCCATAAATCGCCATTCAAACGGTCGAAATTGAATTTCCAAGGGTTTCTTAAGCCAATGGCCCATATCTCGTCATTACCGGCAACACCTACATAAGGATTGTCCGCTGGAATTCCGTATGGTGACGCAGAATCAACGTCGATACGAAGCATCTTCCCTAAATTTTCATTGATGTTTTGCGCTCTGTTTCCAGGATCACCGCCACTTCCTCCATCACCCATTCCGATATAAAGGTAACCGTCAGGACCAAATCGTAAGCTACCGCCATTGTGATTTGAAAAAGGCTGCGTAATAGTTAATAATATAGTCGCACTAGAGGCATCTGCAACGTTAGGATTTGCTGACACTGTGTAACGAGCTATTACCGTATTTCCAGATGTGTTTGTATAATTTAAATAGAAATATCCGTTTGTCGCATAATTAGGATGAAACGCGATTCCTAACAATCCTCTCTCTCCACCCGATGAAATTGTGGCTGAGGTTAACGTAAGAAAATTGGTAGCATTTATGGTCCCGTTTTGATTCAAAATACGAATGGCTCCGCTTTGCTGTAACACAAATAATCTTGGGTCATTTGCAGGATGTTCAATGGCAGTTACACTACTAAATCCAGTAGCGAAGGATGTAATATTGATACTTTGAGCAATCGAAAATGAACTCAAAAGTACAGTAAGAAAAGTAATGATTTGTTTCATAGCATTTGTTTATTTTGTTTTGGACCGTAAATATAAATAAATGAATTGAAAACCTAACTTTATAATTGTTAATTACTTATTGAGAAATTCAAAAGGAGGAATTACAAATTTCCTATGATTTTATCCTTAGGATATTTTACTTTATAACTAATACGTATTTTTTTAGTTTCGTTGGATTTTAAATTTAATTCCCAAGTTAGTATTCCTGTTTCTGTATTAACCTTTGCATCATTACTTTCAATTACAGTAACTTCAATTTCCTTATCAGGACATAATGGATATTGATCTTTCAACAAGAGTTGCACTGCTTCTTTTTTGTTATTTCTAAGCGTAATATCGTAAGTAAAAGTTTGTTCTTTTTTCGAAGACAAGAATTTTGTGCCAGATTTATCGACTACTTTTTCTCGTTTGATAGAGATTTTTTTGTCTCTTCCCATGCTTAAATTCAATGTATCTGAAGTTTGATTGGCATTGATGTAAGTTTTTCCTACATACAATCCTTCAAAGATAATATTGGCTTCGCCAGGCAATAAGTTGTATTTAGAATAGTCGCTAATTTCAGCAAGCAAAAAGGCTTCTTTTTCTATTCGTGGTGCTGCGTAATATTTATAAGTAGATGGCAATTGCAGTTCTTTAAGTGCTACACTATGAGCTTTTCCGTTAGATAGAATATCATAGGGAATGTCGATTTCAAAGGAAATATTAAGTTGGTTTTCGACTACATTCGCGTTGATTGGAGCTGCTGCGTAGCCTAATTGTTTTTTTTCTTTTCTTATGCCTTGCGATGTAACTACCACTTCCGACAATTCCATTTTATCGTATTCAGCCGCTAGGTATGGTTGCTGATACTGCAACCACCAAGAAGTCAATTCTGGCGCTTGATTGTTTTGATTCGGATTGCCACTAGACAAAGTCAGTTTTACTTTCTTCCAATCAATTCCAGTATTTTGAATTACTTGCGCTTTGTACATCATATTGATTGGTGAAGCAATATCATTTGCTCTTAAATCGTAAAAAGGAGACCATAAAGCACTGTTGCTTATATAATTGATGTCAAAATCTACAATGCCTGCTAAATCGTTCATCACTTGGATAATTAATTTTCCTTGTGAGATTTTCTCTTCTTTTTTGGTGCTGATTTCAAGTTTGTTTTTCAACTTCAACAAGGTTTCATTCAATTTAATCTTCCGTTCTTCTAATCCATCAATCGCATTGCGACTTTCACTTCTTTTAGTTTTATAAAACGCCATCATTTTCATTAATTCAGCAACATTCAAGCCTGAATTTAAGCCTGAAACTTGCTGGTTTTTGTCTAGCAATTCGATGGTTTTTACTTCCGTTTCTTTAGCATTATTAATTCTTTGAATTTCTTTTTCTACCAACCGAATACTATCTCGAACGGCTTTTATCATTGGTGATTTTTCGTCAATTTCGTATTCAGAAATGTAGTTATTCGTAAACTGAACGGAAAGAACCGTAACATTGGACGGCGCCCCTATTTGCAAAGTGCTTTCGATCAAATAATCAGCGACATTTTTTACTACGATTTCACTAGTGCCTTTCGGAAGTGATGCCGTTGTTGATTGCGCGAGCTCTACGGAATTAAAATATACGGTTGCCGCTTTAACTTTTGCGGTCGTAAAAATTGGTTTTTGAGCAAATAGAAAACCAGCAAAAAACAAGAAACCAGCAAGAATAAAATGTTTCATAAGATAGATTTTGAATTTAATAGATGCAACATTGTCTTTTAAATATTTAGTAGTAAAGAACACAAAAACCAGAACTATTTTTTTAAGTTTTAGTATATTAGAACTCAAACTCTTCAATACTAGTTGAGTCTTGTACGGTTGGGTTTTCTTCTACAATCTTGATAAACGACCGGGCATTTCCTGAAATATGTATTGGAAGTTGATTGATGGTGTCTTCTGGAACAATCAAACCGCGACGCATCATGATGTTTTTGAGTTGTTTGTCTCTTGAATTAGCAAAGGGTTTTAAGTTTCCTTCGGTATTAAATTGATACATAAATTTCTTTGGACTCGGAATAATATTTGCCAAGTACAGGCATTCGTTTAAGGTCAGTTCCGACGGGCTTTTTTGGAAATAAAATTGTGACGCTTCTCCGATTCCATATACGTTTGGTCCCCATTCAATGATGTTGAAGTACACTTCAAGCATTCGTTCTTTGCTGACAATTCGATTGTTTTCGAGTATATAAACCAACAAGATTTCTTCTAATTTTCTAGACAGTGTTTTTTCTCTGGTCAAAAAAGCATTTTTGATTAGTTGCATACTTATCGTACTGCCGCCACGGGAGAACTTTTTGGTTCGAATATTTTTTACAATCGATTGTTTGAAAGCTTCTTTAATAAATCCACGGTGGGAAAAGAAGGACGGATCTTCAGTGGTTAGCACACATTTTCGCAAGTACGGAGAAATCTGATCTAGTGGCGTGTAGTTTGGATTGCCAGCACCTACGAGTATGCCACGCTGTGGTGTGTTATTGATAATGGCGTGATAGGTAAATTCACCGTTAAGTTTGCTTAGGTTTGCCTCGCCATATTTTGTAATAGTTAGATTTTCTTTGTTGAGGTTGCTATCGAAAATCACCGAGTTTGGTTTGTTTTTGTTGAAAACAAGATTCAGATGATAATCGAAATTTCCGGTTGCCTCCATCCCAACAAAGTGCGTGAACAGACCTTCTGGCAGTGAGTTAATATAATTTTGTGCCTTCATTTTTGGGATGTCAACCTTCAGCGTGTAAATCTTATCGGTTTCGTTGTTGTAGGAAACATAAGGATGACATTTGATCTGATTGAGTTGAACGGTCGAACTGCTATCAATAGCCACAAAATTTTCTCCAAAAAGAAAGTTGTAATCAAACCTTGCTTTCCGAATGATTACATCTTTGCTTGCAATTTTAGGATGGTTGATGGTAAAATTCGAAATTGAAGTAAAGCCATCGATGTGCAATTCGTCGCCATCCATATCGATATTTGAAACATTGAGGCGGATGGAGTCAAAACTTGATTTGAGTCCATAGCGCTCGTCGAAGTAAGGCACCTTTATTTTGCCAGTGTCAATATTAAAAAAGCGGAGGTCTGTTTGCTTGTTTCGCGGATCGGCAAATCCTTTGATTTTCCATCGTTGCTTAAAGGTATTCGTTTGGACAACGATCGAGGACTCCATTTGTTTGTCTTCCAAAACCAATGTGTTTAAGCGCATGGTTGCTTTCTTCCCCATGTCGCTCATTCTCAGCGTCAGATTTTGAAGATGCATGTCGGTCGGAACCAAGTTTAATCCGCGGTTCAACAAGCGATAAACAAGCTTTGCGTAATTGGGTTTTTCGCCAGTATCGATAGTATCTTTTTTGGGTAGAAATGCATCGAAATTACGTCCGTTTTTATCTTTCACCAATTGAACAAAACCGTTGTCAATTTTGAGGCTTTCTAAGCGAATGGTTCCCAAAAGCAATGGCCAAAAACTGACACTTGTTTTGATATTTTGGATTCGAAACAAGGTGTCTTTTTGATGAGGAACAAGAATGGCGTCTGTTATTTCTACGCCTGTTAATCCATTAAAAGCTGCTTTTTTTATGGTAAAAGAACTATCGTATTCTCGATCTAATTTATGTGTGATAACAGAAATTGCTTTTTGAAGTAGCGCATCACGAAAAACAATCATTAGGACTAAAAGCAAGACCAAAACAATACTTAGAATTTTCGCGCCTAAAACTATTTTTTGTTTTCTCGTTCTCATTTTTTTTGAATTCTAATGTAATCTTAACCGAACAATTCGCTGGCAATGTCTTCAATTTTTGAAACCAGTCGTATCTGAATTAACGTATTTTTGACAGAAATCTTATTGTATTTTGAAACAAAAATCGTTGAGAAGCCTAATTTTTCGGCTTCTTGAATACGTTGGTCAACACGGTTTACGGGACGAATTTCGCCGGAAAGTCCCACTTCACCAGCAAAACAGTATCCTTCGCCAATTGGAATGTCTTCGTTTGATGACAGGATTGCTGCAACGACAGCAAGATCAATAGCAGGATCATCAATGGAAATTCCGCCAGTGATATTCAAAAACACGTCTTTAGTTCCCAAATGGAAGCCTGCTCGTTTTTCTAGAACGGCAAGAATCATGTTCAGTCTTTTTGCATTGTAGCCAGTGGTGCTTCGCTGAGGAGTTCCATATACAGCGGTGCTGACAAGTGCTTGTATTTCTATCATCAGTGGTCGCATTCCTTCGAGGGTTGCTGCGATGGCTGTGCCGGAAAGTGTTATGTCTTTATGAGAGATTAATATTTCCGAAGGATTGGAAACTTCTCGCAGACCACTTCCCAACATTTCGTATATTCCTAGTTCAGAAGTGGAACCAAATCTGTTTTTGAGTGCTCGAAGAATTCTGTAGACATGATTTCGATCACCTTCAAATTGCAATACAGTGTCGACCATATGTTCGAGAATTTTTGGACCTGCAATGGTGCCGTCTTTGGTAATATGGCCTATTAGAATTACTGGAATATTGGATTCTTTTGCAAATTTGATGAGTTCGGCGGTGGTTTCTCGAATTTGAGAAATGCTGCCTGGAGACGCTTCAATATATTCTGTGTGCAACGTTTGAATAGAATCGATAATGACGATTTCGGGTTCGATTTCTTCTATTTGCCGAAAAATATTTTGCGTTTTAGTTTCGGTCAGAATGTAACAATTATCGCTGTTTGGGGTGATTCGTTCCGCCCGCATTTTAATTTGTTTTTGACTTTCTTCCCCCGATACATATAAAGTCTTGTATGGTAATTTAAGGGAAATCTGAAGTAGTAAAGTACTCTTTCCAATTCCAGGCTCACCGCCAAGAAGAATTAAGGATCCTGGTACAATTCCGCCGCCAAGAACGCGATTCAATTCGCCGTCAAGTGTGTTCATTCGAACTTCTTGCGTTGAATCAATTTCTTTAATTTTGAGCGGTTTGGAAGCTTTTTTTGAAACTGCAGAAGCAGACTTCCAGTCTGATTTTTCCTCTTTTTGAATTATTTCTTCCGCAATAGTATTCCATTCTTTGCAGGCATTACATTGTCCTTGCCATTTGGAATATTGAGAGCCACAATTCTGACAAAAAAAAGAAGTTTTCACTTTTGCCATGTTGATTACTGATTCTTTAATTCATCAGCCTTATCCAGCATCATATCTTTGGTTAATTCTCCAATTTCTTCTTTTTGAAAAGCGCTTTGATAAGCTTTTATCGCTTTCTTGATGTCTCCCGTTTTTTCGTAAAACATGGCTTTGTGGTAATCACTCAACATCGTTTTTGGGTATTCTTTCTTGGAGACGTCAGACAATTTTTCAAATTCATCGAAAGCATTATTTTTAAGTATTGCAGCTTCGATGGCCTTGAAATCGTTGATTCGGATTTGCATTTTTATGTTCAAGGACTTTTCTAAAACTTCATATTTATTCAAGAGATAATCTACATAACCTGAGGGTAAAACCACAATTTTTTCGAGGAATTCTGCTGTTGAAATTGGTTGATAGACAGCAAAAAATTGATATAAAGCATTTGGAATAGAATGCAAAACTAAAGAGTAATGTGACGCACCTTTAAATTCATCAAATTGATAATTTATGTTTGGTTTCTTGATGTTTTTAACTTCAGCGTCTAATTCTCTTATTCTCGCCTGCATTTTCTTTACATCGCCGTCAGCAGTCGATTGGTAATAATAAATAGGTTGTTCTAGAACACTAAAACGGTTAGGTATGTTTTTCTCCATTGCCACAGGTAACTCAGGACTCATGGATATATATGCATCAAATAGCGGACGTTCTTTATAAAGATAGAAATTTAGAAATCCGGCGGTATAGTCATGTCCTGCAATAATTTTGAATGGTGCAATTCGATATTTTTTTTCCATATACGCGACGAGCTCCATCCCGATAAATTCAAAAAATTTATTTCCTTTTTCGTCTGGCAATCCTGTTGTTGCATCTACAGCGCAATCGGATTCTCGTTCATTATTTTTGTTTTGACTTATGCCGACTATAATTACTTCTGGCAAATCGTCCCAGTATGCACCATAATTTAAAGCTCCTTGAAATGGATCAAATAAATAATCTCCATCAAGAACAACTAGTAACGGATATTTTTTATTTGTATTGGTCAAATATGACGCAGGAAGTCCGATAGTGATTTCTCTATTTTCATTCAACTTAGGAGAAAAAACTTCTTCTGTAATTTTTTGTGAATAAGTAAATATTGTGCTAAAAAGGCATAGCAAGAAACTAATTTTTTTCATTCGATTAAAGTATTATGCTTCTACAAAACTTGTAGCAAGATAACAATTTAATTCTTTCTATTAAAAACAGGTAAATATAAAAACGAAAATAAGCCTAATGCGAGTACTACTAACATTTGTGAGGTCCAAACGATCCAGCCAAATGCATTTCCCGTGGTTTCGGAAATGGAATAAACCAGAAGAATTTTTGAAATCAAAAACGGATAAGAGCCAAAGCCGCTATTGGTAAAAGCGATGGCAATACTACCAACAACAAAAGATGTAATTATAGCGCTAAAGCTGAGTGTGCTAGTTTCTGGAAATACAAAGAATACGACATAAAACATCAACAGATAGGAAAGCCAAATAAGTGCTGTATGAAGAAAATAGGCACCTTTTTTTTTCATGTGAAAGATACTAAAAACACCTTCCTTTAGCCCCGAAATTTTTTCTTTTAAGGATAGAATAAACTTTAATTTCGAAAATAAATAGAGCAAAACTGAAATAGTAATAAGAATTACACTTCCCACAAAAAATAGCAATAGTTTATCTAATGGGATTTTGTCTAAGATAAAGGACTTCACAATGTTGAATTGTAAGAAAACAGCAATCAACATAAAAAAAAGCAAAACAAAAAGATCAACAATTCTCTCTGCTACTATAGTTCCGAATCCTTTGTCGAACGGGATATTGTTGTATTTTTTTACAATAAGAGCTCTAGAGACTTCTCCAGATTTTGGAACAGTAAGATTTAATACATAACCAATACTAATTGCCATAAAATTATTTCGGAATGAAGATGGATATCCCATATGCTCTAGTGAAAATTTCCAGCGGTAAGCCCTAGATGCATTGCCTAATACCGCAATTATTGCAGCAATAAATATGTAAGAGTAATTAGCATTGTTGAAATAGCCCTTAATCTCAAGAATCTGTTGTTCGGTAAATTTGTTGTAAGTGTAGAAAATTAGAAAAAAACCTAGTAAAATCGGAAGTACAATAGATAGCCACCTACCAATTTGTTTTTTAATATAGTCTGTAAATGATATGGACTCAGGCGCATTGCCAGAAACGAAATCTGCTTTGTTTTTTTTCAGAGCTTCTTTTTTCATTTTTGTTTGCTACTAAGTTAGCGAGTTGTTTTTTTCGTTGGGAAAAACCAAAGATGGTTTAAACTTCTTTGCTTCTTCAAACTCAAATAATCCGTATGACATGATGATGATCACATCGCCTTTTTGAACTTTCCTAGCCGCTGGTCCGTTGAGAATAATATCGCCTGAGTTTCGATTTCCTTTAATCGTATAGGTGTCGAATCGCTCTCCATTATTAATGTTTACAATTGAAACTTTTTCGCCTTCGATAATATTAGAAGCTTCCAATAAAACCTCGTCGATGGTGATGCTTCCGATATAATTTAGATCAGCACCGGTTACAGTTACTCGATGTATTTTTGACTTAACAACTTCTATCTGCATTTGATTATTATAATGAAATGGTATCTATTAATCTGATATTATTTATAAACACAGCTATGAAAGCGCGGTATTTCTTAGTCTTGCTTTTTCGAATGCAGGGTTGCAAACTGCTTTCGTCTGCAATTTGGAAATACTCTAGTTTAATACACTTATGATTTTGTAAAGATCTTTTTACCCAATTAGATATAGCAGTTGCACTATTGCTTTTGAATTTAGACTGTGAAGCCTTTAGAATTTTATAAATCAACGCCGCTTCCATCTTTTCGTTTTCGGTCAAACGCTCGTTTCTCGAACTCATTGCCAGTCCGTTTTTCTCTCGATAGATAGGGCATTCAATGATGTTTACATTTAACTGAAGTTTTTCTACTAGTTTTTTTACAATTTGTAATTGCTGGAAATCCTTTTCGCCAAAATAGGCATTAGTGGGTTTAATTATTTCGAAGAGTCTTTTTACTACAGTTCCGACTCCATCATAGTGTCCGGGGCGAAATTCACCTTCCATTTGCATTTCTAAGCCGTCGAAATCAAAATGTTCTGAAATTGCTTTTTCTTCATAGATGTCCTTTACTGTGGGGGCATAAACTATAATTGAATCTGAAATTGTTTTGATTTTAGCGACATCATTTTCTAGAGTTCTAGGATATTTCTCGAGATCTTCAGTATTGTTAAATTGCGTTGGATTGACAAAAATACTAATAACAGAAATTGAGTTATTCTCAATTGATTGTGTTAGTAGAGATAGGTGCCCATCATGCAAAGCGCCCATGGTAGGAACGAAGCCGAGAGTGGAATTTTTGTTAGAAACGGATTTTAAAAAGGACTTTAATTCGGCTTGTTTCTCGAAAATTTTCATGAAAGTATTCTTGAAATAGACTGCAAACTTAAGATTTTAGTTTATACCTGCATAAAATTTTGTAATTTTGCCTGTTTTTTGTTGACAATTACTAAATGTAAATTACAATATGGAGGATAAGAGGATATTATACGTATCATCTGAAGTGGTGCCTTATTTGGCTGAGAATGAAGTTTCTTTGATGTCTTACGATGTCCCCAAAATGATTAATGATCAAGGAGGACAGATTCGAATTTTTATGCCGAGATACGGCAATATCAATGAGAGAAGACATCAGTTGCATGAAGTAATTCGCTTGTCTGGAATGAATTTGGTTGTCAACGATTTGGATATGCCGTTAATTATTAAAGTTGCTTCAATTCCTAAAGAAAGAATTCAGGTGTATTTTATTGATAATGATGAATATTTTAAAAGGAAAGCTACTTTTACCGACGAAGAGGGAGCCCTTTATGCCGACAATGATGAGCGCGCCATATTTTTTGCCAAGGGCGTTGTCGAAACGGTTAAGAAATTGAATTGGGTTCCAGATATAATACATGTTCATGGTTGGATGGCTTCGATGTTGCCAATTTATATGAAACATTACTACAAAGACGAGGCGCTTTTTGCGGACACAAAAATTGTTACATCTGTCTACAGTCAATCATTTGAAGGAAGTTTAGATGCAGATATGATTAACAAGGTTAAGTTTGATGGCATACCTAGTGATGCGATTGAAAGTTTGGCGTCTCCAAATTATGAGAATATTTTAATGGCGTCGATTCTTCATTCAGATGCAGTTATCATTGCTTCAGAAGCGCTTTCTCCAAGTTTAACAAAATTTATTGAATCAACTGGAAAGCCTTTTTTACCTTTCGTTCCTAAAGATCAATTTGCCGAGGCATATACTAATTTTTATAAAAATTCGGTCCTCTAAAATGAAAATTATAACTATGCGTAAAATGTATTATTTGAAGTCTTTCATAATTTTATTTGTTGTGGTTTTTCTTGTGAGTTGCGACAGTGATTCAAATGAAATTGGAGCAGATGTAATTGGCAATGACAATTTCGAAACAGGTACCCCAGAGTACTTTAGTGTTAGCGCAACCAATCAGGAATTAGGACCGGTTGAAACCCTAGATTTGGCAGCATCAACAAATCCTATAAATGCGCTGGGCATATATAATAATCCGGTTTTTGGCGTTACTAAAGCCAATCTTGCGGTTCAGCTGCAGCTAAATCCGGTAAATCCAAATTTCAACCCTTTGTTGGCTCCAAAAATTGAAAGCGTGGTGCTTACCATTCCTTATTTTAGTGAACGTACAAGTACCAATCCTGATGGTTCAAGTACTTATAAGTTGGATTCCATTTATGGACCAACAATTACTCCAAGTAAAATTAAATTAAGAATATACGAGTCAAATTATTACATTAGAGACATTGATCCTCAAACTCAAGATATTCAAAGATACTACAGCAATCAAAATCAAGATTTTGATAATGCGAAAGGGTTGCAATTAAATGACACAAGTGACGTTCGCCAAAATGAGGAATTTATTTTCAGTGCTGCGGAGTTGGTTGAACCTGGTGAAGTTACTACCGAAACGCCTAATCCGCAACCGATAAGAAGCGCTCCTGGATTGAAGATTTATTTAAATAAAGCATTTTTTAAAAGCAAACTTATTGATGCGGATCAAACAAAACTGCTAAACAATAATGTTTTTAAAGAGTACTTCCGAGGATTGTATTTTAAAGTGGAGAGTTCAGGTTCAGACGAAGGAAATTTAGCAATGCTGAATGTTAAAGCAGGTAAGATAACAATTAAGTATAAGCAGTATAAAACAGTTCCGACCGCAGATGTTCCAACTCCTGAGAAGGAAACCAAGAAATTAGAAATCAATCTAAATGGTAAGTCAGTTGGTTTGATCGAGAGTGATCCCGTTCCAGCCACAAATAGTGAAAGGCTATACTTAAAAGGAGGCGCAGGATATATGTCCGTAATTGATTTGTTTGGTCCAGGTCAACTAGAAGAGTTAAGAACCAAAAATTGGCTAGTTAATGATGCGAGTCTCACTTTCTATATTGATAACAATGCTACGAACGGAATGGGCAAAACCAACAGTTCAGGAGGAAATGCGAGAGAGCCGAATAGGATTTATTTGTATGACTTAAAAAACAAGAGACCATTAGTAGATTATTATTCAGATCAGAATTCTCCTTCTTCAGACCCTAAGTTTTCTAAGTCTAACTTTGGCGGGATTATCAAAAAAACCTCGGGAAGAGGCACTTATTATAAAATAAGAATTACTAATCATATTAGAGAATTGATAAAGAATACTGACTCTACTAATGTTCAATTAGGTTTGGTAGTGACCGAAAGCATTAATGAAGTTGGAAATAAGAAATTAAGAGCAACTACCACAAACAATAATATAAGCGTAATCCCAACTGCTTCAATTTTGAATCCCTTGGGAACAATTTTATATGGAAGTAACATTCCTTCTGGAGATCCAGATTACGAAAAAAGAATTCAATTGAAAATATATTTTACTAAACCTAAACAAAACTAATTTATGTGTGGAATTGTCGGTTATATCGGATTTAGAGAGGCATACCCTATTATTATTAAAGGCCTAAAGAGACTTGAATACAGAGGTTATGATAGTGCTGGAATCATGCTTTATGATGGAGCAAATTTAAACGTTTCGAAAACTAAAGGTAAGGTTTCAGATCTAGAACAAAAATCCCTTAAAGAGAAAGTTACTGAAGGAGTTATCGGTATGGGACATACCCGTTGGGCAACGCATGGTGTTCCTAACGATGTAAATTCTCACCCACATTTGTCGAACTCTGGAGATCTTGCAATCATTCATAACGGGATTATTGAAAATTATGAGCCACTCAAAAAAGAATTGATTAAGCGAGGCTATACTTTTAAGTCAGATACAGATACAGAGGTCTTGGTAAATCTTATCGAAGAGGTGCAAAAAAAAGAAAATCTAAAGCTTGGGAAAGCGGTTCAAGTAGCCTTAAACCAAGTTGTGGGTGCTTATGCAATTTGTGTTTTTGATAAGAAAAACCCTGACGAAATTATAGTTGCGAGATTGGGTAGTCCACTAGCAATAGGTGTTGGGAATGACGAATTCTTTATTGCTTCTGATGCATCGCCATTCATTGAATATACTTCTAATGCTATATATTTGGAAGACGAAGAAATGGCTATTGTTCGCTTACATAAACCATTGAAAATTCGAAAAATAAAAGACGACACTTTGGTTGATCCTTATGTGCAGGAATTGCAAATGAACTTAGAGCAGATTGAAAAAGGAGGTTATGACCACTTTATGCTAAAAGAAATTTATGAGCAACCTAGTGTTATTAAAGACACGTACAGAGGACGATTATTGGCCAACCAAGGAATAATTCAAATGGCTGGTGTTGAAGATAATCTCGAGAAATTCTTAAATGCGCAGCGTATCCTTATCATTGCGTGCGGAACTTCTTGGCACGCCGGATTGGTAGCAGAATATATAATTGAAGAGTTTGCTAGAATTCCAGTTGAAGTTGAATACGCATCTGAATTCAGATATAGAAATCCAATTATTAATAAAGGTGATGTTGTCATCGCAATTTCTCAATCTGGAGAAACCGCTGATTCCCTTGCTGCGATAAAATTAGCAAAAGAAAGAGGAGCGTTTGTATTCGGAGTTTGTAATGTTGTAGGATCATCTATTTCCAGAGAAACGCACGCAGGTGCTTACACGCACGCTGGACCGGAAATTGGAGTGGCATCTACAAAAGCGTTTACTACTCAGATTACGGTTTTGACTATGATTGCTTTGCGTCTAGCAAAAGCGAAAGGAACTTTGTCAAATTCTGATTTCCACAGATATTTGCAAGAATTAGAATTAATACCAGAGAAAGTAAAAGAAGCTTTGGAAACTAATGATAAAGCGAAAGAAATAGCGGCTAAGTTTAAGGATGCAACCAATTGTTTGTACTTAGGTAGAGGTTATAATTTCCCTGTCGCTTTGGAAGGAGCCTTAAAACTTAAAGAGATTTCTTATATTCATGCTGAAGGATATCCTGCTGCGGAAATGAAGCACGGACCAATCGCTTTGATTGATGAGCAAATGCCAGTAATCGTAATTGCTCCGAAGCAAGGGCATTACGATAAAGTGGTAAGTAATATTCAAGAAATTAAGTCGCGAAGCGGAAAAATTATTGCTGTTGTTACTAAAGGAGATGTCCAAGTTCGCGAATTGGCGGATTATGTTATTGAAGTTCCAGAAACTTCGGATGCTTTATCACCATTACTAACAACAATTCCACTTCAATTGCTTTCTTATCACATTGCAGTAATGAGAGGATGTAATGTAGATCAACCTCGGAATTTAGCAAAATCCGTAACGGTAGAATAAAAGTTATTAACAAAAATTATAAAAGCGAGAATTTATCTCGCTTTTTTTTTGATTAATTTCTTCGTTGTTTTTGAGATAAATTTATATTCATCGCAATTTTATAGGCGCGCATAATATTTTTTAATGATATTTCGACTAAACGTTAAGAAAATATTAAAAAGCCAAGTTTTTCTATATTAGCATTCAGGCTTCGAAGTTTTTAAGAATAGTGGAATTTTCATTTCCATTATTTTAGGAATATTCAAAATATTTGTACATTGGCTACATAAACCAACAAAATATAAACCCAATGAAATTGTACTTATTTATTATGTCATTGTTATTTTGCAGCGTAGTTCACGCCCAAAATGCAGTTACAGGCTCGGTTACAGATACTAAGAACCAGCCTATTCCAGGAGCCAATGTTAGAATTGTAGGCGACGGATCAGGAACTACAACCGAAACCGATGGTAGTTTCAAGTTAAATTCATCTAAGAGTCTACCTTTTAAACTTGAAGTTACTAGTGTGGGGTACGAAACAAAAAGTGTTTCGGTAACTTCCAATAACCAAAAAGTGACCATCGTACTTAGTGATGAAGAAACAAAATTAAATGAAGTTGTTGTGTCTGCTTCACGAACACCTGAGCGAGTAATTGAATCTCCTGTAACCATCGAAAGAATGGGGTTGCAACAAATCAAAAGCTCTACCGCAGCAACTTATTATGACGGTTTGGAGAACCTAAAAGAAGTGCATTTTAACACGAGTAGTTTGTCGTTTAAATCAGTTAACACCAGAGGATTTGCTACGGTTGCCAACACTCGTTTTATGCAGTTAGTAGACGGGATGGATAATTCATCGCCAGCACTAAATTTTGTGTTAGGAAACCTAATTGGTCTTTCTGAATTAGATGTTGCTAATGTCGAATTACTTCCAGGAGCATCGTCTGCATTATATGGTGCCAATGCATTCAACGGAATTCTATTCATGAATAGTAAGAGTCCCTTTACAAGTGAAGGAATAAGTACGTATATGAAATATGGTCAAACTTCTCAAAAAACCGCGGGAACTAATGACTACTATGATTTCGGAATCCGTGCTGCCCATGCATTTAACAAATACATCGCAGGTAAAGCGAACTTAAATATCATGAAGGCTACCGAGTGGATTGCATCTGATGCTTCCGATGTAAACGGTGGATTGATTGGACATGAAAATAATCAAAATTATAATGGTTTGAATTATTATGGAGACGAAGCAACTGTTTTTATTCCGAATGTTGGGAATGTAAGCAGAACAGGTTATCGTGACCAAGATTTAAATGATAATAAGATTAAGAGCGTAAAAGCAGATTTTTCACTCCATATCAAACCTTGGGCAGATGATGTTGAAATTATATTGCAAAGCAAAGTGGGAGCAGGAAATACAATTTATCAAGGAGCAAATAGATATGCATTAAAAAGCTTCTTCA
Source organism: Flavobacteriaceae bacterium (assembly GCA_947456815.1). Lineage (GTDB taxonomy): Bacteria > Bacteroidota > Bacteroidia > Flavobacteriales > Flavobacteriaceae > Flavobacterium. Next base: position 35,415 of record CANGTL010000023.1, read on the forward strand.
TGAACCAAAATAAAATTGAAGTTAAGGCAAATAATTTCTTTGTTAGAGGATATATGGTTACGGAAGATGCGGGAAATTCATACAACATGACTTTTGCTGGACTTAAAGTTAATGAAGAATGGAAAAGTAACACGAACTGGTTTACAGATTATGCAACTGCCTACCAACTATCGAGTGCTGTATTGGGATTTAATGCCGCGAACGCCGCCAACTACGCAAGAAACTTTGCGGATCTTAATCTAACGCCACTTTTGCCATTAACTCCTAGTAATCTAGGCGGGGCGAGAGGCACTAGATTATTGCCAGGCACTTCTGCGTTCGATGCTGCGCTGGCGAAAGTAATTGGAAATTCAAATCCAATTACGGGCGGAGCGAAGTTCGAAGACCAATCTAGAATTTATCATTCAGACGCCAATTATAATTTTAAGGATAAAATAAAATTTGGTGAAATTCAGGTAGGAAGCTCTTACAGAATATATGAGATGAATTCGAATGGTAGTATTTTTACCGATAAAGATGGGAAAATTACTTACAACGAATTTGGTATTTATTCGCAACTAACCAAAAAGTTTCTTAAAGAAGAAAGATTGAAACTTACAGCATCACTTCGTTATGATAAAAGTCAAAACTTTGATGGTTTTGTGTCGCCAAGAGTCGCTTTCGTATATTCTGCTGGAGCAACGAAAAAGCATAATTTTAGATTGTCTTACCAAACCGGATTCAGAAATCCAACAACGCAGGATCAGTACATAGGTTTGGATGTTGGTCCATATGCATTAATTGGATCTGCGGCTGATAATTTAGAGCGCTACTCCGAAATAAGAGGAAATAACTTTAACGGCAGCGGAGTAATTTCTGCCGCAGGTCAGGCAATATTAGGTGCTAACACCAAAGTAATGACAGGACTTGACGCATACAATAATTCATTTACCAAGGAATCTGTTGTTGCTTTCGATACTGCAATTTCTCAAGGACAATCGCCAACTGTGGCGGCTGCAAATCTTCAAGTTGCCAATATTGATTTAGTAAAACCAGAGAGAGTCCAAGCAATCGAATTAGGGTACCGCTCGGTTATCAATAATGATTTATCAATTGACATTAATGGTTACTATAATATATACAATGATTTCCTAAACCAAGCCAGGGTATTTGCTCCTTATTATGGAGATGTAAATCAAATTTCTACCAATCCTAATGCTATAACCGCAATTGCTAATAAAGATAGAAGAGAGTACAACGTTTATACAAATTCTCAAACGCAAGTAACCTCTGTCGGATTTGGTATTGGTTTAGGCAAAAAAGTATACAAGAATTTTGAGGTAAGTGTTAATTATAATTTTGCTGATTTTGAATTCGACCAGGAAAAAGACCCTTCTTTTATTGCAGGATTTAATACACCAAAACATAGAATAAAAGGATCGCTCGGTAATGATAAACTTTTCAAAAACTTTGGTTTTAACACCAACGTAAGATGGAATACAGAATACCTTTGGGAGTCAAATTTTGGAGATGGAATGGTACCAGAAAACACCGTTTTTGATGCGCAGATTAATTATGCAATCCCAGTATTAAAATCTGTACTGAAAGTGGGCGGTAATAATATTTTCGGAAAAGATTACATTCAGGTAATTGGAGCAGGAGCAATCGGACAATTATGGTATGCTTCATGGACCATTAACCCTTAAATTCAAACACTAATAAAATTATTTAGATCATGATAAAAAATTTCAAATGGCTTTTATTGGTTTCGTTAACCTTAATTGCATGTTCAAGTAGCGATGACGACTCGACTCCGGTCGAAGTACCAGTTACAGCAGGTTCCGCTGATTTTTCAAAATATGTAGCGTTAGGTAACTCGCTCACGGCAGGATTTAGTGACAATGCACTTTTCAAAAAAGGACAAGAAGGCTCGTACACTAATATTCTAGCACAACAATTTGCTTTAGTTGGAGGAGGAGAATTCAGAATCCCATTGTGTGGCGATGATAATTTAGGTGGATTGTTGGCAGGAGGATTGCCGATTCAATCGACAAGACTATGCATTCTAGGATTGCTTCCAAGTGGAAGACCTGACATTCGCAGTATTCCTGGGACTCCAGTTACAGAAATTGCAGTTCCCTTAACAGGTCAATTCAATAATATGGGAGTTCCTGGCGCAAAGAGTTTTCATTTGCTAGCACCAAATTATGGAAATATTGCAGGAGTGGCTTCTGGCGCTGCAAACCCATACTTCGTTAGATTTGCATCAAATCCATCAACTACAATATTAGCGGATGCTCTTGCTCAGAGCCCGACTTTCTTTTCTCTATGGATAGGTAACAATGACGTGTTAAGTTATGCAACCTCTGGCGGAGTTGGCGTAAATCAAACAAATAATCCAAATTCTCCTGCAACATACGGGCCTAATGACATTACTGATCCTACTGTATTTGCTGGAGTTTACAGTGCTTTGCTAGACCAATTGACCGCCAATGGTGCTAAAGGTGTTGTTTCAAATATTCCCTACGTAACTACCATTCCTTACTTTAGAACTGTTACTTATAATGCAGTACCTCTAGATGCGGCTAATGCAACACAATTAAACGCAGGTTATGCAGCATATAATGGTGGTTTAGCGCAAGCTGCCTTAGGGGGGCTTATTACGGCAGAGGAAAAAGAAAGAAGAACAATTACTTTTAAAGCGGGACAAAATGCTGTTGTTATGGATGATAGCTATTTGACTCCGCTAGGAGCATTAGGATTGCCGAATTACCGTCAAGCGACCAAAGAAGACTTACTAGTGTTACCTGCCCAGTCATTTTTAGGCACATTAGTAGGAGGAAATCCAGCAGCAATTAATGGGCTCAGCGTGCCGTTGGCAGATCAATGGGTACTATCTAAAAATGAAGTAGACGAAATAAAAGTGGCGGTTGATGCCTATAACGCATCGATTAAGTCCTTAGCGGAAGCGAAAGGGCTGGCGTTTGTGGATGCTAATTCAATTCTAAGCCAAGTTTATAATGGTGGAATTAGCTTCGGGAATTACCATTTGTCAGCGTATTACGTTAGTGGAGGGACATTTTCTTTAGATGGTGTTCATCCAAGTGCAAGAGGATATGCATTAATTGCAAATAAATTCATGGAAGCAATAAACGCCAAGTATGGCTCGACTTTTAGACCTGTCGATCTAGGTAAATACCAAATACAATATCCTGCCGTTTTGAATTAAGAAGCAAAATTGCACCTATTAGATAAACCATCCTTAATTTAAGGATGGTTTTTTATTTTATTGATTTTCTTTAAGAATAATTAGGGAATGAAAACGTAGTAGAGAATCACATAAAATAATCCTATTTTTTTATAAAAATTATCTTGATTTTATATTTTAAAGATTTATATTTGCACTCGGAAAAAAGAGGCATTGTTTCCCTCTATTTTCATAAACCTAAATAGCTATTTAATAAATACATAAGCAATGTCAAAAGTAATAGGAAAAGTTGCACAAATCATTGGTCCAGTAGTGGACGTAGTTTTCAACGG
>CANGTL010000024.1 GCA_947456815.1 Flavobacteriaceae bacterium
AGAAATATGCCGTTAGAAGGCGATTCTAATTTTGATGGTTTGAAAAAGGCCTATGCCAACGGAATCGAATTGCGAGGAAAAACTTTGGGTATTATTGGTTTCGGACGCATTGGTCAAGCAACGGCAAAAATGGCGCTGGGATTGGGAATGCGAGTGATTGCTGCCGATAAATATGTAGACAATGCTGAAATTAGAGTTGATTTTTACAACAACCAATTTATCAATGTCGATATCGTTACCGAACCAATTGAAGATTTATTAAAGCATGCCGATTTTATTACGCTACACGTTCCCGCTCAAGATGGCTATGTGATTGGTCGCGATGAAATTGCTGTGATGAAAGACAATGTCGGAATCATCAACTGCTCTCGTGGTGGTGTGATTGACGAAGTGGCGCTGATTGAAGGTTTAGATGCTGGAAAAATACTGTTTGCAGGTTTGGACGTTTTTGAAAACGAGCCAACGCCAGAAATCAAAATCTTGATGCATCCAAAAATTTCGTTGACGCCTCATATCGGAGCCGCTACGTTGGAAGCTCAGGATAGAATTGGAACTGAATTGGCAGAGCAAATTAGTAGCATTATGAAATCGGAGAAAGTGTAATTTACTTTTTTTGTAAATCATAGAAAGTCAGGCTTAATGCTTGACTTTTTTTTGTTTACATTTTTCGAGACAAGTCATTTCAATTTGATTTTTGCTAACTTTGAAATCCAACCTTTAAAATTCAAAGCTATGTTTGAACAATTAACACAATTAGTACAACAGTTCGGTCAGGATTCAGTAGTCAAAAACGATGCGGTTCCCAACGAACAAAATGAAGCGGTGATGAATGAAGCAAGTAGTTCGATTCTTGATGGATTAAAAAATATGGTCGCAGAAGGAAATGTTTCAGACGTGGCAAGCTTAATTAATGGAAATTCAACTGCTGATTCGAATAATCCAGTGGTGCAAAAATTGAAAGAACAATTGACTGGCAATTTGGGTGAAAAATTTGGTTTAAGTAGCGACGCAGCGTCTGGTGTTGCAGGCAACTTGATTCCCAAAGTACTAGGCTCATTAGTTGGAAATGCCAAAGACCCAAATCATAAAGGTTTTGAAGTTTCGGATTTAGTAGATGCTATCTCGGGAGGAAATGGCAATTCAGGTTTGATGGATGCTGTATCTAAATATGGAGGCCAATTTGGTTTAGATCAAAATGCGGATGGAAAAGTAGATATAAGCGATGCCATGGCAGCAGTAAACAAAAAAGGTGGGATTGGCGGCTTACTGGGAAAACTTTTTGGAAGATAACATTAATTAGTCGACAAAATAAAGATAAAAAACGAGGGAAATACTTGGTTTTTTTTGTTAAAACTACGCTCCTTAACATTTTTGCACAATCCTTTCGCTAACTTTAGACAAAGAATTGGCCATGAAAAATATAGCGTTCTCGTTTTTTGTTTTGCTATTGATTTGCTGCTGCTCGCAAAAGAAAACATTAGTTACTTCTAATTCTGCTGCTAAAGCTATAGCAACCACAAAAAAAGATACGATTAGGATTGCAAATGATTCTTTGCAATATGAAATCATCATCATAGAACCTGGTTTCGAAGCTTGGCTAACCACTCAAAAACCTCGAAATTATTACTCCTTAATTTTTTTAGAAAATCGAAACATCCGATTTGTAACCGAATGGAACAATCGTGTGGCACAGCCGCATCGTTTTGATCCAACTTTTTATGAAATGCGCATTGATTACTTCACTTCTATTCATTATGGTTATGAAGTTAATTATTTATTGTACCATTATTTTATGTACTTCCAAAATAGATACAAACAGCGATTGTGACCATTTTCTCTCTTATATTTGCAGTCAATTTTTAGGTTATGTCAAGTTTTAAAGAACGCTGGGGAATTCAATCGAATTTTCAACTTACTATTATCATTGTAGTTTTTGCGATTACTGGATCGGCATCGGCGTGGCTATCCAAACCATTTTGTCTTTTACTTGGCATTACAAAAGAAGATTTAGGGCTTTGGTTTACTCCTATTCGATTGTTATTAATTTTCCCCATTTACCAAGTTCTTTTGGTAGCCATTGGTTTTTTGTTCGGCCAATTTTCGTTCTTTTGGGCATTTGAAAAGAAAATGTTGCGCAGCATGAAATTGGGTTTTTTACTGCCGAAAGAAAATGATTCAAAATAAAAAACGCCTTGGTTAGAAGGCGCTTTTCAAATAATAGTTAGTAGGTTGTTACTTTTCAGTTTTCAACATATTAAAAAAGTCATTTCGATTTTCTTTCTCGTTAAAAATTCCGCCATATTGCAAAGTAGAAGTATAACTAGATTCGTCTTTAATGCCTCGACTTGACACACATAAATGCGTCGCTTCTACCACAATGATTACATTTTCTGTTTGCAACGCTGATTTCAATTCGTTGAAAATCTGCATAATCATTCGCTCTTGAACTTGAGGTCGACGTGCATAATAATCTACAATCCGGTTCAGCTTTGAAAGTCCAATTACTTTCCCGCTAGAAACGTAACCGATATGGGCTTTTCCGATGATGGGCAAAAAGTGGTGTTCACAAGTTGAATTGAAAGTAATATTGGCTTCAACCAACATTTTATCGTAATGATAACTATTGTCAAATACCGACAATTTAGGTTTGTTCTTTGGATCGAGTCCACTAAAGATTTCTTCTACAAACATCTTTGCCACGCGATGCGGTGTACCACGGAGACTGTCATCGGTCATATCAAGACCCAATTCTTCCATAATAATTTGAAAATGTTTTTCAATCACCGCTTTTTTTTGTGCGTTTGTCTTTTCAAAAGCATCTGGTCGCAATGGCGTTTCCGCGGATGACATTTGATGTTCATCGCCTATAATTTCAAAAATTTCCTTTTCCGTTAACGTATTCATATTTAATTTTTTAGATGCTTTATTTTTTGAGCTTGGATGAAAATAGCGTTTGCAGTTTCTCCATTTTAGGTGTAATTACGTATGAACAGTAACCTAATGACTTATTGAGATTGTAATAATTCTGATGATAATCTTCCGCTACGTAAAAATAACTCGCCTCTGATATTTTGGTCACAATTGGTTTTTCAAAAGTTTTTGCCGAAGTCAATAATTCTTTATATTCTTCTGCGAATTGTCGTTGATGCTCATTGTGATAAAAAACCTCACTGCGGTACTGTGTTCCGAAGTCATTTCCCTGACGGTTTAAGGTTGTAGGATCATGAGTCGCAAAAAAAACATGCAGCAAGTCGCTAAAAGAAATTTTGTTAGTGTCAAATGTAATTTGCACCGCTTCTGCATGTCCTGTTTCTCCCGTGCAAATCTCCTTGTAGGTAGGATTCACCGTTTTTCCTCCGATATATCCCGAAACAACACTTTCAACACCGTCTAGCGACAAGAAGACTGCTTCTGTGCACCAGAAACAACCACCTGCAAAAGTTGCCACTTCGCGTGTAGGTTTTAATTTACTTCCGTTTAAATTGATTGCCATAAATTTTAAGGAATGATTTAGGTTGAAAACCATTTCTGTTTAACAAAAGTAACCAAAAATTAAACAATAAAATCTATTTAACTTTTATTTATTATTTGTTGTCTTGGATCTTTTAATCGCAAACCCCTTTTGTTGTAAACTTCTCCGATAATTCTAAAAAACTTTGTTTCTTTGTGGAAACCGTTTGAAATGATTCACGCTAAAAATATTACGAAATCTTATGATCAACTTCAAGTCTTGAAAGGCGTTGATTTGGATATCAATAAAGGTGAAATCGTTTCCATCGTTGGTGCTTCTGGCGCAGGAAAAACAACCCTTCTGCAAATTCTTGGAACCCTAGATCGACCGACACCTTCGACGGAAACGGTGTTACAAATCAACGGCGAAGATGTGTTGAAAATGAATGACAAAACTTTGTCACAATTCAGAAACTTGCATTTGGGTTTCATTTTTCAATTTCATCAACTGTTACCGGAATTTAGTGCTTTGGAAAATGTTTGTATTCCGGCTTTTATCGCTAATAAAAACAAAAAAGAAACAGAAGTCGAAGCCATAAAACTGCTGGAATACCTTGGCTTAGCTGACCGAATTCATCACAAACCCAATGCGCTTTCTGGCGGAGAGCAGCAGCGTGTAGCGGTAGCAAGAGCCTTAATCAATAAACCGGCTATTATTTTCGCAGATGAACCTTCAGGAAACTTAGATACCACGTCCGCTGAGAACCTGCATCAGTTATTTTTTGATCTTCGCGATAATTTCGGGCAAACCTTCGTTATTGTGACCCACAACGAAGAACTAGCAAACATGGCCGACCGAAAACTCACCATGGTTGATGGCAAAATTTCCTCTTAGGCATCATGCTACTTATATTACTAATATGGTGTTATCTAACAGTTACTTTTTATAACTTCGGCTTAGCATTTAAGAAATTAGTACACATTAAAGAACTCGATGCGACACTGACTATCGTTTTGGGAATGTTTGGTGTTACTTTGTTCGCTAGTTTATGGGCTATTTTTGGAAGAATCAATTATGAGTTTCAAATCGCCTTAGTACTTATTCAACTATTCGTTGTCGGCAAATATAAAAGTGAAATATCTTCTGCTTACTCATTTATTTTGAAGAAAATTAAGCAGACAGACATTTACTTAAAGACCTTTTATTTCCTAACTTTTGTCGTCATTCTAATTCAGTCGGCTGGGAGCGCATCTTTCGTCGACAATGAAACCTACTATTTGCAAACCATACAATGGCTCAATGAATATGGATTTGTGCCAGGTTTAGCCAATCTGCATATGTTCTTTGGGCAAACCTCGGGTTGGCATATTTTGCAGAGCGTTTTCTCATTTTCTTATTTTACAAACAAATGTAACGATCTCAACGGCTTTTGTTTGCTTTTGGGAATTGCATTTTCGATTGCTCAACTTGACACCTATTTCAAGAAAGGAAATCTTCACTCTTTATTAATCGGCCTTTTTGCAACTCTGATTGTGTTGCTTTTACCTTTTTCAAGCGTTCCATCTCCCGACTTGGCAGTTGTCGTTATTTCGCTTTTGCTTTTCTCATTTATTATAAGAAGCAAGGAAATTTCCACTCTTGATTCCATACCAATTATTGCCTTCTTGGCATTCTTTATTGTTTATATCAAAATCTCCGCTTTGCCAATTTTGCTGTTACCATTACTATATTTTATCTTATACACCAATAAAAATAAACACAAAACTAAACCTACTCTGTTTGTCGGCATTTTAGTTCTGGTCCTATTTGTAATCAAAAACATCATACTAACCGGCTATCCTTTTTATCCTTCATCGCTATTTGCGCAATACTTCACCTTTGAAAATGCTATTCCAAATGCGCTTTACGAATTTTGGTGGAGTACATCAAAGAACTACGGATTTGTTGTACCTCAAGACCAGTATTCCACGCTTTCTACTTTTGAGATTTTATTTCGATGGATATCGGAATCTTGGGTAATTCGTTCTATCACTTTGATCCTATTATCGCTCTTCATATTGGTTCCTTTTGCAATCAGTAGGTCAAAAAACAAAACGGCCTTTTGGATTATTTATGTAACCATGATTGTTCAAATCGTATTTTTGATTTTGACGGCGCCGCAATTCCGTTTTCTTTTGTCCTTTGTAATGTTCTTTGGATTGACATTACTTTCTTTTGTTTTGGTAAAAAAAACACCTATTTACCTTTCCTTATATATTGGTCTTATCGTTGCAAGTCTTTATATTATATTTCCAATTGCACTGGGAATCAATCACAACCGTGTAGACTTTTATCCGAAGTCATTTTCTCTCTCTCAAATTGTCATTCCAAAATCAAATTGCAATCTACGGGCTACATTTTCAAAAAAAACAAAGGGCAATCTGCAGTATTATTCACCAGATGAACATAGCTACATTTGGGTGACTGGAGATGGAAAATTACCTTGTGTCAATAGCAAGCAAATTGAATATTTCGAAAAAAAACTCGGATATTATCCGCAATTGCGTGGTGATAGCTTTTCAGAAGGATTTTACTCCAAAAAAATAGTAAAACCATGACCCTAAAAGAACTCCACGAATTTCTCGAAGAAAAAGTGATACAATATAATACGCCACAATTTATCGAAAGTGATCCGATACAAATTCCACATTTATACACCATAAAAGAAGATATTGAAATCGCTGGATTTCTCACCGCTACTATTTCGTGGGGCAATCGAAAGATGATACTAAAAAATGCGCATAGGATGATGCAATTACTAGGAAATACACCTTACGACTTCGTCATGTCGCATACCGAAACCGATTTGGAGCGCTTGGAAAACTTTGTTCATCGGACATTCAATGGGCAAGATTTTTCAACTTTCATCAAAGGCTTGAAGCATATTTATCAAATCCACGGTGGATTGGAATCGGTTTTTGCGTTGCATCAGGAAGAAGAAAGTTTGCAAAAAAGCATTCACGAATTAAAGTCCTTATTCTTTGAAATCAATCATAAAAATCGAACACAAAAGCACATTTCGGATCCTTACAATAATTCTGCGGCAAAACGCATCAATATGTATTTACGATGGATGGTTCGTCAAGACCATGCGGGCGTGGATTTGGGTATTTGGAAAAGTATTGCTCCATCCAAACTTTCTTGTCCTTTAGACGTCCACTCTGGTAACGTTGCGCGAAAACTAGGATTGCTAGAACGCAAACAAAATGACGGAAAAGCACTGTCAGAATTAGACACTAATCTTCGCAAACTCGACAAAAACGACCCTGTAAAATATGATTTTGCACTATTTGGATTGGGTGTTTTTGAAAATTTTTAGAAAAGCCACTTGTTTCCTTTTTTGCTTATTTCCAAAAAGTTACTACAAAATCACGTTTTAAGGTAGGGTAAATAAAATGTTAATTGTTTAAAACACTAGGTTTATCTATTGCTTGTTTTACTAAATTCGCAGCGCCCTAATGCATTTTTTACAAAATCTTAACTTACGATGAAATTACTCAAAAACAAAAAATCTCTTGGAATTATTATCTTTTCCATGCTAGCGTCCAACGCTTTTACTTATTATTATATCGCTAAAAAAAAGAATGCTGACACGCAAAATGATATCTCGGCAGTTTCTACCGGTTCGTATAAAGTGCAAAGATTAGCTGGATTTAAGTATGTAAAGCCAATTTTGCTCGTCGATGATAAATACGAATCTGAAAATCTCAATGGGCTCAAACAAAATGTAACAGGCATCATCGAAAATTACAAGAAAATCGGCGTTCTTAATTCAGCCTCTTTTTTCTTAAAGGAATTCAACGGCAATGGCTGGACTGGAACAAACGTAGACGAAAAATTTCTTCCAGGATCATTGATGAAAGTTCCTGAACTAATTGCTTATTTAAAAATGAATGAACTAAAGCCAGGTACTTTAGATCGCGTAATTTCTTATGATAAAGTAAGTGATCTTGATCGTCATACAAATTTTAATTCAAATTCGATTCAAGTTGGAAATAAATACACTGTTCGAGAATTACTCAAATTCATGATTAAATATTCCGACAATCAAGCAACGAATTTGCTTAACGAAAACATAGATATAGAAATATTTGGAAAAGTATTTACTGATCTTGGACTGGCAATTCCTGATTGGAAAGCTGGAAGCTATCCAATTTCAGCACGAGAGTATTCGATATTCATGAGAACATTGTATAACGGTAGTTATCTCAACAATGAAAATTCAGAAATTGGAGCACAATTACTTAGTGAATGTGATTTTAAACTTGGCTTATTTGCAGGATTACCAAAAGGAACCAAAGTTGCACACAAATTCGGTGAAGCTGGAAAAGTTAACGAACAGCAATTAAGCGAATCGGCTATTGTTTATCTTGATAATAATTGTTACGTGCTTACTATTATGACCGCAGGGAAAGACTACAAGCAACTTCCTAATATTATCAAAGAAATTTCTGCTGCAGTGTATCAATTTATGCAGATGAATCCAATACCAGCGAACTAGTCTCTTTAGAAGAGAATTGTGCGAAACTATTCTTAGTGCTTTAAAAAGCTTACCTTTGCGCAAATTTAATCCTAATGAGCACTTTCGAACAATTCAATCTACCAAAATCGGTTCAAAAAGCCATCGATGAATTAGGTTTTACAACACCCACGCCAATACAAGAAAAATCATTTTCTGTAATCATGTCAGGACGCGATATGATGGGCATTGCTCAGACTGGCACAGGTAAAACTTTTGCCTACTTATTGCCACTTCTGAAACTTTACAAATTTACACCAACACATACTCCAAAAATTGTCATCTTGGTACCAACACGTGAATTGGTGGTTCAAGTGGTTGAAGAAGTTGAAAAACTAACCCAATATATGTCCGTTCGAACATTGGGAATTTATGGTGGAGTAAACATCAATACGCAAAAAACAGCAGTATATCAGGGAACCGACATTCTTGTTGGAACACCAGGAAGAACGATGGACTTAGCCCTAGACAATGTGATTCGCTTCGACGAAACTTCGAAGTTGGTGATTGACGAATTTGACGAAATGTTAAATTTGGGTTTCCGCCCACAATTGACTTCCATCTTAGCGATGATGAAACCAAAACGTCAAAACATTCTTTTTTCCGCCACCATGACGGATGAAGTTGACGCAGTTCTCAACGACTTTTTCGATTTTCCTGAAGAAGTGAGCCTTGCCGCCTCTGGAACTCCGTTAACTAATATTACCCAATTTTCTTATAAAGTTCAAAATTTCAATACAAAAATTAACTTGTTGAAACACCTGCTTTCTGAAAACGAAAATATGAGTCGTGTTTTGATTTTCGTAAACAACAAGAAAATATCGGATATGCTTCACGAAAGTATAGAGGAAGATTTTGAAGGCCAATTTGGTGTGATTCACTCCAACAAATCGCAGAATTATCGTCTCCAGACAATGGCTTCATTTCAAGAAGGAAATCTTCGAGGCATCACCACCACCGACATCATGGCGCGTGGTTTAGATATTTCAGACATCACGCACGTGATCAATTTTGAAATGCCCGAATTTCCTGAATTGTATATGCATCGAATTGGTCGAACTGGTCGAGCCGATGCTACCGGAACCGCTATTAGCTTCTATACTGCAAGAGAAGAAGAATTTAAATTGGAAGCCGAAGTTCTGATGAATTTAGAAATTGAAAACATAGACTTCCCCGAAGAAGTCGAAGTTTCTCTCAAGTTGATTGGTCCAGAAAAAGACAAACAACCAATTAAGTTTTTACTCAAGAAACCAAAATTAGAGGGCGAAGGTGCTTTTCACGACAAAGCGAAAAAGAACAAGAAAGTCAATCTCGGTGGACCTTCTAAAACAAAAAAGAAAACCTCTGGTTCCGTCAATAGAAATATGTTGAAGACGAGGGACAAGAAAAGAAAAGACAAGAAATAATTGATAATTGATAATTGACAATTGATAATTGATTATTATTTTTGAAAATTGAAAAATCACTGAACTCCACGACAATTAAATCCTGTGAAGTAAACTAAATTAAGCATGCAATTCAAACATCCGGAAATTCTCTACTTCCTTTTTTTATTGATTATTCCGATATTGGTTCACTTGTTTCAATTGCGTCGATTCAAAAAAGAATATTTCACTAATGTTCGTTTCTTAAAGGAGATTTCTATTCAGACTAGAAAGAGTTCAAAAATCAAAAAATGGTTACTATTAGCGACAAGATTACTACTATTAACTTTCATCATACTCGCATTCGCACAACCTTTTATCGCTGCTAAAGACAACAAGAATAGCAACAACGAACTGTATTTCGTTTTAGATAATTCCTACAGCATGCAAGCCAAAGGACAAAAAGGCGCTTTGCTAAAAAGAGCAGTCGAAGACTTATTGGAACACGCACCAGCAAATCAGACTTTCTCTTTGATAACCAATTCTGAAACATTTTGGAATACCGATATCAAATCGATACAAAAGGAATTGCAAAATCTTTCGTTTAGTCCGCTTTCTTTTCAGTTTGAAAGTGCGATGGCAAAAATAAAATCACATCCATCAAATCTGAACAAAGATGTTGTTGTGATTTCTGACGCCATAGGATTAAAACCAAAACAACTAAAAAGTATTGACAAATCATGGAACACGATATTTGTCGTTCCAAAAGCTGAACAAAAAAACAATGTGGCTGTTGATAGTGTTTTTATCGAACAAACTTTAGATAATTTTTATGAAATTGGAATTCATTTGACTTCTTATGGAGAGGAAAGGAAAGAATTTCCAATGGCTTTATATAACAAAGAAAAACTAATTGCGAAGACCATTTTCAAAATGGAATCGAAAGAAAAAACCGTGAAGTTTACCATTCCAAAAGATGATTTCAACGGTTATGCGAGTATCACAGACAACAGTTTAGCATACGACAACACTTTGTATTTCAGCATTTCAAAACCAGAAAAAATTAATGTGCTAAGTATCGGAAATCCTATAAAAAGTGGATTTTTAAGTAGAATATACACAGCCACCGAATTTAATTTCTCCAATTATGAACTATCCAATTTGGATTATAATCAATTGGAGAATCAAGATGCAATAATACTCAACGAATTGCCTGATATCCCGCAAGCGTTGCAAACTACGTTAAAGACTTTCGCCAGCAAAGGCGGCAATGTGATTTTCATCCCAGCTGAAGAAAATAGCATTTCAAATATCAATAGCTTTCTTGGCAATTTTGGTAAGATTCAGTTTCAAAATATACAGAAGAATCAGAAACTAATTACGAAAATTGCGTTCAACAATCCGGTTTTTAAATCGGTCTTTGAAAAACAAGTTGTTAATTTTCAGTATCCAAAAACGAATAGTTCTTTTAGCCTCAGCTCGGCAAATCCTGCTATTTTGAGTTACGAAGATCAAAGTGCCTTTCTAACTTCAATACAGAGTGATTTGTCTTCGGTTTATGTTTTTTCTGCATCTTTGAATAGAGAAAATTCGAACTTTCAAAATTCGCCATTGATCGTTCCCGCCTTCTACAATATGGCTCAAAGTGTTCAGAAAACTGGAATTTCATCAATGCTGATTGGAGAAAACAACGCCATTTTTTTGAATGCAACACTCAGTAAAGACGATATTTTATCCATTAAAAATAAGGATGAAAATTTTATTCCTATCCAGCAAATACTAAATAATAAAGTAAAACTAACTTGTACGGATAAACCAGAAATCGCGGGCAATTACGGCATTTTTAAAACCAATGAATTGCTTAAGAATGTTAGCTTCAATTACAATCGAACAGAAAGTACTTTGACGGAAAATACAGAAAACTTGCTTGATGATTATACGCAAAAGGAAACTATATCGACAGTTTTTGATACCTTGCAGTTTGAAAGAACCAACAATGAAATTTGGAAATGGTTTGTTGCACTCACATTATTATTTTTGGTCCTTGAAGTACTCATTCAAAAATTTGTAAAATGAATTTAATTGTCAGAGCTGCTAAAATAATTGATTCGAAAAGTCCCTTTAACAATCAGATTGTAGATTTGTTAATTGAAGATGGAACAATAAAAAAAATCGGTACTTCGATAGTAAATTCGGCTAATTTCTATGAACTAAAACTTGAAAACCTTCACCTTTCGCAAGGTTGGTTTGATTCAAGCGTGTGCTTCGGTGAGCCGGGATTTGAAGATTGCGAAACCATCGAAAACGGGTTATTAGTTGCCGCCAAAAGTGGATTTACTGCTGTGGCTTTGCAACCAAATACACTTCCGATTATCGACAATCAATCGCAAGTACATTTCGTTCAGTCGAAAGCAAATAATGCCGCAACCCAACTCTACCCTATTGGAGCTTTAACCAAAGAAAGTTTAGGAAAAGATTTAGCTGAAATGTACGACATGAAAAATGCGGGAGCCATCGCTTTTGGTGACTATAATAAAAGTGTCGGCAACGCGAACCTGCTAAAAATAGCCTTGCAATACACACAAGATTTTGATGGATTGGTCATTGCGTTTTCGCAGGATTCAGACCTGAAAGGAAATGGAGTTGCCAATGAAGGCGAAGTTTCAACACAATTGGGATTGAAAGGAATTCCAGCCATTGCCGAAGAATTGCAAGTTGCTCGAAATTTGTTTTTATTAGAATATACTGGTGGGAAATTGCATATTCCGACCATTTCTACAGAGAAATCGGTATCACTGATCAAAGAAGCCAAATCGAAAGGAATACAAGTTACTTGCAGTGTCGCGGTGCATCATTTGGCAATGACCGATGAAAAATTACACGGGTTTGACACAAGATATAAAGTAGCGCCACCATTGCGAGCAGCGTCAGATAGCAAAGCGTTGTTGCAAGGCGTTTTAGATGGAACCATCGATATGATTACGTCTGACCATAATCCAATTGATATAGAACATAAAAAAATGGAATTCGATTTTGCAAAAAACGGAACCGTTGGATTGGAAAGTGCATTTAGTGCGCTGTTGACATTATTACCATTAGAAACTATTATCGAAAAACTAACGTTTGGCAAGTCAGTTTTTGGGATTCAAGAGTCGACAATACAAGAGGGAAACACTGCCAACCTCAGCTTTTTCAATCCAGAAGGGAATTGGGTTTTTGACAAAGAAAACATCCTTTCTAAATCGAAGAACTCTGCCTTTCTTGGTAGCCAAATGAAAGGAAAAGCATACGGAATTTACAATCAAGGAAAATTAGTTTTATCTTATGAATAACACAGTTGAAGAAGGAAAAACTGCTGCAATCACGAGTTATATTTTGATTGTTGGTGTCTTAATCGCCATGTCAATGAATTCAGAAAACAAGAATTCATTTGCTTCCTTTCATATTCGCCAAGCATTGGGATTAACGATTACGTTTCTTTCGCTAGGATTGCTTGTTAGCAATTTTGATAGTTTAATGATCTCTGCAACCATGTGGATTTTCGTGTCCATATTGTGGACATATGGTTTTTTTACAGCCATCAAGGGCGACATGAAACCGCTGCCACTATTAGGAAGTTTTTTTCAAAAGACATTTCACTTCCTTTAATAACAGCGAATAATTTTACAATTTAGTGTTCGTTATTGATGTAAATCCAACCCGTTTTTGACGAACTACTGATAAAATCAATTACATAGTAGTATGTGGCGTCTGGTAGTATATTTCCGCTATCGTCTTGTCCGTGCCATTCTTCTGTATAGTTATTTCTGCTGTAGACCTTCGTCCCATATCGGTTGAAAATGGTGAGTTTCTCTACGTCTAATAATCGCAAATCAAAAAATTCATTCAAACCGTCATTATTAGGTGAAATCCCTTTTTGAATGCCGCAATAAACACTTTCTAAAGTAATCGACTTTGTTTTTGGACAGCCGTCCGCACTAGTAACGGTGATAGTAAATGTAATTGGCATCGTTTCACTAATCGTAGTACTTTTCAAATAACTAGTGACATTAAAAATCGCATTATTTGCAATATTAGTGTTATTTGACTGCCAGTTGTATTGCGCGGAATTGCTATCGAAACTCTGCAAAGTTGGCAAGATTTCTAAAAATAACGTTCCGTTCTGACAGTATCTGATATGTTCAAAATCAAAATCATCAAAAACAATCAACTCCTTCGACGCAGGATTGGCGCATTCTGAAGCATTTGGTGTAAAAAGATAAGTAGCCGTTTGCGTATTACTTAGTGAAGGCGACCAAGAACCAGTAATGCCATTAGATGAAGTAGTTGGAAATTCAAACTGCGAATCGGCAAAACAAATTGCATCAGCTAAAGAAAAAACAGGAGAAATTCTCGGTGTAACAGTAATTGTCATTGGCACCAAAAGCGCACAGGCATCAGTTGGTGTAAAAGTATAGGTTGTCGTAACTGTATTGTTTATGGGAGGCGACCAAATTCCAGAAATACCATTCGACGAAATAGCCGGCAACGCTGCTAATACGTTCCCTTCGCATATAGGTGCTACTTGGATGAAGCTTGGTGTAGGCTTCGGATTAACAACAATGGTCATCGTAACTAAATCGATACATGAGCCTCCATTAGGCGTAAAAGAATACGTTGTTGTTTGTAGGTTATTTGGTGCAGGAGACCAAGTTCCGACGATACCATTTAGTGACGTAAGCGGCAATGGATTTAGTGCCGCGCCTTCGCAAATCGCTTCTATTTGAGTAAAAGTAGGAATGGTCGTAGACAATACTCCAATGGTCATCACGGCATTGGAAATACAAGTTCCTTGTATGGTTGGTGTAAAAGTATAGGTTGTTGTTGCAGCATTATTGATTGGCGGAGCCCAAGTACCGCTAATGCCGTTGGTTGACGTTGTCGGCAGCGCATTTAACGTTGCTCCGGAACAAATTGATGCTACCTGCGTGAATAGAGGCGTGACATTATTACTAATACTGATGTTTGCAGATAAAGATAAAAAATTTGAACAGTCTCCGCTGCCTCCAAGAATGAATGTCAAGTTTATATTTTGATTAGCACTAGGGCCAGCCACGATAACTTGGACTGAGCCATTGGTACCGATTGTTGTCGTTTGCGTAGCGCCATTATTTAATTTGTAACTCACAATATCTCCAGGTGTTCCACTAATAACAAATACAGCGTCTGATCCTGGGCATATTGTTGGACTAAGCGCAGACAGCGTTGGTTGCTCGCAAATCGTACCACAAACCGCAACAATTGGTGGTGTAATAAAATCGAAAGATTGTTGTACTTCAATCGTGGCTGTGCCATCTCCCATAGAGCCATCAATTCTATGTCCAACATAACCATATCTAACGCTACCTAATTTTATGACAGCTGTAGAATGTCCTCCAGCTTCTGTTTGCGTAATGACATCGGAACTTGTTATACCCGATGATAGATCCAAATAATTAAAGGATATACCTGTTCTTCCAATCATGCTGGCGCTATTCGACCCTGCGGTATACATAAAACCTCCTTCTTTAATTATTGCAATACTTGGGTTTATGCCATCATGTTCATTGGCTGAAATCCATGCAGCATCATTAATGACGGAAGAATTGGGGTTTTTCGCGTTTACCCAACTTAATCTAGTAGTTGTTGATCGGTCTCCCAATTGTCCGTAAAAATTAAAGCCAAGGGAATACAACTTCTTATCTGTTCCCAGAACATAGTAAGAAGAATCCTGTTCATCACTAAGTGTGGCTTGAATCATCTTAATTCCTGGCATACCAGCTGGCAATATCATCTGTGTAGCAAAATTTCTTGTTGTCGCAATTGTGCCATCACCTAAATAAGTTCCACTACCCCAAGTCCATAAAGAACCATCAGCCTTTAATGCAAAACCAACTGCAGAATTTCCTCTTGTTACAATGACATTGCTGAGCGGTGTAGTAGCATCTTGCATGACTTTTGACCATTGCATTGCGCTCCCAGTCGCACCATTTCCTCTCACCTGAGTATTTTGTGACAATACATATACTTCACCTGAACAGGTAGTAAGAATTATTGTACGAGTTGTCGCAAATAGCATTTTAATCTGATCGGGATTTACGGTCTCCGGTAAACCATCTGCTTTCCCATCAACAGTTAATCTCTTGAATTGAGGTGAAGTTGTTATTTGATTACTAATTACTGCCTGTTCATATCCTCCGGCAAATAAACCATCAGAAGTTAAAACAATAAGTTGCGAAACTGTACCATCTGAACCAACAGCAATTTTGTATATGGTTCCCGTTAAATTAGGGTAATTAGTACTATTTACCGACAATGGAGATAAAGCGGCAGAAGTACCATTTTGTTTCATATTGGCTCCCCAAACTCTCCATTCGCCATTTGGTTCTTTTATAAACGTTGAATGAAAACAAGACCCCATATTGTCATAGGCAATGTTTGTTGCATCATCATTCGAATACAATCCGGTGTTTCCATTACAAAATTCCGAGCCGCCACATTGTGCTAATACTGAATTTGGGAAAGTAAAAATAAAAATTACGGCTAGTAAATAAATATACTTCATTATTAGTTGATTACTGGTTTGGTTAAAGAAACAGACTGAATTAGACTGTTGGCATCAATGAAGTCAAACATAAGATAAGCGTTCTCAGTTACCAATCCCTTTAGTGCATACTGCAGCACATGATTTCCTTCTGGCAATTCCCCAAAACGATTGTCTAAAGTGGCAGTAATGTTAGTTCCGATACCGGCTGAATTGACCGATGTCATATTAAGCTTTGCCTCGCGATGATCAAATGTTTGAATACTTACCGGAATACTTAGTACAATTCCTTCTGTACTTCTATTTTTTAAAATTGGTGAGGAGAAAAAGATCGCATCGGAATCAAAAATCATCTTGATGCGACTCACTTCAACGACAATTTCCTTGGGCAAATGTCTTTCTGTACAACTACCTTTTTGATGATTTTCCTTCTCTACCACTGCTATTGTGTAAATGCCTGGTTTTGAAAAGCTATAACTATTAATTTCATTTCCTTTTAAATGAACTTTATGCGAATCATTGGAAAAATAAAAATGCGTGTCCTTCGAAACTTCACCTAAATTTATCTTCTCATTATAAGAAATCACCATTCGGTTTTGGGAATAAACGTTGGTTAAAAAGAGTAATGCAAAAACTGTTATGAGTACGCTATTTTTTAATTTGAAATTTAAGATTAGTTTTGGCATGTTTTGTTTGCTATTGATTTATTCAAATATATAGATAAGAAATGAATAATATGTGGTTTAAGAAAACAATACAATTAATTTCAAAAAATTAATCTAAAATCAATGATGTCATTACAATATCTTATTCGTGAGCCAAAAATACTAAAGGACAAAAACCCACTCATACTATTACTTCACGGCTACGGAAGTAATGAAGAAGATTTGTTTTCTTTTGCTAGCGAACTTCCCGACGAATATTACGTTATTTCTGTCCGCGCTCCCTATGATTTGATGTATGGAAGTTACGCTTGGTATGCAATCAACTTTGATGCAGATGAAAACAAGTTTTCAGACCATGAGCAAGCGAAAGAATCACGAGATTTGATTGCCAAATTTATCGACGAACTGGTTGCTAATTATGCCATTAATGCAAATAATGTTACCTTGATTGGTTTTAGTCAAGGGTGCATATTAAGTTACGCTGTAGCCTTAACCTACCCCGAAAAAGTACAAAGAGTAGTTGGTATGAGCGGTTACTTGAATATGGACATCGTTTCGGAAAGAAATGATCAAACCGATTACAGCAAACTAAGAATATTTGCGTCACATGGGTCAGTCGATCAAGTAATTCCTGTTGAATGGGCGCGAAAAGCAAAACCAATTTTGGAAGAAATGGGAATTGACGTCATCTATAAAGAATATCCGATAGGTCACGGGGTTTCACCACAAAATTTCTACGATTTTAGAAATTGGTTGCAAAGCTAACTGTGCGTTATTGACCGACGAAAAGTATTTTACCACCTTTCTTAAGCGTATAAGACTTTTCGGAGCTAAGTTCCCATTCCCCATTCACCCATAGCTGTTCGGACTCTTTCCGTACTAAAATGATGGGCGATTTTAGCATTATCGTGAACAATTCTGCTTTGTTACTAGTGTCATCCAAAATTATAAAAGCCCCCATAGTATTTTCTTCAACGGCATTAAGCCGGATGCCAACGTCAAAAATACGAACACAGTCATTTTTCAAAATAGACCAAGTGTAACCAGCAGATGTAATGCAGTTATGTGCGTCACGATCGGCTCCAACAACTTGAACTTTTGCAGTATCTTGTACTACTGATTTCTCATCAATCTCTGCCGTTTTCTTCGCGCATGACATGCAAATAATACAAAACGTCAGTACAAATAGCTTGTGACTCATGTTATTTTTGATATAAAACAGATTGAATTGTTTCAAAAGAAACGGTTTCGTCTTCATTAATAAAGTATTTCAAAAGCACTTCGCCCCAATATTCACCATCGCTATAATCTGCAATAATCCAACGATGATTTAATACTTTAACTTTATTGATGATGAATTTTTGCACTCCAATTTGATCTTGTCCAGTATACGGATTACCTTTTGGATTTTCGTTCAAATCCATTAATTTCTCTTTTACATAAGGAATTAATTTCTCGTAAGGAATAAATTTCTTTGAGTCGCCCGAATCAAAATAATTTTGGGCGTTCTGATTGTTTTCTAATGAAAAATAATTGGCATCATCATACTTTGCTGCAATCGAAGTTAGGCTATCTTTCAACTTTGCGTTCGTAACTGTAAAACGAGTTTCATCAAAATTGGACTTCTTACTATAATACATGTAAGTGAAGATATTGAACAATACAGCTAAAATAAAAAGATAAAGGAACATTGATTTTTTCATAGTAATAAATAATGATTAAACGGTGATTTCTAAATTATCATAGGCAACAAATACGTTTGCCGGCAACTTCTTTTGAATTTCTTGATGAAAGCCGAAAAGGTGACTAATATGCGTTAAATACGCTTTCTCTGGATTAATATTCGCTATAAAAGCCAAAGCTTCTTCCAAATTAAAATGCGAATGATGTGGCTCTTCACGCAATGCGTTGACCACTAAAATTTTCAATCCCTTCAACTTTGCCTTTTCACTTTCCTCAATGGTCTTCACGTCGGTAAGATAGGCAAAGTCTTCTATTCGAAAACCAAAGACTTGTAAATTTCCGTGCATCACATTAATTGGAATCGCGATTTTGTCTCCAATTAAAAACTGTTGATTTGGAATGATTTCAACTGGTTCAACAGAGGGTGCTCCTGGATAACGGTCTTCTTTTTCAAACACATAGTCAAAACGTCGGCGAAGGTTTTCTAGAACTCTTCTATGCCCGTAAATTGGCAGTGCGCCTTGCCTAAAATTAAAAGGGCGAATATCATCTAAACCGGCAGTGTGATCGGCATGTTCGTGGGTGTAGAGAATCCCGTCAATCTTTGGGCATTTAGACTGTAACATTTGTTGTCTAAAATCTGGTCCACAATCAACTATATAAGAGTAGTCGTCCCAATGAATCCAAATTGAGACACGTAGTCTCTTGTCTTTCGAGTCCTCGCTATGACATACGGAATGTTGACTTCCAATTACTGGAATGCCTTGCGAAGTACCCGTACCCAAAAAATAGACTTTCAATATGTTATTTTTTTTACAAAAATACTATTAATTCTCAGTTGGTAAAGTCCTATTTTGTTAACTTTGTACAAGATTTACTACGTTACCTCAAATCATGGACAAACAAATAAAGTTAAAAGGAGACAAAGTTATTGAGCAAATCCCTTCTACAAAGGATAAGGCATTGCGCATCAACTTAAATGAAAATATATACGGAACTTTTGCTGAAATAGGGGCTGGTCAGGAAACTGTAAGGCACTTTTTTAGGTCTGGAGGCTCTTCTGGAACTATTGCAAAGGCAATGAGCGCCTATGATAAAGACTTTAGTGATGCTATTTATGGTGTAGAGGAAGACGGAAGATATGTAACTGAAAGTCGACTTAAAAAAATGCTGACGCATGAAGTAAACCTAATTGAAAAACGCTTAAGTCGAGAGAAGCATCCTCACAAGATGTTCTTTAGTTACGCAAATACAGTAGCTACCATAGATTTCGCAA
Source organism: Flavobacteriaceae bacterium (assembly GCA_947456815.1). Lineage (GTDB taxonomy): Bacteria > Bacteroidota > Bacteroidia > Flavobacteriales > Flavobacteriaceae > Flavobacterium. Next base: position 19,560 of record CANGTL010000024.1, read on the forward strand.
AACAATTTAAAGGTCATGGTTGGGTCGGAATCCGTTTTCAGATCGATCCTGAGGAAGATTATAATGATATTAGCATTCACATTCGTTTTAAGGAAACCGATGCTAGATTGCAACAAGAAACCTTGGGCGTTTTAGGTGTCAATTTGATATACGGTGCCTTTTACAAGTATAATGATCCTAAAAAATTATTGCGCTATTTATATGACCATTTAGATAAAGACCAATTAGAAATCGATACCGTTAATTTCTCAGGACCACGCTTTGAAGAAGTTGACAACCGTTTGATGAGTCTACAGTTGGTCAAAAATGGAATGACAGACGCCGTAATGTTTGATCCTGAAGGTAAAAACATTTTACCCGCTGCGATTTTGTATAAGAAAAATATCTTGGCTTTGCGAGGTAGTTTCCGTCCCGTAACGAGCGTAAACATGGACATGTACGAAAAGTCACTCAAGATGTTTCTCGCTGAAAGTAAAGTAGAAAAAGACAACACGCTGGTCGTGTTTGAGATTACACTTTCAAATCTTCGGTCAGAAGGCGAAATCGACGAACGAGATTTTATGGACAGAGCGGAATTACTTTGCTCGTTGGGCCAAACAGTAATGATTTCAAATTTCCAGGAATATTATAAAGTAGTAGAATATTTCTCTAATTATACCAAAGCACGAATGGGATTGGCCATGGGTGTCAACAATTTGATTGACATTTTTGACGAAAAATACTATCGCCATTTAAGTGGGGGAATTTTGGAAGCTTTTGGAAAATTATTCTATCGCGATTTGAAAGTATTTGTCTATCCGATGTTAGGGGAAGACGGGGAAGTAATTAATTCTGAAAATCTTAAAGTACATCCTCGAATGAAAGAGCTTTATAAGTTCTTTAAATTTAATGGAAAAGTAGTTGACATCGAAGACTTCAACCCAAATAACTTACAAGTATTTTCACGAGAAGTTCTCAAGATGATTAACCAAGGGAAATCCGGATGGGAAAACATGTTACCAAAAGGAATTGCGGAGTTGATCAAGAAACACAAACTTTTTGGCTATGATGCTAATAAAGTTCTAGAAGAAACAAAATAATTTTACCAAATATATAAGAGTCAAGAATGTGAATATTGCTATTCGATCTTGACTCTTTTTTTGAAATTATTTTAGTATCTGAGCAGTGTGATCCTTTGTTTTCACCTCTTTAATGACCTCGTCAATTATACCATTTTCATCTATGACAAACGTTGTTCTGTGGATACCATCATATTCTTTGCCCATAAACTTTTTTGGACCCCAGACTCCAAAAGCTTGAATTACTGATTTATCCTCATCCGCGAGCAGGGCAAATGGAAACTCAAATTTGTTCTTAAAATTAGATTGCGATTTGGCATTATCAGCACTTACGCCTAATAGCTCATAATTATTTGCTTGAAATCGAGCAAAATTATCCCGAAGGTCACATGCTTCAGCAGTGCAACCTGGTGTATTGGCTTTTGGATAGAAGAAAACCACTAGTTTCTTTCCTTTATAGTCGGCCAAAGAATGGCGTTTCCCATCTTGGTCTAGTGCAGAAAAATTGGGCGCTTGACTGCCTTTTGTAAGTGTTGTCATGTATTGAGATTTTAGTTTTAAAATACGATTCCAGTAGAAATTTGCCCCAGATGGCAGTGAAAACCCCGTGCAATCTTAAACTTATTTTTGTTGCAATTGCACAGCGACCAGAGGAAGCTGAAGCGATTGCTTAGAAAAATTGTTTTAGATTGTGCGGTGTTGCAACGAACAGCTGGATTAGGCACATAGCAAAAATTAAGCTAATTTTACTTTTATAAAAATAATGAAATGACCCAAAAAGAACGCGTAACGTTTGTTATAAATACGTTAAAAGAAATCTATCCTTCCATACCAGTTCCTTTAGATCATAAAGATCCATACACTTTGTTGATTGCCGTATTACTTTCTGCACAATGCACTGATGTTCGTGTGAATAAAATTACACCGCTACTTTTCGCAAAGGCAGACAATCCGAATGACATGATAAAACTAACCGTGGAAGAAATAGCGGATATCATTCGACCATGTGGGTTAGCACCAATGAAATCGAAGGGAATTTATGGCTTGTCGCGAATCTTGGTTGAAAAACACGAGGGGCAAGTTCCACAAAGTTTTGAAGCGCTTGAGTCATTACCCGCTGTGGGACATAAAACAGCAAGTGTCGTTATGAGTCAAGCATTTGGAGTACCGGCATTTCCAGTGGATACTCACATTCACCGCTTGCTTTATCGTTGGAATTTTAGTAACGGAAAAAATGTAGTTCAAACAGAAAAAGATGCCAAACGCCTTTTCCCCGAAGCACTATGGAATGAACTTCATTTGCAAATAATTTGGTATGGCAGAGAGTATTCTCCCGCTCGAGGTTTTGATTTAGAGAAAGATATTATCACTCGAACCGTTGGGCGGAAGTCTTTTTTGAATGATTTGAAAAGTCAGCGAACACCAAGAAAATAGGAACTAGGTCCGCTAGTATAAAAAAAATATCCCGATAATTCTCGGGATATTTTCTTAATTAGCGATCACTTCAATATTTAAATTTCCTACTTTCATAAAGCTGAGCGCTTTAGAGTAATTTAGTAAAAAAGAAATAGTTTCTTTTTTCGGTTTCATTGAAGGTGTAACTACATTTTCTTTAGAGTAAATTTTTGCCATATTGTATTAATTGTGTTTGTTAACACTACAACGTGGAAATAAATCAAATATTGCTAATTTGTCAAAATAATTTGATGCTTGTCTATTACTTTTCTCAAGTTCATTAATGCATAACGCATTCTTCCCAAGGCCGTATTAATACTAACACCTGTTAATTCGGATATTTCTTTAAAACTTAGGTCTTGATAAATTCTCATAACAAGAACTTCCTTCTGATCATTTGGCAACTCTTCAATTAATTTTTTTAAATCTTTTTCGACTTGCTCAGAAATCATTTGATTCTCTACTGTTAGCGAATTATCAGTCATTATAGAAAAAATAGAGAATTCCTCCGTTTCACGATACATTGGCATTTTTTTATTTCTTCTAAAATGATCAATGATAAGATTATGTGCAATTCTCATAACCCATGGCAGGAATTTTCCTTCCTCATTATAAGAATTTGATTTTAAAGTTTTAATCACTTTAATAAAAGTGTCTTGAAAAATATCATCACTCAAATCTCGGTCTGAAATTTTAGAGTAGATAAAACCATAAATTTTTGATTGGTGCCTGCTGATTAACGTAGCTAAAGCGGATTCGTCTCCTGCCACATAACTTTTTACCAACAATGCATCTGGGATTTGTACATTAGCCATAAATCACTTTTTAGTTAATTAATAAATTTGGAGAATATCTCTAAAAAGTAATTTTTTGTTATAGGCAAATGTTAATTTAGAATTAATACTAAGCCAAATGTAGCACAATTTATTAATAGAAAACAAACGTTAACTTGAAATTTAACACTTTTTCTGCAATAAAAATTTAAATTTCCTGATTTTAATTTAAGTAAATCTATCGTCTTAATTATTTAAGATACTGAAAATCTGCCTCAATAGTAGCCTCAGAATTTCAACCAACATAAACTTTAAAATCTCCAGGTTCTGCTTCCCAATTTGAATTTGCAGTATAGAATCGGTTTAGAATTAATTACATTTGTAGAAAATCCCCAACAACAATGATTAAAGGAGACATTTCTACTCTTGAACCTAAGAAAAACATCATCATAAAAGGCGCTCAAGTTCATAATCTAAAAAATCTTGACGTAGCAATTCCGAGAAACAAATTGGTCGTAATTACTGGTTTATCAGGATCTGGAAAATCCTCATTAGCATTCGACACCTTATATGCGGAAGGTCAGCGCAGGTATGTGGAAAGCTTGTCTTCGTATGCGCGTCAATTCCTAGGAAGATTAGACAAACCAAAAGTAGAATACATAAAAGGAATTGCACCGGCAATTGCAATCGAACAAAAAGTAAATACAACAAATGCAAGATCAACTGTTGGAACGTCAACAGAAATTTATGATTACTTAAAGTTACTATACGCAAGAATAGGAAGAACTTATTCCCCAATTTCTAATCAAGAAGTCAAAAAAAATACGGTCAGTGACGTCATAAATACTGTTAAGACTCTTGAAATTGATAGCAAATGGTTACTGCTTGCTCCTATTCATTTGGAACAGGGTAGAAAGTTAGAAGACAAGCTCCAAGCGCTTTTACAACAAGGATTTGCCAGAATTGTAGTAGATTCTTCGGTAATTCGATTAGACGAAATGGCAAGTGAACTTGATACTCTTAAAACAAAGAAACAAAAAGATGTATTTCTTGTTGTCGACCGTATTGTTGTAAAAGAAGAAGAAGAATTTTACAATCGTCTGTCCGACGCAGTTCAAACAGCTTTCTTCGAAGGAAAAGGCATTTGCTTATTACAAGAATTGGAAACAAAAAGAAAATTCACTTTCAGCAATAACTTTGAACTTGACGGTATTACTTTCTTAGAACCAAATGTTCATTTATTCAGTTTTAATAATCCATATGGAGCTTGTCCTGTTTGCGAAGGCTACGGAAACATCATAGGCATAGATCCAGAACTAGTAGTGCCAAACACAGCATTATCAGTATTCGAGAACGCCCTTTTTCCTTGGCGAGGTGAAAGCATGAGTTGGTATCGAGACGAATTGGTTAACAATGCCTACAAATTTGATTTTCCAATCCACAAGCCATTTTATCAGCTTTCAGATGAACAAAAACAGCTAATATGGACAGGAAACGAGTATTTTCAAGGTTTAAATGATTTCTTCAAGGAATTGGAGGAAAAAAATTACAAGATTCAAAATCGGGTCATGTTGTCTCGCTATCGTGGCAAAACTAAATGTCACTCTTGCAAAGGAAAACGCCTTCGGATTGAAGCTTCGTACGTCAAGATCGAAAGTAAGACCATTTCTGATTTAGTGGATTTGCCTATCCGAAATTTGGTGTCTTTCTTCAGCGAAATAAGGCTTAGTGAGTTTGACCAAAAAGTAGCGAAGCGACTCTTGATCGAAATCAACAATAGACTCAATTTTTTAGTAGATGTAGGCTTGGATTATCTCACGCTAAACCGTAATTCTGCAACGTTATCTGGTGGTGAATCGCAGCGTATCAATCTTGCTACTTCATTAGGAAGTAGCCTAGTGGGTTCGATGTATATTTTAGACGAACCTAGTATTGGCTTGCATCCAAAAGACACCGAAAGATTAATAAAAGTTTTACTTTCACTTCGCGACTTAGGGAATACCGTAATAGTTGTCGAACACGATGAAGATATCATGAAGGCCGCTGATATGATTATTGATATTGGTCCAGAGGCGGGCACTTTTGGCGGAAAGTTGGTTGCTCAAGGTACGTTTGAGGAAATATTGAAATCTGATTCGCTCACCGCCAATTATCTAAATGGGATGCTAGAAATTGCCGTTCCTAAGGCCAGAAGAAAATGGGCAAACTATATAGAAATACTAGGCGCTCGTGAAAATAATTTACAAAACATAGATGTTAGGTTTCCTTTAGAAGTACTAACTGTAATCACTGGAGTTTCTGGAAGCGGGAAAAGCACCTTAGTGAAGAAAATTCTGTATCCTGCAATGCAAAAGAAACTAGATGGAGTCGGAGAAAAAGCGGGTCAATTTAGCGAAATGCAAGGCTATTATCATAAAATTCGCCACATCGAATACATAGACCAAAATCCAATTGGAAGAAGTTCTCGTTCTAATCCCGTCACCTATATCAAGGCGTACGACGATATTAGAGACTTATTTGCCAAAGAAAAATTATCAAAAATACGGGGTTATATGCCCAAACATTTCTCATTTAACGTCGATGGTGGTCGCTGTGAAACCTGCAGCGGAGAAGGATCTATTAACGTCGAGATGGTTTTTATGGCAGACGTGCATTTGCCTTGCGACACTTGTGGTGGCAAACGTTTCAAAAAAGAAATTCTCGAAGTACATTTTGAAGGAAAAAACATCGACAATATTCTAACAATGACCATCGACGATGCAATCTCCTTTTTTAATGATACCAAGCAACAAAAAATTGTGCAGAAGTTACAGCCATTACAAGACGTTGGCCTAGGATACGTACAATTGGGACAATCTTCGTCGACACTATCAGGCGGTGAAGCACAACGAATAAAACTGGCAACATTTCTAGTGAAAGGAAATACGAAGGAAAAAGCGCTTTTTGTATTTGATGAACCTACAACAGGGTTGCATTTTCACGATATCAAGAAATTATTGGCGTCTTTTGAGGCACTAATAGAAAACGGGCACTCTATTATCGTAATCGAGCACAATCTTGATCTTATAAAATGCGCAGACCATATTATCGATTTAGGACCGGAAGGAGGAGAAAACGGCGGGCAATTGTTAGGTATTGGTACGCCCGAAGAATTAGCTAAAAACAAATTGTCAATAACTGGAAAGTACCTAAAGGCAAAATTACAGCATTAGTCTGGAACGTCTATTTCGTCTCCTTCAAAGAATAAATTAAAAACAAAAATCTTTACGTAACGCGTTTCATTGCTCTCGAATGAATACGTAATTTTCTTCTTTTTATGATCTAGCGAAAGTTTTCCTCTTGCACTTTTGGATCTTAAAATCCAAGTTGAAATTCCTTCTTCATCAACAGAATAATTCACAATCGATCCGTGGTATAACCTAGTTTTTCCATCATCGGTTAGTGCCATAACAATATAGCCACTATTCTTGGTGTTAATTTCACGAATGTCTATTACAGAAGTTTCATATTCTGTGTCTTTTAAATCATAGGCGTCTTTCTCTTGATTCCAAGCGTAGAACAACCTACTATCTGATTGAAAACGTCTTTGATCGTTAATCTTCGTAGGCATAGTTTGAGAAGTCGCAATAATACCTATCAAAAGCAAAAAACTAGTTATCAGCTTAGTAATCGTTTTCTAAATTTTTTCCAAAAGTACAAAAATGGTTCAAAAGAAAACAAGTATAAAAAAAATACTCAGCGAAACTAAAGAGCATCAATTAAAATTATGAAATCACTGCAAAACAGCACTTTAACTTAGAATTGTGAAGTAATCTTACATTAACCATTTTCTGTATTTATTTTTGGCACACCAATTGAAATCGGCCTTACAAGTACAGAAACGAATTCGGTACATTAATTCCTAATACTTTGAATCATGAAAAAAATTACACTACTATTTACTGTCATTTTTCTACTAGGAAATACAGTGCAAGCGCAAGTACGCTCTTTGACAGCAGCAAACAATCACCGAATTGACATTGACGAACCAATCTACTTCAACGAAAGAGGCATTGATTTCTTTGTTTTCCCAAATGGAGAATTCGATTTTAATACAGAGCCAAATACCGATGGTGATATCATCTACAGAAAAGGAAGGAGAAACTGCAATTCAAATGTTGGTGTGCTGATAGAGCACGATAACCAAGGTAGAGTTAGACGAATTGGAAATGTGTTCTTAAATTACGATTTTCAAAACCGAATCAAACGAATTGGAAGTATTTACATGAAATATAACCGATTCGCCCTAACTCAAATTGGCGGCATGAAATTGATTTATAATTATCATGGTGAATTGATAAATACTATTGGTTTTGTAAAAGGAAATTGTATTCGGTACGGTTATTGTTACACAAATAGCGAAGATGACAATAAAGAATATTCGTCATATTATTTTCGAAAAAATGGGTTAAGAAAATAAAAATTGGGTTTGTTTTGGTTGAATCCCGCAAGTATTGATAGTACTTGCGGGATTTTTTTTATGGGTTCTTCTTTAAAATAATGCCCAATTTCTCTAAAAATGAATGGATAACTTCATTAATCTCATTCGAAATCTTCCATGTATAGTTAAGATAAACGTATGCAATTGTGATCAGCGTGGATTTTAAGATAATATTTACGACTGCATGAAAAGGAAAGTCCCAAAAATAAAATGCGAAAAACACCACTGTGATGATGCCCAAAGATTGAACCGTTTTCTTGGTAAATGGAAACAAATCCATTTTCTTAACAACAAACCAAAGTTTAATAGAGTTGTATACAATTACAGAAATGAGAGTCGCCAACGCAGCTCCATCAATTCCGTACATTGGAATAAATAGCATATTCAAAACAATCATCATAAACACTAAGAGCAACCCGAAAAAAAGCACCCATTTATAGTACTTTGTATTGAGAATGATTGCATTGTTATTTCCCAATATGACATCGTAAAATTTTGATAAACCGATAAGAAAAACAACCAAAATTCCACCGCTGTACTCCTGAGGAATCAACTGATAAATTTCTTTAATATTCAAAAAAACACCCAACATTACAAAACCGCCGAAAACTTGCAAATTTATGGCGCTTTTTTGATACAAATCACTGAGTTCTTCTTGTTTATTCTCTGTAATCAACTTAGCTGTAATGGGATAGATGATTTGCAACATCGCTCTACTTGGTACAGCAATTACAGTAGCAATAAAAATAGCCACAGAATACAAGGCGTTGCTTCCGATGTTTTCGTAGGCGGGAATCATAACCTTATCAAAATCCATCAGCAATACCGCAACGCTTCCTGAGAGAATGATAAAGAATGAATACCCGAAAATCTCTTTAAAATTATGCGGAATCGAAAATGAAAATACCGGCATTTTTACGTGCAAGGCATAAGTCTTCATAACCAAAAATTGAAGGAAATAAGCAACTACCAAACCGTAGATAAATCCGTCTTTAGTAAGCCAACTAAGATGCACCGCAAAGAGCATAAAAAAAACAACAATACGAACTAACACCTCGCTGATAAAGTTGCCAAATACAGACTGCATATGCACTTTTACCCAAGCGTAATAAACTTCAAAATATCCCATACAAATTCCTATAATTGGAACCAGCCACAAAAAAGGTTTGACCGTCGGATTTTCTTTTAAAATATAAAAAGCTATTTGATCATAGAAAAAATAAGTAATAGAAGTTATGGGTACAATCAACAATAAAGGCATCCATAGCATAAAACTCAGAAACTTTTCGCGTTCCTGCTCCGAAGTACATTTTGAATAATATCGTATCAATGTATTATGCACCCCGAAAGCCATCAACGGCATCATAATATTTGCAGCCGAAAGCAAAAACGCCACCATACCATAATGTGTTTTTCCTAAGAAATTGGTGTATAAAAACAATGCATTTACGGCGCCAATCCCAAACCCGACATAGGTAATCACTGTATTCTTGATTGATTGATGCATTACAATTCCCATAGGTCTACGGCTTTTAATTTTGGACTTTAGGATGGTGAATTATGTCCGATAATTCTTCTGTTAATTTTCTTCTGGAATAGGCTTCTATACCAACGGCATTTACACTTAATCTCCCTTCCAAATAGGAATTATAAAAACTAAGAATTGATTCCTTCAACGCCATTTTCTGCGAATAATCAAAAAATAAACCTGTATTCGTTTTGGCTATAATCTCCGAAAAATCAGATCCCAGTGGACCTACAGCAAGTATTGGTCTACCTGCTGCCATATACTCAAATAATTTTCCAGGAATAATACTAATCGTATTCTTTGAGTTAATCTCAATCAATAGCAATATTTGAGATTTCCTTTGCTGAATTAATGCCTCTTGATGAGAAACATAACCCAGTAGATTTAGAAATTTGTCGAGATCATAGCTCTTTATGGTTTCGATGACGTCATTGCTAATGGTTCCGATTAATTTCAATTCTAAATGCTCTGAAAAACTTGGAATCTCAGTGACCAATTCTGCCAAGCACTGCCACAAAATAACGGGATTTCTCTCGGAAAGCAGCGACCCTATATGTGCTAAACTAAACTTCTTATCTAGATCTTGTTTTGAGATTTTCTCTTCATCGTACCCGTTTGTAATTACTGAAATTGGTTTTGTTGTTTTTCTAATAAACTCCAACCTTGTGCTCTGGCTGGTAACCAATATCTCATCCGCTGTAGTAAGAACTTTTGATTCTAGTGCTATATGCTTCTTCATGGAAGAATTCGATAGTTTTAGTTGACGATGATAACCAATGTTAATCCAAGGGTCACGGAAATCAGCAATCCAGCGCACAGGCAACTGTTGTCGCAACTTTAATCCAATTAAGTGCAAACTATGCGGTGGACCTGTTGTGATTATGGTGTCAACTTCGTTTTCAACGATATACTTTTTCAAATAAACGACAGATGGCTTTACCCAAAGAACCCGTGCGTCTGGAATAAACAAATTACCGCGAATCCAAAGCAATAATTTCTCCAATCGCGACTGCTTGTCGCTACTCGGAATTATGCCTGAGCTAATCTTCTTTGTTTTGTTTTTAGAGAAAAAAGAAGCCAATCCATATGGCTCGATGATACGTTTCTTAAGAACAATCACTGAATCAGAAACCTCACGAGCCAAGTCTTCATCAATAATTGGATAGGAAGGATTCTCAGGAACATATACAATTGGCTGAATGCCAAAATCTGGTAAATACTTCACGAATTTTAACCAACGTTGTACTCCTGGCCCTCCGGCCGGTGGGAAATAATACGCAATGACTAAGACCTTCTTCATAGGATTTAATTCGTAAATAATTGAACTTTTACGACAATTTACTCCTTGTTATTGTACCACAATTGCCTTCTCTCGAAGTACAAGCCTCCAACAATCAATAGAACAATTCCAACTGAACTTGCCAATGCGATTGTACTTCCTGTTTTTACTACTTCAGGTTCAAATTTAAACACTATTGTATGTTTGCCTCTTGGAATCTCCATCGCTCTCAAAACATAGTCCGCTCTAAAATGTGGCACCTTAACGCCGTCCAGATATGCATTCCAACCTTCTGCATAATACATTTCTGAAAAAACTGCTAAACCATCATGCGAATTATTTGAGGTGTATGCCAAAATATTAGGCTGATATTTCTGAAGGACAATAGTAGCCAATGTGTCTTTGACAAAATCAGCTTTTACCTGCAATGTTCCCAGTTCTTTTCGATTGATTACCGCTACTTCTTTAGTTGGAATTCTATTCAAAGCTTTCATCTCATCGTCAGCCTTTTGAACAAATTTCACTTTTTGAACAAACCACGCATTGCCATTATGCTGTGGGTTTAAAGTCGGAATCTGTTTGCCTTCTTTATCAGTTTGAATAATATATTTCACATTCAACATATCCAGAACTTCCATATTGTTCTTTGCAATTTGATAGTCAAACAACTGTTGCATTCTCCTTGGTTTTGCTGCATGGTAGCCTCCAATCGATTTATGAAAATACGAAGCGCGTGCACTCGACATATTTCCGTCAACTTCAAATACGCGATAATGCGTGGTGTCTTGAAGAATCATATCGTCGGCTTCGGTTGATTGAAAAGGCATATCGACTTCTCTAGCACTCACAAAATCACTACTGCTAACATAATTTTTATCAATAAAGAAAAGATCAAATACCATTAAAGCTCCTACCAAAACAATCGCAGTATTCTTTGCCAAACGATCTTTTGTATAGATCCAAAACAAAACCGATACGAGCAGTATGAAAAATCCGGATCGCAATAAATCTGCTAGAAACATGGTTTTTCGATCTGACTTCAATGCATCTACGAACTGAGGCCCGTAGCTTTCTCTAAAATACGAATCTGAACCGCCTGAGAAGTCAAATGACCCTTTGAATACAAATAACAAAGCCAAGATTCCCAAACCGATTGCACTCGACTGCCACAATACTTTCCATTGTCTGTCTTTCTCCGCTTTGAAAAAATAGTGCAATCCTAGAATGGCCAGAGCAGGAGCACATAATTCCAGAATTACTTGAATCGAAGAAACTGCTCTAAATTTATTATACATCGGAACATAATCAATACAGAAATCTGTCAATACTGGGAAATTTTTTCCCCATGACAGCAATAGCGAAAGCAGCGCTGCACTAAGTAAGGCATACTTAATTCTTCTTTTCACCGCAAAAAGCGCAACGATACACAAAAAGAAAACCACCGATCCTATATAGGCTGGTGCAGCAACAATAGGCTGATCTCCCCAATATGTTGGCATCGCTGACACAAAATCTTTGGCTTGGGCTTCTGGAACATTTTGACTTAAAATAAACTCATACATTGCTCCATCGGTTCCGACATTTTCGCTATTTGAACCTCCAAAAATTCGCGGCGCCAAAAGATTTAGACTTTCCAAGATGCCATAGCTATATTCTGTTATATAATCGTTGGACATGGCGTTCTTAGTCAAATTTTTTGATCCATCGGCATTAAAAGTCAATTCGCTTTTGTCGCGTGTACTATATTTTGCATATTCTGAAGTAGCCAGCAAATTAGTCGCATTTGAACCAATCGCCAATATTCCGGCAATTGCAAACACGCCAAAAACTTTAGCAATGGTTAAATACTCCTTTTCCTTTATAAAATGGTAGAGGTAAAAACAAGAAACAACCAGAAGTAGCAGTAACAAGTAATACGTCATCTGAAAGTGATTCGCATTAATTTCAAGGGCTGCCGCCAGCATCGTTAAAATTCCGCCCAGGACAAAGCGCTTTTTATAGACAAGTAATACGCCCGCTAAAACTAAAGGCATATAGGCAATCGCATGTGCTTTTGCATTATGTCCGACGCCTAAGATGATGATCAAATAAGTAGAAAATCCGAATGCTAATGCACCAAAAAAAGCTTGCAATGGCTCGATTTTCAGCACAAGAAGTAGGACATAGAACCCTATGAAATAGAGAAATAAATAATCCGCGGGTCTTGGCAAAAATCGCAAAACATGATCTAATTTGCTCATGTACTCATGCGGATAATTAGCACCTAGCTGATAAGTGGGCATACCACCGAACGCCGAATTAGTCCAATATGGTTCTGCATTATTCGAAGCTCGAAAATCATTTTGCTCTTTGGCCATGCCAGTATACTGAACGATATCTGATTGAAAAATCTTTTTCCCTTGAAGTACAGGGTAGAAGTAAATGCAAGAAACAAGAATAAATCCAACGACAATTGCAGCGTGGACATAAAATTTATTGAGTAGATTCATAATAAGAAGTGCGCCATTGCGCTAATTCGTTTACATTATATCAGCCAAAAATAGTCAAAAAAAGTGTAAACGAAAGGTCGAAAAGGAAATCCAATTAATCTAATTCTTCATAATCGATATACTCTCCCACTTTCTTAGTTTCACGAGGCTTGTCAGATTTTGAAGTTGAATTAACAAACTCGTCTTGTGCTTGATTTGTATTTGAATTGTAGTTCGACTGATACTGACGTTGAAAATTTTCACCTGCTTTTTCCACCACTTTTTTCACCATGATCGGCAAAAACAATCGTGCTAGAAATTTAAAAATATAATAGAATGCCAAAATGTAAAAAATTGTTTTGAGGATTCCACTAAAAGAGGCCATTTCCATAGTCAAATAAATTTGGACAAATTTAATAAATCATCTGTTCAAAAATAGAAATGGTTTCTTAAATAAATAATAAATTATAGTACATTTGAAAAATAGGATTTCAGACCCAAAATACCATTCTTATGTTCAATAAAAAGCTTTTAACTTTTCTACTCTTAGTCTTTTCTTTCTGTTCAAATTTCGCTCAGTTTACCGACGTCATCAATTCTAATCGCCCCGGGAAATCTATGTCTGCTTTTTCAGTTGGAAAAACAGTTATTCAGACTGAAATGGGCATTAATTATAACGAAGAATCAGATGATGGTGCCGACTATAAAGGACAAATTTGGCAAAGTGACTTAACGCTGAGATATGGCGTTTTATTTGAACAATTAGAGGTTCTGGCAAATTTGGAATATCTTAATGAAACCTTATCTTCCCCCTTCTTCGACACTAAGGAGAGTGGCTTAAGAGAAGTAACATTAGGCGCAAAATATCTTTTATATGATCCGGATAGAGATTATGAAAAAAAACCAAATCTCTATAGCTGGAAAGCAAACCATCAGTTCAATTGGAGACAATTTATACCTGCCGTGGCGCTTTATGGCGGAGTCAATTTCAACTTGGCAAGGGACAAGTTCCGACGTCTAGACATTCCTAAAGACAATGGATTCACTTTGAAAGGAATGGTACTTACCCAAAACCAATTTGGGAGATATACTTTTCTAACAAACTTTATAATTGACAGATTTCCTTCAGAAACAATGTCTTTTGATTATGTGCTTACGATGACCCGTGGATTCAATTCAAGAGTCTCTGGGTTTGTTGAAATACAAGGATTGAATAATAGGTATTATAAAGATCACTTTTTTCGATTCGGAGCCGCTTATTTATTGAGACAAAATCTACAAGTGGACGCTTCAATCAATCGTAATTTTCAAGGAGAATCAAATATTTTTGGAGGAGGAATTGGTGTTTCATGGCGATTTGATGCTAATTACGAAGACGTCATGTTGCGTATCCCAAAAGAAGATAAACGTAGTAAATTGGATAAGAAAAGTGACAAAATAAAAGATAAGAAAAAAGAAAAGTCAAAAAAACGCCTTGACGCGGTTGAAGGAGATAAAGCGAAATAACATGATAATTGTTCAAGAGGTAATTACACCAGCACAGCTAAAAGACTTTGTAACTTTTCCGTTTTCAATCTATCACAACCATCCTTATTGGGTGCCACCGCTTATAAAAGAGGAAATGGAAAGCTTCGATGCTTCAAAAAATCCCGCATTTGAATCGGCTGAAGCGCATTTGTTTCTGGCCTACAAAGGAAAAACAATCGTCGGTCGAATTGCGGTGATTATCAATTGGAATGAAGTCAACAATCAGCAAAAAAAGAAAGTTCGTTTTGGATGGTGGGACGTCATTGACGACATTGAAGTTACCAAAGCTCTTCTAGAAAAGGTATATGAAATAGGCAGAAAAAATAACCTCGAGTATGTTGAAGGTCCAATTGGTTTTTCTAATCTTGACAAAGTAGGTGTACTTACGGAAGGCTTTGATTTTATTGGTTCAATGATTACATGGTACAATTATCCTTATTATTCACAACATTTAGAAAAATTAGGCTACATAAAAGAAAAGGAATACATCGAAAGTAGCTTCTCTTTTGCCAATGTAAATCCAGAAGTCTATGTAAAAGCGCAAGAATTGGTCAAAAAAAGATACCAACTAACTGCCGTTCGATTTACAAAAACGAAAGACATCATGCCTTATGTAGATAAGATGTTTGATCTTTTCAATACGAGTTACGCCAACTTAACTTCATTTGTTGCCATCACCGACATTCAAAAAGAATACTTCAAGAAAAAGTACATTCCGTTTATCAATCCAGAATATATCAAATTTGTGATGGACAAAGACGACAATATGGTCGCATTCAGTATCGTCATGCCGTCTTTCTCCGAAGCACTTCAAAAAGCCAAAGGAAAACTATTTCCCTTCGGTTGGTACCACATGCTACAAGCCAGAAATCACAGCAAAGAGGTCGCGTTCTATCTGATTGGGATTCTACCAGAATACCAAAGCAAAGGTGTCACGGCAATTATTTTTGATGAATACTACAAAACATTTAAGGAAAGAGGAATCCTTCGCTGCATTCGAACGCCAGAACTAGAAGAAAACCACGCGATCCATAACTTGTGGAAAAACTTCGATTCGAAAGTGACCAGAAGAAGACGAACTTACCGAAAAGACTTGTAATTATTTTTTACAAGGTACTTCTACTAGCGGAAATGAAGATTCAAATTGTATTTCTTTGTAGTCTTTAAATACAACTTTCCCGTCTTGATCTTCCGTAACTGGGCCAAATCCTTCTATGTAGTTCTTTCCTTGCTTCAGAAAAATAACTTCACGCACAGACATTGTTCCCTCTGACTGGAAACTGTATTTCGCTTTAAGCGTATCGCCACGGAAAGCGCCAACTAAAGTCCCTTCGTTATCGTCTTTTTCAAAATAATTGTAAGACAATGTACCATATTGAAGTTGATCTCCTTTGATAACCAAAGTCATTGACATTGTATCTTTCCCATGAACGCCTTCATAGCACATTTCAGAAAACGGATTGACAGGTTTTTCAATTATATAATCTTCTGCAGTCATCTCCTTTTTGCAGGAAATAAATACTAGCAAACCAAAAAAAAGAATATTCTTCATAATAGCTGTATTAAAAAAAACCACCTCAAGACTGAAGCGGTTTTCAATTTATTTTATATAGTCAATTAACTTACATCAACAGTAGTTTTCTCAGCAATTGCTTTATACGTGCCATTCTCTAATTTCTCTCGAATCGCATTAAAAGCAGTCAGTGTTTCATCAATATCTCCTAAAGTGTGCGATGAAGTTGGAATCATTCGCAATAAGATAATCCCTTTTGGAATTACCGGATATACCACTATCGATAGAAAAATGCCGTAATTTTCTCTTAAGTCATTCACCATCACCATCGCCTCTGGAATGCTTCCCTCCAAGTATACTGGAGTCACACAAGTATTGGTATCTCCAATATTAAATCCATGCGATTTCAAACCGTTTTGTAACGCATTGACATTCTCCCACAATTTGTCTTTCAACTCCGGGTGGTTGCGCAACAATTCCAGTCTTTTTAAGGCGCCAACCGTTTGAATCATCGGCAACGCTTTGGCAAACATCTGTGAACGCAAATTATATTTCAAGTAATCGATAACATCTTTATCCGCAGCGATGAAGGCACCAATACTCGCCATCGACTTAGCAAACGTAGAAAAATATACATCAATTCCATCCTGACAACCTTGCTCCTCGCCTGCTCCCGCACCTGTTTTTCCTAAAGTTCCAAAACCGTGTGCATCATCAACTAATAATCGGAAATTGTATTTCTTCTTCATCTCGACAATCTCCTTCAATTTCCCTTGCTGACCGCGCATTCCGAAAACACCTTCGGTGATAAACAAAATCCCACCGCCGGTTTCCGTTGCCATTTTGGTCGCACGTTGCAGGTTTTTCTCCATGCTTTCCAAATCGTTGTGCTTATAGGTAAAACGTTTCCCCATATGCAAACGAACACCATCTATAATACACGCATGTGCATCAACATCATAAACAATAATATCATTTTTAGTCACCAACGCATCAATGGTCGACATGATTCCTTGATACCCAAAGTTCAACAAATACGCTGATTCTTTCATCACAAAAGCAGCCAATTCGTTTTCCAATTGTTCGTGCGCATCGGTGTGACCACTCATCATACGAGCACCCATCGGATACGCCGCACCATATTGAATTGCCGCCTCAGTATCTGCTTTTCGCACTTCCGGATGATTCGCCAATCCCAAATAATCATTCAAACTCCAGTTCAAAATGTTCTTACCTTTAAACTGCATTCTCGGTCCCAATTCACCTTCCAGCTTTGGAAACACGTAATAACCTTCGGCTTGCGACGCCCATTTCCCTAACGGACCTTTATTATTTTGGATTCTTTCAAATAAATCTTTCACCATAATATTCAATATAAAATCGGTTTTTTAGATGGCGCAAAATTAAATATTTCCGACCGATATTACTGCTATAATTCTATTTATTTTTAGGAGCTATTCCCGCTATCATTCCAATCTTGTCATTGCGAACGAACTGCCGCAAACTATTTGATGTCAATGGCGCAATGCCAAGGATTTTCCCTTCTATCGGGGCTAGGGCAACTTGGTAATCATAAACTCCGTATCTTTGAATTCAAATCTTTAGGTTCTAAGGCAATAAGATTCTCGGGTACGAAAACTACAACCTTTGTAAAATCGACCTCAGCAACTCAGCAACTCAGAACCTCAGCAACTCAAAAATATGTCACAAAACACCAAAGAACTCAAAATAGCCGTCCTAATCGACGCAGACAATGTTCCTTACAGCAATGTCAAAGGAATGATGGAAGAAATAGCCAAATTCGGAATTCCAACCACCAAAAGAATTTACGCCGACTGGACGAAACCCAACGCCGGCGGATGGAAAAGCGTACTCTTAGAACACGCCATAACACCGATTCAACAGTACAGTTATACCGTAGGAAAAAATTCCTCCGACTCGGCAATGATTATTGATGCGATGGATTTGCTTTACTCCGAAAAAGTAGATGGTTTCTGCATCGTATCCAGCGATAGCGATTTCACTAGACTTGCGATTCGTTTACGCGAATCAGGAATGAAAGTCATTGGATTGGGTGAAAAGAAAACACCAAATTCCTTTATTGTTGCCTGCGATCGATTTATTTATATCGAAGTTTTAGAAGGTGCGAAACCTAAGAAACTCTCTAAGCCAAGTATTACTGCTATTCCAAGCGACAATAAAAAGCCCATCGAGAAACCAGCAGAAAAAGCCTTAAACAAAATTGATCTTCAAACCATAGAACTTATTGAAGCCACAATCGAAGCAATTGGCGACGACGACGGCTGGGCGTTCTTAGGTGATGTTGGAAATTTAATTGTAAAGAAAAAACCGGAATTCGATCCGAGAAACTACGGTTTCACCAAGCTAACACCCATGCTCAAATCGCTGACGGATATTCTTGAAATTGATGAGCGTGACTCTGATAAGAAAGGTATCAAACATGTATTTGTTCGATTGCGATTTAGTTAAACAAAAAAGCCCCTTCCATAAGAAAGGGGCTTTTTTCTAAATTGTATTGTTAAGACTAGAACGGATAGTTACCAAAGATTCCAGCCAAGTAAGTAGATTCCCAAATGATGTAATCTCCAAAGTCAACCAATCCATCTCCATTCAAATCCGTTGCCTGTACTCCGTAAGGTGTTTCAGAAAGATAAATTCCTTCCCAAACAACATAATCACC
>CANGTL010000025.1 GCA_947456815.1 Flavobacteriaceae bacterium
ATTTTCAGTTAGAGAAAGTGTTGGCGGGTGCTTTTACGATTGCGCAAAAACTCTACGGATTGACTTTTACCGAAATTTTCGACATTGATAAATACCATGATGAAGTCACTACTTATGAAGTGAAAGACGAAAACGGAAAATTGGTTTCGATTTTCTACGCTGATTTTTTCCCACGAAAAGGGAAACGCAATGGCGCTTGGATGACTTCTTTTAAATCGCAATATGTCAAAGACGGCGTCAACGAACGTCCGCATATTTCTAATGTGTGTAATTTTACCAAACCAACAGAAACCAAACCATCATTGCTAACTTTTAATGAAGTGACGACCTTGTTTCACGAATTCGGTCATGGTTTGCATGGCATGTTAGCCAATACGACTTATCCGAGTTTGTCTGGAACTTCTGTTTATTGGGATTTCGTAGAATTGCCCAGCCAAATCATGGAAAATTGGTGTTACGAAGCGGAAGCGTTGGCGTTGTTTGCGACACATTACGAAACTGGCGAGATGATTCCGATGGATTTGGTGGAGAAAATAAAAGAAAGCGCTAGCTTTCAAGAAGGAATGGCCACGATGCGCCAATTGAGTTTCGGCTTACTTGACATGGGTTGGCATGGACAAGACCCAAGCGGCATTACCGATTTGAAAACGTTTGAAACTGAACAATTCGCTGCGACGCAATTGTATCCGGATGTCAAGGAAAACGCGATGAGTACTGCTTTTTCTCATATTTTTCAAGGAGGTTATTCTTCGGGCTATTACAGCTATAAATGGGCGGAAGTTTTGGATGCGGATGCCTTTGATTACTTCAAAGAAAAAGGCATTTTTAATTCAGAAGTTGCGACGAAATTTAAAGACAACGTACTATCTAGAGGCGGCACTGAAGCACCAATGGTTTTGTACAAACGATTCCGGGGGCAAGAACCGAAGCCGGAAGCTTTGCTGAAAAGAGCGGGATTGGTTTAGGTTGTTGGATTGTAGGATTTTTAGATTTCAAGATTGTAAGATTGCAGGAGGCCGCGTGAGGGATTGCAGCATTGTTTGAGCTCTTTTTTGTTTTGTCTCTTTTGAGCACAGTCAACTGGATTTCCTCAAAACAAAAAAAGCGAGTGCGAAAAGCCCGACCCTTGTGGTCACGCCCAAATAGTATTAGCGAATATAGAGCAGCAACCACCAAAAAATCGGCACGCTTTCTACCCAAAAGGACGTATAATATTTGCTTCTGTGAACCGACGAAAAATGGATGAAGAGTACCGTTATTATTGAAACAATTAGGACGGTATAACTCGATGTGGTTTTGAAAAATTCTAGTAATAGAAACGGAATGACCAATAACATTCCAAAGATTTTCGTGGGACGAATTCCGAACTGTTGCGGCAAAGTTTGCAAAGATGGATGATCGGTTTTGCTGTCTGAAATTTCAAATGGAATGAGGAAACTAATAACGATGAGGAAACGCTGAATGATTGTGATAAAAAAATCTATATTCCATTGTGCAAGCTGCAAGTAAGGAATATAGACGGTAATCATTGCGACACAAAAACTCACTAAGAACATTTTTAGCAATCCGAATTTTCTTAGAAAAGGATAAAGAAACACCACCACTGCGATGGCAAGAAAAGCAACTTGAACAGTTGTTTCCGTGAGTAAGAAAAAATAGAACCCGACTATAAATGCCAAAACACAAGTGAAAGAAATTGCTCGATTTCGTGCAAACCATTTGCGATCTTGAGTAAACGCATCAAAATACTTTAGAATATTATAACCTACAACGGTTCCGAAAAAAACAACAAGTTGCAGGTTTGTTTGTGATGGAATATTGAGTGAAATTTCTGTAATATTTGTTAACGCTAAAACGGCGAAACCAATATGAAGGCTTGCATTGAGGTAAAAATCAAAAAATCGCTTTAGTGTTCTCATCGAGTAAAATTAATCAAACTGTTAATAAGAACGCTTTTTGGTTCAAAAAAACCTTAAAATGAATGGTTAAAGACTGCCCGTTTTTGAGATTATTGCATAAATTTGTGCAGCAAAAAAAAACAACCACTTCTTTAAAATATATGAGAACAGATTCATTCGCTTTACGACACATCGGACCCAGAGAAAATGATGTCACACATATGTTGAAAACCATCGGTGCAGAATCGTTGGAACAACTCATTTACGAAACATTGCCGGATGATATTCGACTGAAAGCGCCGTTGCAATTGGACGATGCGATGACTGAATTTGAATTTGCGAATCATATCCAACAATTAGGAAACAAGAATAGGATGTTTCAATCTTACATTGGATTGGGATACAACCAAGCCATTGTTCCTGCGGTAATCCAAAGAAATATTTTAGAAAATCCAGGATGGTACACCGCGTATACGCCGTATCAAGCAGAAATTGCGCAAGGTCGATTAGAAGCGATTTTGAATTTTCAAACGATGGTGATTGAGCTTACCGGAATGGAAATCGCGAACGCCTCTTTATTAGATGAAGGAACAGCTGCCGCTGAAGCGATGGCGTTGTTATTTGATGTACGTTCAAGAGATCAGAAAAAAAATAATGTCAATAAGTTCTTTGTTTCGGAGGAAGTTTTGCCTCAAACATTGTCTGTTTTACAGACGAGATCAACGCCTATTGGGATTGAGTTGGTGGTTGGCAATCACGAAACATTCGAATTTTCATCGGATTATTTTGGAGCGATTTTGCAATATCCAGGCAAATACGGTCAAGTGCATGATTATGCCAAATTCATTTCGAAAGCAAAAGATAGCGAAATAAAAGTCGCTGTTGCTGCCGATATTTTGAGTTTGGTAAAATTGTCTCCGCCGGGAGAAATGGGCGCAGACGTTGTCGTTGGAACGACACAACGATTTGGTATTCCATTGGGTTATGGCGGTCCTCATGCAGCCTATTTTGCCACAAAAGATGAATACAAAAGAAGTATGCCAGGACGAATTATCGGCGTAACCGTTGACACCAATGGAAATCGCGCTTTGAGAATGGCATTGCAAACAAGAGAACAACACATCAAAAGAGATAAAGCCACTTCTAATATTTGTACAGCGCAAGTTTTGTTGGCAGTGATGGCAGGCATGTACGCTGTATATCACGGTCCAAAAGGGCTGCGCTATATCGCAAATAAAGTGCATGGTTTGGCTTGCACATTAACCAACGAACTAGAGAAATTAGGAATTTATCAAATCAATACTGCTTATTTTGATACGATTGTAGTGAAAATTGATGCTAGAAAAGTGCGAACTATTGCTGAAGAAAATAGCATCAATTTCAATTATATCGACAATCAAACCGTTTCTATTTCATTGAATGAAACGACAAGTATTGGCGATTTAAATACTATTGTTTCGGTTTTTGCTAAGGCAACGGATAAAACATTTTCACCTTTCAAATCACAAAACGTAAATGACCAAGTTCCGAGTAACTTGGTTCGAACTTCGCCTTTCTTGGAACATGAAGTTTTTAATTATTACCATTCTGAGAGCGCTTTAATGCGTTATATCAAAATGTTAGAGCGCAAGGATTTGGCGTTGAATCACTCGATGATTTCCTTGGGTTCGTGCACCATGAAATTGAACGCCGCAGCGGAAATGTTGCCTTTGAGCAATCCGCAATGGAACAATATTCATCCTTTTGCGCCTTTAGATCAAGTGCAAGGCTACCAAGAAATGTTGACTAAATTAGAGCAACAATTGAATGTCATCACCGGTTTTGCAGGAACCACTTTGCAGCCCAATTCAGGTGCCCAAGGTGAATATGCAGGATTGATGGTGATTCGTGCTTATCATCAATCACGTGGTGATCACCATAGAAATATTGCTTTGATTCCGGCGTCTGCACATGGTACTAATCCAGCCTCAGCAGCGATGGCAGGAATGCAAGTTGTGGTAACAAAAACCTTAGAAAACGGAAATATAGACGTAGAAGATTTAAGAGAAAAGGCCATTTTACACAAAGATAATTTGTCTTGTTTGATGGTGACTTACCCTTCTACCCATGGCGTTTACGAAGCGTCAATCATAGAAGTTACAAAGCTTATTCATGACAACGGCGGACAAGTTTATATGGATGGTGCCAACATGAATGCTCAAGTTGGGTTAACCAATCCGGCGACCATTGGCGCAGATGTTTGTCATTTGAATTTACACAAGACCTTTGCCATTCCGCACGGTGGTGGTGGCCCAGGAGTTGGACCTATTTGCGTTGCTAAACAATTGGTACCGTTCTTACCAACCAATCCCGTAATTCCAACTGGAGGAGAACATGCCATTACAGCTATATCTGCCGCACCTTGGGGATCGGCCTTAGTATGTTTGATTTCGTATGGTTATATCTGTATGTTGGGTGCTGAAGGTTTAACGGACGCTACAAAATATGCTATTCTGAACGCGAATTACATTAAGGAAAAACTGAACGGTCATTACGAAACTTTATACACGGGCGAAATGGGCAGAGCTGCACACGAAATGATTTTAGAGTGTCGTCCATTCAAACAAAAAGGAATTGAAGTGACTGATATTGCAAAACGATTGATGGATTATGGATTTCATGCGCCGACGGTTTCCTTCCCGGTGGCTGGAACTTTGATGATTGAGCCGACAGAAAGTGAAAATTTAGAGGAATTGGATCGTTTTTGCGAGGCGATGATTTCAATACGAAAAGAAATTGAAGCCGCAAATTCAGACGAACCAAATAATGTTTTGAAGAATTCACCACATACTTTGGCGATGTTGACAGCAGAAGCGTGGAATTATCCTTACACTCGTGAACAGGCAGCTTTCCCTTTAGAATATATAGCGGAAAATAAGTTTTGGCCAAGTGTTCGACGAGCTGACGATGCTTATGGCGATCGTAATTTAGTTTGCAGTTGCGCGCCAATTGAGGCGTACATGGAAAAATAGAATTTGTAATTATAAAATTTTCAAAACCCTTTTAGACGATTTTTCTAAAAGGGTTTTTAGTAAAACACTATGAAAGACATCGAAAATCAACATGATCTACTTTTGCTTGTCGATGAATTCTACAAGCGATTGTTGCGTGACGAGGATATCAACTACATTTTTACTGATGTTGTCAAAATAAAGATTGAAGAACATTTGCCTATATTAGTGACTTTTTGGTCGCAGGCCATTTTGGGAACTGGTGGATATACGAATAATCTGACGCAGATACACTTAGAGGTAAATAAAAAATCACATTTATCTCCTGAACTTTTTGAGATTTGGTTGCATCACTTTAACCAAACAGTAGATGATATTTTTGCAGGAAACAACGCAGAGAAAATTAAGACCAATGCGCTGAATATTGCGACGGTACTTCAAATAAAAATTGCCCAAGAAAAAAGCAATTAATTACGACATCCGTAATAATATCGAGCTATACTATGCTATTTCGTAATTAATTACAATTAGGCAACCTTTTTCTAACATTCCAATCTTTTTATTAATAATTTAGTAGTGAAATCATTCCTACAATGAATATAAAAATAATAGGTTCCGGGAGCTATATTCCGGACATTAGAGTTAAGAATACTGACTTTACAAAGCATCAATTTTTAAATGAAGACGGTTCTGCTTTTGCTTATTCAAATGACGTAGTAATTGATAAATTCAAGAGTATCACTGGGATTGAGGAGCGACGATATGCAACTCCTGAATTAAACTCTTCAGATTTAGCGTATTTTGCTGCGGAAAAAGCAATTAAGAATTCGGGAATTGATCCTGAGACTCTCGACTACATAATTTTTGCTCATAATTTTGGCGACGTCAAACCCAATGCAATTCAAATGGATTCGGTGCCTAGCCTTGCCACAAGAGTGAAGCACAGATTGCGAATTCAAAACCCAAAATGTGTTGCCTATGACATCCTTTTTGGTTGCCCTGGTTGGATTGAAGGCATGCTACAAGCCAACGCCTATATTAAATCAGGCATGGCGAAACGCTGCTTGGTTATTGGTTCCGAAACATTATCACGCGTGATAGATGTACATGATCGAGACAGCATGATTTATTCGGATGGTGCTGGAGCAACTGTAGTTGAAGCTTGCGACGCTAATGATGGTTTATTATCGTATGAAAGTGCAACTTACGCCTACGAAGAAGCCAACTATTTGTACTTTGGTAACTCTTTCAATAAAGAATTGGATCCTGACGTGCGTTATATTAAAATGCATGGAAGGAAAATATATGAATTTGCACTAAGCAAAGTGCCACAAGCAATGAAAGTTTGTCTTGATAAAAGCGGTGTTCCAATAACGGCTATCAAGAAAATTCTTATTCACCAGGCGAATGAAAAAATGGATGAAGCCATTGTCCATCGATTTTACAAACTTTATGATCAAGAAATGCCGGAGAAAATAATGCCTATGAGTATTACGCTACTGGGAAATAGTAGTGTCGCGACCATTCCTACTTTATTCGATTTACTCGTTACAAATAAAATCGAGAATCAGTCCATTCAAAAAGGCGATATAATTCTCTTTGCATCGGTTGGTGCAGGTATGAACGTCAATTCATTTGTTTATAAACATTAATTCCAGCAAATTCTTCTGATTTCTTATTCCAAAATATAGGAATAATATGGCTATTATTTGCGCATAATTATATGGCTTCTAATTTAAGCAATCAAAAACAGACTTTATTATTGAACTTCTTTTTTTATAGATTTACTGAAAAATAAAATTAAAGTAACAAACTTCCTATATTTGCATCGCTTCTAAACGCAATACATGTACGAAAACACCTATCCTAGTAAGCGATTTAAATTGACCCTTGAATTTGTCAAAAAACATATTGATAAATCGGAAACTATATTAGATTTAGGCGTTGATAACCCTCTTTCAAAAATCATGAAAGAAGAAGGTTTCAACGTAAAAAATACAAATGGCGAAGATTTAGATAAAGACCAAAGTATTTTCGGGACGCAAGAGACAACTGTGGTAACCGCATTTGAAATATTTGAGCATTTACTCAATCCTTACACCATATTAGAAGCAATTAAATCGGAAAAATTATTCATCTCGATCCCGATGCGTTTGTGGTTCTCGCCAGCATATCGTAGTAAAACAGATCCTTGGGATCGTCATTATCACGAATTTGAAGATTGGCAATTGGATTGGCTTTTGCAAAAAACAGGATGGAAAATTATCGACTGTCAAAAATGGACAAATCCTGCAAAGCAAATTGGTTTCCGTCCAATCTTGCGGTTTTTTACTAATCGATATTATATTGTTTATGCTGAAAAAATACAGTAACATTTGTCTGTTTTTTTATAAGAAACTGATCTTTATCCGGCGGTCATATTGATAATCCAGCACAAGAAGTTAATTCGGCGATTTATTGTAACATCGAGGCATTTATCGAGAAAGAAGGTTATTGTATCGGATTCAAATTAAATAGTTTGAATAGTTTGAGAAAAAGAAGGGATTTGCAATTCGGAATCCCTTTTTTTGTTTTCTAAATTTATACTTTTACTTCCGCAACAAAGGGCACGTATTTGATGAAATATTATGTTATTATTCCTGCACATAATGAGGCGAAGTATATCGCTCAGACCATCACCTCGCTGCTAGATCAAACTCAAGCTCCAAATAAAATTGTAGTGGTCAATGATCACTCAACGGATGAAACCGCTTCAATCGTTGAAAATTTTGCTGCAAAAAACACATCGATACGGCTGTTAAGCATTGAATCCGATGCCATTCATCTTCCAGGAAGTAAAGTCATTCGAGCTTTTCAAAAAGGATTTGACACTGTCGATGATCATTACGATGTGATTGTAAAACTGGATGCCGACTTAATTTTGCCAACTAATTATTTTGAAACGATAATATCCCATTTTACTTCTGACGATGCTATTGGAATGATCGGTGGATTTGCTTACATTGAAAAAAACAACGAGTGGATTTTAGAGAATCTTACTGACAAAGACCATATTCGCGGGGCATTCAAAGCATATAGAAAAAAATGTTTCGAGCAAATTGGTGGACTCAAACCAGCTATGGGTTGGGACACCGTAGATGAATTGCTGGCGAAATTTTACGGATGGAAAGTGATCACGGATGAATCTTTACAAGTAAAACATCTCAAACCGACGGGTGCAAATTATAATAAAGCGGCACGTTTCAAACAAGGTGAGGCCTTTTACAGTTTGGGATACGGATTTCCTATTACAGTCATTGCTTCGTTAAAGCTGGCGATGATGAAAAAACAGCCACTACTCTTTTTTGATTATGTACAAGGATTTTGGAAAGCGAAAGCTGCGAATAAACCTTTATTGGTTAGTGCGGAACAAGCAAACTTCATCCAGAACTATCGCTGGCAAAAGATGAAAGAGAAGATTTTTCAGTAGGGCGACAATTGCGTGAGATTTGCTATTAAGTCGATGACAACCAGCAGCTGTTTAATACTCGATACTGCGTGAGGGATTGAGGCCTTTTTTGTGAGGTACGAAACGAAAAAGATAAAGCCGAAAGCCCGACCCGCCTTTTTCGGCCAGGTCACGCCCAAAAGCTCATAAAAAAACCAACAACTGACAACTGACAACCAATAACTTTTCTTATTTTAGCGCATATTTCAAAACCATGATGCTCGTTCGTTACTTATCACAAATCGGAAAGTACTTTTTGATGTGGAAAGAAATTTTCAACAAACCTACCAAATGGTCGGTGATGCGAAGTCTTATTCTAAAAGAAGTTGATGACTTGATCATCGGATCGCTTGGAATCGTCGCTTTTATTTCTTTTTTCGTGGGTGGCGTAGTTGCGATTCAGACTGCGTTAAACCTGACGAATCCACTGATTCCAAAATACCTTATCGGTTTTGCGACAAGACAATCCGTAATTTTAGAATTTGCGCCCACTTTTATTTCCATTATTATGGCTGGTAAAATGGGTTCGTTTATTACTTCGAGTATAGGAACTATGCGGGTTACGGAACAAATCGACGCCTTAGAAGTGATGGGCGTCAACTCTTTAAATTACTTGGTTTTTCCAAAATTGATTGCACTGCAATTGTATCCTTTTGTCATTGGAATCAGTATGTTTTTGGGCATTCTCGGTGGCTGGGTTGCGGCAGTTTACGGCGAATTTGGATCTAGCGATGAGTTTATTGGTGGCTTACAACAAGATTTTATTCCGTTTCATATTGCATATGCCTTTATAAAAACCTTTGTGTTTGCTTTATTACTTGCAACCATTCCTTCCTTTCACGGTTATTATATGAAAGGTGGCGCATTGGAAGTGGGAAAAGCGAGTACCGTTTCCTTTGTTTGGACGTCGGTCATGATTATTGCGATGAATTATATACTAACTCAAATGCTTTTAGCCTAATGATCGAAGTAAAAAACATTGAAAAATCGTTTGGCGGTACTAAAATTCTGAAAGGCGTCTCGACGGTATTTGAAACTGGAAAAACCAACTTAATCATTGGGCAAAGTGGCTCTGGAAAAACCGTCTTACTAAAGAGTTTGCTAGGAATTCATTCACCTGAAGTGGGTACCATTTCTTTTGACGGCCGCATCTACTCTGAATTAACTGCAGATGAAAAACGCGAATTGCGCACCGAAATTGGCATGGTTTTTCAAGGAAGCGCACTATTCGATTCGATGACGGTTGAAGAAAACGTTGGATTTCCATTAAAAATGTTTACAAAGAATTCAAACGCCGAAATTCAAGATCGTGTAGATTTTGTATTAAAACGTGTTAACCTCATCGATGCTCATAAAAAATTACCTTCGGAAATATCGGGTGGAATGCAAAAACGTGTTGCAATTGCGCGCGCCATTGTAAACAATCCGAAGTACTTATTTTGCGATGAACCCAATTCTGGTTTAGATCCGAATACTGCGATTCTAATCGACAATTTGATTAAGGAAATCACGGAAGAATACAATATAACGACCGTCATCAATTCGCATGACATGAATTCGGTTATGGAAATTGGAGAAAACATCGTCTTCCTAAAGAACGGCCTGAAAGCTTGGCAAGGAACCAAAGAAGAAATTTTTAGAACAGATAATCAAGCGGTGGTTGATTTTGTATACTCTTCGAATTTATTTAAAAAAGTAAGGGAAGCGTATTTGAAAGGATAGCGTTCATTGCACTCAGCCACATAAATCTAGATATCCCTCACATTAGAATAAAAAAAGCGAGAATTTCTTCCCGCTTTGCTTTACATTTTCAATTGACTCACAATTCCTTTTATTTCCTGCTCCTTACCTTTTGGATAAATGAGCAAGACATTATCCTTGTCTACAATGATAAAATCTTCCAATCCATCAATAATTACCAATTTATCTTTCGCTGTGCTGATGATATTATTTGAAGAATTATTCAACAAAACACTAGCGTTTACCACGGCATTATTGTGATCATCTTTATCGAGTTTTTCGTGCAATGAACCCCAAGTACCTAAATCATTCCAATCGAAAGTAGCTGGAAGCACATAGACGTTTTTCGCCTTTTCCATAACTGCATAATCGATGGAAACATTTTCCGCCAAGGCATATTTTTGGGCGATAAATCCCTTTTCGTTTTCAGTATTATAATCGTTCCAACCCTCTAGAAACAAGGCGTTCATTTGTGGTTGAAACTTCTCAAAAGCTTCAGCGATTGCTTTTACACTCCAAATAAAAATACCACCATTCCATAAAAAATTACCGCTTTCAATGAAAGACTTTGCCGTTTCGTAATCTGGCTTTTCTCTAAATTGATTGACTTTTTTTATCGGATTGGAATCGGTTTTGTCAAACTCAATATACCCAAAACCAGTGTTTGGGAAAGTCGGTTGAATTCCTAAAGTCATCAGTGCATTTTCAGCGCTGCAAAAATCAAAACACTGTTGTAGATTTTCAACAAAGAGTTCTTCATCTTCAATCCAGTGATCGCTTGGTGCGACTACCATTACGGCATCAGGATTTTGCTTCTTAATTTTGAGAGAAGCATATAAAATACAAGGTGCTGTATTTCGCATTGCGGGTTCTAATAAAACTTGTTCTGGCTTTACAAGTGGCAATTGTTCAAGTACGATGTGATTGTATTTTTCGTTAGTCAAGATCAAGATATTCTCTACTGGAATCAATTGCGATAATCTGCTAAACGTCTTTTGGATTAAAGTGTGTCCAGAGCCCAGCATATCGTGAAATTGCTTTGGAAATTCCGTGGTACTCACTGGCCAAAATCGAGATCCAACGCCACCAGCCATCAATATTGCGTAATAATTTTTATTCATTTTTTCTACGTTGCCGAGTTACTGAGTTGTACAGTAACTGAGATTTTTATATTTCGCTTTATTTTAGTAATTCAACTTCTGCATTTGGATTAAACAAGTATAGCCGTCCCGAACTTACTTCCACACATTCATATCTTTTGGTCCGCAGCGCACCTTTTGTAAAAATCTTTCCGTTATGAATCCTGAAATGGCTTCCGTAAGGGAGCTCAAAGATATAATTTTTATCATTCTGTTGGTCAAACTGTTTTAACGCTAAAGACAATGTTGCATCGACGTCGCTGCTGGCTGAAGGATTCTTAAAATGACGCGCCAACAAAGGCAAAAGCTGATTAGGAAAAATCTCCGGTCTAATAAAAGGAATCATCAGTCTTTGAAAGGTGTATTTCCATTCTTCGCCATGCGGTTTGATATTTCGTCCGAATTTTTCAAAAGCGACCAAATGAGAAATTTCATGAATTAGCGTGATCAGGAATTTATACTTGTTCAAATTGGCATTGACTGTAATTTCATGTTTGCCATTTATTGCTTTGCGATAGTCACCGTGACGCGTTACTCGTTCATTAACAATTTTGAGATGTACTTCATTGGCAACAATCAGCTCAAATACTGGCCTTACAGCGTGTTCGGGAATATATTTTGCTAAGGTGTCGCTCATGGAGAAGTTGTAAGTTATAAGTTGTAAGTTGTACGTTTTAACCAATAACTTACAACCTACAACCCTTTTTTATGGGGTCGTAGAAGAAACTTGAAGTACTTTCCCGTTATAAAATTGATGACCAGTCAACGTAAAATTATAAATATAATCTGCCATTTCTGCAGCTGTAATTGGCGCTTGATATCCCGGAAACGCTTCCGCGAGCATTTCAGTTTGCACCGATCCCAAAGCCAAAACATTAAATGCAATGCCTCGTTCTTTGTATTCTTCTGCTAATAATTCTGACAAAGTGATTACCGCTCCTTTACTTGAACTATAGGCTGCGAGTCCAGCAAATTTAATGCTTCCTTGAATGCCTCCCATCGAACTAATGGTTACTACATGACTCCCTTTTTGCAAATACGGCAAAGCGAGACGAGTAAGACTGGCTACTGCAAAAACATTCACCTTATAAATATTCTCAAAATCTTGAAGTGAAGTATTTTCAAATGGTTTTAGAAGTAACGCTCCTGCATTATGAATTATCGCATCCACTTTTTTCCAAGTTGATGAAAGGAAATTTTCAATTTGAGTTAATTCGTTTTCCTGCGACAAATCGACAGCGAGACAAGTAATGTTTGGATGTTCTATTAATTCCTGAGGTGTTTTTCTCGATACAGCTAAAACTTGATATCCTGCATTGGCAAATTGTAATGCTAATTCATAGCCAATTCCTCGGGAAGTTCCTGTAATAATTATGTTTTTCATTTGGTATTTAAACTTGGGTAAAGATAAAAAAAGCGAATGAAACAACGCTGACTATTTTCGAAGACCTTTGCAAAAATACTTCCTCCAAAACTGAATTCCCTGATAAACACCCAATCCCACAAAAACCAAAGGAATGATGATTCGCATCAAATATTTCGCTAAGAAATCGGTTTGTGAAGTCAAGAAGTGTAACGATAAAATCAGCGCCAACATCCCGAAAAATGTCCCAATTAAAGTTCCGAAAACGTAGAAATATTTCTTTGTTCCGTCAATCGCGATCCTGTTGCCATTGAGCAAATACAGATTCCAACCTACCCAAAACGGAATCTGAACAAAATTGAGCGCACTCAAGAATAAACCAATGAAGTAGGGAGTTCGATCATGGTACTCTTTGATGACGGTTGCTTGCGCAGTAGAATTGGATGCACTGGCGTAGAAAATATATGCCAGTACAAACATAAATACCACAGAAAAGCCTTCTATGAATCGCAGCAATTTCTGATTATTTACTAAATGTTCTGCAAAAATTAAGGTGAAGTAAATCACAAAAACCTCAACGGATATAACGCCAAATAAATACGGAATCACCCTAGTTAAGCCACTTTGATTATAGATATCAAAGCCAATCACGTTGAGATAGCCCAGCGGAATAGAGCCCAAAAAACTCACAACAAAACCCACTAAAATATTTTTGAGCGTTTTCATTCGTTAGAAATTGAGGATTTTGTTGCTTTGCTCTTGATGCATACGGTATTCTTTCATGCCTGCTTTTCTAGACAAATATGGAAATCCTTTTTGATGATTGGCGGCGCTAATTTCGAACATATAACGAATGTGGCGTGTTAACTCTTTCCACGCAAAAAAGATGGAATGTTTCGGATCGTAGATATGAGTAGGTTCACTTGCGGCACCATTCAATTCGACGACAGCAAAGTTTTTTCCTTGTTCAAGTTCTTCTAAAGAGTTGTACATCAAATCCAATCGTCCGAAATAAAACTCCGGAATTTGAAGACACATTTCGTTGATCACGTCGGTCAGTTGCGGTGAAATCCAATGGCTGAAATCTAGGAATTTGGCGCCGCGAATATGATTGCCATAAGGTACTAAATTGCGTTGTTCGCCATCGGCTAAAACGGTTTGCAAATCCGGTCCGTATTCTTTTTGCAAGACTTTGAGTTGGAGTTCATGTCGCGGATCTTTCTTGATCAAAGTTTCAATCGTTGATTGTCCATCGCCAGTGACGATTAGGAATTCTTTGCCAACAATTCCGGTAATCCTGCCTTTCTTTTCATGTGGATAACGCACGTAGAAAATCCCGATTTCGTTGGGATACGGAATTAAGTCTTGGAGCAAATAATCGAAATTAACTTTGTCGTGATAGGCTTTCAGTTCCGCATCATTGTGGATTTTCTTCACCGCCGAACCACGCAAGCCAATATCTGGTTTGGCAATGATGGGATAGTTGAATTGGTACTCATTGAAACGGTCTAACACTAGCTCAAGATCAGTGTCTTCTTTAATCAACTCTGTTTTCGGATAATATTTCTTTGGAATCAAATTGTAAATTTCCTTTTTCGACTCCATGATAAAGCCGCCATTTTTGATGGACGGATTAGAAACATTGAAAAAGAAAATGGTTCGCGCTTTTAACCCAAGATAAGCCCATTGAAAATAGATTGGAATGTACACCACGTGCATTGGCCAATATTCCCAGTGGAGTAGTTTATGTAGGAAGAGTTTCAAGTTGGTTGTAAATTGTAAGTTGTCGGTTGTAAGTTGTCGGTTGTGGGTTGCGTGAGTGATGGCAGCGGCATCCTTTTTTGTTTTTTGAAAAAAGCCCTTCGACTGCGCTCAGGGTGACAAAAAAACAAAAAAGATATAGCGGACAGCACGACGGCGCCTAACATTATTTGATGAAAGTACTGTTGTGCTTGCGCCGGCACGCCCCAATTAGACATGAATAAACGTGTTTGAGAATTCTTTTTGTTCGATTAAATCGTGGTGCATGACCGTGATTTTGTTTTGCTCGATGACACTTTGCGTGATGCTTAGCGTTTTGAGTTTGTCGTTTCGGTTGATGATTAAGCCGTGTTGTGAATTCTCAGCCTCGGTATAGCGATGAAAATGAAACATTTCGTCAAACGTCACCTCTGGTTTTGTGTCTAAAAATGTAGCAAACCATTGCGCTCTTTGTTGACGAATTTCTTGCGAATATAGTGTCGACGAGGACCAAATGTGATTTTTGGTGGAATCTAATTCTAAAGTATTTTTCGCCGTTCCGTTCCACCGCAATTGATAGAGTTTTTGGTCTTGGAATAAGACAATAGTAAACGGTTCAACGTTCTCTAAATCGATCTCCTGCCAAGCTGCAATTGCCGATGCTGCGCTGAACAAATCTA
Source organism: Flavobacteriaceae bacterium (assembly GCA_947456815.1). Classification (GTDB taxonomy): domain Bacteria; phylum Bacteroidota; class Bacteroidia; order Flavobacteriales; family Flavobacteriaceae; genus Flavobacterium. Next base: position 15,038 of record CANGTL010000025.1, read on the forward strand.
AAACAATGAGACCGCGGCTTCTTCGGTATGGTGGATTCCATTGGTGTTTTTCTTCCGCGCCATTGAGCAAGACGAGTACATTGGCGGATTCATCTACGACGTACCAAGTTCCACCCGCTTTGGGGTCTTTTGGAAAAAATAAATTCTTTTGATTGACTAAATAATTTCTAGGCTCCACCGCTGGGCGCGCTACTTGCTCGTCGCGATTGGAAGTAATGATTATTTTGCCTTGAGAATGTACAAAACTTACTGTGCACATTTTTTTCTGTATTCGATGGTTGATCGTGCGACACCAAAATTTTCGTTGACTTCGAGTTTTCCATTCATGAGGATAGCGACTTTGATCAGCGCTTGGTGGTGAATGCAGTGCTCAAGATTGTAAAGTAATTCTCTGAAATAGTTGCTTTCGATTCGGATTTCCTCGCCATCAACGATTTGCTGTAGTTCTATTTTCTTGTTTTCTTTATCTAGGGCGTTTTGAATTTCTTTGATTTGACCAATAGCAAATTCAGAGTTGGTTTGAATTAACTTATTGCGTTGTCGCTGGTCATAATTCACGACTCCAGTTTCGTATTGAGAATTCAAGCATTGAAACATTTCGATGATGTGTCTGGTGTGTTCGCCAATGGTTGCATTGCCCAATTCGTGACATGGATGGGCATAATCCGCATCGGAAATCTGCTCGAGCAAATCGTTTAATTCTTGTAAACTATGATGAATAGATGGTAACAACATGATTTTACAATTGAAACTTTAATAGACCTTGAATTTTATCTCTGTTTTGAAATACTAATATTGCACAACAAATAAACGTAATTATTGCCAAAATAAAAAGTGTTCCGCCATCGTTTTTTACTTCAATTCCCAAAAAAATCAAATGAGATAGGATGGCGCCAGACATGGTTCCTAAACCAAGTAGCGCTCCAAGAAAAGTTGTTCGAGGCAGCAGAATAGAAGAGACTAATTCGATTACACCCGAGTCAATGCGACCAGTATTTCAGAAAATATTGAAGGAAAAATAAATGCTTAAGTTTCATCAAGTCAAACACAACTTAATTTCCTTAATCTCTTAATGGTCTAAAACTATAACCCTCTAAATTCTTATACTAATCCTCTTGAAATAACGATTCGTTGAATTTCAGAAGTTCCTTCATAAATCTGTGTGATTTTAGAATCGCGCATCATACGTTCTACGTGGTATTCGGCAACATAACCATTTCCTCCGTGAATTTGCACCGCCTCGTTCGCTACTTCTAAAGCAATTTCAGAAGCATAAAGTTTCGCCATCGCGCCTGAATGCGATATGTCTTTTCCTTCGTCTTTTTCGCATGCGGCTTTCATAATCAGCAATCGAGCGGCGGTGATTTTGACATACATATCCGCCAACTTAAAGGCTATCACTTGATGATTGAAAATTTCTTTTCCAAAAGCTTTGCGTTCGTGTGAATATTTTAAGGCTAATTCATAAGCGCCTGTTGCGATACCTAATGCTTGAGAAGCAATTCCAATTCGACCGCCATTGAGCACATTCATCGCAAAATTAAATCCAAATCCATCAGCGCCAATGCGGTTTTCTTTAGGCACCTTTACATCCGTAAACATCAGTGAATGCGTATCAGAACCACGAATTCCCATTTTCTTTTCTTTCAGACCGATTTCAAAACCAGGCCATCCTTTTTCAACTATAAACGCATTGATTCCTTTGTGTTTTTTCTCGACGTCAGTTTGTGCAATGACTAGATAAGTCGAAGCGGTTGCGCCATTGGTAATCCAGTTTTTGGTTCCGTTTAGTAAATAATGATCGCCTTTATCGATGGCAGTTGTTTTTTGTGAAGTCGCATCCGATCCCGCTTCTGGCTCCGATAAACAAAAAGCACCTATCACTTCGCCTTTTGCCAAAGGAACTAAGTATTTCATTTTCTGTTCTTCGTTGCAATATTTTTCTAAACCGGCGCAAACCAAAGAATTATTTACCGACATGATTACCGCTGCAGAGGCATCTACTTTAGCAATTTCTGTCATCGCCAAAACATATGACACACTATCCAAACCAGAACCACCATATTTTGGGTCGACCATCATTCCCATAAAACCTAAATCGGCCATCATTTTGACTTGCTCTGTGGGAAATTTGGAATGTTCGTCTCTTTCTATTACTCCAGGCAACAATTCAGCTTGAGCAAAATCTCGAGCGGCTTGTTGAATCATCAAATGTTCTTCGGTAAGATTAAAATCCATGTGCTATATGCTAAAGTGGGACGTTTTTTTTTAATGTTTTCAAATGTATAATTTAAAAGTTAAAATTTCAAACGTTTTCGTATTTTTATCCCATGCAGAAAAATTCCTACACTGTTATTGGCGTTATGTCGGGAACCTCGCTTGATGGTGTTGATTTGGCGCTGTTTCATTTCAATCTGTTTGAAGAAAAATGGCGTTTTGAAATTGGTGTAGCTCAAACCATATCGTATGATGAATATTGGCTGAACGAACTAAAAAACGCAGTCAATTTTTCTGAAGATCAGCTTCAAGAACTCAATCACAATTACACGGAACTTTTAGGAAACATCATTCGAAATTTTATCGAAAAACACCAACTCAAAAACATCGATGCGGTTTGTTCACATGGACATACAATTCTACATCAACCACAAAATGGTTTCACATTGCAAATCGGAAATCTTCCCGAAATTGAAGCGATTTGTCAACAAAAAGTAGTGTGTGATTTTCGAGTTCAAGATGTACAACTCGGTGGTCAAGGTGCGCCACTCGTGCCTATCGGCGATCGACTGTTGTTTTCTGAATTTGAATATTGTTTGAATTTGGGCGGTTTTTCTAATATCTCCTTTGAACAGGATGGAAAGCGAATCGCCTTTGATATTTCACCAGTGAATACCGTTTTGAATTTCTACGCCAATCAATTGGGATTTGACTATGATGATCGTGGGAAAATTGCCCGTTCTGGAAATCTTAATTCAGCTTTATTGAAAACTTTGAATGATTTAGATTTTTATCAAAAATCCTTTCCGAAATCATTGGGATTTGAATATGTGAAAGAAGTCGTCTTGCCTTTGATGGAATCCTTTGCGATGACGACAGAAGACAAAATGCATACGTTTTCAGAACATGTAGCATTCCAAATTGCGAATGCATTACTCGTAAAAAAAGGCAAACTTTTGATTACCGGCGGCGGCGCTTACAATGATTTCTTAATTGAAAGAATGCAATTTTACTTGCCTGAAATAGCGATTACAATTCCAGAAAATAAAATACTAGAATTTAAAGAAGCTTTGATTTTTGGCTTGTTGGGTGTTTTGAAATTGCGGAATGAAATTAATGTATTAAGTAGTGTTACTGGAGCGAAACTTGATCATAGTTCAGGTGTAATTTATAGTTAAATATTAGTTTATTATCTACTTTAAAAAATTACATTTGCATCGCAAAAAAAGCAGTCCATTCATGAAAGATTTACTCAAGAAATTCGAAGATAAAACGCCCGAAATCATATTCAATTGGAAAGATGCCGAAACCGAAGCAGAAGGCTGGACGGTCATCAACTCGCTTCGCGGCGGCGCTGCAGGCGGTGGAACCAGAATGCGAAAAGGTTTAGATATGAATGAAGTGCTTTCGTTAGCAAAAACGATGGAAGTGAAATTCTCTGTTTCGGGTCCAGCGATTGGCGGCGCCAAATCAGGAATCAACTTCGATCCGAATGATCCTCGAAAAAAAGGAGTTTTACAACGTTGGTATAAAGCAGTGTCGCCTTTGCTAAAAAGTTATTACGGAACTGGTGGCGATTTGAATGTAGATGAAATTCATGAAGTGATACCAATGACCGAAGAATGCGGCGTTTGGCATCCGCAAGAAGGTGTTTTTAATGGGCATTTCAAACCAACCGAAGCAGATAAAATAAACCGCATTGGGCAATTACGTCAAGGTGTGGTGAAAGTGATTGAAAATCCAAATTTTTCGCCAGATGTAGCTAGAAAATACACGGTTGCAGATATGATTACCGGTTATGGTGTTGCAGAAGCAGTTCGTCATTACTATGATATTTATGGAGGCAATGTAAAAGGGAAAAAAGCGATTGTGCAAGGATTTGGAAATGTAGGTTCAGCAGCTGCTTTTTACTTGGCAGAAATGGGCGCTAAAGTCATCGGGATTATCGACCGGGACGGCGGAGTCATAAATGAAAACGGATTTACCTTTGAGCAAATACGAACGCTATTTTTGAATAAAGATGGTAATAAATTGGTGGCTTTCAACATGATTCCGTTTGAAGAAATCAATTCAAAAATTTGGTCTTTAGGTGCCGACATCTTTACGCCTTGCGCCGCCTCAAGATTAGTAACGCAAAGCCAAATGGACAGCATGATTGCTTCGGGATTGGAAGTAATTTCTTGCGGAGCTAACGTTCCATTTGCAGACAAGGAGATATTCTTCGGTCCGATTATGGAGCAGGTAGATCAAAAAATTAGTTTGATTCCAGATTTTATCTCCAATTGTGGAATGGCAAGGGTTTTTGCTTATTTTATGGAAAAGAAAGTGCAAATGACCGATGAAGCTATTTTTGCTGATACGTCGAATATCATCAAAAATGCGATTCAAAAAGCGCACGACCTTAATCCATCTAAAACCAACATCAGTGCGACTGCGTTTGAGATTGCGCTGAAACAATTGGTTTAAATTTTAGCTGTTATTTCAAAACAATTTTTAGTATATTTATTCGTTTAAAAAAAGAAACGTTGTTCACCAAATTCTGCTGATTATGGATATCTCTCTGAATAAAGACCAACAAAAATCGATACTAATGACAGCAATTGTCATGAGTTTGTTGCTTCTCATTCTTTTTTTCGTCAGATTTTGGCCACCTTCCAATCTTAAGGAATTAATGGGCGGCGGCGGCGGTGGCGGTATTGAAATGAATTTTGGCGACAGCGATTTTGGAATGGGAGAAAATTTCAAAAGCGAATCCTTAAATGTAAAGGAAGAGGAAAGTAAACAAGCACCTGCAACAGCATCCCCTGAAGACAATGTGATTACAGAAGATGACCCAACCGACGATGTTGCTGCGTTGCCAAAAAATGAGAAACCGAAAAAGACCACGCCTACTGTTGTAAAAACAGAAACAAAACCAGTGGTTGAAAAACCAAAAGTTTCTAAAAATACTAATGATGCCCTTTCGAACTTACTAAACTCAAATAAAGGAGGCGATGGCAACGACAAAACAGGTGGCAACAAAGGCAGACCTGATGGTAAACTAACTTCGAGCGGCTATAGCGGAAGCGGAACAGGAACAGGTTCTGGATCTGGATCTGGTTCAGGCTCAGGTTCTGGTAGTGGGTCAGGAAATGGCAGCGGGTCAGGCAGTGGTAATGGTTCAGGAAAAGGGAGTGGTTCAAATTATATGTTAGGAAACAGAAAAGCCTTAAGCAAACCTGTGCCCAATTATACTTGTAATGAAGAAGGAAACGTAGCAGTTCAGATTTCAGTAGACAAATCAGGAAATGTTGTCGCAGCGAAACCAGGAGTTAGAGGTACAACCAATGCTGCAAAATGTCTTTTAGACGAAGCCAAAAATGCAGCAATGAGAACACGTTGGGAACCCGATAGTAACGCAGCGGAGACACAGGTTGGATTAATTATTTATAATTTCAGTCTAAATTAGTTAGCACTTATATCGCTTGTTAGTTCAAATTTTCCATTTGTAAGAAGCGATTTATTTTGAGGATTTTACGATAAAAAGTTAGCCACGAATTCACAGATTAATTAGTGAATTCGTGGCTAAAATATTTTAATTCATTTTGAATGAAAATAATATTGAAAATTAAAAAAAATTTACTTCGGACTTGTAGCAATGACGAATTTGAGTTTGTTCCGGACGCCTATTTGAAGTACATCGACCAAATCCTGCACTTGCATATTAAACGGTATTCTGACAATAACCCTTTGATCTTTGGAAGCATCCATTTTAGAAAGCAAAGTTTCTTCCAATTTTTCAAAGGCAACTTCTTCCTTATCCACAAAAAATCGCTTTTCTTCCGTTACGGAAATCGTGATTAATTGCTTGTTGGTTTTCTCGTTGGTTTTTGATTTGGGCAAAGTCATTCGGATCACGTTCGGATTGGCTAGTGTTGATATAATCAAGAAAAACAAAAGCAAGAAAAACATGATGTCACTCAATGATGAAGTAGCTACTTCAGCATGAAATCGTTTATTTCGTTTTATCGCCATGATTTGGTCTTTGAATAATATTTACAAATTCTAACACTTGTTTCTGAATGGATAACGCAAAACCATCAATCTTGCCATTAAATAGGTGGTACGCACTGTACGCTAAAATACCCACAATAAGTCCGGCTCCCGAGCTGATCATTTTTTCATACAAACCTCCCGAAATATTTCCGATACTAATATCTTCGGTAACTGAAATACTGTAAAAGATTTTGATTACACCGGAAATGGTTCCGATGAAACCTAAGGTTGGCGCGATACCGGCAATCAAACCGAGTTGACCTAGCTTCTTCTCCATTTCGCCAATTTCGATATTTGCCGCTCTTTCCATATTCGATTCGATTTCGGTAATTGGGCGACCAATAGTCAAAATCCCTTCCTTAAGGACATTTCCTTGTGCATTGCCGCTACGCTCTGCTGCTGTACAGGCCATATCAAGATTGCCTGCGTTGAGATTGACACGGACATCTTTAATCAAATGGCTATCAATTTTTGATGCTTTACTTATAAATAGGTATCTTTCAAACACTAGGTAAATCGTGTAAATGAATAAAATTACAATCGGAATTAAGAAAAAACCTCCTTTAAAAATAAACTCCAAAACTGAAATTTCGGTATTTACGGGAAGGGCTTTTGCTAGTTCAGCTGGATTCACTTGCGATAAGGTATCGGCTTGTACTTGTAAAAAAGAAGTAATCATATTTGTTGTTGTTTTTTAGACTTTTGTGACAAAATAATTTCAAATTTGTATCGGCAACGACCACTACGCAATATTAAACTAAAAAAGAAAGAATTTATTTTACATTTTGAATTTTTTATTAAAAAGTAATGAACTATAACGAGACCGTCAATTGGATGTTCCAACAGTTGCCGATGTACCAAACTCAAGGTGCCACAGCTTATCGAAAAGATCTGACGAATACCATTCTACTAGCAAATTATCTGGGAAATCCAGAGAAGTATCTACGGTGTATTCACGTTGCTGGAACAAACGGTAAAGGATCTACTTCACATATGTTAGCGTCGATTCTGCAAGAAGCTGGTTATGATGTTGGTTTGTATACTTCTCCTCATTTGAAAGACTTCCGAGAAAGAATAAAGATTAATGGTATCGAGATATCTGAAAACTTTGTAACCAATTTTATTGCTGAACATAAAACATTCTTTGAAGCAAACAACTTAAGTTTTTTTGAAATGACTGTTGGCTTGGCTTTCGAATATTTCAAAAATAGTAAAGTTGATATTGCTATTGTAGAAGTTGGAATGGGCGGTCGACTTGACTCAACAAACATTGTTGCACCACTGGTTTCGGTCATTACGAATATTGGATTTGACCACATGCAGTTTCTAGGCAATACTTTAGAATTAATCGCATCGGAAAAAGCGGGTATCATCAAACATAATATTCCTACAGTTGTTGGGCAATATACCGAAGAAACGAAAGCGGTATTTGTAAGAAAAGCTAAAGAAGAGGAATCGCCACTATTTTTCGCTTCTGATCTAATTACAAAGGAATTTAATTCGCCATTAAAAGGTACTTATCAATTGCACAACAAAAAAACCGTACTACAAACTATTCGGGTTTTACAGTCGATGAGTTCTTTTGAAATAAATGAAGAAAGCATAACACAAGGTTTCTTGAACGTTATAAAAAATACAGGTTTACAAGGAAGATGGCAACAACTCCAAGATAATCCAACTGCTATTTGCGATACTGCTCATAACACTGACGGCCTAAAAATCGTCTTAACGCAATTGCTACAACAGGAGTTTCAACAGTTGCACATTGTTATCGGGGTTGTAAATGATAAAGATTTGGACTGCATTTTACCATTATTCCCCAAAAAAGCAAATTACTATTTTTGCAAACCAAACATCCCTCGAGGCTTGGAAGCCCATATTTTGGAGGAAAAAGCATTCAAATATGATTTAATTGGAGGGATTTTCAACTCAGTTTCAGAAGCTTACGAAGCTGCCAAGAAAAATGCAGAGAAAGAAGACTTAATCTTCATTGGCGGCAGTACCTTTGTTGTTGCAGAAATTTTGTAATAAAATTGAATTTTGTTTGCAAATATCAAAAACTAACTTATATTTGCACACGCATTCGGGGCGATTAGCTCAGTTGGTTCAGAGCATCTGGTTTACACCCAGAGGGTCGGGGGTTCGAATCCCTCATCGCCCACAAAAAAATCCACTAGATAATAGTGGATTTTTTATTTTATAGGAATTCTAACGTTCTTTCTAGTGCCATACCTCGTGATCCTTTAATCAAAATCATGCAATCTTTAAGCGCGACATTCTTTAATGCATTTGCAAATGAATCGAAAGTGTCGTGAAAATGAAAATGTTTCTGCTCGATTCTATTTTCAAAGAAATCCTTACCAATAAAAAAACACTCAACATTTTCTGTATTTTTGAGCATATCAACAATTGCTTTGTGTTCTGCAATACTTTCATGCCCAAGCTCAAACATATCTCCTAAAATAGCAACTTTATTTTCTTTCTGAAGATGAACAAAATTCTCAATTGCCACTTTCATGCTACTTGGATTGGCATTGTAGGCATCTAAAATAATCTCATTTGAGTTTTTATGAACTAATTGCGATCGATTATTCTCAGGAATATAGTTTTCGACTGCTTCCTTAATATCTTCGTTACTGACCTCAAAGTATCTACCAATGGCTATTGCCGCATTGATGTTGTTTGCATTGTACAATCCTATCAGATGCGATTGAATACTCATGTTTGAAAAATCAACACGTACGAATGGGTTTGCCACAACTTTATCTATACAAGTAGTAGCTTCTTTGTGATTTAATCCAAAAGTGATTCGCGATATCGCAATTGTTTTTTCAATTTGAATGGGGTCATCAAGATTTACAAATACCCTCTTATTGCATTTTGAAAGGTATGAATACATTTCGCTCTTCCCCTTAATAACACCTTCAACGCCACCAAATCCCTCTAAATGCGCTTTTCCAAAGTTCGTAATGTAGCCAAAATCAGGTTGAGCGATTTCGCACAAGAATTCAATTTCTTTCTGGTGATTTGCACCCATTTCGACGATTCCGAACTCCGTATTAGAATCAAAACTTAACAGAGTTAACGGTACTCCGATATGATTATTCAGATTGCCAACCGTCGCTTTGGTTTTATATTTCCTTGAAAGTACGACATGTATTAACTCTTTTGTTGTTGTTTTTCCGTTACTGCCCGTTAGTGCAATAATTGGAAGGTTTAGATACTGGCGATGAAATTTAGCTAGTTCCTGCAGCGTCTCCAAACTTTCCTTTACGACTATTGTCCGACCATCTAGATAATAATCGGCATTGTCAATAATTACATATGACGCTCCCTTTGAAAGCGCCTCAACTGCAAAAGTGTTGGCATCAAAACGGTCGCCCTTAATAGCAACAAATAAACATCCTTCTACGATATTCCGTGTATCAATAGAAACCGAATGACATGTAAGAAACAGTTGGTGAATGTCTTTAATATCCATAATAAAAAATAAAAAATAAAAGCCCTATTAAAGGGCTTTTATTGAAATATCAAATTAGAAATTAATTTCTAGGTCTTTTCTTTTTGTCTGCTTTAGGACCAACTCTCGACATGGCACATCTAAAACCAATGTAATCTGTCGCCATGTCCTGTGGGAAGTATCTTCTTTGAGCTGGATCTAACCAATAAGCTCTATCTCTCCAAGAACCACCTTTATACACTCGCACGTTGTCATTAATCAAAGTAGTTCTTTTGCTTGATTTATCAAACTTGCGAACCATATTTCCTAAACTATCTGTGGTCACATTGTGAACTGGCGAGTTGTACATTTTGTTTTTCTCTTTTGTTTTCGAGTCTTCTTCTTCTGAAGATCCAAAATCGAAATAACGCGTAGATTGCTTATCTCCATCGCGGTAATTCTTTTCGTCACTTTTGTCGAAGTTCTGTCTTAGGTACGTTTCTTTTTCGTCAACTGGCACTTGCGCTAATTGACCTGGGAAATTACGAGCCATTACTCTTCCGTTCGATAAAGTATCAAAAACCTGCGTCTCAGGAGTAACTAATTCTGCTTTTCCATCCTCACCAATCTTATTCTTAGTATAAACATTACCTCTAAAGTAGTTAAAATCACTTGCCTCATCATCTACAATCGGACGATAAACATCTGCAACCCATTCCGCCACATTTCCAGCCATATCGTATAATCCAAAATCATTTGGAGGGTATGATTTTACAACATTTGTAATATCAGCTCCGTCATCTGACCAACCTGCGATTCCACCATAATCTCCTTTTCCTTGTTTAAAGTTAGCCAATTGATCTCCTCTAACTTTTCTTTTTCCTGAGCGTGTATAAGTACCTGACCAAGGATATTTCTTTTGTCCTTTGTAAATATTATATTCTCTTTGACCTACATCAGCAGCAGCAGCATACTCCCACTCGGCTTCTGTTGGCAATCTATACTCGGGTAAAATTAACCCAGATGATCTTTGTGCATAAACATTTTTTGCAGCAGATTCTGTAGCTGGTTGATCTTTAGAACCTTTCGTTTTAACTGGTTTTGATTTAGAGTTTCTTCTTCCTTTTAAAACAATTTTATCGTCACCACCAAAAGCTTTAGTTGGCTGATTAAGATATGTCTCAGTGCTAAAAGTTGCATCTGCTTTTGCATCAACCACCTTAGAATCTTTCTTCAAAAACCCTTCTCTTTCTAAAGTGTTTTCATTAACTCTATCTGTACGCCATTTGCTAAATTCTACTGCTTGAATCCAATTGACTCCCACTACTGGATAACTAGCATACGCAGGGTGTCTTAAATAATTATTGGTCATTGTCTCGTTGTAACCTAAACGATTTCTCCATACCAATGTATCAGGAGAAGCACCTTCATAGATATTTTTATAATTTTCTTGGTCTGGAGGAAAAACTCGCTTTAACCAGTCCAAATACTCCATATACATTAGGTTCGTCACCTCAGTTTCGTCCATGTAAAATGATTGCACGTGCTGTTGATTTGGTGTATTATTCCAATCATGCATCACATCATCTTGAACTTTACCCATTGTGAAAGTTCCACCTTCCACCATCACAAGACCAGGGCCTGTTGCCTGCTTCTTAAAATTAGAGGCATACTGAAACCCTCCTTTTTTATCATTAATCTTCCAGCCAGTCGCTGTCGACGAATTTTTTGAGCTTGACTTTTTACTACAACTTGCAGTAATTCCTAATACAATTACTAAGGTTAGTAAGAGTTTGAATGTCATGTTTTTGTTTACTTTCATACGTTTAGTAGGTAATAAATTCGTGGCGCAATATAAGAATTAACCTTTATATAGCAACAAATTTTCTTTAATTTTTTTTCTCTTAAATACCGTGCAACTTCAACAAAACGTAAATATATTCTAAATAGTATGATGCTTACTATTAAAAAAATTAATTTTACCACTTTCGTAATAATTACAATCAAAATGCGTTTCTAACAACAATGAAAAAAATTGCACCTTTTATATTGTTTTTTGTTTTTGCTGTCTCAAGTGCACAAATTAAGGGCGACTTGAAGCTTAACTGGTCGAATAAATCTCCTATCAACATAGGCAGTCAAAAAATAAATATCCCACAGTTCAATCCAAAAAATTTTCAATTCGACAGCAACAGCAAGCAAGTATATTGTATTTTTCAAATTCCAGTTTCTTCAGAAATCAATGAGAATTCTTTACAGATTTCTGATGTTGTTTACGAAAATATTACTGCTAGTGAATTGGGAGATATTGCAATTTCTGCTATTCCAAGCACAATATCCGCAATTGCTAAAAATTTGAAATCGCGAGAAGAACTATTCGCGTCTGTTTTACTTTCGCCGATAATTAAAGAAGGAAATTCCTTTAAGAAAGTTGTCTCTTTTTCTTATAGCTTAAGTACCAGCGCTAATAGATTAAGTTCCACCAATAGTGAGTTTAATACGATTTCAAACTCTGTTTTGGCTTCTGGAGATTGGTACCGTTTTTATGTGGTAAAATCAGGTGTTTATAAAATTTCAAGAACTTTTCTCAGCAATTTAGGCATCAATGTAGATGCAGTAGATCCTAGAAAAATCAAAATTTTCGGTAATGGCGGAAGAATGATACCGTTAAAAAACAGTGTTTATTATCCAGCAGATTTAAAAGAAAATGCTATCCAAGTTGTTGGAGAGAGTGATGGTGTATTTAATTTCAGTGACTACGTTCTTTTTTACGGCGAAGGCGTGGATCAATGGAATAAAGAAAGTCAAACCACAAATAACCTCTATGATTCAAAATCATACTACTATATCAACGTTCAAGGTAATGATGGGCTCAGAATGACTCCGATGCAACAGCCTTCTGCTGCCAGCGACGTCACCATTACGGCTTTTGATGACTCTCAGTATCACGAAGTTGATGATGTTAATATTGTGCGACTAGGAAGACGTTGGTTCGGAGAACAATTCGATTATGCCGACCAACAGAATTTTCAATTCAAAATCCCAAACATCGTAACGAGCGCTTCTTTAAATCTTTATATTTACGCAGCTTCAGTTTCGATAACAGCGACTTCCATGGAAGTAAAAGCCAATGACGAGGTTGTGGGAAACATTACTTTTACACCAATCGGATCTTCTATAAAAGCAGATTGGTCGGTTTTAAATACTAATATTACAGCAACCGAAGATGTCAGAATTTCATTAAAGTACAATAACAGTGGTGTTCCAGACTCTCGAGGGTATCTAGATTATATCCTACTGAAATCAAAGCGAAACCTAGTGGGTTATGGAAAACAATTTCCCTTCCAATATGACTTAGCCAGTAGTTCAACCCAAATTGGGGAGTATCAGATTAGCAATGCTTCTTCTATTAAACAAATATGGAACGTTACGGACATTTACAATGTCACTCAAATAAGTAACGAAAACCAAAGTGTTTTTAGTTTTAAAGCAAACTTTGGTAGTGTCCAAAAATATGTTGCTGTTGATGAACTAGATTACTATCGACCCTCGTCAGATGAGAGACCTAAAGTCGGCAATCAAAATCTAAAAGGCACTATTTTTAATGATGCATCGGGCCAATTCAAGGATATTGATTATCTAATAATTACTCCTGCATTTTTGAAAACCCAAGCCGAAAAATTAGCTAATTTCCACAGAAACTACTCTAATTATAATGTTAAGGTTGTTCAATTGGAAACTATTTACCAAGAATTTGCATCGGGGAAACAAGATATCGGCGCCATTAGAAATTTTATTAAATATGTATACTTTAACGCCTCAGCACCAGACAAAAAAGTAAAATACGTCAATCTTTTTGGAGATGCTTCATTTGATTTTAAAAATAGAATTTCAATCAAAGCGAACATCGTCCCAATTTATCACGCATTGAATAGTTTGACGGTCGATCCAAGTTCATTTGCATCTGACGACTATTTTGCACTTATGGACGACAACGAAGGCGACTTAGATTCAAATTACCCACAAAGAATCGGTTTGATCGACATTGCCGTTGGACGAATGATTGCAAATACCACGACTCAAGCTAATGAATTAGTCAATAAAGTAATCGAGTATCATGATATAAAATCTTACGGCAATTGGCGAAACAATATTGTCGTAGTAGCTGATGATGCTGATAAAGACAGCGACAGTAGCCTTCAGACCAATATCAATTCTATGGCCGAAACGATTGTCTCCGAAAAACCCTTTCTAAATTATGAAAAAATACTTTTGGATTCTTACGTCCAAGAAACAAGTGCTGGCGGAAGTCGCTACCCGAAGGCGCGAAAGGATTTATTTGACTTTTTTGAAAAAGGCACACTTGTCTTAAATTATCTTGGACATGGCGGCGAGGATGGTTTAGCTCAAGAACGTATTTGGGAAAAAGCCGATGGTCAGAATTTGCGAAATCAATACAAATACCCACTTTTTATTACAATAACTTGTGAGTTCTCAAGGTTTGACAATCCTTTTAGGCCGACAGCAGGAGAATTCACTTATTGGAATCCTCAAGGTGGCGCAATTTCAATGATTACAACAGTTCGAGAAATTTATCAATCGACTGGTGAAAATTTTAATGATGTCCTCGCTGAAAACCTATTTTCTTATGGTTCCAACCAATATGTATCAATAGCTGAAGCACTGCGAGTTTCTAAGAATCAATTTAGTCCTAGAACTGATGTAGTTTTTTACCTTGGCGACCCAGCGCTTAAGTTAGCAATTGCGCAACCAAAAGTAAATCTAACTAAAGTGAACGACGTTCCAATTAGCAGCACCATAGACAATTTTAAGTCGTTGTCTTACATAAAACTAACTGGTGATGTTACAGATGAAAATAATAACCCGCTCAATTCATACAATGGCGAATTGTCTGTTCAAATATTCGACAAGAAAATTACGCGCACAACACTAAACAATGACAACAATAGCCCAGCGATAAGTTTTAACACCTTGGGAGAAACTATATTTAGAGGGAATGCAACAATAACCGATGGTAAGTTTGAATTTGGTTTTGTAGTGCCACGAGACATTGCCATACCTTTAGGCAACGGAAAAATTAGTTTTTATGCTAAACGCGGGCAAACTCTTTTCGACAAAACCGGAGTGAACACTACAATCAAAATAGGGGGGATAAACGAAAATGCGGTTGCTGATAATCTACCTCCAAAAGTGAAATTGTACATGAATGACCAGAATTTTATTTCTGGCGGAATTACAAACGAATCACCTTTATTTCTAGCTTATTTAGAAGATGAAAACGGGATCAACACCGCAAGTGGGATTGGCCACGACATTGTTGCAATTCTAGACGGTGATGAAAGCAATCCTTATAAATTAAATGACTACTATGAAACTGAATTAGATAATTACCAATTAGGAAAGCTCAAATTTCCATTTCGTAATTTATCGAAAGGCCTTCACACAATCGTATTCAAAGCTTGGGATGTCTACAATAATTTAGTTACGGCTGAAATTCAATTCCTCGTGGTGAGCGACGAATCGGTCACTATTAGCAACGTCTTAAATTACCCTAATCCATTTGTTAATTATACACAATTTTGGTTTACACATAACAAACCATTCGAAACTCTTGAGGTTCAAGTGCAAGTGATGACTATTACGGGAAAACTTGTTTGGACAAAAAACCAAACGATAGCAAACGCTCAAACAATTTGCCGAGAAATAACATGGGACGGAAAAGACGATTTTGGAGACAAAATTGGAAAAGGAGTTTATATATACAAACTCACCGTAAAGTCGCTATTGAGTAATTCAAAAACGGAAAAATACGAGAAACTTGTTATCCTTTAATAAAATACTATATTTGTAAACTTTTTAAAATTAGAGAATGAAAAATAAATTAATACTACTTACCTGCCTAATTGTATTTCAGTTTATTAGCGCCCAAGAAAGGGTCATTACTACAGGTGTTCCGTTTTTACTTGTTGCAGGCGATGCTCGTTCAGCTGGTATGGCTGATAATGGAGTAGCTACTTCCGCCGATGTATACTCACAACAATGGAACCCAGCCAAATACGCATTTTCAGTAGATCAACAAGGTTTTTCAGTAGGCTACACTCCCTATTTGGTCGAATTAGTAAACGATATTTCGTTATCACAAATTACCTATTTTAATAAATTTCGTGAACGTAGTTCATTTGCTGCAAGTATTCGTTATTTTAGTTTAGGAGAAATCGAACTGAGAGACAACCTTGAAGACCAAGCAGTTGTTGTTAAGCCGGCAGAATATGCTCTTGATTTATCCTACGCTCTAAAACTTAGCGACTACTTTTCCATGTCAGTTGCAGGACGTTTTATTCGTTCAAACCTGCGAATTCCAACTGCCGGAACAAACTCAGAAGCTGCCAATTCATTTGCATTTGATGTTTCTGGATTTCATCAATCAGAAGAAATGGCTTTCAATAGTTTCAACGGTAAACTGCGTTGGGGATTTAATTTTCAAAATTTAGGTCCAAAAATTAATTACGATAAATCACAAGGTGACGCAGGATCTAACTTTTTGCCGTCAAATATGAAATTAGGAGCTGGCTTTGATTTTATATTAGATGATTACAATAAAGTTAGCGTTGGACTTGAGGTAAATAAATTGTTAGTTCCAACACCTATCGAACCTGAAATTATTGATCTTGATGGCAATGGAACTATAGAAGCAGAGGAAGAAACTGCAGCACAAGCTCAGGCGAATATCGACTACGATAAAATCGGATGGGTTGATGGAATTTTCAAGTCATTCAATGATGCTCCTGACGGCTTTAGTGAGGAATTAAAAGAATTTACTTACTCCGTTGGTGCAGAGTATCTATACCAAGATTCATTTGCGATGCGATTGGGTTATTTCAATGAAAGTCCAGATAAAGGGGCTAGAAGGTTTTTCTCATTAGGAGCTGGATTTAAATACAATATTATCAAAGTAGATGTGTCGTATTTATTCTCTGCATCAAAGGTCAAAAATCCGCTTGAAAATACCTTGCGATTTTCTTTAAGCTTTGCTTTTGGTGATAAATATGATGAATACTAGAAATCAAAAATTATAAATAAAAAATCCAAATTTCAACTTTAAGAAATTTGGATTTTTTTTCCCACATAAAGTATGAAAAACATAACAGTATCTACTCAATTTTCTGTCTTTGAAAATCTTCAAGAACTACCTTCATCAGTGCAAGATTTGATGGAACAAGCTATTGCGGTTAGAAAAAAAGCGTATGCACCTTATTCTAAATTTCGTGTAGGAGCCGCTATACTTCTTGACAATGGAAAAATAGTTTTAGGATCCAATCAAGAAAATGCAGCCTACCCTTCGGGTTTGTGCGCGGAACGTGTCGCTATTTTTCAAGCTGGCGCCATCTATCCCGATGCTACGATTGTTAAAATGGCTATTACCGCAGCCTCAGACACCAATCAAACTTCAGCGCCAATTCCGCCATGTGGTGCCTGCAGACAATCTATCGCAGAATACGAATTCAAACAAGACGAGCCCATCGAAATTTATTTTATGGGAGAAATTGGAGTGATTTACAAATCAGATTCGCTGAAAAATTTATTGCCATTTAGTTTCGATAAAAACTTCTTGTAGATACACAAAAATTCGTCTTTTTAATTTTACTTCTAACAAGGAATGTTTTACTTTTGCCTTTCGCAAATTTGTGTGAGGAAACTATTTTGCGTTCTAGTTAAATTAAATAGACACAAAAGAAAATTAGCCCAATGAAAGAAGTTACAAAAGAGGTTTACTTAAAGTGGTATGAAGACATGCTGCTTTGGAGAAAATTTGAAGACAAACTAGCCGCACTTTACATTCAACAAAAAGTAAGAGGATTTCTTCACTTATATAACGGACAGGAAGCTGTACTCGCAGGTGCTTTGCACGCCATGGATTTATCAAAAGATAAAATGATTACTGCGTACAGGAATCACGTTCAACCTATCGGGATGGGCGTTGATCCAAAAGCAGTCATGGCGGAACTCTTAGGAAAAGTAACCGGAACTTCCAAAGGTATGGGCGGTTCGATGCATATCTTTTCTAAAGAAAAAGGATTCTACGGAGGTCACGGTATCGTTGGTGCGCAAATTCCGGTTGGTGCTGGAATCGCATTTGCCGACAAATATTTCAATACTGGAGGCGTTACATTAACCTATTTTGGTGATGGTGCCGCACGTCAAGGTTCTTTACACGAAGCTTTTAATATGGCGATGTTATGGAAACTTCCTGTTGTATTCATTGTAGAAAATAATGGATATGCTATGGGAACTTCTGTTGAAAGAACCGCAAATCACACTGATATTTGGAAATTAGGATTAGGCTACGAAATGCCATGTGGGCCAGTAGATGGAATGAATCCCGTGAAAGTTGCTGAGGCCATGCATGAAGCCATCGATAGAGCGCGACGCGGAGATGGACCAACTTTCTTGGAAATGAAAACATATCGATACAGAGGTCACTCGATGTCGGATGCGCAATTGTATCGTTCTAAAGACGAAGTTGAAGAGTACAAAAAAATCGATCCAATTACGCAAGTATTAGACGTAATCAAAGATCAGAAATATGCCACCGATGCTGAAATAGAAACCATCGACGAAAGAGTAAAAGACTTGGTCGAAGAATGCGCTACTTTCGCAGAAGAATCACCATTCCCAGAAGTACAACAGCTCTATGACGTTGTTTACGAAGAAAAAAATTACCCATTTATTCCCCATAAACTATAATCGATATGGCAAAAATTATCACGATGCCACGCTTGAGTGATACTATGACCGAAGGTGTTGTAGCAAAATGGCTTAAGAAAGTGGGCGATAAAATTAGCGAAGGAGATATCTTAGCTGAAATTGAAACCGACAAAGCAACGATGGAATTCGAATCTTTCAATTCCGGAACCCTTTTACATATTGGTATTAACGAAGGTGAAACAGCGCCAGTTGATGCACTTTTAGCCATCATAGGAACTGCTGGAGAAGACATCGCTCCTCTATTAAATGCCTCAAAACAAGCTGCTACAACTGCTGCTCCAGTAGTAGTGGATGACAAAGTTGAAGCTACTCCAACAACCGACAACCAACAACCATCAACTGCTTTACCAAAAGGAGTTGTAGTGGTAACCATGCCTCGATTAAGCGACACCATGACTGACGGAACAGTTGCCTCTTGGTTGAAAAAAATTGGAGACAAAGTTTCAGAAGGTGATATTTTAGCTGAAATCGAAACGGATAAAGCCACCATGGAATTCGAATCGTTCAACGCTGGAACGTTATTGTTCATCGGAGTTAACGAAGGCGAAACCGCACCTGTCGATAGTGTACTTGCCATCATAGGACCTGCAGGAACTGACATTACTGGTATAGCTGAAAATTATAAAAAAGGCGGTTCTACTGCAGCCCCAAGTAAAGAATCAGCTAAGACCGAAACTCTTGCTGAAAAAACGGAAGAACCTATTCAAGTTGTTTCTGATGGTAGAAGAATATTTATATCGCCATTAGCGAAAAAAATAGCCGAAGAAAAAGGAATCAATATCGTGCAAGTGAAAGGTTCTGGCGAAAACGGACGTATCATTAAAAGCGATATCGAAAACTATACGCCATCGTCACAAGCCGTCACCGCAACCGCAGTCGAGGTTCAACCATCAACTGACAACCGACAACCGACAACGGCTCAACCTTTCGTTCCTGCTGGAGAAACCCTAACAGAAGAAATCAAAAACTCGCAAATGCGTAAAATCATTGCGAAACGTTTGTCTGAATCTATATTCACCGCTCCACATTTCTACTTGACTATTGAAGTGGCGATGGATGAAGCGATGAAATCAAGAGCGACAATCAACACGATTCCAGATACCAAAGTTTCTTTCAACGATATGGTCATCAAAGCGTGTGCAATGGCGTTGAAAAAACATCCAAAAGTAAATTCACAATGGAGAGAAGATTCAATCTTAATCAATCATCATGTGAATGTAGGCGTTGCTGTTGCTGTAGAAGACGGCTTAGTCGTTCCTGTATTGCGATTTACAGATCAAATGAGTTTATCTCAAATTGGCAATAGCGTGAAAGATCTAGCCGGAAGAGCAAAATCGAAAAAATTACAACCTGCAGAAATGGAGGGCAGTACTTTTACGGTTTCTAATCTGGGTATGTTTGGTATTTCAGAATTCACATCCATTATCAATCAACCGAACTCTGCGATTTTATCGGTGGGAGCGATCGAAGAAAAACCTGTTGTAAGAAACGGACAAATCGTGGTTGGAAATACGATGAAAGTGACTTTAGCTTGCGATCACCGTACGGTTGATGGTGCTACTGGCGCGCAATTCCTTCAAACACTAAGACAGTATTTGGAAAATCCTGTGACTATGTTAGCATAATTGTGTCAATCTACGCATAGTCGAGGGCATAACTCTCAAAATACATATTCCCGTTTTGACCTTTCAGAACGGGAATTTTTTATTTAATTTACAGCATAAATAACACTTCATGAAAAAGCTAATTACCCTTTGTTTCTTATCTACTATTTTATCTTGCCAAAAGAAGGAAGCTATTGCTACACATCAATTCGTTAAAGATGAGCATTCTTTCTCCAAACCCAATGATGCTGTTGTCAAGCATTTGGATTTAGATATTAAAGTTGATTTCGAATCGCAGTCCATTTCCGGTAAAGCAACGTGGACCATTGACAACACCTCCAAAGGAAAAGAAATTATCTTCGATGAAAACACACTAAACATTACCAAAGTAACGCTTGGCGATGAGGAAAAAGAAACGAAATTCAGCCTTGGAGATGAATTAGAATTCCACGGCAAACCGCTTAACATTCAAATAGAACCCAACACCACAAAAGTTAATATCTACTACAATACGACGAAAGATGCAGTGGCTTTACAGTGGTTAAAACCTGAACAAACTGCTGACAAAAAGAAACCGTTCTTATTTTCTCAAGGTCAAAGTATTTGGTCCCGAACCTGGATTCCGTGTCAAGATTCTCCAAGTATTCGATTCACTTACAACGCCAAAGTTACCGTTCCAAAAGATTTGATGGCAGTCATGAGTGCTACGAATTCACATCAAAAAAACGATACTGGCATTTATACTTTCAAACAAGACAAAGCCATTCCGTCGTACTTAATGGCGATTGCAGTGGGCGATTTACAATTCAAATCCATTGACAACCGAACAGGCGTTTACGCCGAGCCTTCCCAAATCGACAAAGCCCGATGGGAATTTGCCGAGTTGGGAAAAATGGTTCAAGTAGCCGAAAAACTCTACGGCCCTTATCGCTGGGGGCGTTACGATGTGTTGGTCTTACCGCCAAGTTTCCCTTATGGCGGCATGGAAAACCCCAACTTAACATTTTTAACTCCAGGTGTATTAGCAGGTGATCGTTCCTTGACGAGCTTACTAGCGCACGAATTGGGTCACAGTTGGAGTGGCAACTTAGTGACAAACGCGACTTGGGATGATATTTGGCTTAACGAAGGATTCACGACCTACGTAGAACATCGCATTGGGGAAGCCGTATTTGGGGTCAATGAAGCCAAAATGCAAGACGTTTTCAGCAGAAAAGTATTGAATCAAAACATCGAAGAATACGGAAAAACAAATCCCGATACTCGACTCAAAGTAAATACAGCAGGTAGAAACCCCGATGATGGATTGAGTGATATTCCTTATGAAAAAGGCTATGCCTTCTTGCAAACCATCGAAGCTGCTGTGGGTCGCGAGAAAATGGATGCTTTCCTAAAAGACTATTTCAACGCCCATGCGTTTCAATCGATAACCACGGAGGATTTTGTAAAGTACTTCAAAGAAAATCTTCTAAAAAACGATGACCCGCTAGCCAACAAAATCAAACTCGACGAGTGGATTTACCAACCTGGAATTCCATCCAATATCATCGTTCCGATTTCCAAAGATTTCAACACCATCGATAGCATTCAAGCCACTTGGCGCAAAACAAGTATCAAAGGGTTGAGTAACATCATCAAATCGACCAACGAAAAACAGTACTTTATCGATCATCTTCCCGAAGACATCACCTCCAAAGAAATGACCGATTTAGATACCGAGTTTCATTTCTCCGACAAAGGCAATTTTGTCATCAAGCGCCAGTGGTTTGTCATTGCCATCAAGCACCAATACCAACCTGCATATTCTGCCATAGAAGCCTTTATGATTGCCACGAGCAGAACCGGTTCGTTGCAAACGCTATACAAAGAAATGGTCAAAACACCCCAAGGAAAACTCTGGGCGAAAAGTATTTTTGAAAAAGCGAAATCAGGTTATCATCTAACGACCGTTCAAAGCGTAGCGGGCATTTTGAAGTAAATTTTTTGGGCGTGCCGGCTCAAGAACATTATACTTATTCATGAACATCTTGTGAGCCGTCGGGCTATACGCTAAAGTCCTCGCCGCTCCGTTGCACTGCACGGCTGTGGACTACCGCTGCTATCCCTCACGCTAATAAGACATTAATCTTTTATACAACGAACCGAGTAACCATAATCCTTAGTAGCAAAATCGGAACTGCCAGCAGCTCCGTGACTATAACTCATGCCACGACTTAAAGCTTTTGACAGACCACTCTCTGAGGAAGTCCACCAATTGCCAATATAACTATTAAAGGAGAATATACCATT
Organism: Flavobacteriaceae bacterium; assembly: GCA_947456815.1. Taxonomy (GTDB): domain Bacteria; phylum Bacteroidota; class Bacteroidia; order Flavobacteriales; family Flavobacteriaceae; genus Flavobacterium. The sequence continues at coordinate 37,409 of CANGTL010000025.1, forward strand.
CCCATCCCGACGACCTCCAGGAAAACCTGTAAAACCGCTACTGTTTGTCGCTGCTGTATTGGGAGCGCTCCATAATATTGTTGCCTTCAATTTACCTCCAGCAACATTGTCTCCTCCTAAAAAGGTGGTTAAAGTAATCCACTCGGCTTCACTCGGAATGTGATAACCTGTTGGTGCTAGGCCACGCGGGTCATTCACTGCGTACCAATTGTATAATTTGCCGTAAATCGGCCCATTGGCTGCATCATTATAATAATAACACCAAGCACCACTAGATAGATTTGCCCATTCCTGCGTAGTCACTTGCGGAATTAAATCACCATTTCTGTAACGGCTTACGTTTAGATTTTTAGTCATCCAAATTTGTGTGCCTATTTTCACTTCCGATGCAGTGATTGGTATAGTTGGTCTTTCCTGTCCTTGGTTTTGTGTTTTGGTTTCTTCGTTAGAACACGATAGTAGTCCAAAAACTAAAATTGTGATTATCGTGTAGTAGTATCTTTTCATGACAATGTTTTTTAAACTTTAATAAAAGTAGTAAAATCATTTAATACAGCAACACACTTTTTTTCTCTTTGCGGCTTAGCGTCTTTGCGAGCAAAAAACGCAAAACATTCCAAAAACAAGAAAGCCCGTTCGTTAGAACAGGGTTTCTCTTAAAAAGGCGACGACTTGAGGCGTTAGCCGACAGCGTCGCTCCGATAAACAAAGAACCCCAACCTTTTTAGGTTGGGGTTCAATAAAAAAAGGCGACGACATACTCTCCCACAAATTGCAGTACCATCTGCGCAGGCGGGCTTAACTTCTCTGTTCGGGATGGGAAGAGGTGAGCCCCGCCGCAATAACCACCTTAGGTTTTTAGCTTAGAGCTG
>CANGTL010000026.1 GCA_947456815.1 Flavobacteriaceae bacterium
AGTTGCGTGCCTTCGTTCATGGTAGCTGCTGATCCGCAAGCGACGCCCCACTGCACTACTTCTTTCAACGATTTGTTTTGAGACAATGCCCAAACCATAGCACCAACCATGCTGTCTCCCGCTCCAACCGTGCTTTTTCGAACTACATTGGGTGCTGGCACAAATTCTGTATGGTCTTTAGTCACCAAGACTGCACCTTGAGGCCCGAGGGAAACCACTACAATTTCGGAACTTCCTTTTGCGATGAGTTTTTTCGCCGCATGGGCAACTTCTTCCATTTCAAGTTTTTCGACTCCGATGAGTTTAGCTAGTTCCCCAACATTTGGTTTTACTAGATAGACTCCAGATTCCAATGCTTTTTCAAGCGCTGGTCCTGAAGTATCTACAATTACTTTTGTGCTTGACTCTTTGGTCAATTGTATTATTTTTTGATAAAAATCGGTAGGCAATCCTTGGTTTAGACTTCCGCTAAGCACTAAGTATTTTGAAGTTGTTTTTTTTATTGTGGAAAGTATTTGTTGCTGTTCCTCTGGAGAAAGTGTTGCGCCTGGGAATCCGAATCGATATTGCGATTTGGTATGCGTGTCAAAGGCTACAAAGTTTTCCCTTGTCCAATTTTGGACAGGAATAACTTGAGTTGGAATGGTTTCCTTTTCAAGGCATTCTTCAAGCATTTTGCCAATAGGTCCTCCAGATGTGAAAACGCTTAAAGATTCTCCCCCCAATCGATGAATGGACTTAGAAACATTAATACCGCCGCCGCCAGCGTCATACCGCGGTTCTTCACAACGGATTTTTTGTTCGGCGATTAAACCAGAAAAGGAAGCACTTTTGTCCAATGCTGGATTTACAGTTAAAGTAACGATTTCGTAGGTTTTCATTGTGCTTATTTTCATTGAAAGGTCGGAAAAAATTTGGAAGCAACAGCAGTCCATTTCACAAATCTGCAAAACTTTAGCCTTTAAAAACCTTTGCATCTTTGTACCTTTGCAACTCAGAAACTCAGCCTCTCGGCACTCAGTAACTTAAAAGAAATGATAGAAGATAAAACTCCTCAACGGACAAGTATAGCGCAATTGGGCGAATTTGGATTGATTGATCACTTGACTAAGAACTTTGAAATTAGCCAGCCTTCCACTTTGAAAGGAATTGGAGACGACGCTGCCGTCTTGGATTTTAAAGATAAGAAAGTAGTCGTGTCGACCGATTTGTTGATTGAAGGCATTCACTTTGACTTAGCGTATATGCCATTGAAACATTTAGGATACAAAGCGGTGGTGGTCAACTTATCTGATATTTGTGCGATGAATGCGAAGGCTACACAAATTACCGTTTCTGTTGCGGTTTCTAATCGATTCCCTTTAGAAGCTTTAGAAGAATTGTTTGCAGGAATTACGCTGGCGGCTCAAGAATATAAAGTTGATGTGATTGGCGGCGATACGACTTCTTCTCAAAAGGGATTAATTATTAGCATTACAGCTATTGGCGAAGCGGATGAAAGTGAAATTGTTTACCGAAATGGTGCAAAACAAACAGACTTACTGGTGGTTACTGGTGATCTTGGCGCTGCCTATATGGGGTTGCAAGTTTTGGAACGCGAGAAACAAGTATTTCAAGTGAATCCAAATTCACAGCCCGATTTGGATGCTTATACTTATTTGATAGAACGACAATTGAAACCAGAAGCGCGCAAAGACGTTCGTACTTTGTTGCATGCTTTAGAAATAAAACCTACTTCTATGATTGACATTTCTGATGGATTGTCTTCGGAAATTATTCATATTTGTAAACAATCTAGTGTTGGTTGTAATTTGTATGAAGATAAATTGCCGATTGATCCTCAATTTATTTCGACTTGTGAAGAATTTGACATTGATAGTACCACGGTTGCCATTAATGGAGGTGAAGATTATGAATTGTTGTTTACCATTGACATGGGTGATTTTGACAAAATAAAAGGCAATCCTAATTTTACGATTATTGGACACATGGTCTCTGAAAGTGAGGGTATTCATTTGATTACTCGTGCTAATACAAAAATCCAATTGAAAGCTAGAGGTTGGAATGCTATTGCCGAAGAATAATATGTAGTCACATAATGCCATAAAAAAAGCGACACTCCCTAATTTGTCGCTTTTTTTTATACTAGTAGTAAGTTAATAAGTGTTTTTCTTGATTGGGACAAAAAGGATTTTAAATTCGATACTAACTACTTTGTAATTTATTTTTTCTGTTACGACTACTACCTCAATAACATAGTGCTAAATTACTTCGAAAGTTCTAATCGGTTGCTGAGGTTTCCCTCAAAACCCAATGCGGTTTCCCTCATTTTTTATTACGGTTTCCCGTAAAACCCTACAGCATTCCTTTGTTTTTGGCCTCTCGGATCAAATCGATGTCGCTACCACCTTTGATGTCGAGTATTTCTTTTAGATTTAATTTTCGTTTTTCAACTGCACTTAAAGACAGCGGAACATACTGTGGAATGTCTTTGGTTTTCGTTCCTTTAGAAAGATGAAATAGAATTTGCTTATCGAAGGCATCTATTTCGATATTGTCATATTGAATTTGGCTAACCAATTTTACAACCGTTTGACTGTAATAATTCTCTTCTTTCAAAATTTTATCGAATGCTAATAGGAGTTCATCAAACGTCAAATCATTTTTGATGACCAAGCCATTTGGGTTGATGTTTTTGATCAGCGTATTTATTTTTAACAATTCGGTATGCATGGTAAGCAAAATAATCTTGCAATCTGGCATTTCCTTTTTGATGAGTTGCGCTAGATCTTCGCCAGAAAAAATTCCTTTCTCTTCGTAGATCGGCATACTCAAATCGAAGAAAGCGATTCCGAAATGAGCGGGCGCCTCAGTGATTGCTTCATAACCTGTTTTGCAGTCTTTTGCTTGTGTGATTGAAAACTCGTATTCGCCCTTGGAATTGTAGCCTTTTATGGCATTTTTGTATGCTTCGATGATAAATGGATGATCATCTACGATTAGAATATTTACTGGTATTGCCATGGTTTTCTCTTTTATAATTTGGGACTCAATGGAATGGTAATTCGGATGGTTGTTCCGGTGCCGACTTCTGAATTGATTTCGGCTTTCCCATGACATTGTTTTGCTCTTGAAAATATATTTTGCAAACCTATACCTTTTTTCTTTTGTTTTAAAGAAAAACCAACGCCATCATCAAAAATTTCTAACAAAAGTTGATTTTCATTCTTCAAAATACTAATGATGATGTTTTTGGCATGGGCGTGCTTTACAATATTTTGAAACGCTTCTTGAAACATTCTAAAGATATGAATTTTTTGGAAAGTAGAAAGCCATTCCCAGTTGATATTGCGTTCTATTTCTAAGTGACTTTTCCCCGCAAAAAAAGGTTTTTGTTCCTCAATAAAAGCCTCCAATACCGCCACAAAACTGACTTTATTAAAAATAGCGTCTTTATTCAAATCATGCGATATGTTTCGAATTTCCTTTTCAATATCTTGGATTCCAGCAATAAAGGGCAAACATTTTTTGATGATTTCTGGAGTTGCGTTTTCGTTGAGAATATGCAAATTTAAGCGGGTTGAAGACAGGCGGTTCATGATGCCATCGTGCAAATCTTGGGCGATGCGTTTTTTTTCGACTTGTCTCGCCTCGTCTATTTTGGCTTGTTGATTTTGGATAAGTTGGTAGATTTCTTCGTTGGTTTTTTGCTGTTCTTGTAGGAATCGCAATTCTTTTTGCTTGGCTCTTTGTATTAGTAATAAGATCACCAATCCTCCAATAATAAAAACCAAAACCGCAACGCCAAAGAATATCCATTTTTGTTGAATGGCTTGCTCTTTTTCGGTGGTGATTTCTTCGGTTTCGTAGGCGATAACAGCAAACTTATTCCTAGCTATTCTATGTTTCTTATAAAGACTATCTGAAATATCAATATATTCTTTTGTATACAAAGGAAAGTTCCTTTGGTCAACAATGGACATTTGTTTTAAAGACGTTAAGAGGTCTTGAAAATGGCCTGTTTTTCTTGATAGTTGCAATGCTTCTTGAGCATATCTAAATGATTGAATTGTGTCCTTTTTTGACAAATAATACTCAGATATATGATTTTTAGTGTAAATAATTTTAGAATATAATTTGAGACTATCTCTTATTTTTAGAGACTCTAAGTATAAAGACAGGGTTCGATTGTTAATTCCTTTTGTCTTAAATACTGAATAGGCCAAATTGTCAATAATTGTGCTATAAAGTTTTGGATTTTTTCGGCGCAAATTTTTAGTTGTTAACAATTCTTCAAACAATTCTGTTGCTTTTTTGTATTCCTTAAGATCGAGGAAATTATTGCCAATATTATTTAATGCGATTTCCTGTAGAAAAAACTCATTTGAAGAATAATTCTTATTAATTAAATCTATTGCTTTATAATTATAATAGTTTGCCTTTGGATAATCTTCACTTGAGTTCGAAGCAATCCCCAAATTAATCAATGCATCATACTCTCCTAACTTATCCCCAATTATTTTACAATACTTCAAAGAATTGACCGCAGACTTTTCTGCTCCGAATATATCAAAAACGTCAATTTGAATAGAAGACTTATTTAAATATAAATCCGCTAATTGCCTATTGCTTTTTGATTTCAAAAATTGCCTCTCAGCGTTTAAATAAAAGTAAAATGCACTATCATTTAATCCAATTTCTTTATAGTAGTTGCCCAAATATAAATTGGATGTTGCAACCTGATAAACATTTCGCTGCTCCTGACTCTTTTGAAGCGCAATAATTAATGCTTTTTTAAATTTTTCTAAACTGTTTAGTTTTTGAAAATTTAGCGCTACGACATTTAACTGTTCTATAACTAGAGAATCATTGTCTTCTCTAATCAACAGTTCTTGCGCTTTTTGGTTATAAGCCAACCTTTTCTTATTAGGAACTCTAATGTCTGACGCCTTGTTGATGTAATAACTAATGCTGTCATTTTGTACGATTGGTCGACGCGTTTGCTCTGATTTGGAACAACTCAAAACGCATATCAACAATAATAGCATTAGACGAGATAAATATTTTAAAGTCATTTCTACTAATTTGATTGACTTTAAAAATACTATAAATTTTGGAGTTTGTAGGTCTAGATTTTCTGCAGCAATTGTTAAATCAAATAAGGCCCCGGTGCTTTGCTTCTCTAAGAATGTCCTCGTCTGTTCCTTTTTGAATTCCAAACACCTCTTTGATATGCGCTTTTCTTTTGTCGATCGCACTAATTGTAATGTTTAGATGCTGCGGAAGGTTTTTGGTCTTAATGCCTTTGGCCAGCAAAGAAATGATACGGCGGTTATACGAGTCAAGATATTGATTCTCTTGATGAACTTCTTTTATGCTTAATTTTGCTGTGGCGCTAAAGTACTTTTCGCCTTCTCTAATTTTCTGAATCGCTAGCAGAAATTCTTCAGGATTATAATCGCTTTTGACCAATACGCCGGAAGGACTAATTTTCTTGATCAAATTGTATAACACGAATGCTTCGGTATGAGAAGTCGACATGATGATTTTGCAATGTGGCATTTTTTGTTGAATCAAGAGAGCGAGTTCTTCTCCTGAATACAATTTCATTGCTTCAAAAGGTGGAATAATCATGTCTAATAAAGCAATATCATAGGGAACTATCGCAGTGGAAATTTTTTGATATGCCATTTGACAGTTGAAGGCGGTCGTAATTATTACTTCGTCGTCGAGCTTGAACTTTGCGGACAAAATACTCTTATATCCTTCAATCATGGTAGGATGATCTTCGACAATGAGTATGTTTAATACGGTATTCATTTTACACTTCTTCCAACTTTTTTTCTATAGGAACAAAAACTATTGTGGTCGTTCCTTTGCCTTTTTTAGATTTTATCTCGAAAGTGCCTTCACATTCTTGCACCCGTGATTGCATGTTCTGTAGACCGATTCCTTTCTTTTTGGCATTGACAACAAAGCCAATTCCGTCATCGGTAATCTTAAACATAATTTGGTCGTTTTCCTTTCTAAACTCGACTGAAATATGCTGGGCGTTTGCATATTTGTTGATGTTTTGCAAAGATTCTTGCAGGATGCGGTATAAATTAATTTTGACGGCATTTGACACTTTATCCCATTGTATACTTTCGTCTAGAATAGAAGTCAAATCTGCCTCAAAAGAGTTGGATTGTTCCTCTAATAAGTTACTGACGATGGCAACAAAATTATTGATGAGCACATATTTCTCTCGGTTTAGGTCATGCGAAATTTCACGGATATCTTGTTCAATATTTTTGAGCTCGGCCAAATAATTAAAACGACTGGTAATGGATTCGTCATCGCTAAAACGATTCAAACTATCCAAATTGAGTCTTGCACCAAACAATCTTCCTAAAACCCCGTCGTGCAATTCTTGAGCAATGCGTTTCTTTTCTTTGACTCTGTTCTCTTCGATGGTTGCCTGCTGGGTAATCATCAGATTGTAAATTTCTTCATTGACTTTTTGCTGCTGTTGCTTGAGCAATAACTCGCGATTTTTAGCACGTTGCGTTCGGATGACAAAAAGCAATAGCCCTACAAATAAAGTCGCTAAAAAGAAGTATAGTAGGTTTCGGTTTTGCTCCGCGAGTTTGTCTTTTTCTTGAATAATTTCGTCCGTTTCGAAGGCGATACGGGCGAATTTGTCTTTGGATTTGCGTTCTTCGATTTGAATACTATCGCTTATTCTTATATATTCTTTTGAATATAAAGAGGAATTTTGATGGTCTACTGTTGACAATTGCTTCAGAGCAAGTAAAATATCCCCTGAAACCTTAGTTTTCTTTGAATCACTTAATGCTTCAAGTGCATATTTGGTTGAATTTACAGAATCTTTAACTTTTGAGAAATATTCGGAAAGATGGATTTTACTAAGTATCGCGCCTGAATACATCCCGTTTTGGCTTCTTATCCGTAATGCATCGAAAAAAAGCTTTGGTAATTCTGAATATTCGCCTAACTTGAACTTAGAGTAAGCTAGATTGTCTATAATTGTTGAATAAATATAGGGACTTTCTTCCAATAAATTTGGACTTAGTAAGGCCTTCCTGTAATTCGCAATCGCACTTTCATATTTCTCCATGTTTTGAAATACATATCCCATATTGTTAAGGGAACTTGACTCATAGTGTACCTTTGAATTCCTAATGTCCGGATGCAACTTTACTAACGAAAGAGCTTTACTATGATAAATTAGAGCATTCTCATAATTTCTAGATTCATTAGAACAAGTCCCAATTAAACTATAAGCGTTATACTCTTTTAATGGTTCATCAAAATTTCTTAAGTAATTCAGCGCCTGAATGGATGACAATTCGCATCCAGAAAAATCATTTTCGTATAGTTGAACAAATGCTTTATCAATATAATTTTTACCTAAATTTAAACTATCACGTAATCGAAAAAAAATCTTCTCGGCATTTAGTAAATAATAATAAGCACTATCATTATTAGACAAATTGATCTCTTGATTGGCTTTTAAATTATATGCCTTAGCAATACTTAAAGAGTCATTTTCATTTCTAGATTTAGTCAATAACTTGGAAACTACTTTAGAAAGTTTCTTATCCTCTCTAAGTTTGTAATATCCAATCGCCGCATCGTATAAATATTTGTTGTAATCATTAGAAGTAGGGTTTGAATTTTCAATTAGCAGTACAGCTTTATCTACAAACTTGATTCTTTCGCTTTCTTTCAATGTATCATTACTCCCTTTCGAAATGTATTCCTTGATATCCACAGCTTCAACATTTACTGTGTCTTTTTTTATTGACTTTTGCGTGCAAGCAACAATCAAAAATAGTAAAAGGCAATAATAGAGCTTTTGCAAAACAGTTAATTTTATTTTTAGTAAAAATAAAAAAGGCTTTCAAAAATGAAAGCCTTTTTTATTTTTATTTTGTATTTTAAAAACTTATGACCGATAAAGTCAAAATAAACATTTTTTAAAAAATGTTAACATTAACCCCTAGGGTTTGTGCTTCCTTGACCATTACCACCAATCTCAGTTATACCTCGTGGATTGGTACTACCTTGACCATTACCACCAATCTCAGTTAAACCTCGTGGATTGGTACTACCTTGACCATTACCACCAATCTCAGTTAAACCTCGTGGATTGGTACTACCTTGACCATTACCACCAATCTCCGTTAAACCTCGTGGATTTGTACTACCTTGTCCATTCCCACCAATTGGGCTCGTAAACGACGTCAATACCATCATCAACGAAAATAATCCGAATGTTAAAATTGTTTTTTTCATAATTTGAGACTTTATATGTTATATGTATAATTCGTTTTTTCGAGAACCTTATTCACAGTTCACGATGTAAAAGTATATAGCATGTCTCGTTACACCTATTGTTTACAGGCGTTTATGGTGAATGGCATTTGTTTGATAGTGAATGGTTGTCAAATCCGTGTGGATGAATTTGACGATTTAGGCTAAATCTCTAAATAATTGCCCTTTGTAATGCTATTGATGATTGCATCGACGTTTTCTTTGTAGGATTTAGAAAACGGTAATTTGGTCGTAGTGTTCTTTATGTAGCACACTGAATTCCCGGTATGAATTCTGGAAACATAGTCGATATTGACAATATAACTATTGTGAATGCGGATAAACGGGAACGAAAGCACATTTTCGAAATGTTTTAGTGTTTTAAAAGCGGTAATCATTTCTCCATTGAACAAATGAATATCGGTCGAGTTATTGTCCGCTTGTAAGTAACAAATGTCTTTGGCTTCAATAAAACGGTAATCACCGTAGGACTTAACGCAAATAATCAAAGGTTTCTCTTCTTTGTTAGGATCAGCTAGAAACGGCTGTGCTTTTACATCTTCTATCACTTCTTTAGAATCGGATGTATGAATTTCTTCTTCATTAATATCTGAAGACACGAGTTCTGACTGGTCATCTGGCTCAGTTTCTTGAGCAGATTCCGGCTTTTCCACAACTAATGGGGTTATGTCCGGAGAACTAACAAAAGGTGCGCTGTGTGCATATATAATCTGATTCTCTGCAATTGGCCGCAAAATATCTTTAGTCGATACTGCTACTGGTTTAGCAATCGACTTTTCATAAAGCATAACCAATTTTCTTACATCATTAGCGTCGACTGGCTTTGCGAGATAATCAAAAGCACCATGCTTTATTGCATCATAAGCTAAGCTTTTATCACGCGACGTTACAATAATCTTTGGAACAACATCGAGATAACGATACAATTCATTAATGAGTTGCAAAGACAAATTGCTGTCTCTGTTTATAGGATTGATTTCTAAAAACACCAACGAGGGCTGATGCTCCAATATTAAATTCATGCCTTCCTCATAGGAACTAGCCGAACCAACGAAATGTAGATTCTGAAAACGCGTTGCTACTGTTAACGTTTTTAGAATACTATCCGTTTCATCGTCAATAATGATGAAAGAATGTTTCATGTAAGCTTATACTAAATTGGGTTTAGCAAGCATACGTAGGTTTAATTTATAATTTTAGGCAGGTTGGGGAGATTCTAAAATAAAAAGCACTCTTAATTTTTAAAATCGAATGCTAATTTACAGTTTTTGCGCAATTAAAAATCGGTTTGTTAATAGATTATCAAAGATTGTTAACATTATTTGTTAAAGGGTAAAAAATCGTCGTTAAACTGCAGTGCAATTGAAGAAATCTATTAAGCAAATTCTGATAAAAAACATTATTATATATTTATTTACACAAAAATACATTATTTTTGTCGCATAATTCTTGAATATGGTAGAAATCGACTTTACAAACAAAGAAGCGCTTGTTGAAGCCTTTGAGACAGAGCAAAAGTGTATAGATCATTTAGAAGCCCTGCGCTGGAACGGAAATATTATTAGCCCGTTTGACCCAACATCCAGAGTATATTTCTGCTCTAAAAATACCTATAAATGCAGAAATTCTGGAAAGTACTTTAATGTAAAGACAGGAACTTTGTTTCACAATACAAAAATTGAATTGCAAAAGTGGTTTGTCGCAATATGGATTGTTTCTGCACAAAATAAGAAAATCAATTCGGTTGCTTTGGGTCATGAACTTGGAATTACTCAGAAGTCCGCTTGGTATATGATTAAAAGAATTAAGCATTATATTCAAACCAAATCTAACACCTTTGAAAAGAAAAAGAATATGCCGCTAAAAACTAAAATAAAAGTTTCTTCAAAAATAGCAGCGATTGAAGTGATTGAAGAAAAAGATAAATTGCCGCTACTTCAGTGGCTTCAATTGCTAAAAAAATAAATTTCCCTTATAAAAAATAAAAAAGCCCACCAATCAGCGGGCTTTCCATACTTTACATTCATTTTCCTAATTTGCTTTCATTAACCAACTTTTCATTGACACTTCACTATCAATAATAGTCTTCAAGTCTACAATAGCCACCCGATCCTGCTTCATTGAATCTCTATGTCGAACTGTTACTGTTTGATCTTCAAGAGTTTGGTGGTCAGCAGTAATGCAAAATGGTGTGCCTAACGCATCTTGTCTTCGATATCGTCTTCCAACAGCGTCTTTTTCGTCGTAGGCCACTTTAAAGTCCCATTTCAAATCTTCAATGATTCCTTTTGCTATCTCAGGCAAACCGTCTTTCTTAACTAGCGGCAATACAGCGGCTTTGGTTGGTGCTAAAACGGCAGGCAATTGCAATACAGTCCTGATAGATCCATCTTCCAAAGTCTCTTCTTTCAATGAATTCGAAAAAACTGCTAAAAACATTCGATCTAATCCAACCGAGGTCTCAACGACATAAGGCGTGTAATTCGCATTCGTTTCCGTATCAAAATACTGCATCTTTTTTCCCGAAAACTGCTCATGAGCTTTCAAATCAAAGTCTGTTCTCGAATGAATACCCTCCAATTCTTTAAATCCAAAAGGGAAATTGAATTCAATATCCGCTGCAGCGTTAGCATAGTGCGCTAATTTTTCATGATCGTGAAAGCGGTAATTTTCCTTCCCTAATCCAAGTGACAAATGCCAGTTCAAGCGGGTTTTTTTCCAATACTCATACCATTTCATTTCCTCCCCCGGTTTTACAAAAAACTGCATTTCCATTTGTTCAAATTCACGCATACGAAAAATAAATTGACGTGCTACGATTTCATTTCTAAATGCTTTACCAGTTTGTGCAATGCCAAATGGAATCTTCATTCTGCCTGATTTTTGAACATTCAAGAAGTTGACGAAAATTCCTTGTGCTGTTTCTGGGCGAAGGTACAAATCCATTGCATTCTCCGCTGAAGCACCGAGTTTAGTACCAAACATAAGATTAAACTGCTTCACATCTGTCCAGTTTCTCGATCCGGTTTCTGGATCTGCAATTTCTAATTCTTCAATTAAAGCTTTTACATCTTCTAGATTTTCATCTCCTAATGATTTGGCCATCCTTTCTAGAATCTCTTTTTTTCGTGAAAGATATTCGACAACGCGTGCATTGGTTGATACAAATTCCTCTCGATTGAATGCATCTCCGAAGCGAACACTTGCTTTCGCAATTTCCTTTTCCGCTTTTTGATTCAACTTCTCCGCATAATCTTCGATTAAGACATCAGCACGATATCTCTTTTTTGAGTCCTTGTTGTCAATCAATGGATCATTAAAAGCATCTACGTGACCCGATGCTTTCCATGTGGTTGGATGCATCAAAATCGCTGCGTCTAAACCGACAATATTTTCATGCATTTGGACCATGGCTTTCCACCAATATTCTCTAATGTTTTTCTTTAATTCAACACCATTTTGAGCATAGTCGTATACTGCGCTCAGTCCATCGTATATCTCGCTTGACGGAAATATAAATCCGTATTCTTTTGCGTGCGAAACTACGTTCTTAAATAAATCTTCTTGTTTTGCCATAGTGGTGCAAAAATATAAAAAGTGAATTTAAAATGTTACATAAAATAGCGTCGAATCAAAGTTTTTTATACTTTTATCAAATAAACGCCATTCAGATGTTCAAAAATCTCTTAAATCTCTTCTACCCTGAGGTATGTTTTGGTTGTTCTTCTCTGTTGCAATCAAATGAAATTGCAATTTGCACGAGCTGTAGACACGAAATTCCGCTTACACTTCATCATTTTAATCCAGACAACGAAGCACTTAAAAAATTTTACGGAAAAATTCCTGTTGAATTTGCTGCAACTTATGTCTATTTTCACAAAAAGGGCATCGTGCAACACTTGATTCATAATTTGAAGTACAATGGACATCAAGAAATTGGAACTGTATTAGGCAATTGGTATTCGGCCGAATTACATAAAATAGAAATACTGGAAAAAATTGATGAAATTATTCCGGTGCCTTTGCACAAAAAGAAACTTAGAGAAAGAGGATACAATCAAGTAACTTCTTTTGGTAAATCTTTAGCCACAAATCTAAACTTATCTTACAACGATTGTTTATTAATTCGATCGAAATATTCCAAAACGCAGAGTAAGAAAAATTTACTAAACAGAATTGACATGAACAATCAAAGTGTTTTCGAAGCCGTTTACGGCGAAAAAGATTACGGCAAGCATTTTCTGATAATTGACGACGTGCTGACCACAGGTTCAACACTTGAGGCTTGTGGTAAAGCACTTTTGAAAATTCCGGGAGCCAAAATAAGTATACTTTGCATGGCGATGTCTCATTAGAAATTTGGTGTAAATTAATACTTGTCTCAACCTCGTCAAATATCCAACTGCAGATTGATATGAAGAAGAACTAGTAATTGTTTTTTTCACCATTGTAATTGCTGTTACTTATTTATTGCAATTTTTATTTCAATTCCATAAAATATAATTGTTATTTTGTCTCGTTAAAAAAAGAATTTTGAAAAAAATACGGTTATTCATCTTTACTATATTCTTGCTTTCAATCATTGGTTGTGCAAAAAGAGGCACTATTACTGGTGGGCAAAAGGACACTATTCCTCCGGTTCTTAAGATGAGTTTCCCCAAAAACTTTACAACAGAATTTTCCAGTAAGTCAATAAAACTAACATTTGACGAATATGTAAAATTGAAAAATGTAAACAAACAATTGATTATTTCTCCGCCATTGGGAAAAAATCCACAGATCTTGCCATTAACGGCTAGCAAAACTATTGCAATTAATTTTCTTGACTCATTAAAAGCGAATACTACCTATAGTCTAAATTTTGGGAATTCCATCGAAGACAATAATGAAGGAAATCCTTATCCTCAATTCAAATATGTTTTTTCAACAGGGAAATTCATTGACTCATTGTCAATTCAAGGAACGATTAAAGATGCTTTAGGAAAAAAAACAAGCGCCATCGCTACGGTTATGCTTTATGAAATAACTGAAAAATACACTGACTCAATTATCTATAAAGAAAATCCTAATTATATCAGCTATTCGCTCGAGAACGACTCTTCCTTTAAAATTGAAAATATAAAATCAGGAAAATATCTACTTGTTGCTTTGAATGACAAGACACCAAATTACCGATTTGATCCTAAAATAGAAAAAATTGGCTTTCGGCAGTCCTTTATTACCATTCCCAATGATTCATTATTTGAAATCAAATTATTTAAAGAAGTAGATAAGTTAAAGGTCTATAAACCTTCTCAATCTTCTGGAGCCTCAGCAATTATAGGGTATGAAGGCGACGCAAAAGATGCTAAACTAACTTTGAAAAAAGGACAAGAGATTATTCCTTCTGTCACCACCAAGCTTCCAAAGAAAGATTCATTACAAATTTGGTTTAAACCCTTTAAAATTGAAAAATCTGCAGTCGATTCGTTACATCTTTCGTTTGAAAAAGATAAATACAAGAAAGACTTTACCTTTAAGATTAAAGCGCAAAAACAAGATAGTTTAACAATTTCTTCTATTTCAAACAGAGTACTTCCGCTAAGCGATAATTTTCTACTGCGAACAAACTTGCCTCTTTCAAAAATTGATGATTCCAAAATTAGATTAATGAAAAGTGATTCTACATCCGTCCCTTTAAAATTAGAGTATGACGAGTTTAATCTTACTATTAAAGTCATTTTTCAAAAAGATCCATTAGAGAAGTATATTCTTAAACTATTACCAGATTCTGTATTTGATTTTATTGGGCAATCATTCAAAAAACCATTAATGTTTGATATAGAAACTAAAAACATTTCTGATTATGGCAATCTAAGAGTGAATTTAGAAAATGTATCCTCCTTTCCTCTAATTGTTGAATTGACCGACAAGAATGGAGTTATTCAGTACACTTCTTATTCCGAGAAAAATACTCAACTTGACTTTAACCTGATAAAGCCTGACGTGTATACTTTGCGTCTAATTTATGACGAAAACAAAAATGAAATTTGGGATTCTGGAAATTATTTAGCAAAAAAACAACCTGAAAGAGTAATTTACTTCCCAAAAGACATAGATGTTAGAGCCAACTGGGATGTACAGCAAACCTTCATTCTAAAAGACTAAAGGAATCTCTATCTGACAAAAAATCAAGTTTTTGTCGCGATAAAAGCAACTCGTTTTTATCCAAATCAACTATAAAATATCCTGCTTCTTCTGTGGGTTCTAGTAGATAATTACCCAATAAGTCGATTGATTGTGAATGTCCATTATACTGATGATTGTTATGATCTTGTCCAAGTCTATTGAGTCCAATTACAAAACACTGGTTCTCGATTGCTCTTGCTTTTAGCAATGCATCCCATGCGGATATGCGAACAGTAGGCCAGTTGGCTACGTACAATAAAAGATCATAGTTCTCTATATTTCTTGAAAACACTGGAAACCGCAAATCGTAACAAATAAGCGGACATATCTTAAATCCCTTATAATTGACAATCAATTTGGATTTGCCTGCTGTATACACGTTGTTTTCACCTGCTAGAGCAAACAAATGTCTTTTGTCATATATTTCAACTTTACCAGAAGGTAATACGAAAAGCAATCGATTAAAATAACTTCCATTTTCTTTAATAATTATGCTCCCAGTAATTGCAGAACATTTTCTTATAGCTGTTGATTTCAGCCACGCAACAGTGCTTCCTTCCATAGATTCAGCAATATCATAAGGATTCATTGTAAAGCCTGTGGTAAACATTTCTGGTAAAACGATTATATCTACTGATTCCGCAATTGAATCGATAATGTTTTCAAAATGCACTCTATTTTCTTCTGGCTTTTCCCAAAACAAAGAAGTTTGTATTAATGCTACTTTCATTTGATAAAAATAAAAAATCCCAACCGAAAGATTGGGATTTATGCTTACTAATTAAAATTATCTATGAAATACTTGCTTTCAAATATTCTCTATTCATTCTAGCAATATTCTCTAAAGAGATTCCTTTCGGACATTCTACCTCACAAGCACCTGTATTGGTGCAATTTCCAAATCCTTCTTCGTCCATCTGACGCACCATGTTTAAAACACGCTGAGAAGCTTCTACTTTTCCTTGTGGCAACAATGCATATTGAGAAACTTTAGCTCCTACGAAAAGCATCGCAGAACCATTTTTGCAAGTAGCAACGCAGGCACCGCAACCAATACAAGCAGCAGCTTCAAAAGCCTTATCGGCATCCGCTTTTGCAATTGGAGTCGCATTGGCGTCAATCGTGTTTCCAGAGGTATTCACAGAAACAAATCCACCAGCTTGTTGAATGCGATCGAATGCGCTTCTGTCAACAACCAAATCTTTTACAACTGGAAATGCTTTTGATCTCCACGGTTCAATGTAGATTGTGTCTCCATCTTTAAACTTACGCATGTGCAACTGACACGTAGTCGTCCCTGTGTCTGGCCCATGAGCTCGACCATTGATATAAAGTGAGCACATGCCACAAATTCCTTCACGACAATCGTGATCGAATGCAACGGGCTCTTTTTGATCGTTAATTAATTGCTCGTTCAATTGATCTAGCATTTCTAAAAATGAACTAGCGGTAGAAACATTATCTAATTGATACGTTTCCATGCTTCCTTTAGTTTGAGCGTTTCTTTGGCGCCAAATTTTAAGGGATATATTGATGTTTTTTGCTGTAGACATACTGTATCTTATTTATAATTTCTAGCTGCAATTTTGATAAATTCGTATTTCAATTCTTCTTTGTTAAGCTTTTCTTTACTGATATCATCACCTTGATATTCCCAAGCACCTACAAAAGAGAAATTTTTATCATCGCGCAAAGTTTCACCTTCTGTATCTTGATATTCTTCACGGAAATGTCCTCCGCATGATTCGTTACGCTGCAACGCATCCATCGCCATTAATTGACCTAAATCAATGAAATCTGCCACTCTCAGTGCTTTTTCCAACTCAGGATTTAACTCGTCGGCCGATCCAGGGACTTTTACCTCTTTATAAAATTCTTCTTTCAGAGCCGCAATTTCTTCAATAGCTTGTTTCAATCCACTTTCGTTTCTCGCCATTCCAACCTTGTTCCACATGATTAAACCTAATCTTTTGTGGAAATGATCTACAGATTTTGTCCCATTGTTGTTAAGGAACTTTTCTATCGATGCTCGAACACTATTTTCTGCTTCTATAAATTCAGGGCTTTCAGTAGAAATTTTTCCCGTTCTTATTTCATCTGCCAAATAATTAGAAACGGTATAAGGCAATACAAAATAACCATCTGCCAAGCCTTGCATCAAGGCTGATGCTCCCAGACGATTTGCTCCGTGGTCGGAGAAATTTGCTTCTCCAGCTACGAAACATCCTGGAATGGTAGATTGTAGATTATAATCAACCCAAACGCCTCCCATAGTGTAATGCACTGCGGGATAGATTTTCATTGGTGTTTCATATGGGTTTTCGTCTGTGATTTTTTGATACATGGTAAATAAGTTACCGTACTTCTCTTCCAACCATTGCTTTCCTAAGGCCGTAATTTCTTCTGCAGACGGATTGTGATTCCCTTTTGCGTAAGCGGCTTGTCTTCCTTTGCTTTGAATTTCTGTTGAGAAATCTAGATACACACCTTCATTCGTTGCGTTGGCTTCAATTCCATGGCCTTCATCACAACGTTCTTTTGCTGCTCTAGAGGCTACGTCTCTTGGAACCAGATTCCCAAAAGCAGGATATCTTCTCTCTAAGAAATAATCTCTATCTTCTTCTGCAATTTGAGTCGGCTTCAATTGACCTGCTCTAATCGCTTCTGCATCCTCTTTTTTCTTCGGAACCCATATTCTTCCAGAGTTTCTCAAAGATTCTGACATCAATGTTAATTTGGATTGATTGACACCATGAACAGGAATACAAGTGGGATGAATTTGTACAAAACACGGATTTGCGAACAAGGCTCCTTTTTTATGCACTTTCCAACCAGCTGTTACGTTGCTTCCCATCGCATTGGTAGAAAGAAAATAAACATTTCCATAACCTCCTGAAGCGATTACAACGGCATGCGCCGAGTGTCTTTCTAATTCACCTGTCACTAGGTTACGCGCAATAATTCCACGTGCTTTTCCATCAACTTTAACTAAATCAAGCATTTCGTGACGGTTAAACATTTGAACGCGACCTAAACCGATTTGCCGTGACAAAGCAGAATAAGCGCCTAGCAAAAGTTGCTGTCCTGTTTGACCTGCGGCATAAAAAGTTCTTTGAACCTGGGTTCCGCCAAACGAACGATTGTCTAATAAACCTCCGTATTCACGCGCAAATGGAACTCCTTGAGCCACGCATTGGTCAATGATATTTCCTGACACTTCCGCCAAACGGTGAACGTTCGCTTCACGCGCTCTATAATCACCTCCTTTTATGGTATCGTAGAACAATCTGTAAATGCTGTCACCATCGTTTTGATAATTTTTGGCTGCATTAATTCCACCTTGAGCAGCAATCGAGTGCGCTCTTCTAGGAGAATCTTGATAGCAAAATGCTTTGACATTATAGCCCATTTCAGCAAAAGATGCTGCTGCAGAGGCTCCAGCCAAACCAGTTCCTACAACAATAATGTCGATTTTTGGTCTGTTATTGGGAGCAACTAATTTTAAATGATTTTTGTGATTGGTCCATTTGTCTGAAATGAAACCTTCAGGTATTTTTGAATCTAACGCCATATTGTTAAGCTTTTAGAAAAAAATGAATGTAAATTGGAATAATAGCAAACAACAAAGGAACAACTATAGCGAATCCTTTTCCGAATGCTGTAATAATTGGAGTGTATGTCGGGTTATTAAGTCCCATCGTCTGGAATGCGCTACTAAATCCATGTAGTAAATGAAATGACAAAACAATCATTGACAAAACATACAAAACCGTATATAACAGACCATATTTAGGCTGTTTAAAAAACTCTATGGTTATCTTGTATAAATCTTTATAACCTTCTTTGATTTTCACATTGGCGCCTGCATCATAAAAATCTGTGCGGTCTTTAATCAAAAGCATTTTTTGATCCACCTGCGATTTTGGCAAGTAACTTCCGTCTGTCGTAAGGTAAAACTCTTGTGATTGACCTTGAGCGGTAATCATCATAGTTTGCAATGGCATTTTTTCATCAAAATGCATTCTGGCCCAAAAACTAACCATGTGTGTTACGATAAAAACTAAGATAATAGTTCCTAAAACCGCCATATTTCTAGAAGCCCACGGACTATTCGCCGACGGATTGTTTTTTGCATAGCCGATAGGCCGCGCCGCTTTATTTTGGAAAGCCAACATAATCCCATCTATAGCATGGAAAAGAATTGAAATGTACGTTAAGTACGAAAGAATCTTAACCGCTGGATTAGAGGTCATAAATAATGCGTATTTATTAAAATTCAACGCATTGTTAGGAACCAATAACTGAAGGTTCCCCGCCAAGTGACCGCTCAAAAACAAGCATAAAAACAAGCCCGTTAAGGCCATCCAATACTTCTTTGCCAGCGATGACTTCATTAATGCAGATTTTGCCATAAGATGTGTAATTTGTTATAAAAAGCACACAAAAATAACGCTATTTGCTTTTAACTACAACCTTTTCGGTGTAATTTATAATGATTTTAAAATGTTTAATATAAAACCAGCAGCAGTGACCGACACCGAACCTTTTAAAAGGGCATCATATTTTTATCAATTTGGCTATAACCTTCGAAAAACTTCTAAAAAATAATAAAAATAGGACGCTCAATTACATGGTTATTCGAACTTTCAAGTATCCTTCAAGCAGCTTTGTATTATGGCCTAAGAATAAGAAACTGTGTCGGACTAATAAACAACATTTAAATAATTGCTAATTACTATCACTATTCGCAAGATTTTAAAGTTTAAATATTCATTTGTAAATTTTGTTAGTGTGTTTCTCAAAAATCGGTAAAAATGTAACTTATCACTTTTTTTATCAAGTGAAAACAATCCGCCAGCTCAGTGAAATTGTACCTTTCCGTACTAAAAAATAAAAAAAATGAAGATAGGTATTGATGCAATTAGTTTCGATGTAGCAAAAATACATTTGCCCATAAAGTCCCTTGCTAAAGCAAGATTAATAGATCCGGAAAAATTAGAAAAAGGACTGGGCTTAATTCAAATGACACTCCCGGACGTTCATCAAGATGTAGTTGTTTTTGGCGCAAATGCTCTAACGGAATTGATTCTAGACCACAAGATCAATTTAGATGAAATAGCTCGAATATATGTTGGAACTGAAAGCAGTATTGATAATTCGAAACCCATCGCCTCCTTCTTACTTGCTTTACTTGAACAAAAGTTTGGAGAAAACACCTTGTCTGCTTGTGATGCAGTCGACTTTACTTTTGCCTGTATAGGCGGCGTAGACGCACTCCATAACTGTGTTGACTTTGTTCGCTTAAACCCTGATAAAAAAGCAATTGTTGTGACGACCGACATTGCGAAATATGATCTAAACTCAACTGGCGAATACACACAAGGTGCTGGCGCTGTAGCCATGTTGATTACCGAAAATCCTCGGATAATTGCATTTGAAAATCTTTGGGCCACAAACACGAAAGGACTTTTTGATTTTTTCAAACCCCATCGCACAATTTTGAAATCTACTATTACGGGAAATGACAATAATGATCCTTGGTTTGACAACCTTGAAGCCGAAATCGCAATTCACAAAGATCAACCGGTTTTCGATGGTCAATATTCAAATCAATGTTATATGGATCGAACTCGGAATGCTTACTTTTTGCTAAAAAACCTAAAGAAAACCTCTCAAACACTTTACATTTCTTGGAATAGCATTATTATGCATCTGCCGTATGCTTTTCAGGCACGGCGAATGTTGACGGAAATTTATGCATTAGATTCTGAAGACAATATTGTAGCTGGAAACGAAACACCGGCAGAATTCCAAGACTTACTAAAGGAAATCAGCAAATCCGAGTCATACAAATCGTTTGTTGTTTCCAAAATACAGCCAGCAGAATTAGCTTCCTCCTTGATTGGTAATTTGTATACTGGTTCAATATTTATGGGATTGCTATCAACGTTAGCACATTTTTACAACAGTGATAAAGAAATTGCCAATTCAACTTTTGGATTTTTAGCGTATGGCAGTGGATCAAAATCAAAAGTGTTTGAAGGAACTATTCAAAGCAAGTGGAAGATTGCTTTATCCGAGTTAAAACTCTACGAAACGCTTGCCCATAGTTTTGAAATTGATTTTAAGACCTATGAAAGACTTCATAGGAAAGAACAAAAAAAGAGCATTCTAACGCCAAAAAACGAATGGATTCTTGACAGAATCGAAATGGAAAATCCAAACTTAATAGGCGCGAGATACTACAAATGGATTGATTAATTTACTTTTGTCTAAATTAATCTCAAATATGAAATCTCAAGAAATTCGAGCATCGTTGTTAAATTATTTGCAGTTAATCGTTTCGGACGATTCAATCAACAACGCTACGATTACATCTAAAGAATTCTTTAAACTTCTCGAACTTCAGAAAAACGAATTCCTTGTCAAAGAAGGGCAAATTTGCAAATACTTTTGCTTTGTTGAAAGTGGAATTCTACAACATAGTATTATTGTTGATGACCTAGAAAAAACAACTTATCTCGCGTTAAAAAACACGGTCACTTCTTCATTAGAGAGTTTTTTAAGTCAAAAACCCTCCCGAAAAAGCATTAAAGCCCTTTTCAATTGCAAGCTTTGGGTTATTGATCTTGAAGCTTTTCTATATTTGAAAGAAACGAACGAGGCTTTTAGGAAGTTCTATTACAACCTAATAGAAAAACAAATTTGTCGCATCGATGATTATCGTATTGATTTACTCACGTTAACTCCGGAAGAACGCTATAAAAAACTGCTTTATAAAGAACCTAATTTGATTCAACAAGTTCCACTACATCATTTAGCTTCTTTTTTAGGAATCTCTTCAAGGCATATGAGTCGCATTCGCAAGAATATAAATTAATGCCATTTGGCTGGTTGATAAGAAAATAGTTTCCTTAATTTTGATTCCTATTCAAACTCAAAATTAATCTTATGAAATACCACCAAATTGATCGAAATCTCTTCATAAAGAACCGCGCAAAATTTATTGCTCACATGAAGCCTAATAGTGTGGCGGTTTTTAATTCGAATGACATTTATCCAGTATCCGCAGACAGTAGCTTGCCATTTGCGCAACATCGTGACATCTTCTATTTGTCTGGTGTCGACCAAGAAGAAAGTGTGTTGTTGCTTTTTCCAGACGCGCCATATGAACACCAACGTGAAATACTATTTTTAAAAGAAACTAGCGAACATATTGCGATTTGGGAAGGAGAAAAACTAACCAAAGAGCGTGCTTTTGAAGTTTCTGGAATTCGAACTGTTTACTGGCTACAAGACTTTCATAAGATTCTAAATGAGATGATGACTTATTCTGATACGATGTACATTAACACCAATGAACATTATCGTGCAGCTGTAGAAACGGAAACTAGAGAAGATCGATTTGTAAAATGGTGGAAAGCAAAATACCCAGCGCATCAAGTGGCTAAAAGCAATCCGATTTTACAACGTTTGCGATCTGTGAAAGAAAGCGAAGAGTTAGATTTAATTCAACAAGCGTGTAACATCACTGAATTAGGCTTTAGACGTTTATTGCCTTTTGTAAAGCCAAATGTGACGGAATACGAAATTGAAGCTGAGCTGATTCACGAATTCATTCGAAATCGATCTAAAGGATTTGCCTACACCCCAATTATCGCTTCTGGGAATAATGCCAATGTGCTGCATTATATTGAAAACAACCAACAATGCAAAGCTGGCGATTTAATATTGCTAGATGTAGCAGCAGAGTATGCCAATTATTCGAGTGATTTGTCTAGAACGATACCTGTTTCTGGAAAATATACAGAGCGTCAAAAAGCGGTTTACAATGCTGTTCTTCGCGTAAAGAATGAAGCAACAAAAATGTTGACGCCAGGAACATTGTGGAAACAATATCATGTAGAAGTTGGAAAATTAATGACGTCGGAATTACTTGGATTAGGATTAATTGACAAAGCAGATGTACAAAACGAAAATCCAGATTGGCCAGCGTATAAAAAATACTTTATGCACGGCACTTCGCACCATTTGGGCTTAGACACACATGATTATGGATTATTGCATGAGCCAATGAAAGCCAATATGGTTTTTACTGTTGAGCCTGGAATTTATATTCCTGCTGAAGGATTTGGAATCCGATTAGAAGATAATATTGTTGTACAAGAAAAAGGGGAACCGCTTAATTTGATGAAAAATATTCCAATAGAAGTTGACGAAATTGAAAGTTTGATGAATTCCTAAAGCCAATTATCCGTTTCAAAAGCATTACGTTGATTTGTTCTAAAAATCTTGATAAGTGAAAGTCCTATTCTATAAAAACACAGCGGTTCATTATGTTGACATTGGTAAAGGAGCCGCTGTTGTTTTGTTACATGGTTTTCTGGAAAACCAATCGATGTGGAATCATTTTATTCCTGAATTATCGCAAAAGAACCGTGTTATTACAATTGATTTACTTGGGCATGGCGCAACGGGATGTTTGGGTTATGTTCACGCTATGGAAGATCAGGCTGATATGGTTCATGCTGTTTTAGCGGAATTGAAAATTAGGAAAGCCGTTTTTATTGGACATTCAATGGGTGGTTATGTGGCTTTGGCTTTTGCTGAATTGTTTCCTGAGTTTATGAAAGGTTTGATTTTGATGAATTCGACTTCTAGATCTGATAGTGAGGAACGAAAAACAAACCGAAATCGCGCCATCAAAGCGGTAAAAAAAGATTATACTTCATTCGTTCGCCTTTCTATTGCTAATTTGTTTAGCGAAGAAAATCGAACAAAATTAGTTGACGAAATTGAAAAAGTTAAACTTGAAGCATTAGAAACGCCTTTACAGGGAATAATCGCTGCTTTGGAAGGCATGAAAATAAGAAAAGACCGTGAAGTACTATTGCATTTAACTACGTTTCCGAAAATGCTGATTCTTGGGGAGAAAGACGGTGTTTTGAATTATGCAGAAAATGTAAATCAAATCGATAACACAAAGGTTCAATTGGTTCCGTTTCCAGATGGGCACATGAGTCATATTGAGAATAAAGCAGAAACTTTGAAGGTCATTGCTGATTTTGTGAAGAAAACATAATCACTTCTAGAGCAACTTTTCCTCAAATGAAATTTCATTATCAAAAATCTCTTTTAGCAACGCTGCGATTTCATCCATAAAATGAAGTAGCACTTCTTGATTTATTATAGAACTTAGTTCGTTTTCACCCCGAAAAGCAAAAGGCAAGAAACCTGATTTTAAATTCTTGAAAGAAATAATTCCCGCTTCTATTTGCTTTCCCTCTGCTTCTTCAAAAAACATATAGGCGTAGCAGAGAATCTGAATTATTTTATCGTTTTTAAGCTCTTGTGTGAGTCCATTCCACGCTCTTAATGAAATATTACTCTTTTCGACTTTCCCAGTCTTATAATCAATAATTCGAATTACACCATTTCGTTCTTCGATACGATCAACATTTCCTTTGATTAATACAGGACAAGGTAAACTTGGATGCTCAAAGACACGCTGAAATGTTCGTTCAATCGCTATGATTTTGATACTTGTCTCCTTTTTCAAGCTTTCTAATTCGAGTTTAATGAAATTTTGAACATGGCGTTTAGCTACTTCAAACGCCAATAAATTACGCCCTTTTTTGATTTCTCCTTCTTTATAAACTAGCTTAAACTGTTTCAGCACTTCTTCGTCAATTTGTTTCAAAAAAGTTTGCAAAATAACTTCATTCAAAAACTTGCCTTCAAGTGGCTGGTATAGTGTTTTCAGCGTTTCGTGTATAATCGTTCCGAGCGTATTGACGGCGATTGTTTCTTCTACTTCTTCCGTTTCGCGAATTTGTAATATTCTCTGAAAATAAAAATCAATTGGATTTCTTATATAACTTGTTAAAGAAGAAGGCGAGAATCCGGTGGTTGCCAACTCGTTAAGTCGGATCATTACGGAGTCTGATTTTGGAACTACTTTGGGTTGATAAGCAGTCTCAGGGAGCGTAGCATTGTAAATTTCGTGAGTCAACTGATGATTTTCTTTTTTCTCAAACTCCAATTGGGTAATAAATCTGCTTTTTTCACCAGCATCCAGCCCTTCGCTCTCAGTATTGTAAATTAAGATGATATTCCTTGCTCTTAGCAAAAGATGGTAAAAATGATACGAATAAATCGCATCCTTTTCTTTAAAAGTTGGTAAACCATACTCCCTTTTGACGTCATAAGGAATAAACGAATTGTTTGACTTACCTGCTGGAAACTTGCCTTCATTTACGGATGTAATAATTACATTTTCAAAATCCAAGACACGACTTTCCAACACTCCCATAATCTGTAAACCATCTAAAGGTTCCCCTTCGAATGAAACTTCGGCCAAGTCAATAACTTGTTTGTAGAGCGCCTGCAATGTATCTATCGAATTGATATGTTGGTATTGAAGCGAATAATTAATAAGCTTATTAATAACTTTGAAAATAGAATACAAAAATGCTTTAGTAATTTGTCCTTCATCGCTTTCATTATTAAGCTTGTCTTTAATTGTATTTATGAGGCTCAATATTTTTTCTAAAACTTTGGTGGCATTTACATCCCATTTCTCGAATAGTAAATGAAATAACTCGTTGGGAGCCTTCTGCAACTCAAACAATTTCTTATAGGAAATGAATGAATAATTATTCCTGTTGATGATTTGAACCAACTGGCTACTATTGACATACGGCTCAACCAATGGATGGGTTAAGATATCGACAACATCCTTATGGTAATACACATAATGTGACTCATCACGGGATAAAGCGTTGGTATGCATTTTAAACAATTTTGCAATGAGGGTTTGAGATGGATTATTTTTGCTTGAATAACCCATTGTAATATTGATATTCTCAATATTGTCTGGCAAAGAATAAAGCAACGGAATCAATAGGTTTTCTTCTCCTAGAATTACCGCTGTTTTGCTTAGTTCATCATTGGGATTTGTAATTTTCAAATTCTCAACTGTGCGCCCTGCAATCCTAGCTTGCCCAACGGATTTTGGCGTGCCAATAATTTGAATTTTCTTTTCCTTCGTAAATTCGGAATTAATCCAATCAAACGTATTTGATTTGTAATATTTCCAGTTGTTTCGATAATTTCTCAGAAACAATCCAGCATCATGTTCGACATCGTTCAAAATAGACTCATCGATGTCCCAATAGACTTTTGCGATATTTGAAGCAAGAAAATGCTGAAATATGATCTCCTCTGCCGCATTGAGGGCATTAAAACCTGCAAACACAAAATTCTTGTGTGCATTCAAAATTGCAAAATCCTTGAGATTTCTAACCGCTTCCCTATATATCATACCTTGATATCCTTTCCCATTTTTCAATAGGCGGTTGTACAAATTATGATAATAATTAGGTAGTGATTTCCAAAATTCAAGATGCTTTTGAATTAGATCTGTCTTCGGCTCTGAATCTAATGACCAATGCTCGATTTCTTTGATATTATCGAGGTACCGAAGAATCTTATCTGGCTCTAATAAATATCGATCTATTTCATTAAAATCTTGTAGAAGCGTCTTTCCCCAATTAGCAAATAAGTCAAAGGGTTGTTTTTCAGATAGTGGTTCAGTTGACAAGTAGACTTCATAGAATTCAAAAATTAATTCAATAGCGTCTAAAGTGTGAAGACATGAAATTTGCTGAACAAAATCTTCAATACTCACAATTTCTGGCAAGAAAACAGGCTTGTTAACTCGCTTTCTTAAGGCATCAATCAAGAAAATTTTTGCTCTTTTATTTGGGAGGACAATGATTGTGTTAGACAGGGAATCTGGGTAATTGGCTATTACCGATTTTGCTATATGGTCTAAAAATGTATCATTTGTCATCGCATAAAAATAAAAAAAACGCCTCGACTTATCGAGGCGTTTTGAGAAATATTTTAAAGCTATTTACTTAACTAAGTTAACTTCAACTCTTCTGTTGTTCGCTTTTCCAGCTTTGGTTTTGTTACTGTCAATTGGTTTAGTTTCACCAAAACCAGTAGAAGTTAATCTTCCTTCAGCAATTCCATTTGTAACCAAATAATCTTTAACCGCTTTTGCTCTATCTTCAGATAATTTCTGATTTGCAGCGTCTTTACCATCACTATCTGTATGACCATCAATACTAAAGTTAGAAGAAGGATATTCTTTTAAGATAGCTGTAATAGATTGTAAAACAGGGTAAGTTTGCTGTTGGAATGTAGATTTTCCAGAGTTGAACAAGATTGTTTTGGCATAAGCATTTAATTTACTTACTTGCTCTTCTGATATTTCAGGACAACCTTTATTTGCTACCGTACCTTTAACATCTACACATTTATCGTCTTTGTCTAATACACCGTCACCGTCAGTATCAGGCCATGGACAACCACCATTTTCTTTCGGCCCTTTTACTTGTGGACATTTATCAGATTTATCTGCAATACCATCTCCGTCTGCATCTGGGCAACCATTCAATGATTTAGGACCAGAAACTTCTGGGCAAGCATCATCTTTATCCGCAATTCCGTCTCCATCAGTGTCAGGGCATCCTTGAAATTCTGCCAAACCTGCCACATCTGGACAAGAATCGCTTCCGTCAATAATACCATCACCATCTGTGTCTGGACAACCTTTAAATTGTTTTAGACCTGCCACTTCAGGGCAAGCATCATCTTTATCATATATTCCGTCGCCGTCAGTATCTTTTCCTCCAAATTTAAATGTTAAACCTGCAAAGTGTTGCATGTGAGAAGGAACGTTTTGTTCTGGAATTCTTGCATCAGTATCAAATGAGTACTTGTAAGTTGATTGAAAAGACAAACCAACCATTTCCGTGAACCAGAAAGTTAATCCAAAACCTCCATTAGCAGTTCCAAAACTAGCATCTCCCATTGAAGTATAACCTCCACCAACATGAACAGAAGGATCAATAACTTTCCATCCAAACATATTTGCAAAACTATACTTGATTACCCCATCGGCGCCATAGTAACTTAAATCACCTGGATTTATTACCGGATAATCACCAGGGATTGTAACTCTTGGCTCAACCCATCTTTTAATTCTGTTAACAGATCCTGTGATTCCAAATGAAAAACTTCCGCCAACATTTCTAGACACGTTAATGTACGAAACAGAAGGAAGAATATTCCAATTGTCATTTACATTGAAATACTGAGAAAATTGATCTTCGATTTTAGAAGCTGCACTTACTCTAGTGTCTACAGCGTTTGTTCCAAAAGAAATAGCCCATGGATTGTTACTATCTTGTGCTTGCGAACTTAGTCCGACAAACATTATCACAGCAGCAAATAATTTGTTAAGATGTTTCATACTTAAATTTTGTTAGATTACAATATTTTGTTAGGCAAAAGTAATACGTAATTTTATAACTACAAAATGAAATGTTAAAAAAAACCTATTAAAAACCTAATGAAGTGGTCTTTAGACAACATTTAACATTTTACCAACTTCAATAAATGCTAAAATAGCACGATCCATTTGCTCTTTAGTATGAGATGCAGATAGTTGCACTCTAATTCTTGCTTTGTCTTTAGGTACAACTGGAAAAAAGAACCCAATCACATATACCCCTTTCTTAAGTAATTCATTTGCCATCTCTTGTGCAAGTTTAGCGTCGTACAGCATTACTGGAACTATTGCAGAATCTCCGTCAACGATATCAAATCCTGCGTTCTTTATATTTTCTTTAAAATAATTTACATTCCATTCCAAACGATCCCGAAGTGTGGTTTCTTTCTCTAATAATTCAAATACTTTTAACGAAGCTCCGACAATTGCGGGAGCAAGTGAATTTGAAAACAGGTATGGTCTTGATCTTTGTCGCAAAATTTCAATGATTTCTTTCTTTCCAGTAGTGTAGCCACCCATAGCGCCTCCAAGTGCTTTGCCCAACGTTCCTGTCACAATTTCCACTCTACCCATTACTCCCTTTGCTTCTAAAGTACCTCTTCCGGTTGCCCCAATAAAGCCTGCAGCATGACACTCGTCGACCATTACCATCGCATCATATTTGTCTGCTAAGTCACAAATTTTATCTAAGGGTGCTACAATGCCATCCATAGAAAACACGCCGTCAGTTACAATTAATTTAAATCTTGAACCTGCTGAATTTGCTCCAATTAGCTGCTTTTCTAAATCTTCCATATTGCTGTTTTCATAGCGGAATCTTTTTGCTTTGCATAACCTAACACCATCAATAATAGATGCGTGATTTAAGCTGTCCGAAATAATCGCATCATTTTCGTCAAGTAAGGGCTCAAAAACTCCTCCATTTGCATCAAATGCAGCGGCATAAAGAATTGTGTCTTCGGTCCCGTAAAAATGGGCAATCTTTTTTTCAAGCTCTTTATGAATATCTTGTGTTCCACATATAAATCGAACAGATGACATTCCAAAACTATGAGAATCCATTGTGTCCTTTGCCGCTTGAATAACATCGGGGTGAGAAGACAAGCCTAAGTAGTTATTTGAGCAAAAATTAAGAACCTTTTCGCCCGTTGAAATTTGTATTTCTGCGCCTTGTGAAGAGGTAATTATTCTCTCTTTCTTAAAAAGACCATTCTTTTCGATTGTCTCTAACTCTAACTCAAGATATTCTTTTATTTTTTGGTACATTCTCTAAATTTTAACTATTTGACAACTTAATTAATTCTATTTTCTTTCCAATATAGACTAAGGTTTTAAGTACTACCTTGAAACCCATTTTTTCCAAAACATTTTGATAATTTTCTAATTGAACCTTGTGACTGCTTTTGTAAACTCCCGTCTTGTAATCTAAAAGAAACACTTCGTTATTTGGCGTAACAACAATTCTATCTGGCTTTATTGTTGCGGCATCATTTTGAATAATTATCTTTTCGTTCAACACTTCGTATTCTTCACAAAAATAATCTACTAATTCTTCATTATTTAATATTTCAGTAATGACATCGTTTACATCTACTTTCTGATTGAGGTTTATTAATCCTGACTCTACAGCAATAGCAATCGCTTGGTCAACATCATTTTTTAATTTAATTTTGGATAATATTTCGTGTATAATATTTCCATATTCAATTGCTTCTTGTTGAAAAGTACCCCACAACAATGCCTCTTTTTTAGCGATTTTGATTTTGCTGAAATTCAACTTACTAGAAACTTCAATTATTTCGTTTTCATTTCTTTCAATTGATTTTTGCGCCGGCCTTCTTTCTAATGTGCCGAATTCATACTTCAATTTATTTTCTTCAAAAATATTTTTTCCTTTCAAATATTTCACGAAAAATGAAGCCATACTATTTGGGTATTTTCCATCTTTTCTTGGCCCAACCAAACTAGAAATAATGTGCAGTTGTTCCTCCGCCCTTGTTAAAGCGACATAAAGAACATTTACGTTATCTAATAATTCCTCTTGCTTTTGCCTCGAATAAGCTTCCAGCCCCTCTTCTCCAAAATTTTCAACAGCTTTAGTATTGTCTACTAGAACTTTTGGCAAACCAAAATCTTGTAAGTTGGTTTCTAACCAGATCTTATCCTTAGGCTTTTTGTCGTAGTCTTCGTCTGCAAATGGGAGTATTACTATAGGAAATTCAAGTCCTTTTGATTTATGAACAGTTAATATCTTTACAGCATTACTCCCTTCTGGAGATGGAATACTGTATTTACTTGAATTGCTCTCCCAAAAAACTAGAAAATCTGAAATTCCAGTCTGCTTGTAATAATCTCGCTCTAAAACAACATCCAAAAAAAACTGTAAATAAGAATTGCTTTTCTTGCTCTTTATAAGAATGGTTATAATTTGTTCTACCACTTCATAAAGCGGTTTCTTTCTGAGGTTCTCAAATTTAATTGATATGTCAAATTTAAGCAACCAAGCCTCAAAATCAGACTCTTCCTTCAATTTTACCCCTGTCGAAACAAAATCATTAACTGCTATCTCTATCAAATTATTTGTCGCGATATATAATAGAAAAAAAGCCTTGGCTTCATTGTCATTCTGATTCCTAACATATTTTAAAACGTCAATTACACATCGAACCTCTGTCGAATTTTCGATTAACAATGTTTCTGAGGAAACTAACGGGATATTCCTCTTCGATAAATAACCTGCAAGCTGTATCCCTTGACTTCTTTTCCTAGTTAAAATTGCAACATCCCTGTATTCATAACCACTGTCAACAATTTCATGAATCTTCTGTAAAGTAAGTTTGCAGTATAGGTCATTTTTGTTGTTCTCTTCTTCGATCTCAAAATTCAAATCATCATCTATTTTTGAATTCAAGAAAGTAATGCCGACATATCCTCCTTCTAGATTTGTACCTAACTGATAACTATGGTTTTGATACAAGTCTCTGTAATCAGGATCTGCAAACTCAGCTGAAATAAACTTAAAGAACTTATTATTAAAGTCGATTATCTCTGAATAACTTCTATAATTAGTTTGTAATCGAAACACCTTCTTGTCAGAGTTATGAAAAGGATTTTCATTATTTGCAATTGCAATAAATTGCTCAGCCTTACCACCCCGCCAGCGATAGATAGATTGTTTTGGGTCGCCAACAATCATAAGTGTTCCCTTTTCTCCTTGTTGAAACTCGCTTGATAATGCATTGTCTATTAAGGGAATAATATTCTTCCACTGCATTATTGAAGTGTCCTGAAATTCATCAATGAAAAAATGAAAATATTTCTCGCCTAGTTTTTCATAAATAAAAGGTGCTGGCTGATTTTGAATCTCGTTAAAAATAAGAGTATTAAATTCCGCGATTGATATCAAATTTTGCTCTTTTTGAATTCTATCTAGAGTATTACTAATTGTATTTAGAAGAGAAAGTGGCGTAATGTTCTTTAGTATTGCGCTATAAAAATCAACTTTATCAAAATTTGCGTACACTTCCTCCAAGACAGAAATTATTTCAGGAATTATCGATTTTATAACCTCGCTATCTTTCGCGGTTTTATTAATCTGCACCTCCTCAATTTGATGGAATTTTTTGGTGCCAACTTTGTACTTTCCGTCCCGAATAGAAACCAAATGATTTGGCAAAGTCCCTCTTGAAAAAGATCTGATGTCTATACTATTTTGGTCTATCAATGCAATTGCTTTAGCGCCAAGTGACTTGTTTTGAGATTCAAGCAAAGTCTTGGAGTGCCTTATCTTCTTTCTCACCTCAACAAACTCCGGAATTGTATTGTTTTGGAGTAGACTAATTTGTTCTCTATTATTCTCGCTGTAAATAAGTTTGCCGATTTCAAAAATCTCCCTACTAACATCCCAAGATTTGTCGTCATCGGCTTTTTCGATGGTAAAATCAAGTAGTAGGTTTGTTATCGTTTCATCTTCTCCCGCCTGAGCTATAATTGCATCGACCGCTTCCGACAAAAGCAAATCAGTATCAAGAGTGACTTCAAATGTGCTTGGCAAATTCAAATCGTAAGCAAAAGCACGAATAACCTTATGAGTAAACTTGTCTATAGTCAAAATATCGAAAGAAGCGTAATTGTAGATCAAGTGTTTTACTATTTCCATTGCTTTTGACTTGATATTGGCAATTGGAAGTTTCATGTCATCAGCTATATCATCTAGCATTTGAGTAGCTTTGCTACTGCTTTTTTCCCTCGAAAATTCATATAAACTTTGAAGAATACGGCTCTTCATTTCATGAACGGCCTTATTTGTAAAGGTAATCGCAAGTATATTTCTATAAGCATCATTTTTCTTAGCAGAAAGAATGATTTTCAAGTACTCCTTTACCAGAGTATATGTCTTTCCAGAGCCGGCTGAAGCATCATAAACAGAGAATGAAGGTCTTTGGTGTGGATTACTAATCTCCATGAAAGCTTAAAATTAGAAAAAAATTAAAACAGACGCCGCGTTGAATGTATGACTCTTGAAATTAACGAGGTGGTTTATTTCATTTCCAAAGTTAAATGTTTAAATTTGAATAAAATATTTATTAATTACTAAAACTACATTTTATGGCTTTTGATTTACCTAAATTACAGTATGATTATAACGCACTTGAACCACATATAGATTCACGCACGATGGAGATTCATCATACGAAACATCATAATGCATACACAACTAACTTAAATGCTGCTGTTGCTGGAACCGACTTAGAAGGCAAAACCATTGAAAATATTTTGATTAATCTCGACATGAAAAATGCTGCTGTTCGTAACAATGGTGGTGGTTTTTATAACCATAATCTCTTTTGGGCAATAATGTCACCAAATGGTGGTGGTCTTCCTACTGGTGATTTACTTGATGCGATCGAAAATGAATTTGGCAGTTTCGACGAATTTAAGGTGAGCTTTGCAAAAGCTGGAGCAACGCAGTTTGGTTCTGGTTGGGCGTGGCTTTGTGTTCATAAAGGAGGCAAACTTGATATCTGCGGAACTCCGAATCAAGACAACCCTTTAATGCCAAATGTCGGTTGTGGAGGAACTCCTATTTTAGGAATGGATGTTTGGGAGCATGCTTATTATCTACATTATCAAAACCGTCGTCCAGATTATATTGAAGCCTTTTTCAACGTTATTAATTGGACTGAAGTTTCAAGACGATATGCATCGGAGAAATAGAACGCTTCGTTTTAATAAGCTAAAAGACCGGATTCTTACTATTGGAATCCGGTCTTTTAGTATATACAACTTCTATAAAATAAAAAAGGTGAAATTGCTTTCACCCTTTTTGCCCCAAATCTACCATAAGCTTAAACCTACTAAATTATGGTAGTGTAAATCTAACCACATTTAACGGGTTTCCTCATTCAAATCTTTAAATTAATTGGGATTATAGGCAAATAAGAGTATGTGTGCCTTTTGTAAGGGTGTTTTATCAACTTGCATAAAATAAAAAAGGTGAAATTTCTTTCACCCTTTTTGCCCCAAATCTACCATAAACTTAACCTACTAATGCTATGGTTCACCAAAAGTATACTGGTAGATTGTTATTAACAAATATTTTAGATGAACTACACCAAAACTCGATAAAGTGTTAACAAACATCCATTTTTAGTAGGCTCTAGCATCTTTTCCTTCATAAAAATTCATAAATGCCTTGTTAACAACTCTATTCCCTCCTGCTGTTGGGTAGTCTCCTGTGAAATACCAATCTCCCAAATTTTTAGGGCAAGCTAAATGAAGATTCTCTACAGATTGAAAAATGATTCTAACTTCCGCATTAAGTTCTTTGGAGCTAAGCATGCTCGCGATTTTATCTGATATTTCTTGCGGAAGAAACGGCTTGTAGATTTCTGTAACGACATTTCTGATTTCAGCATCCCTCATGTTTTCTTGTGCCTTACATTTTTTATAAACTTCGTCAACAATGTGGTATAAATTCTTCTCTTTCAGGAGTTCTAATGCTGCCTTAAACGCTACCAAACCTTCCAACTTAGCCATGTCTATTCCATAACAATCTGGATATCTAATTTGGGGAGCGGAAGAAACTATGACAATTCTCTTTGGTCTTAGTCGATCCATCATTTTCAAAATACTCATCTTCAATGTAGTTCCACGGACGATACTATCATCAATAATAACCAAATTATCAGTTGATTTAATAACGCCATAAGTTACATCATAAACATGCGCCACAAGATCATCTCGGCTGCTGTCTTCTGTAATGAATGTTCTTAGTTTAGCATCCTTAATAGCTATTTTTTCTGTTCGAATTTTTACTGACAAAATCTCTTCTAGTTTTTCTTTTGTCAAGGTCTTTCTATTGTCCAAAATGAACTTATTCTTCCTTTGATTTAGAAAATCTTGAGCAGCTTCTACCATTCCGTAAAATGAGGTTTCAGCGGTATTCGGGATATATGAAAAAACCGTGTTGTCAGTGTCATTTTCTATCGCAGAAAGAACAGAAGGCAAAACTAACTTTCCTAACGCTTTCCTTTCCTGATATATTTCAGCGTCACTTCCTCTTGAGAAATAAATTCTCTCAAAAGAACACGCTTTTTTTATTGATGCTGGAATAATTTCTTCTTCAGTTAAAATTCCATTTTTCTTTATGATTAATGCCTTCCCTGGCTGCAATTCTTGAACTTTTTCAAAATCAACATTGAAAACAGTTTGTATTACAGGTCTTTCTGAAGCAACCACGACAATTTCTTCATCCTCATAATAATAGGCAGGTCTAATTCCAGCAGGATCTCGAAAAACAAAAGCATCACCATGTCCAAATAATCCTGCCATCGCATAACCACCATCCCATCCTTTTGACGCTTTCTTAAGTATTTTTGCAACATTTAAGCGTTCTGCTATAACCGGCGATGCTTCTCGCTTAGAAAGTCCATTGTTCTTGCAGTCTTGGTACAATTCCGTTACCTCTTCGTCCAAAAAATGTCCTATTTTCTCCATAACCGTGACAGTATCGGTCATCTCTTTAGGATGTTGGCCTAGTTCAACCAAACTATTAAACAGTTCGGTAACATTTGTCATATTGAAATTACCTGCAATTATAAGGTTTCTATGCATCCAATTGTTTTGACGCAAAAACGGATGAACACTTTCAATACTGTTCTTCCCAAAAGTTCCGTAGCGCACATGCCCTAAAAACAGTTCTCCAACGTAAGGAAGATTCTTCTTTTGCAAGTCAACATCATCAGCGTATTCTGGATGCAACTCCATTTCTTCATTGATTCTTCCATTAATCTGCGCAAAAACGTCTTGAATAGCTTGTGTCTCATTTGAACGAACTCTACTAATATATCTTTCTCCTGGAGCAACGTCTAACTTAATTGAAGCAAATCCAGCGCCATCTTGACCACGATTGTGCTGCTTTTCCATTAGTAGGTACATTTTCTGTATGCCATAGAAAGCTGAACCATACTTTTCCTTATAAAACTCTAATGGTTTTTTTAATCTTAGTAAAGCAATTCCACATTCATGTTTAATCGAGTCGCTCATTATAATTGTGTTATTTGTTTATTAAAATAAAAATGCCCCGAAATTCGAGGCATAAAGTTAATTACAATTCTATTTCAAAATGCGTTAAAGCCTTGAATTGTTTCAAACGCTCTTGCACTTCTTCTTTTTTGAGTTGTTGCATTCTTTCGGTTCCAAATTTTTCAACACAAAAAGAAGCTAAGTTGGAGCCTTGAATTATGGCTTGCTTCATATTGTTGAAGGAAATGTTTTCGCTTTGAGTTATAAATCCAGCGAATCCTCCTGCAAAAGTATCCCCAGCTCCTGTTGGGTCAAACACTTCCTCTAAAGGCAAAGCTGGTGCAAAGAAAATTTCTTTATTGTGAAATAAAAGCGCACCGTGTTCCCCTTTTTTAATCACTACGTACTTCGGCCCCATGGTATGAATTTTTGCCGCTGCCTTCACCAAAGAATATTCTCCAGATAATTGGCGGGCCTCTTCATCATTAATTGTTATCACATCAACGCGTTTGATTACGCCCAATAATTCAGGTAAGGCACAATCCATCCAAAAATTCATGGTGTCTAAGACTACTAGTTTTGGTTGTTTATTCATTTGATCCAAGACACTACTCTGTACCAATGGATGAAGGTTTCC
Source organism: Flavobacteriaceae bacterium (assembly GCA_947456815.1). Taxonomy (GTDB): domain Bacteria; phylum Bacteroidota; class Bacteroidia; order Flavobacteriales; family Flavobacteriaceae; genus Flavobacterium. The sequence goes on from CANGTL010000026.1 coordinate 36,036, forward strand.
TAACATAACAACATCTGCGTCTTTAAAGTTCTCCGGCACCTTAGGTTGAAACTCTGCGAGTGTATTGAGTTCTGTTACGAGTGTATCGCGTGAATTTAAGTCATTATGGTATCTTCCACTCCAGAAAAATGTTTTCCCTCCCTTTACTACTTCTAGTCCTGAAATATCGATGTTTCTGGCAGTCAACAGATCCAAATATTCTTGTGGGAAGTCATCTCCTACAACAGAGACAATGGCAGATTGCAAGTTGAAATAGGAAGCGGACAATCCGATAAAAGTTCCTGCTCCACCTAAAATTTTATCTGTTTTGCCGAAAGGCGTTTCAATAGCGTCGAAAGCAACCGTTCCAACAATCAATAATTTATTCATCTGATAAGTTTGAAATTAAGGCCCAAAGGTAGTTTATAACTTTGAAAGTTACAAAGCGGAAAAAACAATGTTTTTACAAAAGTTTTGCTTCAACTTTTTCATAAAATTCATCGATGGAAAGCTGGCTTTGAAGCGAAGCCATCACCGCCAATTCGTCACATCTTTCATTTTGACGATGGTTATTATGACCTTTAATCCACTTGAAATCAACTTGATGCTGGCGGTAAATCTTAAGGAAGCGTTTCCATAAATCCGGATTCTTCTTTCCAGCATATCCCTTTTTTTCCCAACCGAAAACCCACTTCTTTTCTACGGAATCTACTACGTATTTAGAATCAGAAACAATGAGAACTTTGGTATTCGGATTTTTTAATTTCTCCAAACCTACAATTACTGCCAACAACTCCATTCGATTGTTGGTCGTCATTCGAAACCCTTCGAAAAACTCTCTTTGATAAGGCTTTCCAACCCATTCCATCACAACGCCATAGCCACCATTCCCAGGGTTTCCTTTGGCAGCGCCGTCGGTGTAAATATGTACTTCGTGTGACAATAGATTTAAGATTTAGGAATTAGGAATTTTTCGATGATGGCTGGGAACCGTTTTTGCTCTAATTTGCGAATTCTAGAAGCAATTTCTTCTGGTGACTTACAGTCATCAATTTTTATAGATTCTTGAAAAATAATATTGCCTTCATCATAGTTTTCGTTGACATGGTGTATCGTAATGCCGGTTTCGGAATCCCTGTTTTCTATCACTGCTGCATGCACGTTCATTCCGTACATTCCTTTGCCTCCATATTTAGGTAACAAAGCAGGATGTATATTGATGATTTTGTTGGGGAAATTTTCAATAATGGAAGTAGGTAAACGCCATAAAAACCCAGCCAAAACAATAATATCTGGTTGAAATTCAAGTAATTTAGCCAAAACAAAATCGTTATTCAGTTCTTCTTTTGAAAAAACAATCACGGGAATTTGATACTGCAAAGCACGGTCAATAACTTTCGCAGAAGGATTATTACAAAAAACACCTGTAACTTCAATAACTGAATTCGATTTAAAATACAAAATGATATTTTCTACGTTAGAACCCGAACCAGAAGCGAACAATACAATTTTTTTCATTTTGATTAAATTAATCTACACAAAAAAAGCAATAATAAATGATAATTAAAGCATACAAACCCTCTTAATGAAATTATTTTTTTAAATTCGTTTGCACATTTATCAACTAAATCGTGGTTTTAAAATAAAGTTTTTTATTTTTGCCAACAAATTAAATTCTAAAATTAAAGATTATGTCAGACATTGCATCAAGAGTTAAAGCGATTATCGTAGACAAATTAGGCGTTGACGAAAACGAAGTTGTAACAGAAGC
>CANGTL010000027.1 GCA_947456815.1 Flavobacteriaceae bacterium
TAGAACCATTTCAAATATTGAAGATTCGAAGCAACTTGTCAGATCTTCAGGCTCAATTGGTGCCAATTATATAGAAGCCAACGAAAAACTTGGCGATAAAGATTTTGTATATCGACTAAAAATTTCCAGAAAAGAAGCGAAAGAAACAAAATACTGGTTGAAATTATTGCACGAAATGAATCCTCAATTTTCATCCCAATCAGAAATTCTTTTGGCAGAAATTGAAGAAATTAGAAAAATATTTTCCGCCATAATTAATAAAACATAAGTGTCAAATTATCCGTCAATTCCAACCTTGGAATTTGGAATTTTAAATATTGGAATTTAATATGTTTAAGTTCAAACAATTTACCATCCACCAAAACCAAACCGCCATGAAAGTCGGCACCGACGGCGTACTACTCGGCGCATGGACACCAATCGAACACCAACCCAATGACATTCTCGACATCGGAACCGGAACCGGATTGATTGCTTTAATGTTAGCGCAAAGAACCTCCGCTGAACAAATTGACGCACTCGAAATCGACGAAAACGCCTACGAACAAGCCGTTGATAATTTCGAGAACTCGCCTTGGGGCGATCGCCTATTTTGTTTTCACGCAGGTTTGGATGAATTTGTAGAGGAACCTGAAGACGAGTATGACCTAATTGTTTCTAACCCGCCGTTTTATGCCGAAGACTACAAAACTGAAAACAAACAACGCGATTTAGCAAGATTTCAGGACGCTTTGCCTTTCGAAGATTTGGTGGAAGCCGCTGATTTGTTGTTATCCGAAAACGGAATCTTCGCCGTGATTATTCCTTTCAAAGAAGAAACTCGATTTATTGATTTGTGCGCTGAAACCGAATTATTCCCCGTAAAGGTTACACGTGTAAAAGGAACCCCAAATTCTGAAACCAAGCGGAGTCTTTTGGCTTTTAAACGCTATGAATTGCCGGTTTTAACCCCTGATGAACTCATCATTGAAACGGCAAGACATCAATACACGCCAGAATACATAGAGCTGACAAAAGATTTTTATTTGAAAATGTAACCCTTATTTTTTCAGCTTCTCCATTTCAGCGATAATCAACAACATTTTATCATTGATTGCTTGTACTGATTCTTTCAATGATTGATTCTCTTTTTCTAATTGAATGCTTTTCTGCTCTAATTGCTCATTTTTTGCATTTAATTCTTTCAAAGCATTGATAGAGGCAATCAAAATTGGATGCAAATCAAAATTTAAATACCCATCTGGGTCTGTTCCGACCGCTTCTGGAAAAAGTGGCTGTACTTCTTGCGCCAAAAACCCAAATGCTTCTTTGTCCAGAACCTTTGGGTCAAAAGTTCTTTTGTCGGTATTTTTATAGTTGTAGCGGATAGGTTTTAGTTGAAGAATCTCTGCCAAACCTTTTTGGTAAATTCCGTTTACATTTTTCAATCTTGCGTCCGACGGAACTGTCCAAGTGTTCGAAGTTGGCTTTCTACCTTCGTTTAACGATAGTTCAAATTGTCCTCCCGGCGCTGCTGTTCCAATTCCAATATCTCCTGCATTAGTAATACGCATTCTCTCCGAAAGCGTTCCAGCATTATTAGTCTTAAACAACAAATACCCCGAATTAACGTTAGTGGTGGCCGTAGCCTTTCTACCTTCAATTGAACCGAAAGTTCTAAATGTAGTTCCAGCGTCCGTAACCGATCCTCCTAAAGTGATTGAACCTCCGGCATCAATAGCCTGTGCCCCGTTGGTCATCACATTTATTGTTCCTTCAACCGTGGCAGTCGTAGTAACATTAGCATCTACCACTTCAAGTGCGGTGGCTGGAGAAATAGTTCCGACGCCCACGTTCACCGATGACGTCGCGCCATTGACACCATTGATACTTCCTAAAACCACACAATTACTTGCCCCGACAGTAGCTTTATAACCTATCGCCGTAGCATTGCTAGTTAATGTTGATGTCGTAGCGGTATCTACTCCAATTCCTGTATTATTACTTCCTTGATTGATGGTTGCCATGGCATTGAATCCAACAGCTGTATTATTAGCGCCTATAGTGTTTATTTTCAAAGCATCAACTCCCATTGCTGTATTGTTTGAGCCAGTAGAATTGGCATTTAATGCATTATATCCAAGTCCTGAATTACTATCACCACCATTATTGTTCCCCAAAACAAAAGCTCCAAAAGCAGAATTTTGGGCATCCCCAACAGCATTATCTAATGCAAAAGATCCAAAAGCAGAATTTCTAATACCACCCACATTAACGCTTAAAGCACCTGTCCCAAAAGCATTATTATCATTACCAGAAGTATTTGCACCAAGTGCTAAATTCCCAATTGCATTATTGTTTACTCCAGTTGTAATTGCACTTGCAGCAGAAACACCTAAAGAGGTATTAGAACTTGCAATTTTTCCAGCTAGAATACCATTTCTTTTAAAAACCACATCTACATCATCTGACGTTCCCATAAAATTAGTACTTGCATTTAATCCTGAATTTCCTGTCAAACCCCAAGCGCTATTAGAGGCATTTTGCCAAGTGGCTCTACCATTGGTATCGCTAGTTAGCACTTTCCCAGCGGCTTGGTTGCCGTCTTCCATTCGGAGGTTCCCAACTATATGAAGTTTGTCTTGGGGTGTTGAACTGCCTATTCCTATGTTTCCGTTTTTCAGCACTACCATTGCATCGTTCCTTTCTGCTAAGTCAACAAAATTATTATTGTTAGCATCAATGGCATTTCCAATGACAAACAGTCTATCAGTTGCATTAGCCGCTCTAAATTGGGTTGCCCCATTTAGTGAAGTCGAATAAAGAGTTGCTCCAATACCCAAAACAGTTTCGCCAAAACTTGTAGCTGAATTATTAATTCCTTGAACAAACGAATTTTCTCCATTTGCCGAAGAAACTCGACCAAAAGCTGCTGAAAAATCTCCTGATGCCGTCGTATTGATCCCAAAAGTTGCTGAAAGACTACCACTAGCTATATTGAAATGTCCAAATGCCGCTGAACTTGTGCCGCTTGCAGTATTGGCAAAACCAGCCACAAAGGAATTCTGACCTGAGGCAATACAATTTTGACCAAAAGCAGCTGAACTTGCGCCGCTTGCAGTATTGGCCAAACCAGCCACAAAGGAATTCAGACCTGAGGCAATACAGCTTTGACCAAAAGCACTAGAACAAAGTCCTATATTAACATCATCCCACTGACTTCCATTCACAAAACCGGCTCTAAATGCAACCTTTCTCGGATTCCAAACCATTCTGGTTCCTACACCTGAGGGAGCAACAGCACCATTTGTGGCGTTTCCGGTTGAAACCAATCCATCCGTACCATTTATTGTAACTGCTCCGGTATCGGCAGTTATGGTTCTTCCTAAACCTGCTCCACCAAAATCATAGGCTTGATCTAAAGTCCCTGAAGTATTCTGTTGCAACCATTCTTTTGTAACTACAGCTTTCCCATCGGCTGCATCAATCATTGTATTGGTTGTTGAAGGCAAACGAGTTAAACCGTTTTTCAATACCAATAATGCATCGCTCCTTTCTGCTAAATCAACAGTACCACTATTGTTAGTATCAATGGCATTTCCTATGACAAATAATCTATCTGTTGAATTTGCAGCTCTAAATTGTATGGCTCCGCTTAATGATGGTGTGTAAGTAGTAGCGCCAATTCCAAATACCGTTTCACCAAAACTCTGGGCTGTATTATTTTGTCCTGAAGCGATTGAACTTTGTCCACTAGCATTTGTGGTATTACCAAAAGCTGTGGAAAAACTACCACTTGCTACATTCGATTGTCCGAACGTCGCTGAACTTAGACCGCTTGCAGTATTGGAAAAACCAGTCACAAAGGAATTCTGACCAGAGGCAATACAGTTTTGACCAAAAGCAGTAGAAGAAAATCCTATATTACCATCATCCCACTGACTTCCGCTAACAAAACCTGCCCTGAAAGCAACTTTCCTCGGATTCCAAACCATTCTAGTTCCTATACCTGAGGGAGCAACAGCACCCGTTGAGGAGGTTCCTGTTGAAACCAAACCATCAGTACCAATAATAGTAACTGGTCCAGTATCGGCAATTATAGTTCTTCCTAAACCTGCTCCGCCAAAATCATAAGCTTGATCTAAGGTTCCGCCATCCGTACCTTTAACAGCAATCCAATCGGCAGGTGAATTATCCCAATAATAAAAACCTATTGGCTTAGGGTTTCCTGAAAATGTGGTCGCTGTAGTGAGATAAACCAACATTCCTTGTTGCGCTGCTGTTGGATTGATTGCTGGAAAAACATCTATTTTTGGAATTAAAACACCGTCTGTATTACTCGGAGCGACTTGACTACTTGACTTTATATCGAGTTGCGCATTGGGTGTGGTGGTGTTGATTCCGACTTGGGCTAGTAAAATATTGCTAGAAAATATAAAAATTGCTAAAAGTAATGTTCTCATTTTGACCGCTTTTAAGTGTTGATTCTTATCAAGTAAAAATCGGTCTAATCATAAAGATTCGCAATACGATATTGAGAGTATTGGCCGTTAGCTTTATCCTCAAAAAAGCGAATTTTGTCTTCTATTTTTGAAATAATACGCTTAATAGCGTATATGAAATTTATCAAGAAAGTGGAATTTGAATTCGTGTGTACAATCCGTCTTGTGTTTCAATTTGAATCGTACCATTCATTTCTTCCACTCTTTTTTGGAGATTTTTCAATCCGTTGCCAAAGAAAATATCGCTTTGAATGCCAACGCCGTTATCTTTTACTTCAATCAGTAAATCCCTTTTGTCAAGTGCGACAATTTTAACTGTAATTTTACTTGCTTTCGAATGCTTTAAGGCATTGTTGAAAATCTCTTTAAAGCTGAAAAACAAACTCTTTCTCGTTTTACCATCAATTAATAGCGGCTTATCCGATTCCGTTTGTTCAATAAATCGCAGTTCAATGGATGTGCCTTCAAATAAATTTTCACCATAAAATTGCACGTATTCTTTAAAATCACGAAGCGTGTTATGCTCCGTATTCAAAGACCAAACAAAAGTGTTAATTCGTTGCGATACTTCTCGAGCCGTATCATTAATTTTTAGAAGTAGTACTTTTTGCTTTGCATCGACATTGCCATTTTTCTGCAACAAGTCGGAATGAATCAAAATACTAGAAATACCACTGCCAATATCATCGTGCAAATCTTTACTGATATCATTTTTCTGCTTCAAAAGCGTAGAATTAATTTTGCTTTTCCTCCTGATATGAAGCATAACAAACACCAATAAGATTAACAATAATATAGCAATTATCAACTGAAATAAAACAATGTCTTTTTGTTTCTTGAGTTTCAAAACCTCTAACGACAACACCTTTTTCTCATTCTTCACATATTGATCCGTGAAGTTTTGCAGATACAAATTCCCGTCAATTTGAGCTCTTGAATCGATGTCGATGATTTGATCTTGACAATAGATGGTCTTTTGACTGTCGACCGTTCTAAAAACAGCAAGTGCTTTCGTGAAAAAATACTTTTGGAAAGCCGAATTAACTATTCGGAGGTTTATCAACTGCAATCCTTTTTGATAATACGCCTCGCGCAATTTTGCTTTATTGCTGTGGCATTGGATCAAAAACCCGTAATCTAAAAGCACAATATCATAGTATTCACTTTTAGTTGCTGAAACGATACTTTTTTCAAAATAATACGCCGCGCTATCTGGCTTTTTATTCATCAAATAAATTTCGCCAAAAGTTTGTTCGGTATTTGGAATACCTCTTCTGCTTTTTGCTCTAACCGCATATTCATTGGCTTTTTTATTGTAGAAAAATGCCGAATCTAATTCATTAAGCTTAATCTTGACTTGCGCCAAGTTATTGTAAATATGCTCATTTTGAATGATGGCCCGCATCCTTTTCGGCACTTCGCCTTTTGGATATACTTTACCGGATTTCCAAAGTGATTCTTGTGCGCTTTTGTATTGCTTTAATTCGATTTGATTTATTCCAAGAAAAAAATAACCATCTGCGATGAGTAGATTGTCTCTATTCTTTTTAGCAATCAATATTTCCTTTAGTGACTCATCCGTACCAAATTGGAATAAGCCATTATAGTAAAACAATTCCGATTGCAAACTATGAACAAGACAAGCAGTCGAATCTGCAACTTCAGGATTTAGGTAGTCTTTGGCTATGTTTAACCATTTTTGGGAAGCACCAATATCGTCGGTATCTAAATAGTATTCCGCAGTCGTGAAAGCGTAAAGAATCTTATCGTGATTGGTACTACTTGTTTTGAATTTTTCAATAGATTCTAGTTTCGGAATCGTTTGAGCGGTTCCCACATAAAAAAACAAAAGTAAAAGTGCTGCTATCTTAGTTTTCATTTTTTGCGCTACCGTTTTAAATAAAGATTTACTGCTTCCACTCGGGTATTGACATGCAGTTTTTCGTAAATATGTTGTATGTGTTTGCGCACGGTTCCAATGCTAATATCTAACTCCGCTGCAACTTCCTTATTCATTCTTCCTCTTGCCAACGAATCCAAAATTTCCCTTTCTCTGGAAGTTAGCGTTTCTACATTAATATTACTCGCATCGACCTTTGAAAAGCTCGCGACCACTTTACGAGCAATACTGCTGCTCATGGGACTGCCGCCTTCAAAAAGTTCGTTTAATGCATTGATAATCTTTGCAGGACCATCGGTTTTGAGTATGTAGCCGCTGGCACCAGCTTTAAGACTTTGAAATATTTTATCATCGTCTTCGTAAGAAGTACACATTAAGAAAAGCACTTTGGGATAATTCAATTTCCATCGTTTCACACATTCGATACCGCTTTCTCCAGGAAGATTTATATCCATAAGCACAGCATCAACTACAATTTCGTCTCCTTTTTCAAGTGCTTCTTCCGCATTTTGAAAGGTGCAAACCAATTCATAGTTGTCCGTAAATTGAATCATCAAGCTCATCGCTTCACGCAAATCTCGGTCGTCTTCAACAATAGCAATATTTCTTTTCATCTATTCAGATATAAAGTACAATGTTAAAGATACTATTTAAATTATGAAATACGCTATTGCGCGTAAGGGTTGCCATACTCAACAACCAGAAAATTCCGCTATTTCTTTACAGCAAGAGCTACAAGAAATACCAATTGATAAGTTGGATTTAGAAACGGCACGGCACTAAAATACACTCGCATATATTCATTGAACAAGGACTTCTACTTGAAAATGTAGCCCTAGCCCTGATGGCAGCGGCATCCTTTTGTGGAGCAAAGCGGAACAAAAGATATAGCGAACAGCAGGTTCCCGGCTCCTACCCATTCAGATGAAAAAATAACAATTGTTCGTCTCTTTCTCGAAAATGTTTCCTTAAATTTGCAAACGTTTTCGTAAACCAAATTATACAATATGCGACCAGATTTATTTCAAGCTCCCGATTACTATTTGTTAGATGATTTACTCACCGAAGAACACAAATTAGTGCGTGATTCCGCTCGTGCTTGGGTGAAACGTGAAGTTTCTCCCATTATTGAAGACTATGCGCAACGCGCCGAATTTCCGAAACAAATCATCAAAGGTTTGGGTGAAATTGGTGGTTTTGGACCGTACATTCCTGAAGAATACGGCGGTGCTGGTTTAGACCAAATCTCTTACGGATTGATTATGCAAGAAATAGAACGCGGTGATTCTGGCGTTCGCTCTACCTCATCGGTGCAATCGTCTTTGGTGATGTATCCAATTTGGAAATTCGGAACAGAAGAACAACGCAAAAAATATTTACCCAAATTGGCGACTGGCGAATTCATGGGTTGCTTTGGTTTGACAGAACCTGATTTTGGTTCCAACCCAAGTGGCATGGTGACCAACTTTAAAGATATGGGCGACCATTATTTATTGAACGGCGCTAAAATGTGGATTTCAAACGCGCCATTTGCAGACGTTGCAGTGGTTTGGGCGAAAAATGAAGAAGGAAGAATTCACGGACTTATCGTAGAACGTGGCATGGAAGGTTTTACAACTCCGGAAACCCACAACAAATGGTCACTTCGAGCTTCGGCAACGGGTGAATTGGTGTTTAACAACGTCAAAGTTCCGAAAGAAAACTTGATGCCTGGAAAATCAGGTTTGGGTGCTCCGATGCAATGTTTAGATTCGGCTCGTTATGGAATCGCTTGGGGCGCTATCGGTGCTGCGATGGATTGCTACGATACAGCTTTGCGTTATGCGAAAGAGCGAATTCAGTTTGACAAACCGATTGCTTCTTTCCAATTGCAACAAAAGAAATTGGCTGAAATGATTACCGAAATTACCAAAGCGCAATTATTAACTTGGCGTTTAGGAGTATTGAGAAATGAAGGAAAAGCAACGACAGCACAAATCTCGATGGCGAAAAGAAATAATGTAGATATGGCGATTCATATTGCTAGAGAAGCCAGACAAATATTAGGTGGAATGGGAATTACAGGAGAATACTCGATCATGCGTCACAGTATGAACTTAGAGTCAGTGATTACATATGAAGGTACACACGACATTCACTTGTTGATTACTGGTGCTGATATTACTGGAATTCCGGCATTTAAATAAGACTGAACATTTATTAAACTAATAATAAATTTTAATCAAAAAGCTTCTTGGCAACGAGAAGCTTTTTATATTTATGCGCCCAATCACTCTTTTGATAAACAAGGAATTAACAATGAAACTACTGGCGAATTTTACTTTATGTGCATTTGTAATTTTCATTGGTTGCAGTTGCAGTCAAGGCGATACAATTCCATATTACGATCTCGGAAGTCCAAAGCAAATTAATTACTTGGCATTGGGTGATAGTTATACAATTGGACAAAGTGTCTGCACGACTTGCCGGTTTCCTGAACAATTGAAAGCAAGTTTGCAAGCTACCTATCCGGACAATCCGTTTTTGCTGCAGGTGATTGCCAAAACAGGTTGGACCACAACGAGTTTACTTTCAGAAGTCAATTTGGTCAACCCTTCTTCCAATTTTGATTTAGTTACGTTGTTGATTGGCGTGAACAACCAATATCAAAACAGGCCGATTGCTATTTATCAAGCCGAATTTCCACAATTGGTAACGAAAGCGATTGCCTTTGCCAAGGGTGATAAAAAAAATGTGATCGTGGTTTCTATTCCAGACTACGCCTTTACTCCATTTGGACAAGGTGCGGCAAATATTACTACCGCAATTGACCAATACAATGCCATTGCAAAAAATTATTGTGATGAAAATGGGATTACTTTTGTGAATATTACAGATATAACAAGATCCGGATTAGTGCGGCCAGAATTGGTGGCTAGCGATGGATTACATCCTTCGGAATTGGCATATGCTAAATTTGTGGATAGGATTTTGCCAAAGGCACTTTTGAGTTTAGGAGACTGAACGGACTATGCTTCTGGAGCCAATTCAATCTCTAAACCTTCCAAATCTTCTGTGATGTGAATTTGGCAACCTAAGCGACTATTCGGCTTGACATTAAAAGCTTCGGATAACATTGCTTCTTCGTCGTCATTGCGTTCTGTTTTCAAAACGTCATTGAGTACATAACATTGACAAGAAGCGCACATCGCCATGCCACCGCAAATGCCAATTGTTCCTTCAGGTGCGAGTTCATACATACGCACAAGTTCCATGATGTTTAAGTTCATGTCGGTTGGAGCTTGCACTTCGTGAGCTACGCCTTCTCGATCCGTAATAGTTATGGAAATATCTTGTGCCATATTAATCAATCGATTTTACTACCGCTTTCTCCGCTTCTTTTCTTGTCCCATCAAAACCATCAACTCCAGAAACTGTAGTGTATTTCAACACATATTTCTTTCCTGGATTCATGCGTTGGTAAATACTTTGACACATCAAAGTAGCTTCGTGAAAACCACACAAAATTAGTTTTAGTTTTCCTGGATAGGTGTTGACATCGCCAATCGCGTAGATTCCGGGAATGTTGGTTTGATAATCAAGTGCGTTATTCACGACAATCGCGTTCTTCTCTATTTCTAGTCCCCAATCGGCGATTGCTCCTAATTTGGGTGACAATCCGAAAAGTGGAATAAAATAATCTGTTTCTATTTTTTGTTGGTTGCCGTCGATATCGATGGTGATGGCATTTAAATGATCATCGCCATGTAGTTGCACAACTTCTGCTGGCGTTATCAAATTGATTAAACCTAATTTTTTGAATTCTTGCACCTTTTCGACCGAATCTAATGCGCCACGAAATTCGTTTCTGCGGTGAATTAAAGTTACTTTGGCGGCAACGTCGGCAAGGAAAATACTCCAATCGAGGGCAGAATCTCCGCCTCCAGCGATTACAATATTTTTGTCGCGAAACAATTCTGGATCTTTGACGAAATACTCGACACCTTTTTCCTCGTAGTATTCGATGTTGTTGATGAGTGGTTTTCTGGGATCAAAACTCCCTAATCCACCCGCAATTGCGATTGAATTAGCGTGGTGCTTTGTTCCTTTGTTAGTGGTTACAATGAACGTCCCGTCGTCTAATTTGTCGATGGTTTCCGCCTTTTCGTTGAGGGTGAAACCCGGTTGAAACTGCTTGATTTGTTCCATCAAGTTAGTGACTAAGTCGCCTGCTAACACTTCGGGATAACCCGGAATATCAAAGATTGGTTTTTTAGGATATAATTCTGAGAGTTGCCCGCCTGGTTGTGGCAAAGCATCTATAATGTGGCATTTCAGCTTTAGAAGTCCCGCTTCGAAGACTGCGAAAAGTCCGGTTGGTCCGGCGCCTATGATGAGTATATCTGTTTCAATCATTTTTTTGAGTTGCTGAGTTACTGAGTTACTGAGTTGCTGAGTTGCTGAGTTGCTGAGGCGCAAAGGTTAGAAAAGCAGCCCTTTTATGAACTGATAATTATCATTTTTAGATGAAATTGTTATTCTATGCTGGAGTGCGTGAGGGATTGGAGCAAAGTACCGCGTACTGCGGAAAGCCCGACCCTTGTGGTCACGCCCACCCTTCGACTGCGCTCAGGGTGACATTACGCAATATTAACAACAGTTTCTATTTGAGGCGCAAACTTCTTTATCGTAGTTTCTACCCCAGCCCGCAACGTCATTTGATTGACACTACAGCTGATGCACGCTCCTTCGAGACGCACTCTGACGTGTTTGTCATCTTCAATAGAAATTAGGGTGATGTCGCCGCCGTCGGAATTGAGGAAAGGTCTGATTTCTTCGAGCGCTTTCTCTACGTTGATGGTTAATTCTTCTGTGGTCATTTTTGGATTATTAGATTGTTGGATTATTGGACTTTTAGATTTTTAGATTGCTAGTTCTATCTGTCAATCTAAAAATCTAATTGTCTAATAATCTATTTTTTTACTGCGGAACAGCCCGCCATTGTTGTGATTTTTATTGCTTCTGTTGCAGGTAAGTTTTCGTTTCTTTTGACCACTTCCTCCACAACGTTTCTAGTTATTTCTTCGAAAACACCTTCGATAACGGAACCCGTTTGCATGGCCGCTGGTCGACCGTAATCGCCTGCTTCACGAATCGATTGCACGATGGGCACTTCTCCTAAAAATGGCACTTGCAAATCTGCTGCTAAGTTCTTAGCACCTTCTTTTCCAAAGATATAATATTTGTTATTCGGCAGTTCTTCTGGTGTGAAATACGCCATATTTTCGATGATTCCCAATACGGGAACATTGATGCTGTCTGATAAAAACATGGACACTCCTTTTTTAGCGTCGGCTAAGGCAACGGCTTGCGGTGTACTTACGACAACCGCTCCAGTGATGGGCAACGATTGCATGATTGATAAATGAATGTCGCCCGTTCCTGGCGGTAAATCAATCAACATAAAATCGAGTTCGCCCCAATCGGCATCAAAGATCATTTGATTGAGCGCTTTGGAAGCCATGGGTCCACGCCAAATCACCGCTTGACTTGGTGCAGTGAAAAATCCGATGGATAGAATTTTGACTTCGTAACTTTCGATGGGTTTCATTTTCGAACGACCATCAACTGTTATGGATATTGGTTTTTCCGACTCGACGTCGAACATAATCGGCATCGATGGTCCGTAGATATCGGCATCTAATACGCCAACATTAAAGCCCATTTTCGCTAAGGTTACGGCTAAATTTGCCGTTACGGTTGATTTACCAACACCGCCTTTTCCAGAGGCAACTGCAATTATATTTTTGATTCCAGGAATAGCTTTCCCTTTAATTTCGTTAGGGTTTGCTGCTTTTTCTGGCGCTTCCACTTTGATATTTACTTTCACTACAGCATCTGGAGAAAACTGTTCGTGAATGAGTTTTTTGATATCGTCTTCTGCTCTTTTTTTGATGTGCATGGCTGGTGTGGCGATGGTCAAATCGATGACAACTTCATTGCCAAAAACCACGATGTTTTTTACGGCACCACTTTCTACCATGCTCTTTCCTTCGCCGGCTATGGTAATGGTTTCAAGCGCTTTAAGAATTTCGTTTTTATCTAATTTCATTATATTGTAGCTCTGAACAGTTTATGTTTATTTAAACTGAATTTAGATTGCAAAGATAATAGTTAATCATAAACGATTTATTATCAGCAATTTGTGTTACTTTATTTTTTTAGAGTGTAATAATGAGTGTAATTTTTTGATTCAAAACATTATCAGTTACTCACATAATTTTGTGGGACAAAGGTAATAATTATTTAGAATATTTCTTGATAAAGCAATGTTAGAAATCATAACTTTATCTTAAAAACTTCACAACCTCATCAATCTCATTACTCACATATTCAAGGTCTCCAATAAACCCCCAATTATGAGGGTTCTTATTAAAATCAGTTTGATGTTTTTTGAGTTTCCTTTTCAATAAAATTAAGTCATTTTCGATCTTAATCATAAGTTGGTAGTATTTAGTTGAGGTATTCATATTATTCTGAAATAAGTTTTTTAATTTTTTGAATGGTCCCACTACTTTTATCAGTTAGTTTCATTGTCTTTCTTACTGAATATCCTTGTTTCAATAATTTAACAACGTCCTTATGTTCTGTTAAAAGAGTTTCAGTATCTTTCTTAAATCCCTCTTTTCTGCCAACTTTGCCACCATTCTTTCTATAACTCTCATAACCTGATTTAATTCTTTGTCTGATTTGGGTTTTCTCCATCTCACTAACAGAAGTAAGGATTTGAATTAAGAATTGGGACATTGGATTTATTTCACATTTATCATTCAATGTTTCAATGTTATGGTTTTTGATATAAAGAGAAATACAGTTTTCATTCAACAACTGAATTGTTTTAAGAACCTCAATAGTATTTCTTCCTAATCTACTTAACTCCCAACAAAGAACTTTATCGATTTTATTAGATTTGATGTAGTTTATCATTTTCATTAGTTCTAGTCGTTCCTCATTTGTTTTCCCTCCGGATATTTTTTCCTCAAAAATAGAAACGACCTCATAATTCATATTTTTTGAGAACTCTAACAATTCCTCTGTTTGTCTTTTGTAATCTTGACTATTTGTTGAAACCCTAGAGTATATAACGACTTTCATATTGTATCATTTTAATATTTTATATTTCGAAGATACAAAAACCGTATCAAACTACCTAACCTTAATTGATTAAAATGATACACTTTGTGGTTTGGTACATTTATAAAATAAAAAATGCCAGTATCGTGAGAACTGGCATTTTAATCTTTTAACAAAAATGTTAAATGTATTTCCATAATGGATTATTTAAGTTAGTGATAAATTGAGGCCACTTTCCCTTATTGTGGCTGGGTTCCGAATGTTTTGAGGTGATTCCTCTACTTGTTTACATCTCTTTATATTTTAATGGTTAATAAAATTAAGCTTGTACCTGAATCGTTCCCTACTTAATGATTTTGGTTCTTTGGTATTATAGTGGTATCTGAATGTTCCCACTTATTTTTTGAAACTATATAAGTTTCCAATCTGTTCCGTGGTTCTTGTCAGCACCAACTTTGAACTTAACTTGTAATCTACCTGCAGTAATCAAGTCTCCTACATAACTTGTTGGAATAACATCACATTTAGGGTTTTTACAATTAAATGATTTTGCGATTTCATTTAGATCCCAGCACTCTAATTGCAAAGATGATTTCCCATCTTGAATATCAATTAGAACAATATTGTTTTTAACAACTAAACTGAACAAATACCCATTATAAAGAACTTTATCTTTACCTGATAGGAATGGTGTTGTAAAAGTAGCAACGCCACCTACTTTAATACCAACATTATTTTTTAAGTTAGTGACAGAACCTTTCATTTTTCTGCCAGGCCCCAAACAAAAAGATTTGTTGGTAATTAATGATTCGTTAAAAACTGGTTTTGACTTTTTGAAAATTGTTGGATAAGTCATAAATCCTCCGTCGAAAATTGATTGTGTTTGCATAATTTCTATTTTTTTTATTTGTTGTTAATTAATCCTCTATACCTATTAAACTTAATTTTCTATCTCTAATTTCTCTATTGTATTCTGCAACATCCTCTAATATGAATTGACTGTATACATTGTATATTTCTGAATCATCAATCTCATATAATTTATGATCTAAATATTTTGTCATATATTCAATGTATATTGGTGTCATTAAATCATCATTAACCTCATCATTTTCAACCACTAAATCATATTTATTAATCAGATAATCCAAATGATTTGTAATCAATATTCCAAATAAACATTGCAAATCTCTTTTATATAAGTTCTCACATTTTTTTTCAAACTTTTCTATTTCCTCTTCATCTTCCATCTCA
Source organism: Flavobacteriaceae bacterium (assembly GCA_947456815.1). Classification (GTDB taxonomy): domain Bacteria; phylum Bacteroidota; class Bacteroidia; order Flavobacteriales; family Flavobacteriaceae; genus Flavobacterium. The sequence goes on from CANGTL010000027.1 coordinate 14,749, forward strand.
CTAGTAAAACTCTCTGTGTAATGATGAGTATGTGCGTCAACAACCTCTATTAATTCATACTCTAAATCATTTTTAATTATCTCCAATTCCTCTTTTGTTCTGGTTTTTCTCATAAGTTTTCTTTTTTATAAATATGTTAATTTTTCTATTTATTCTCATGTAATGTTGTTTATTTCATTATTTATTCTGCAAAAGTACAGTCAAAATAAAGGATACTCTAATAAAAGTTAAAGTAGTTACGATTGAGTAAATAATGAATTAATTAAGAATAAGTTACAGAATGCTACCAAAGATTTTATCCTTGTAACTATCTGATAATGGATTTTTTTTGAAAAGTTACAAATGTTAAAGTTTTCATTTGTATCATAATCAACTACTTAAAAAAAGTAATTTGAAAATGTTATTCTTTTGCGTTTTTAGGTAACTCAAAATTGAATAAATCAGCTGGGGAAATATCTAAAGTTCTGATTATTTTGAATAGAGTACTTATAGTAGGATTTGTTTTTGTAGTTTCAATCCTTGCAATTTGTGAAAGTGTTAATTCTGAACGATAGGCTAATTCCTCTTGACTGATGCCTTTTTCAGCACGGATTTCTTTTAGTCGTTTTGCTAACAACTGCAATCCCTCCTCATCAAATGTAAATGTTCTCGCTAAATTATCACTCCTTTTCATCTACCAAAAAGAAGATAATTAAAATTGTTTTATTATAGCATATTTGCTATAATTTTATATTTTTGCAAAATAATTAACTAAAGTTCAGGAAGATTTTAGTTGTCAATCGTTATTAAGCAAACCTCTTTAGGTCAGAAGTATATGATTTTCGATTAATTTAATATCTTTACAAAATATAAATAAGTTATGAATATCATAGAATCAGAAGGAACAATAATTTCAATTGAAAAAATAAAGAATAGTCATTTTCTAAAAATTAAGAAACATAATGATAATCAGTATGCTTACTTTCCAATTGATAAAACACAATTGGAAAAATATTTTTCAGGAAAAATAACTACTCGTGAACTTCTAATACCATTAGATGAGTTGTCGTTTATAGATGATTTATATACAAATATTGATAATGGACTAAAAAGAAATAGTGAAACAAAAATATTAAATAATTTAACCTTTAATAACAACTAAATGAAAAGACTTTTACTTTTAATAGGGTTTGCATCCCTTACAATAAATGCTCAAGTACCCTCTTATGTACCAACAAACGGCTTGGGAGGTTTTTGGCCTTTTACTGGCAATGCTAATGATATTAGTGGTAATGGAAATAATGGAATTGAAACAGGAACTACTAATTCAACCCTTTCAACTGATAGATTTGGAAATAATAATTCCTCAATTTATTTGCCTTCAACAAGTCAAATAACAACTTCTTATTCTGGTATTTTGGGTGGTAATTCAAGAAGTGTTAATTATTGGATGAAAACAACAAATTCAGACTATATTGTGCCAGTAGCTTGGGGGTCTATTTTAACACAAGGCGGTAGGTTTAGCTGTAGCTTTAACTATGGTAATTCAGGAGTTTCTATTGATCTTGCTAATTCAGCAATTACATATTCTTCAAATCAACCAGTTAATGATGATAATTGGCATATGTACACTTGGGTTTTTGATAATTCAACTGGTAACACTATAAGTTTTGTCAAAATATACCAAGATGGTGTACTTTTATCCACTTTGAACACTTCTTTTAACCCCAATACAATAATAAACACCACAAATCAAAATACTTTGGGATTCAATGGATATGATTCTTACATCGACGATGTTGGAATCTGGAATAGACCTTTAATTCAACAAGAAATTACTGATTTATTTAATGCTAATATCTGTTATCAAAATATTACGGTTACTGACACATTAATTATCAATGTGGGGCAGTTGTCATATAGTAATCCAGTAACATTTGCCAACAACATCACCATTGCTCCAAATCCAGCAAGTTCACAAATCAATATTAGTTTTAACAATATTAGCAATTTGAATGGTGGTACACTTAAAATTATCAATTCCTTAGGTCAACAAGTGGCAACAACTCCAATAACGACCTCTGGTACCCAAAGCATTATGCAGTTAGCAACTTGGGGAGGATCTGGAATGTACTTTGTACAAATTATTAACCCACAAGGGCAAATTGTAGATATCAAAAAGATTATTTTACAATAAGAATTAGTTAAGTTTATTTTGAAAGAGGATTGGTATGAACCAATCCTCTTTTTGGTTTTAGTAAACTGCTGAGGTTGGTTATTGTTTTGGAATGAATAGGTGGTTTTTGGGACGTTATTTTCTAAAAACCACACGTTGTGTAATCTCAACTAACTTTAATTCGTTTGGTGAATGATTTGAAATATTCTAGGGGTGGTGGGGACTTGCCGGTAATTGGAATGTTCAGATGAGTTTTCCAAGGACAGAGGTTAATCTGCTTGGTCATCTCGAACATAGTACCAACAATAATTACTTGCCGTATAAATATCACGTTCATAATAAATCGTCCTTGATTTATTATTGGGTCAGCTACTTACAATGCTCTTGGACGCACCGTTATACCTATCGCTCCCGACCTTAATGCCACGATTGCACTTTGTATAATTCCCCTGGTAGTGCAGTACGATATAGAACCCAGCGTTATCTCATTATCCGCCATTCTATAAAGATTTTTTTATTTCTTAAATTATATATTAAGAAATGATTTGTTCCTTTTCATTTTAATTCAATCGTTCAATTTTGACCTTTAGTTCCAAAACTGCATTTTGCAACCTCAACTTTTCTTTTTTCTTAAAATCCGATTCTTCTTTTAATCGGTCATTATTTTTTTTAATCTCCTCGTTCCACTTCTTAATCTTGTTCAAATTAACCATCTATTTTACTTAATTTTTCAATGAGAATCAACTCCATCAAATTAAAGAAAGTTGATTCTTGATACAAGTGCAGATTTTTATATTTAACTATTTCTGCATCTTGTTTTTTTAATTCCCTTTGGATCTTTGATTTTGGTACTTTCAAAACTGTTCTCATAGTTTCAATATCATAATACTTTTTATTTCCTTTCACTATAAATGTTACCATAAGTTTTTGATTTGTATATTTTTTCTAATAATCTATATTCCTCGATGAGGTCATCAATGTTTTCTTCATCATTTTCTGTTTCGTCTTGAACCTCATCACCATTAACGATCCTGTCAAACTCATCAGATAATTTGTTGTCAGGTAAGTTGGTTTCTTCCTCTGGCAGTTCTTGACTTTGACTTTTTTCCAAAAGATATTTCAGAAAGGTTGTGTGTAAATGGGATTTTTTCTTTTTCATCTTGTAACTTATTTTTTGCTGATTTGAATCAGTATAAGTTATATATTGACAAAATAAAGTAGTTTTTAGAAGTAAGGATTTTTTATAGAAAAAAACCATTTTGTATATACTTGTTTATACAAAAATGGTCTTTTAGGTAATAACAAAAAGACTTGATTAAATTAATCTTTCTTGAATTGTTTTCTGAAAACCGTTTGAACAGATTGTGTTTTTTTATTTCTGAATCCGGTTTGAATATAATTTTGAGTCGTATTTAATGAACTGTGACCAAGTAATACCCTTAAATCATTAACGTTAATATTTTCCATATCCAACAAAAGATTTGTAAAAGTATGTCTGCAATTATGACTAGAAACATTTGTTTCACTCAATTCATACAAGTTACATAGTTTTTTTAATCTTTCATTATACTTCACAACTAAGACCTTAAAGTGTTTGTGTTGTTCCGTTGTAAAATTATTTTTCTTGTCATAATCATTGTATATATCACTTTGAACAAAATCTTTAAATACCAATTGATTTGAAGGTTGTCGTTTTAGAAAAGTCTTCAAATGATAATTCCCGTAAATGATTTTATTATTTGAAGTGGGATTATGTTGCTCATTAAACCCAAAAATATCAATTAATATTTTTGATATTTCTGGTGACATTGCAACAGGTATTTCATTTTTAGTTTTCAACATAGTATAAAGTATCTCATTACTTTTTATTTCACCAACTTTCAACAATAATAAATCACTTATCCTTGAACCATTCATAAAGAATTGTAAAAGAAACATTCTACTTTCGTAAAAGTATTGTTGACCGGGTCCAATATTTAATAATTTTATTATGTCATTGTTTTCTAATACGATTTTCTTTTTTGGTGTCGTCTTAATCTTAATCCCCTTGAATGGGTTTTTCATAATAACCACATCACTATAAATTGCATTATTAAAAATAGTATTGTAAACATTAAAATATGCCTTGATGGTACTTTGTTCTAATTCCTGCTCCTTCAAATAGTTCTTGAACTCTAAAACCATATCTGTATTAAAGTCGGTTAACTTAATGTCCTCTTTGTTGAGTTTTTTCAAATAGGTTTCAATTATATTATACGCGGAATTATAGGAATTGTAAGTGTTAAGATTTTTTTTCAAATCCCTTCTCGACTTGAAGTAAGTTAAAAAAGTATATTGGGTTTTCTGTTCACTAAACACATCTTTTTTCAATGATTCAGTAATCAGATTATTTATGTAATCCCTATCAAAGGTGTTTGATTTTCTGAATTGTTTGAAACTTTTATCATAGTATTTAGTAAAATCCTTTTCCAGCATTCTAAACTTCAATGAAATAGTTTTTCTTTTTTTCTCTTTTACAAAGAGGATAGAAACATAACCGAAATCATCGTCTTTATGTTTTTTATTTAGAATAATGGTTGCACTCATTTGGATTTCTTTTTAACTTTTGTAAAAGTAGTAAATAAAATAAAAAAGTGAGACAAAAGTGAGTAATTTTATTATTGTATTTTTTAAGTAATTAAACGAATTTATTTATTTAATGTATTGATTTACAATACATTTATGTATTACAAAATATTAAACTGAATTTAGATTGCAAATATAGTTTGAATAGTTCAATCGATAAAAGGGAAATGGGAAAACTTTTGATAGACAACTATTAAAGTTCTGTTAGTATTTCGGGTTGCCAGAAGTGCTTTTTGAAGTCGACTATTTGGTTGTTTTCGACCGCTATACCTTCGCTTTCTAGCAGTTGTTGCATGAGATTGGTTCCGTCGAAATGGTGTTTTCCCGTAAGCAAACCATTGCGATTGACGACACGATGTGCAGGAACATCTTCCATATTGTGGCAGGCATTCATAGCCCAGCCGACCATTCGTGCAGACCGACCCGTTCCCAAAGCCTTGGCTATCGCCCCATAAGAGGTAACTTTGCCATATGGAATTTGTTTGGCAACAACATAGACGCGTTCAAAAAAGTTGGCTTCCATCGCTAATTGTAAATCAATTTGAATAAGGTACACGCTGCGATTAATGCGGTGATCGCACCAATGATGGTGTTGATGTTTTTCATGAGAAACGTGGTTTTCGCTTCAATCATCTTGAATGACACGATGTATAAATAAAAAACCGAAAAAGAACCGATCATTACGCCCAAAACAAAGCTGATGATGTCCCATTTTTCGAAATGAAAATAGCCCGAAGTTGCTAAACTGATGGTCATAAAAACATAGAAAGGTACCGGTAGAAAATTCAACATCGACAGCAATATTCCGTAGTAGAAGCGACTTGATTTGCCTTTGATTTTGATTTCTGCTTTTTGTCGATTTGGCTTCTTGGCAATCCAGAAAAAATAGATACTTAACGCCGTGAATATGAGAATACCAACTTCTTGTAAGAGCGAAATAATTTCTAAGTGAATGCTGATAAACCGAGCAAAAATGACGGCAACATAGGTTTGCAAAAAAACGACAATCGACGCACCTGCTGCAAAACTCAACGCTTCGTTCTTGCCTTCTTGTAGACTGATTTTGGCTGCTGTCATATTGATCAATCCCGGAAGAATAACCGCAAGAACTGCAATGACATAACCTAAAGCAAGAGGCAAGAGAAAACCCATCTATTTGATTTTAAAACGAATATACGTAATTGCTTTATTAATTTCCAAATATTGATTTTCGTAGAAAGTTTGAATTGTAGTTACTTCTGTTGGACTGCCTTCGTTCTTATAGACATTGTGATTGGCGTAAAGCACTTCGTGACCTTCTCCGTGCAATAAGCCTAAGGTATATCCGTGCATAAATTCGCTGTCGGTTTTCAAATGCACCAGTCCATCTTTTTTGAGGATTTTTTTATAGAGTTGTAAAAACTCCGAGTTGGTCATTCGGTGTTTGGTGCGTTTGTATTTGATTTGTGGATCGGGAAAGGTAATCCAGATTTCATCGACTTCGTTTTCGATAAAGAGATGATTGATCAGTTCGATTTGCGTTCTGACGAAAGCTACATTGTGTAAGCCATTTTCAACTGCCGTTTTTGCACCGCGCCAAAATCGAGCACCTTTGATATCGATGCCAACAAAATTCTTGTTTGGATAACGTTCTGCTAACCCGACAGAATATTCTCCTTTGCCGCAACCTAGTTCAAGAACAATTGGATTTTCATTTTTGAAAAAATCGCTATTCCATTTGCCTCGTAACGGAAATTGATCGGAAACCACTTCCTCTCGCGTTGGTTGAAATACATTTTCGAACGTCTCGTTTTCTTTGAATCTTTTTAACTTATTTTTACTTCCCACGATATAACTTAATGTTTTGGCAAAATTAACGAAATATATAAGACCGAAACTATATTTATCTTCGCGCCATCAACTTAATCTTTTTGTTCATGACTTTGAATACAATCGAGAAAAATGTATTAGTAGCGCCATTAAATTGGGGATTGGGTCATGCCACTCGATGTATTCCCATCATCAAAGGGTTGGAGCAAAGCGGATATACGCCAATTCTCGCTTCAGATGGGCAGGCTTTGGCACTTTTGAAAAAAGAGTTTCCTCATTTGCGCGCACTCGAACTACCTTCGTATGAAATAGAATATGCCAAAGAAGGTTCTGATTTTAAGTGGAAAATGTTGAAAAACATGCCGACGATGATCGATGCGATTCTGGAAGAGAAAAAAATCGTCAAAAAATGGGTGAAGGAGTATAATCTCATTGGCATCATATCCGACAATCGCTTGGGGGTTTTTAGCAAGAAAGTTCATAGTGTTTTTATCACGCATCAATTGAATGTTCTTACCGGTACCACTACGTGGATTACAAGTAAATTACACCAACATATCATCAAAAAATACGACGAATGTTGGGTGCCTGATTTTGAAGACGAACCGAATTTAACTGGAAAATTAGGGCACTTAAATTCAACTTATTCGCACATTAAATATATCGGACCTTTGAGTCGTTTTGAAAAAAAACCAGCAGACATGAAATACGACCTAATGATCATCCTTTCTGGACCAGAGCCGCAAAGAAGCATCTTGGAGAATATTCTGAAAGAGCATATTCACGAATTCAACGGTAAGATTGTTTTTATTTATGGCAAAATGGAAGCACGTCAGAAAAAAACGCAAGTAGACCAAGTGACGTACTATAATTATATGACTTCGGCAGAATTAGAACAAACATTTAATGAAAGTGAAATCGTGCTTTGTCGTTCTGGTTATACCAGTGTAATGGACTTAGTGAAATTAGAAAAAAAGGCATTCTTTATCCCGACTCCAGGTCAATATGAGCAAGAATATTTAGCTAAAAAACTCAAGCGAAATGGTCTTTTCCCATACGCAAAGCAAGAGAATTTTACCTTTAAACAAGTTTACGAAACCGATTTATATCGAAAATTGATTCCTAATACCGAACCAATACATTGGAAGAATTTATTTTGCCTTTTCGAGCGTAAAGGAGAACTCTGATCCTTTTCCGTATTCACTTTCCACATAAATTTTCTCATCGTGTGCTTCGATGATGTGTTTTACAATAGACAAGCCTAATCCTGAACCTCCTTCGCTTCGAGCGCCACTTTTATCAACGCGGTAGAATCGTTCAAATAGACGAGAAATATGTTGTTTTTCGATTCCTTCGCCGTTGTCTCTTATACGGACAATTACTTTGTTTTGTGTTAGACTTTCAATACTCACTTCTGTTGAACCTTTCTCCTTGCCATACTTGATCGAGTTCATCACCAAATTAATCACGACTTGTTCGATTTTTTCGCTATCACCCATAACGATAATGGGTTTGTTATACTTCATGTCGAACAAAAGCAAGATGTCTTTTTTAGACGCTTCCATTTCGAGTAAGTCAAATACATTCTGCACCAATTTTACAATATCAAATGGATGAATCTCGAGATTGAGATCCCCCATTTCGAGTTTCGTAATCATGTCTAAATCTTGAACAATGTAGATCAATCTTTCAACGCCTTTTTCCGCACGTTGCAGGTATTTTTTTCGGATACTTTTGTCGTTCATAGCTCCATCCAGCAGCGTAGAAAGATAGCCTTGAACGGTAAATAGTGGTGTTTTTAATTCATGAGAAACATTACCAATAAATTCTCGGCGGTACTCTTCTCGAACTTTAAGCATTTCGATTTCGAGTTTCTTGTCAGTGGCAAACTTTTTTACTTCGCGCGTTAAAGTTGCCATGTCAGTAGTTATCGGTTGGCTTCTAAAATTAGAAGATTCTAAAAGCGAAACATCGTCGTATATTTTTTTAACCCTACGATAAATAAAATGCTCTACGCGATATTGGAGCACAAAAAAAGAAAATGCAGCAATAGCAACTGCAAAATACAAACAAAAATTGATTGAAAATTCAAAGAAATAATAGGTCAAAAAAGCAATAACCCCTGTCGAAAACAAAGTGATGTAAATCGCTGAAACAACAGCAAATTTGTACGTCTTTTTGAAATTAAGAGCCATGATAAATTGTCGCAATATATAGTGAGAAGGCGACAACAAAGATATTACAAAAGCAGTAAGATTGGTTATGCTTCAAATTTATAACCAACGCCTTTTATGGTTTTAAAGAAATCGTCTCCGATTTTTTCTCGCAATTTTCGGATGTGCACATCGATGGTTCTTCCTCCAACAATGACTTCGCTTCCCCAAACTTTGTCGAGAATTTCTTCTCTTTTAAAAACTTTACCAGGCTTTGAAGCCAAGAGGTAAAACAACTCGAATTCTTTTCTTGGCAGGACAATTTCGAGATTGTCTTTGATGATTTTATACTCTTCTCGATTGATTTCAATGCCTCCGACATTTAGCGTCTCCGAGCCTCTTTCTTCTTCGTGTTTCAATCGTCGTAGTAAAGCTTTTACTTTACTCACCAGCAATTTGGGTTTTATGGGTTTGGCAATATAGTCGTCTGCTCCAGCATCAAAGCCCGCAACTTGCGAATAGTCTTCACTTCTTGCAGTAAGAAATGTAATAATAACTTGGCTCAATTCTGGCATCCGTCTAATGTTCTCGCACGCTTCAATTCCATCCATTTCTGGCATCATTACATCCATAATGATGAGATGTGGGATTTCTTTTTTAGCTTTGGCAATGGCTTCTTTACCGTTGCTCGCCGTAACAATTTGATAACCTTCCTGAGCGAGATTGTACCCAACAATCTCTAAGATATCTTGTTCGTCATCTACTAATAAAATCTTGATGTCTTTCTTCTTCATGTTAGCAAAATTAATGGTTTATCTCATCTTTTAAAAAGCATTTTTCAACAGATGAACTCCTTTGCGATTGTAAATGTAAAGATAAAAGAATCGCGATAAATCATGTTTACCATTATTTAATCTCTTAACAATTCGGTAATGCTTTGCAAACCTAATCGTAACAACTACTTAACACGAACTTTACAGCGTCGGCGTTCCTTTGCGCAAAATTTAACATACTATTAAAATGAGAATCAAGTTTTTACTTTTCACTTTATTTCTTTGTACAATAGCTTTAGCTCAAACCAGAGGAACAATTACCGGAGTGCTTACTGACAAAGATGCCAACAATGTAGCTTTGCCATTTGCAAACGCAGCGATAAAAGGAACGACCAACGGAACGACCACTGACGAAAAAGGAAAATATACATTAACAGTCGATGCTGGAAGTTACACTATTGTATTTAGTTTTCTGGGCTATGAAAACGTTGAAGTGCCAGTAAACGTAAAAGCAGGAGAGACAGTTACCATTAATAAAGCTTTAGGTTCTGGAAGTTATAAATTGGAAGATGTTGTTGTAAAATCAGCAGGTGGGCGAGAAAAAGAGACCGCTTTGTTATTAGACCAGAAAAAAGCGGTTGAGATCAAACAGAGTATTGGCGCTCAGGAAATGGCGAGGAAAGGAGTGAGCGATGTTGAAGAAGGATTAACCAAAATCACAGGTATTACAAAAGTAGGTTCGAGAGGTTTGTTTGTAAGAGGATTAGAAGATCGATACAATAATTTATTGATTAATGATTTGGCTGTACCGTCAAATAATCCGTTTAAGAAAATTATACCATTAGATTTGATTCCAACAGATGTTGTGAGCATCATAGAAACCTACAAAACTTTTAATCCAAATATTTACGGCGATTTTGCTGGAGCGACCTTTAATATTGTCACACTTACAAAGCCTTCAAAAAGCATTACAAAGTTTACAATTGGCACTAGTTTTACTACTGACAATAATTTGCGTGACTTTTATACACCATCGAACACTAGTTCAACGCAAGGGTTCTTTGGTTTTAATGGTGCCGATAGAGAATTGCCATCTGCCTATGGAAGCACCCCTTCTCCAAAAGTCACTCTTTCAAGAAATAATGCAGTAAATGCATTTAAAAATGGATTTGAAATTGAAAAAACAACAAGTCCATTAAATTCAAGTTTCGGAATCTTACACGCGGAGAAATTCAAAATCAAAAACAACAAATTAAGCTACTTGCTTTCCTTGAATTTTGACAATTCCTTTCAATATAGAACTGGCGCAGACCGTACCTTACAAGCTGGAAATTCAATCGAATTTTCAAACAATTTCCAAAGAACTACCTATAGTTATAAGACCAATATCTCTGCCATTTTAGGGTTAAATTACTCAACTGAAAGATTGAATTTATCTTCTAATATTCTGTACCTAAAATCTACAGACAGTCAAATTCAAGATCAATTAGGGTATCAAAATAACCAACCCGATGTGACAAATTATTTGATTAGAACAAATCAACTAGATGAGTCTAATTTTGTCAACGGACAACTTTTTGGAGAATATTTCTTGACTGCAAACAAAAACCATAGTGTAAGAGCTGGTGTTTCTGCAGCACAAACCAACTATAATCAGCCAGACAGAAATTCATATACTGGGGCACAAGTTTCAGAAAATGTAATTAATACTAGTTACGGAGGAAACAACTTCTTGAGACAATTTCTTGACATTAATAGCAAATTATACACCTCTGCGTTTATGGAGTATAACTTCAAATTTGGAAAAGATCATAAATTGACTGTCGGATATAATGGCAATCATAATTTCACCACTTCGGAATATCGTTTCGTTCAAACAGCGAAAAATTTTGAAACCAATCCTAATATTTCAATCAATCCATTTGAATTAGACAGCCGAATCACTGCAGACTTATTGGCGTATGAGATTTCTTTTACCGAGGACAGTAACGCCAACTGGAAATCAAAACTAGAAGAAACAATCAATGCAGGTTATGCGAATTTATTTTATAAAATATCTGAAAAACTTGACTTTAATGCAGGTCTTCGATTCGAAAGTTACGACCGTCTAACAAAGTATAAAGATATTGGAAGTTTCGACCAAAAATACAAGAAAAGAACAGCAAATGAAGTTTACTTTTTGCCTTCTGTTAATGCAAAATATTCTTTGAATGAAAAGATAAATTTGCGATTTGCGACTTCTTTGACCTATACCAAACCGGTAATAATGGAATCATTCCCAATATCGATTGTGAATCCTGATGGGACTGTTTTTCAAGGAAATCCTTTTATAGAAAATAGTAAGAATTTGAACATCGATTTAAAATATGAAGTTTTCCCTACAAATAAAGAACTTTTTGCTATAGGGGCTTTTGGAAAAAATATTGACAAACCAATTGAAAGAACTTTCATTGCAAATCCTGGAACGACTATCTTATCATTCTTAAATTCTGATAAAGCAACGCTTTACGGAATCGAAGCAGAAGTTATATTGGACCTAGCTCGTATTTCAAAAACTTTGGAAGATTTTTCATGGGGATTCAATACTTCGGTAATGCAAACTAAAGTTACCGTTCCTAATACAATTATTAGTCCTTCTGGAAATCTGTCTCAAAGTATCGAAACGCATAAAAGTCGAGAATTGCAAGGGGCTTCCAAATGGTTGGTCAATTCTGACTTAAAATACCAATTTAACTTGAACAAGAATTGGTCGAATACGCTTTCTGCAGTTTACTCGGTATTTGGAAAACGTATTTACAGTGTTGGAACTGCGGGTATTGACCATATATATGAGTTGCCAGTTAGCAAACTAGACATTGTTTGGGCGAGCAAATTGTCACAGCATTTGGACTTCAAATTTGCGGTCGATAATATATTAAATCCAAAAGTACAATTAGAACTTGGAGACAACAGCAAGGATACTTTTGTTGGCAACTCCAACACCATTCAAGATTTTAAAAGAGGAGTTGGATTTTCATTTAGCTTGAGCTATACGTTATAGTAAGACATAAGAATCTGTTGTTTCGACTTGTTAATTTCTTAACATTCGTCATTGTTTGGCAACAGTTTTTTTACACTAATTTGAATATTGGTTAATTATTTAATGACATTGATTTAACTTAACCAAACTGCTTTTGAGTGAAATTTGTGGCAACAAAAACAAGTACAACTAAATTAAAAAAAATGAAAAAATTAGTATTCAGCTTAGCTATTCTATCAGTTCTTTTTACAGGATGTTCAAAAGACGATGAAGACGAAACAGGAGCTACACCTCAAACTGGTGAAATTACTGGAGATATTACTGCTAACAAAACTTATGCATTTGGTAATTATACACTAAAAGGTATTGTAAAAGTAAAATCAGGTGTAACTTTAACATTTGCTGCTGGAACAACCATCAATTGCGACAAAGCAAATGGAGACAACGCATTGGTTGTTGAAAACGGAGGAAAATTGATTATGAATGGTACAGAATCTGCGCCAATTGTTTTATCTGAAGTTTCAAAAACTCCGGGTTCATGGGGAGGTATAATTATGTATGGTGATGCGCCTGTTAAGGTATTAGGTGGCGGAACCACTGCAACTTCTGAAGATGGTTTGTCAAACTCTTACGGAGGATCTAATCCAACTCACAACGGAGGAAGCTTAAGTTATGTTCGTGTTGAATTCGCAGGAAAAAAATTAGCTGATGGTACAAAAGAATTGAATGGTTTCTCATTCTATTCTGTTGGAAGTGGAACAACGCTAGACCACCTAGTTTCTTACAAAGGTGCTGATGATGGATTTGAATTCTACGGAGGGACCGTTAGCTTAACAAATGCTATTTCTTACGGAAATTATGATGATTCTTTCGACTGGCAAGATGGTTGGAATGGTCAGAATAATTCTAACTGGTATGCGTACCAAGTAAATAAAGGTAACTTCGGAATTGAAATTGAGGCATCATCAAATAATAATGACTTCTGGCCTAAATTTACAAACGTAACTTTGAGAAGAGCAGCTGGTTGCACTCCTGAAGTTGCTGCAGATATCCAAATCGATGCAATTCAATTTAAGAAAAATGGAAACGGTGAATTTAATAATGTTGTCATAGATGGCTATGGAATTTATAATGATGGCACAACAGATTTTAGCGGTGCTGCAGTAAAAATTCAAGATGCAGACACAAACAACAACCAAGTAAATGGATCAAAAATTAAACTTACTAATGTCAAAATCACAAACACAGCACAAGATATTGCTGGTGCTGGAGCAATAGTTGTTACTTTCCCTACTGGTCAATTTGCTACTAGTACGACTGCTACTGGGGCGTCGCTTTCTCCAGGAGCATGGGCAACTGTTAGCGGAACTAATTTGTTACAATAGTAAACACACAAAACGTAAGAAAAACACCTCTAAACCAAGAGGTGTTTTTTTTTATGTTTTTTTTTTGATTTTAATTTCTATCTTTACCGCGACTAAGAACTCATGAGAAAAAAATACTTCTATAGCATTTTATTGTTTAGTTTGTTTTCGCTAGCCACGCTGGCTCAGGAAAACAAACAGCAGCCAGCTATAGATGGTTTGAGTTTTTATCCCAACCCAGTAAGTACCGGAAAGATATACATCACTTCTAAGTCGGCTATGGACAAAGACGTGGTAATTTTTGACGTCTTGGGTAAAAAAGTTTTGCAAGCTACTTTGACTTCTAAAGAACTTAACATTGCGACGCTTTCTCCAGGAGTTTATATCATCAAAATTCGAGAAGGAGAAGCTACAGCCACTAGAAAATTGATTGTCAAGTAGTTGTTTTAATTACATCACATTCCCTTAAACTTTATTTTACTGTAATTTCTTTTATGCAAAGGAAAATACTTCCTATATTTGTAGTCTTAAATTTTAAAAACTCAAAAATGAAAAAACTTTACATTTTACTTTTTTCGGTAGTTAGTTCTTTGTCTTTTGGACAGACTTTCTACGCTGAAAACATGGGAACTCCAGCTGGAACAACAGCAATTGCAGCCAATGTTTTTCAAAATTCAGCTCCAATTGTTTATTCAGGAACTGCTGATGTACGTGCTTCTTTAGCTTCAAGCGGATATAATGGCGCTTCTGGTGGTGGTAACGTATTCATCAACGCTATTGATGAATTTTTTCAAATTGACGGACTAAACTCTTCAGCTTTTAATGCTGCAGATATTCAACTTTCTTTCGGAATTAATACGCCAACTGCTGTAACTAACGTTTTAACTGTTGAGGTTAGTACAGACGCTACAAATTGGACTCCTGTAAGCTATACCCCATCGGGAACTGGTTGGACTTTGGCAACAATAAGTGGTGGTGTGATCCCTTCTTCAGCAACACTTTCAATTCGTTTCAAATCAGCAACTGCTTTGCAGTACAGGGTTGACGACGTTAAATTAAGTAGTGTTTCTGCTTCTTGTACGCTTGTATTGGGAACTGCCACTACCGCTTGTGACGCGTCTACTTTAGCATTAGACACTTATTCAGTTACAATTCCTTACACAGGTGGAGGAAATGCTTCTTACGTTGTAACACCAACTTCTGGAACTGTTGGCGGAGACAATCCTACTACTACAGCTGCAGGAAATATTGTTATTTCTGGAGTACCAGAAGGAAGCACGTATTCTGCTACAATTATCGGAGGTACTTGTAATTTTAGTATCAACGGAAACTCTCCTGAATGTAAACCAATTTTACCATTACCCTTAAAAGAATCTTTTGAGTATGGAGTAGGAACTAGTTTAGCTTCAACACAAAGTTGGTCAAACTCAAATGCTGGTGACACTATTGATGTAGTTGCTGGAAGCTTGAGCTATCCAAACTACCCTTCAATTGGTAATTCTGTTTCTTATGTAGGAATCGGAAGCGATCCTAGTACAAAATTCACTGTTACAACTGCTGGAACTATTTATGCTTCGTTCTTGATTAATGTAACAGATATTTCGACTGTAACCACTGATTTGAGTGAAACAGTAATTGCTGCTGTTACAGGAGATGCTTCTTCTTCTTTTAGAGCACGTTTGTTCTTTAAGAAAAACGGAACACAATACCAATTGGGATGCACTTCTGCAATTGCGGCATCACCTGCAATATATGATGCTGCTTTATTAAATGTTGGATCTGTAGTTGCAGTTTTAATTGGTTACGACTTCACAGCAAATGAATTGAAAATGTGGTTGAATCCAAATTTCGCAACATTCACAAATGCATCACCAGCTAATATTACTGAAACACCTGCAACGGCTTTCACTAATTTAGGTGGATTTATTTTAAGACAAGATTCAGCTGCTTTAACTCCAGCTGTGTCTTTTGATGAATTACGAATAGCAGAAACCACTGCAGCTTTATTAAGTGTTAATCAAAACAATGCTATCGCTGGATTGGAAATTTATCCAAACCCAGTTACTAACGGAGTTTTGTTTATCGACACTAAAGCGAATGCTGAGAAAAACATTGTAATCTATGATGTTGTTGGAAAACAAGTTTTAAATACTACTACAGCTGCCAATGCAATTAATGTTGCGCAATTAAATGGTGGTGTATATATTCTAAAAGTTACTGAAGCTGGTAAAACAGCTACTAGCAAATTAGTGGTGAGATAATCATTCACCTTATAATATTAAAAACTCCAACCTCACCGTTGGAGTTTTTTTATTTCCCTACTTTTGTCAAAAAGAATTCTTGATTGTTCCTGCCGACATATTCTCTATTTCCAATCAAAAGCAATTTGAAAAAATCGCATTGAAGGTATTTCGTTTTCAATACGACAATAATGGGGTTTATCGCCAGTTTTGTCAGCATTTAAAAGTGGAAATACAACAAGTAAAATCGCTTCTTCAAATTCCGTTTCTTCCCATACAATTTTTTAAAAGCCATGAGGTTGTTACGGGAGACCATCCCATTCAAAAAATGTTCACCAGCAGCGGCACCACTGGAATGGCTTCCAGTAAACATTTGGTAACCGACTTGTCTTTATATGAATCGAGTTATCTTCAAGCCTTTTCACAATTTTACGGTAACATCGAAGACTATGTTTTGCTGGCTTTGCTGCCATCCTATTTAGAGCGCGAAGGTTCTTCTCTCATTTATATGGTGCATGATCTCATTCAAAAAACCAACAATTCAGATAGTGGATTTTATCTTCATAATTACGATGAACTTATCACAAAGCTCATTGCCTTAGATCGGTCTGGACAAAATGTAATTCTTATCGGAGTAACTTATGCGCTGTTGAATCTCATTGAAAAACAAAGATTCCAATTAAAAAACACCATAATCATGGAAACGGGCGGTATGAAAGGCAAGCGCAAAGAATTGATTCGCGAGGAATTGCATGAAATTTTGTGCAAAGGTTTTGGTGTTTCATCTATTCATTCTGAGTACGGTATGACGGAATTGCTGTCACAAGCGTATTCACTGGGAAATGGAGTTTTTGAATGTCCATCATCGATGCAAATTCTAATACGCGACACGGAAGATGCACTACAATACGTTCCAGATGGAAAAACAGGTGGCATCAATGTGGTCGACTTGGCGAATCTTTATTCCTGTTCCTTTATCGCCACACAAGATTTGGGCAAAAAAAATCCCAATGCCACTTTCGAAGTATTGGGACGATTTGATAACAGTGATATTCGAGGTTGTAATTTGATGGTAATGTGAATCAATTGATAATTGATAATTGATAATTGATAATTAAATCATACGCATTACAAAATAATTCTTTTTTCCTCTTTGTAGTAATACAAATTGGTTGTTGATTAAATCATTCATTGTAAGCACAAATCCTTCCGCCACTTTTTCTTTATTTACTGCAATTGAATTTTCAGTCAATGCACGCCGTGCTTCTCCATTCGATTTTAAAAATCCTGTTTTTTCATTTAATAACGTGACAATATCAATTCCGTTTTCTATATCAGTTTTGGAGATTTCAGCTTGGGGAACACCGTCAAAAATCTCTAAGAAAGTAGCAGAATCCAATTGCTTTAAATCATCGGCACTGGCATTTCCAAATAAAATCCCCGATGCCTGAATGGCTTTGTCTAATTCCTCTTGCGAATGCACGAAAACTGTAACTTCTTCGGCTAATTTTCGTTGCAATACTCTTAAATGCGGTGCTGCATGATGCTCCGAAATCAATCCGTTGATGCTCACTTCATCCAAAAAAGTAAATATCTTAATGTATTTTTCTGCGTCTACATCAGTGGTATTCAACCAAAATTGATAGAATTTATAAACCGAGGTCTTATCCGCATCCAACCAAATATTTCCGCCTTCCGATTTCCCAAATTTTGATCCATCAGCTTTTGTAATTAACGGGCAAGTCATCGCAAAAGCCTTCGCACCTTCTGGATTCATTCGACGAACCAATTCAGTTCCAGTAGTAATATTTCCCCATTGGTCGCTACCACCCATTTGCAGCAAACAATTGTAATGCTTGTGCAAGTGATAGAAATCGTAACCTTGAATCAATTGGTACGTAAACTCCGTAAATGACATGCCTTCGCCTTCTCCTGACAATCTTTTCTTTACTGAATCTTTCGCCATCATATAATTGACGGTTATTCTCTTGCCCACTTCACGAGCAAAATCAATAAAGGAATAATTCTTCATCCAATCGTAGTTATTCACTAAGATTGCCGCATTTTTTTCAGTCGAATTAAAATTAATAAAACGAGATAAAACTCTTTTAATGCCCTCAACATTATGGTTTAATGTCGCTTCGTCTAGTAGATTTCTTTCGTCAGATTTTCCTGATGGATCACCAATCATTCCAGTTGCTCCGCCAACTAGTGCGATTGGTTTGTGTCCAAATTTTTCTAGGTGAACCAACAAAATGATTGGAACCAAACTCCCAATATGTAAAGAATCAGAAGTTGGATCGAATCCAATATAAGTAGTTGTCATTTCTTTCAACAATTGCTCTTCTGTACCAGGCATGATATCATGAACCAATCCGCGCCATTGCAATTCTGCTATTATATTCTTCATTTCAAATTAATTTGCGGCAAAGATAAAATTTAATGTGGAACCGTTTAATTGTTTAATCGTTTAATCATAGCTATGATTTTGTTTTTTTTTTCACTTAAACAAATCCACGATTCAACGATTAAACACTATTTTTACCAAATGATATTAGTCACTGGAGCTACAGGTTTAGTCGGATCGCATCTGATTCTGGCGTTGTTAGAATCTAATTCAACAGTTAGAGCTATTTATAGGAACGAAGCGTCAATCGAAAAAACAAAAAAGTTATTTCGACTATATGATAAGGATTTTTTGTTCAACAATATTCAATGGGTTCAAGCCGATATTACTGACACTACAACACTCGACGCTGCCTTTCAAAAGATAGAAAAAGTATACCATTGCGCCGCATTGATTTCGTTTGATCCAAAAGATGAAGAAATTCTTCGAAAAAACAATATCGAAGGAACTGCGAATGTCGTCAACTTCTGTATAGAACATAAGATAAATAAACTATGCTACCTCAGTTCTATCGCCTCTTTGGGAGATTTGAAAGAACACGAAACATTTGTCACTGAAAGCACCGAATGGAACCCTGAGCTCCCTCATAGCGATTACGCCATCTCAAAATATGGAGCCGAAATGGAAGTCTGGCGTGGGAAAGAAGAAGGGTTAAATGTGTTGATCATTAACCCAGGAGTCATACTTGGCCCTGGATTTTGGGACGGCGGAAGTGGGCAACTCTTCCAAAAAATAAGAAAGGGAATGTTGTTTTATACTCAAGGCACCACTGGATTTATATCAGTTCATGATGTTGTAAAGTGCATGATTCATTGTATGGAGATCTCACCAATTGAAGAACACTATTGTCTTGTCGCTGAAAATCTTTCCTTCGATTTTGTAATGACGAAAATTGCACACGCTTTACAGGTTGCGCCTCCGAAATTGCATGCAACTCCTTTAATTTTAGCCATTGCGTGGAGGCTGGACTGGGTATTTTCATTTTTATTTAGAAAGAAAAGAACTTTGAGTAAACTAATGGCGAAGTCGCTGCATCAAAAACATCAATATTCGAACGAGAAGATAAAATCAATTTATCCATTTCCGTTTCAAAACATAGAGCAGTGTATTGAGAATACCGCTAAATTGTATTTAAAAAAATAATCTATTGCACTTGAGGCACGTCTGCAGTTGGTGGAATTGATGGTGCGACGGTTCCGCTTTTCTTCAACAAGATGTCATTTTCGGATTTTTCCTTTTGCAATCGCTCATTGATTTCGTCGTAGATTTTTTTGTAGGTGTCAATTTGCGAAATATAGTACTGATTACTTTTGACAAATTGCAAACTATCGATATTATATTTTTTATAAATATAAGCTCTTGGTTTGATAGATTGGCTTATTGAATCGTAGGGATTCTGAGATTTAATTGCATCCAACAATGTCAAGTCATATAAGATATTGGTCATCTTGTCTTCATCAATCAGATTGTTAGGTTTTTCAACTGGTAGATTATTACAACTAGTTAGCAACAATAAGAAACATAAAATTTGAATTGTCTTTTTCATTTTCAATTATTTATCGGTCAAATAGTAACCTTTTCCCAGCGTAAATATCCTTTACTTTAAAATTAGAATACACCAACTGACCGTTTACTAAAGTATGTGTAATTCGCGACTTAAAAGTAAATCCTTCAAACGGTGACCAGCCACATTTGTACAAAATATTTTCTTTTTTTACACTCCAAGGCAAGCCTGCATTGATAATCACGAGATCCGCGTAATACCCTACTTTAATAAAACCTCGTTTCTCTATTCTGAAAAGTATTGCAGGATTGTGTGCCGTTTTTTCGACAATTTTCTCAATGGATATTTTTCCTTGATGATGCGCTTCAAACAGAGCAACCAGCGCATGTTGCACTAAAGGTCCACCGGACGGTGCTTTTACGTACGATTGCTTTTTTTCTTCCAAAGTATGAGGCGCATGATCAGTCGCAATTACGTCGATACGGTCGTCAAGCAAAGCTTCCCAGAGCGCATCTCTGTCGGCACTAGACTTTACAGCTGGATTCCATTTTATCAAGTTGCCTTTTGTTTCATAGTCGGCATCGGAAAACCACAGATGGTGGATACAAACTTCGGCAGTAATCTTCTTTTCTTCTAAAGGCAGTTTATTACTAAAAAACTCCAATTCCTTGGCTGTCGAGATATGAAAAACATGCAATCGAGCTCCAGTGCGCTTTGCCAAATCGACAATCTTTGCAGTCGACTTATAACAAGCTTCTACACTTCTAATTTCTGGGTGAAACTTAACTGGAATTTCATCGCCGTAGATTGCTTTGAATTTTTCGAGATTTTCCTTGACTGTAGTTTCATCTTCGCTATGCACAGCAATCAGTAATTTGGTATTGGAAAAAATTTGCTCCAATGCTGCCGAACTGTCTACAAGCATATCACCGGTAGAAGAACCCAAAAACAACTTTAATCCTGCAACATTCTTGGGATTTGTTTTTAGAATTTCTTCTAAATTATCATTGGTTCCGCCCAACATAAAAGAATAATTCGCATAGGAAGTTTCGGCTGCAATTTGGTACTTTTCTTCTAATATCTCTTGTGTAACGGCGTTTGGAATTGTATTAGGTTGTTCGATAAAAGACGTAATTCCGCCTGCTACTGCTGCTCTCGACTCGGAAGCGATATCGCCTTTGTGTGTGAGTCCTGGCTCTCTAAAATGAACTTGATCATCGATCATACCAGGAATTAAGTAATTCCCTTCTGCATCAATTATTTTCGTTGATGGTGATTTTGCGCTTATACTTTCCGCAATTTCTACAATGAATTCATCTTCAATGAGAACATCGCCTACGAAAATACTTCCCTCATTGACAATTTTTGCATTCTTAATTAAAATTCTATTCATTATAAACGATTAAAAAGTTTTCTAATTCGTAAAGAGATTACTCCAAAAACAGCCTCTTTGATAATCGCGTTACTCATCTTCGATTCTCCTTTGGTTCGATCGGTAAAAATAATCGGCACCTCTACAATCCGAAATCCTTTGCAATAGGCGCGATATTTCATCTCAATTTGAAATGCATATCCAATGAAGTGAATTCTTTCAATGTTGATTTTTTCTAAAACACTTCTTTTATAGCAAATAAATCCTGCTGTTGCATCGTGAATCTTCATTCCTGTAATTATCTTCACGTACACCGACGCAAAGTAGGACATTAGCACGCGACTCAATGGCCAGTTAACAACGTTAACCCCTGTAACATAGCGCGATCCGATAGCCACATCAGCTTCTCCGAAATGACAAGCCTCATATAGTTTTTCCAAATCAGCTGGATTATGCGAAAAATCGGCGTCCATTTCAAAAACAAACTCATATTGTCTTGAAAGTGCCCATTGAAAACCATGAACGTACGCTGTTCCTAGCCCCGCCTTCTTACTCCTTTTCTCAAGAAACAGTCGATCCTTAAATTCATTCTGTAACAGTTCGACTTTCGTTGCTGTTTGATCTGGCGAATTGTCATCGACAACCAAGACATCGAAGGATTTTCGAAGTGAAAAAACTGCTCTTACAATGGTTTCAATATTTTCAATTTCATTATAAGTCGGTATGATTACAATTCCGTCATTCATTGGTTTGGCTTAATTGTGACAAAAATAAACTTTTTAACGGAGTTGCTCCTTAAGAAAATGATAATTAAAAACGTACCGCCTCAGAATTGTTTTTTAGTGCTTTAAATCATATTGAAATTCGCTAAAAAGTAAAATACACCCCCATTATGAAGGTATTTTTAGTATTTTTGCAACGATATGATTGAAACCGTTTTACAACCAAGAATTATAGGAATCCAAGACTGGGCGACGATAGTTTTTGTAGCCTTATTTACAATTGTTGCTGTAGTAAAGTCAGTTTTTGAAACCCGATTTCAAGATTTTATGAAATTGATTGTTTCAGACAAGTACACCAAAATCTATCGCGACGCCTCCTACTTAATGAGTGGGTTCACTATTTTCCTTTTCGTAGTCCAATTGATATCAGTTTCATTTTTCATACAATTAACATTGCATCACTTCTACGGTGTCTCAAAAACCAACTGGATTTTGTTCGTTCAAATAGCTACTTTCTTGAGTGTATTTGTGCTATCGAAGTATTTAATCGAAAAAATAATAGCTACTTCATTTGCAATTGAAGAATTTGCTGATCAATTCAATTTACAGAAAGTCACATATAGAACATACATCGGCGTATTACTTTTACCAATCAACGCGATTTTGTTTTACAACAGCACAGCATCAGATTTTCTGTTTTATTGCATTATTACCATAATTATAGCAACAAACTTGTTAACTTATATCGTTTCTTTAAAGAATTATCAAAATTTATTATTCGGCAAGTTGTTTTATTTTATTTTATATCTTTGCGCACTCGAAATAGCACCGTACTATTTTATCTATTATTGGTTTACAAAAAGTTAGCATATTTAGAAATTGTCAATATGAAA
>CANGTL010000028.1 GCA_947456815.1 Flavobacteriaceae bacterium
AACCCACGACCTGCTGATTACAAATCAGCTGCTCTAGCCAACTGAGCTACGCTGGCATATACAATAAAAAAAGACCGCTATTTCTAACGGACTGCAAATGTATATCATTTTGTTTTTTAATCAAAACATTTTTGCGAAAAATTTTTGATTAAATATGTGTTCTAATTTTTTCTTTTCTTTTCACTAATAAACGCTCTAAAGATTCGCCACTTAACTCCACTGCTTCCTCAAAAGTTTTGCATTGTTTCTTGACCATTAAGTCATCACCTGGCACATGAACTTTAACCTCCACAATCTTATTTTCTTTGTCACTGGTCTTCTCTACTTTTAAAAAAACATCAAAAGAAACGATTTTATCATAATACTTTTCCAACTTTTCCATTCGTTCTTGGATAAAATCAACTAGCTTTCTGTCAACTGCAAAATTAACAGCGTGAACATTTACCTTCATAATAAATTTTTTAATAATTAAACATAATCGAATTACTTCTGATTCCGCGGATGCGCATTTTCATAAACCTTTTTTAATTCAGCCAAACTACTGTGTGTATAAACCTGTGTCGATGCCAAACTAGAATGTCCTAATAATTCTTTAACTGAATTAATGTCTGCCCCATTGTTAAGTAAGTGAGTAGCAAAGGTATGCCTTAATATATGCGGACTCTTTTTTACCTTCTCAGAGACATGACTAAAGTAGTGATTAATTATTCTATATACAAAAGAATCATTCAATTTAATACCTTTTGCAGTTAAGAAAAAAAACTCCTTGTCTTTAATTTGCTCAATATTAGCTCTTTCAGAAAGATACAATTGAATCTGATTTTCTAAAATTGACATCAAAGGAATGATTCTTTCTTTATTTCTTTTTCCAATAACCTTGATAGCCCCAATAGAAAGATTAACATTACTCAACAAAAGATTAATCAGCTCTGATCTCCTAATACCCGTAGTATAAAACAAATCGATAATCAACTTGTCACGAATCCCTTCAAAACCCTCTTTGTATTGAATCTGATTCAAGACCAAATCTAATTCTTTCTCAGAAAATGGAATTTGAATTTTTTTAGGTGATTTTAGTGCTTTGTGCTTTAGCAATGGACTTACGTCTAATTGCTTGGTTTTCAACAAAAATTTGTAATAGGATTTTAGAGAGGCAATCTTTCTATTGACTGATGAATTCGAAACACCAGAATCAACCAATGATACAATCCAACTTCTAATTTGTACATAATTAACAGCAACCAAATCGTCTTGATCAAATTCCTTCTTGAGATATGTCTCAAAAAAAATCAAATCCTTTCCATAACCATTCACCGTATGCAGCGAATAATGCTTCTCTAATAACAAATAATCTCGAAACGCTTGCTTGCTATTGTCCATAAAAAAACCGTTAGTATCAAAGGTATTAAACTTTAATGACTAACGGTTTCTATTTTGAAAAAGTTAACTTCTAACTTTCTAAGCTGTCTTTCATGTTCTGAATGTAAGCCGCTTTCTGGATTTTCATTCTATGAGTTACAGAAGGTTTGATGAAAGCTTGACGCGCACGCAACTGACGAACAGTTCCAGTTTTATCAAATTTTCTCTTATAGCGCTTTAATGCTCTATCGATATTTTCTCCGTCTTTAATTGGTATAATTAACATAATATAGACACCTCCTCTCGTTAAGGGCGCAAAGATAAGATAAAAGAAACAAGATGCAAGAACAAAGACAAAAAAGTCTGATTTAATTTTTCTGTCTTGCAGCGAAGCGGTCTTAAATCTTATAGCGAAGCATTCTTTTTCTAGGGCGTGCCGGCGGTTCCACATCCCACTCCAAAAGAACATCACGGCCGCCGTCGGGCTATGCGCTGCAAGTCCTCGCTGCGCTGTGGGCTTTTCGCTGCTATCCCTCTCGCAAAATAAAAATTCCAATAAATAAAAATTCCAAATTCCAAACTATTCATGAACAATTGGAATTTGGAATTTTGAAATTTGGAATTTTATTATTTCACCGCTGGCTGATAATTCTGTTTATCAATAATCATCTTAGACAAAATCTCTCTAAGTATTTCCGAAGTTCCACCGCCAATAGGTCCCAAACGACTGTCTCTTAACAATCGAGCCAAAGGATATTCTTCCATATAACCGTAACCGCCTAGCATTTGCAAACAACTATAAATAGTCTCGTCCGCCACTTTGGTAGATTTCAGTTTCGCCATCGTGGCTTCTTTAACCACGTATTCTCCTTGATTTAATCGTGCTACTGCAGCATAATTAAATATTTTGCAATGCTCCACTTCTGTAGCATGGTCAACCATGGTATGTCTCAATGCTTGAAACTTGTTGATGGTTTTTCCAAAAGCCTCACGTTGACTCATATAATCAATGGTATACTCAATCGCATATTCCGCACGTGCGTGGGCATTGATAGCCATAATGAGTCGCTCTAAAGCAAAATGTTGCATGATGTATGGAAATCCTTTTCCTTCTTCGCCCATTAAGTTCTCTAGCGGAATCTCAACATTATCAAATGAAATCTCAGCAGTATCAGAAGCTCGCCAACCCAACTTATCCAGTTTCGTTGCTGCAATTCCTTTTAGATTGGTATCCATCAAAAATATGCTGATTCCTTTATTACCTAATTCTGGACTTGTCTTCGCGGCAACAACATAATAATCTGCATAAACGCCATTGGTAATAAAAGTTTTAGACCCATTGATTACATATTTATCTCCTTTTTTGACTGCTGTTGTTCTCATTCCAGCCACATCACTTCCGCCGAAAGGCTCCGTAATACAC
The DNA here is from genome assembly GCA_947456815.1 of Flavobacteriaceae bacterium. Classification (GTDB taxonomy): domain Bacteria; phylum Bacteroidota; class Bacteroidia; order Flavobacteriales; family Flavobacteriaceae; genus Flavobacterium. The sequence goes on from CANGTL010000028.1 coordinate 2,783, forward strand.
AATGCACCTATCTTATCACCAGCAATACTTGGCGCCAAATAATCTTGTTTGATTCGTTCGTCACCTTCAGCATTTAAATGCGTCATCGCCAAATAAGCGTGTGCCCACATTGCTGCTGCAAAACCAGAAGATTTTATTTTCTGAAGTTCTTCTAAAAATACAACCGTATAAAACAAATCCAAATTCATTCCGCCATAAGCCTCTGGATATGCAATTCCGAAAAAGCCCATCTCTCCAAACTTTTTCCAAATAAAGCGCTCAATAGTCCCTGTTTTTTCCCATTTTTCAATATGAGGCACTACTTCTATTCGTAAAAAATCTTGTAAACTCTTTCTAAACAATTCGTGTTCTTCTGTAAAATATACTGAATTCATAGTACTAAGGCTGTTTTTTTTAGAATTCCAAATATAAGGCAATAATTTTTATCCTATCAACAGGAAATCCTGAAATTTTTGTTAAATCCTCAATATTTTTAAGCGGCCCATTCATGCTTCTATAAGCAACAATGTTTCGAGCAAGTGCATACTTAAGATAAGGCAATTGCGTCAGTTCTTTGATCGTTGCTGTATTAATATTAATCCGCTGAAAAACTGGCAGTTCTTTGACTACAAATTCTTCCCGCAAACTTACTTTCACTTCATCCGACAAACCCCAAACATCGTTGAGTTGATCCATACTAACAAAGCCGCCCATCCTTGTTCTTTCTTTCAATATACGAGCAGATAATCCGTCTCCAATACCATAAACTTTCTTTAAGTCTTCTGCCGTAGCTTTGTTAATGTCTATCGGAATCTTTGCTTCTTCTTTGTTTCTAGTAAAAATCTTGGATTTCGAAGTATACTTTCTAGAAACCCAATCGGGAAACTTAAAATGCGGCGAAATTTTATTCAATAGTGCATCAGATACTTTGGTTACTTGTTGAAACTCCTCGGCAGAATTGACATAGCGATTGGATTTTCGAAAAGCCAGCAATCGATCGATTTCTTCAACACTCATTCCTAACTGATATCCTTTAAAATCAGTAATAAAATTAGGATTGAAAGGCCTGGCGACAAACTGCTTCCTCTTTGAATAGACCGTTGTAGTATCTGCACTAGTTGCAATTGACAACCATTGCTTTTCTTGAACAGCGTCGCTTTTGCTTGTTGACCTAAAATTAATCCAAAAATAAAGAGCCTGAAAGATTAGCACACATGAAAGGAAGACAAAAATACCCGAACGTTGGGATTTAGAAAATTGAAAATACGAAGAATTAAAGGAAGATTTCATTGGTTTGGCGTTTAGATTAGTAAATGGCGTTGAAAGTTATAGGTTGTAGGTTTTTTGTTATAAATCGAAAACAGAACTTCGCTTGGCACGAATTAGATCTTTGAGTTTAATCCAGAAGGCCAATGTTAAGTACACACCGAACCAAAGTCCAGCGGTAACAAAAGAAATATAAATAAAAAACAACCGCACGCTATTGGCGCGCATTCCCAAACGATCCGCCAACCGCGACGAGACGTGGAAACCGTGTTTTTCGAAAAAGTATTTCAGTTGAATGACTAGGGACATTGAATTGATAATTGATAATTGATAATTGATAATTGATAATGTAAAATTAAACTTTTATTTGTTGTCTTTCAATAATTCGATTCCGATCGCACATTCTAAGCATCTGCTTTTGCTACAGTACTCATTTTTTAGTTGTAGTAGCGATTGGCTTTCAAAAGCGTTCTCGGCAATAACGCCAATGGTTTGAAACTTATGGACGGTGCTGTTTTGCTCTGCTTTGATACTTTCCAATAAAAAAACTCCTGCTTCTGTACTTTCTTTTCCCTGGCTTTTAGCATATGCAAACTGCATCGGAACAATAGTATTAATGATGATCAGATCGACAAAAGTCTTAGATAGAGACTTACTTTTTTTCCTACTAGCTTTATCAAATTGATAATGATTTTGCCAGTATGATGATGCAGACACTCGAAAAATCTGATACAATTGTACTATTGAATTTGCCTCCATAATTTTAGAAAAAAGATTAAGATGTGTTCCATATAAATTTGCTAATTGCGACAGACGAATCGTCGGGAAATTATCAGGACGAAGGCGAAAAAACTGAACCGATTCAACTACGGGCAAAACCAATTGATACTTATGCACCAAGTAGTTGAATTTTGTTTTTAACCTAGAATAATACACATCTTCTTTCTCGTCGGTTAGCAAACCTGATATTCCAAACAGCAGTGCTTCAATGCTTTCTGTTGTATTGCTTTCTTTTCTAAGAATTGAAAACGGAATGGACAAGGCAATCTTGAAGAAAACGGAACCATTCGTATTCAATCCAAAATTTTTTGCAAGTAAGCAGAACAATGTGGCTTCCCAGTCATTATTGGTTTGCTTTAATAAGAAGTCAATCAACTCTGACTTACGTTCTAGTCTTTCGAATAACAGTCGCTCCTTCCAGTTCCTCAGCACAAAACTCGGCACAAGTCTTATTTGGCTTTCACAATAAATCCAAGTTTTGGGAAGAACGAGTGATTGGTATCTCACAATTGTTTCTTGACCGACAAAATTCTTGAGTTCAAGCGTTGGAATCTCAGTATTGTTCTTTCGAAAAATACTCATGTTATGTTGCCAAACTACGTGAAGTATTACGTTGTCGTATGCTTTGTCTTTCTCATGATGATGAACGTACCAGTCGGAAGATTGTAAGTGAATTTCGACATTGCCCGCCCATTTCTGATTTTCAATAATTATTTGTGCATTGAAAAAATCAGGACCCGACGATTGCAAGTATTCGCCAGAATGAATAATGGTGATGGGTTGGTGATTGGTGGTTTGCAAATTTGAAGTTGGGAACTTCTTGAATTTCCACAGATAATGGAGAAAGTCTTCTTTCATGATATAAATTTTGAATGGCGTGAAATTGAAATACTAAGATAAGAAAAAAGGGCTCGCAAAGGCGCAGAGACGCAAATATTTTATTAATTGAAGAAAAAAATCTATTTCAAAAGATAGAGTTGTGCACAAGCTCTGGCATCGGATAAAGCTTCGTGATGATTCAATGTGATATTGTTTCGCTCTGCACAGTACTTTAGGTTTGCCGGTTTGTACCCTTTCGCTCGATAGATTCTGCAAGTACATTCCCAGCGATCCGCAATATCCAATTCATCGTAATACAATCCGTAGTACTTCATTGTCTTGGCCAAAACGTTTCTATCAAATTGTTCGTTATGGGCAACAATCGTTCTGCCTTGTAGTCTTTTTTGAATTTCTGGAAACAAATCATCAAACGTCTTTTCGTTTAGTGTTTCAATAGGCTTAATCCCATGAACCATGATGTTCTGATACCAATACTCATTCTCAGGAGGTTGAATTAAAGAGTAATATTCTTCCGTAATTATTCCGTTTTCGACTGTTACGATACCAACGGCGCAAGCACTGTGATGATAGCCTGTTGCTGTTTCGAAATCGATGGCAGTGAAGTTCATTTTGTTTAATTGATAATGGATAATTGACAATTGATAATTTACGTGAACAGACAATTATCAATTATCCATTGTTAATTATCAATTATTTTATGGTTCCGATGATGTCATACTTGGTAATGATATGATGTTTACCATTCCCTAAGTCAATTAAGACTGCTTGATTTTCTTTCGTGAACAATTTGGACACTTCTTCGATGGCTGTTCCGAGTTTTACAATCGGATAAGGTTTGCCCATCACTTCTTTAATGGGTTTATCCGCTGCATTTTTGTCAGACACATAAATCTGAAACAAATCAGACTCGTCAACTGAGCCCACAAAACCATTAATGTCGACTACTGGAATTTGGGATATTTTATATTTACGCATTCTTTCGATGGCATGAGAAACGAGTTCTTCTGTGCGTACTACAATGAGCGGTTTATCTATATGGTCTTTGATAACATCTTCTGCTTTGGTAATTTCTTCATCGAGGAAACCTCTTTCTCGCATCCAATCGTCGTTGAACATTTTACCAACATACCGACTTCCTGAATCATGAAACAAAACCACAACAACATCTTCCGGTTTGAAATGCTCTTTGAGTTGCAACAAACCTTTGATGGCAGAGCCCGCAGAATTTCCAACAAAGATTCCTTCTTCTAAAGCAATCTTGCGTGTATAGACTGCAGCATCTTTATCGGTTACTTTGGTAAAGCCGTCTATCAATGAAAAATCTACATTTTTAGGGAGGATATCTTCACCGATACCTTCTGTTATGTAGGAATAGATTTCGTTCTCGTCGAAGATTCCGGTTTCATGGTATTTTTTAAATACTGAACCATAGGTATCAACGCCCCATATTTTGATGTTTGGATTTTTTTCTTTCAAGTATTTTGCCACGCCCGAGATTGTTCCTCCGGTTCCAACACCAACAATGAAATGCGTGATTTTTCCGTCGGTTTGTTCCCAAATTTCAGGACCTGTTTGTTCGTAATGTGCGATGGCATTAGATGGATTGTCGTATTGATTGACATACCAAGAATTCGGGGTATCTTCTCCTAAGCGTTTAGAAACGGAGTAATAAGATCTCGGATCTGTCGGCTCTACGTCGGTCGGGCAAACCACTACTTTGGCACCAACTGCGCGCAGAATATCCATTTTTTCTTTGGATTGTTTGTCGGTGATCACACAGATTAGTTTGTAACCTTTCACAATGGCCGCTAACGCCAGCCCCATTCCGGTGTTGCCTGAAGTACCTTCGATGATGGTTCCGCCTGGTTTTAGTCGACCGTCGGCTTCTGCATCTTCAACCATTTTCACAGCCATTCGATCCTTTACGGAATTTCCGGGGTTGAACGTTTCTACTTTAGCTAAGACCAAAGCATCTACTTCGGCGGTTATTTTGTTTAGGCGCACCAATGGTGTGTTACCAATTGTTCCTAATATGTTTTCTGAGTATTTCATTCGAAGTTTTTATTGTTTTTTAATGGTCTCATGCAGCTCGCAAAAGCTCGTGTCATTTTGAGTCACTGAGTTGCTGAGTCACTGAGTGACTGAGTTTAATTTAGGATGCAAATATATTGATAATATGAAAGTTTGCAAGTTTGCACGATGTTAATTCGATAACGTTTGCGTGAGATTTGATATTAAGAGGAGGGCAGCCAATGGCGATCCGGTATTTTGGTTTGCGTGAGGGATAGCAGCGGTTATCCTTTTGTGCCGGTTTTCGGCGCAAAAGATAGAAGCGGAAAGCCCGACCCTTGCGGTCACGCCCAAATCCTTATGCTAGAACAGAAGCACATTATTGAAAGAAATTCCAAACTAGTCCAAATCGCACTAAGAAATCACGATAAGGATAATTTGGAGCGGAATAGAAAGTATTGCGACTAGACATTGCGGAATTGAAATGTTCTGCTTTTAGGAAAATGCGTGTTTGTCGGATTCGTGCATTGATGAAAAAATCAAGATTTGCAAAATCGCCGATCTTTTGTTGATTCTGAACAAAGAAATCGGTAATTACAGGATTATACCCATTTGCATAATATTTTGTAAAGTAATTAAAAGTCACTCCAGTCTGTAAAAAAAGTGCTTTGGTGAAGAAATAGTCTGAGAAATAGAGCGTATTTCTAGTTACGATTTTGGGCACATTTAGAATATCATTGTCTTGGGCAACCTCTTGATATAGTAACGTATTATCTAGTGCTAATTTCCAGAATTTGATTTCCTTATTGACTTTTAGAGAAATATATTGAATCGACTTGTTGTATTGTTTCGGAGAAATTAGTTGAACATTCTCTATCGTGCTGTCGTCACTGAAGAATAGAAAATTGTCGAAATTCGAAATCTGCAAGGATGCATTTGCCCACTGGGTGTTTGCGTTTGCTTGAATAGTATTAATCTTCTCGTTTTTGAAGTTATTAAACCAATTATAAGCGACAAAAGAGCTTTGATGCAAGTTGTAGACATGGTCTGGAAGTTTGTTTGTATTTTGGTACTGAAAATCGATTTGGTTCTTTGGATTGAAGGTGTAGGATAACTTGCCTTCAATATTCATTAATGATTGGTTGGTGATAGAGTTTGTATAAGAGAGATTCGCTTTCCAATTATTCTTTAGGAACTCGTATTGCGCACCAAAGTCAGTAATATTATCATTGAGTGAACTTGGTATTGGTTGCGATGCCAAAATGATAATTGAGTTGTAGTAAAAATTATAGCGGAACTCATCTAAGAAAAAATGAAAACGACCTAGTGTTCTATTTTCGTAAATCGCTCCAACTTTGTTATACATTCTATTATATCGCACTTGATCATTAATTCCAGAAGGTCGATAAGAACTTCCAAAATGATTGACCGACTCTTCTCCAACTGTTGAAGTTACGGTTGGCTGGTAATACTCATAGAACTTGTTTTCGTAATTGAATTGATGCGTAATATAAAGGTTGTTACTGCTTGAAGTCGGATTCACTCGAAAATGATGATCGAAGAAAAAACGCTTGCCTTTCAGAAACGACGTGGCATCAGTAAGAAATACTTCTAAACGTGGCCTTTGTTTGAAGTCGGAGTTTTTACTTTCAAAGTCTTCTCGCGTGGTTATTCCACCGTTTTCGCCATTAAGAAAATCTTGACCTGTAAAATGAAAATTGATTTGATATCTTTTGCTCTTTGTGTGATAATTAGATGTAAATCTAAAATTACCTGTGCTTGAAAGTTGATTTACATACTTTCCTAGTGAGCGCAAACCTTTATATGACAGCGAAAAATTAAATTGTTCAGAGGTATTTACAGTTAGGAATGCATCGAGTGATTGCCCTTGTTCCATTACCGTCTTGAAATACAAATCCGTCAACGGAGTTGCAACGGAGTAATACTTGATTTGATCTGCCTGGTCGTAATTAAAGTGCTTACCACTGTAACCAATTTCTGGAAATGGAGAAAATTTTTTCAAACCAAAATGCAATGTTGTGTAGGCTTGACCTTCGTTTAGAAATGGCAGGAGTCCAAAAATATCTTTTCGCAAATAATTGTATTCGTATTCTTTTTTTATAGTAAGTGAAGTATCAACATAGGTGGTATCTTTCGCAAGCGTAAACATTTTATAGGAGGATATCGGTGCTTTCTTAGCCAGTTCTTTAGCCTTTTGTTCTTTTGACTTTAGAAGACTTTTCCTTTGTTTCTCGGGAACAGGTTCTTGAGAAAAGGCAAAACTTGCAATAAGAACAAATAAGGCAGAAAGTGCGATTCTCATAATTTGATTATAATGGGGCAAAAATAACTATTTGTTTGGAATTAGAATTGATTTCGAGCGAACTTCTAGATTCGACTAAGGTAAAATAAAAAAAACCATCCAAAAATTGGATGGTTTTCTTTATAAAAAAGGATAAAACTTATTGTCTTACCACTTTGATAGTAGAAGAGTTTCCTTGCGTGTTAGTAACTTTTACCATGTATACGCCACTATTAAGAGAAGCCATGTTAAAGTCAACTACATTCAAACCACTATAATTACTAGCTGCAACTTGTTTTCCAACAACGTCGTAAACAAGCACATTAGCAATATTAGCTCCAGATAATCTTAATTCTCCTGAAGTTGGGTTTGGAGACGCAGTGAACAATTGACCGTTGCCGAATGTATCATTTGATAATTTTATCGGGTTACCGTTCCATTTAAAAATCCCCCCTACTACAGCAGAAGTACTAAAACCACTAGCAAAACCAGTATTAGAATTCAAGAAAGCAATAACACCACCATCTACATAAGTTGTATCAGGATTATCATTAATGTTTACCCAATTCAAACCACCATCTATAGAGTACGAAGAACCACGAATAGCCCCATCTAAATCCTCACCAACTGAAACATAATGATCAACGCCACCTGGAATTTCACTAACTCCAAAGTTTCTCAAGAAACCGGCCCATACAACTGAATTCCATGTCGCTCCACCATCAGTAGTGTTGAACAATTGATAATCGCTAGTTTGTAGGATACCGTTAGACTCGCTAGTGAAAGCTAAGTCTCCAGATTCAGATCCATTAATACCCCCACCAAAATCCGGAATAGGAGATTGTGAAACAGTCCATGTCAAACCTTTATCTGTAGATTTTAAAATTCTTCCAAAAGTAGTTCCAATCCAAATAGTATTTCCTGTTACATGAAACTGATTTGTCAAACCATATTCTTGTGGGTCAATAAAAAGTGGAATAGAACCATTTGCTACTCTTGTCCAGTTTGTACCTCCATTTGTAGTAGTGTAGATCTCAAAGTTTCCATCAGATGGATCACCCATAGTTACACCATTGTTTTCGTCCCAAAAATGCACTAAATTACAGAAAGAAGCACCATCAGCTCCGTTGTAAGAAGCAGTTGCTTGTCTATTCCAAGTAGCACCTGAGTCAGTAGTTTTCCATACACCCCCAACTGCTCCTGCAGCTTTAGGAAAAACAGAAGCAAATGCAGTCGTAGCAGAAACACCACAAATATTCGCGATTTCAAGGTTAGCAGCAGCAGCTCCTAAGTCAATTGCATTAGTAGTCCAAGTTAATCCACCATCTAAAGTTAGTGAGTAACGACGAATTGTAGCACAACCTGTTGTACCGCAACTATTGCTTAACCAAGCCACATTATCATTAACAATAGAAATACTTCTCATCCCTGTGCTTGCCGCTGGTTGTGAAGTTGCGTACTCTGTCCAATAGTCTTGAGCCTGAGTACTGAAAGCTACTAAAATAGCAGCGAAAAGTAAAATTTTCTTCATAATTTTTTAAATTAAAGTTAATAGTTAATTAAAGAGAGTTCAAAAATAAGCTAAAAAAATTAATTTATTACAGTGTGACGTAATAAATTAATTTTTTTAGTATTTAAATAACATTATTTTGAATCAGTACTTCCGTATTAGTTATTCAAAATGCGTGAACTCATAAGTTGAAGCTCCTTGAACAATTGTTCTTACCACTGATAATTTCAATACTGCGTTTGCTGCCGGCTGAACAGTTAAACCAGAATAAGTTCCTGAATAAATTTTTGACTTACCGTCTGGAAAACGAATCGCAAACTTATATCTAAGATCAGATGGACTCACTCTTAGAGATCTTGCAAATGTCTCAATTGTAAAGGTATCTGTTGCAGTATAATGTAACACCTCTGATTTGTATTTCACAATCGCTGTCGTCCATCGACTCGCATCATTAGCAGGAGTTGGCGTACCCGAAGTTATTGTATGTTGTTTTGTACAAACATACACCACACCGTTAAATATAAATACGTCATTTACATTATAAGTTTTTGGCGCTCCAGTCGTTCCTGCTACCCATGTTGGTGGGTTTAGAAACGCTGTACTCCAATTAATCTTTGGTTTAACAGTTGTCCAATTCACAGGGTCAAGGCTAGGAATAACATTTCCTGCAGGATTTACTGCAACATTTCTGATTGCATAATAAGTAACTGAATTTACAACTACCGATTCATTTCCAGAATAAGCCAAGAAAGGACTCCAAGACTCATTTGGCTGAACATTCGTCCACACCAATGAATTTGCAAGATTAGGCAATTGATTTGAAGCTGATGAACCAGCAGTTATATTAACAAGTGCATAATAAGTAACTGAGTTATATGTTACAGGAGTATTAACAGCGTATGCTGCAGAAGGAATCCAAGCCTGAGGAACAAAATTCAATTTTCTAGGCACAATTACTGGTTGATAAAATGACGACCCAAGCCCCTCAAACAAATGTGTTCCTGAAAAACTAAACGTACAAGTATACGGGTCAGCCAGAGTGCTTATTTGAGCAATTAACGGTGTAGATGAACTTCCATTAATAGCTTCAAGTCTAACTTCATCACCCACCTTAAAACCATGTGGTCTATCATTAGCACCAGTCCCATTAGGAGATTTAATGGTATAAATTCCAGCGATACTATCCGAAAGCGAGACATTTTGCACCTCATAGTCCTGTTCTTCATCCATAAAGTTAATAACCTCATAACGCGGATTCGTCGTTAACGTTCCATAAACTGGACGCGTTGTACTTCCTGAACCAGCAACTTTAAATGGCGCACCATTCTTTTTAAAGACAAGATCCAAATTGTTAAATCCGCCTGCTGATGCTCCACTGTATGGACCTTCAAAATCAAAACGAACAGCACATCTCTTTGTATTCAATGCAGACAAACCAGTATCACCATATCCAAGGGTCAAGGTGTCTGAAACCATGCTATATTGTTTACCACTAAAACCTCTTACTTCCTCGTCCTGACCACTAGTAATCGCAGACAAGTATAATTTTAGTTCAAAATCAAAAGGTAAAGTAGTAGTCGCATCACCAGAAGGAGCGGCCATTGTAGCTTCAATTGAATTTTCACCTGCTGGTATTACAAAAGATCTTCTCGTACGTTTATTCAATGTAGGAACTAATGCAATAACTTCAACGTTTACATCGATAGGAAACGTCAACAAGTCAGCTTCTGGAGTCTCAACATTGTCACCTAAAGATATAGTAACCGGAAATGATTGACCGCCAACAACTTCATTCTCTACCGTAGTTACAGAACCACGTAAAGTAATAAAATTGAGATCACTACCAACAGGCGAGCCTGAAAAGACATCGTCTTTCTCGCAGGACACTAAAGCAGTCAACAACAAAAAGACACAAAATACAACAGTCAATAATTTATTTATAATTCTATTCTTCATCAGATTTTCTTTAAGGGTTAACATAGTTATCATATTCTGCTAAATTTGCTGGATTATCAAAATAATTCTTATCCTGCGAAGTAGTTCTATACCTATAGGCTTGCTTCATTCCTGGAGCTCCTTGTACCGTAGCAGACAAACTGAAATAGTTTGCCATTTTACCTGCAGCGTCAAATGACTCTGCATAAAAATAATACTCATCTCCATACCCTATCACAGCAGGATCAAGACCTAGAGCAGTTGCGATATCACTCTCATAAACTTTCAACTCAGTTGGAAATGAAGTAATGGTTTTCACCAAGGCAAATTCACTACTAATCCCAAATCCATCTCTTCTCTTCACGTATAGTTTATACTCGCTGATTTTTCCAGAAGGGCTAGTCAACAAGCCACCAAAAAATGAAGCATCAGTCTCTGCTTGGGTAAAATTGTTAGTAGCAGTTGGATTAATTCCTTTCAGTACTTTATTCGTGATGTCAAGTCGTGCAAACTGTCCTGAAACTTTCACCGGTAGCGGATCCAAACTATCATCCTTCTCACAAGAAAGAAATAATCCTGTACTAATGACAAATGCAATTAAAAATATTCTTTTCATGATTAATTTCGTTAATGTTAATTTAAATCAGCTATACTTGGAATTGCCCAAAAAACTTTGCGCGTTCTGTCATTTAGCGGAACATTAGGGTTATTGTTCTCGGCATCACCTGAGTAGAAAGCCGCATTGTAGAAAGAACCAGATTCAGGTTCTAAGGTCGGTTGAAAATTACTTGGATAACCTGTTCTTCTGTAATTATTATACGGTTCAATACCATTACCCCATGCAGCAATATAATATTCTTTGATGACCAACTCTAACCTTCTAGCAGTATTACCATCATCAAAAACTGACTCAATAAAATCTAGATAATTAGAAGTTTTAGTAGCAATAACAGAAGCTGCTAATCCTTTAGGGTAGTCTGGAAAAAGCGTAGTTGACTTTTCTATTGATTGCGAAATAGCAGTCAACAATTCATCTTTAGCATTGCCCGCTATGATTCCCTTCAACATTAGTTCTGCTTTTATATAATGAGTCCAAGATGAGAGAAAGATTGGCATAATTCCGCCACCCTGAGCTCCAGCCTGTCCATTAGTCTGAACTGAATTTCCACTACCGTATTCTCCTCCAGCTGGATAAAGTCCAACACAGGTTCTCTTATCCTGATCTGGCGGAATTCCACTGTTATTCCCATGATCTCTTCCCCAGAAACCATTTGCCGGTATTCCGCCTGTTGTCCAATTTGAAACCGTATAACAAGCACGAATCGTATTGTCAAAAAACGAATTGTAACGCGAGCTATTGTAATGGTCTGGTCTTGGCGCAAATTTACCTGGCAAGGTAAAAGCATCCTCACCTTGCGGATCACTATCTTGTTTATAAAAATAATAATTCACACGCGGATCTCCTGGATCAAGTGTCGAATTTGGAAAATCAGTACCTTTCTCTGTGGTCATTGCCCACATAAAATAGTTTGCAATGTAAGAACCACCACCCGTTTCATACTGATCATTGTAAAGTGGGTGACGCGAATTTGGATTAAATCTTGTAGTACCATATTTAAAAGCAAAATCCTCCGCTTTTGTGTCTATAATATTATCTTGAGTTACAATGGCATTAATCTCAGCCGCAACATTCTTTCCTCCTACCGTGGTCAAAAGATTACAATTATTATACATCTTCAATTTAAGTGTATTCGCAAGAGTTATCCAACCAGATGTTCCTCCGAAGTAAGAATCTTCAATCCCTTGTGCATTACCTGTCGTATCCCCTAATAGTGCTATAGCTTCATCAAGCTCTTCCAAAATCCCGGCATACACAGTTTCATCGTCATCATACTGTGGTGTAATATTCTCAACACCTAAGAGTGCTTGAGAATAAGGAATTTTTCCGTACATGTCTACAAACGTCATAAAAACATAACAACGAATTACTTTTGAAGCCCCCAAAATATAGGTAATATTTTGTTCTCTTGCTTTCGGCTCCGAAATTTTTACAGCATTCAATATGTTATACCCAGTGCTCCATTGCCCATTGAAATTTACTGGAGCAAACGCATTGTCATAAGTATTACCACCAGTCATCGCCATTTGACGCGTAACTCTTTGCGTAAAATCATTAGTTTGATCTACAAAATCAGGCAGTTGCAATTGAATATAATTGAATGCAAAAATTGGATTAAGCAATTCCGGGTTTGCGGCGCTTGGGTTTTCAGTTTGATTCAAATCTATGGTTTCGCAACTAGTTGTAATAAGCACAACTACTGCAAATAGAAATTTAATTAATATATCTTTTTTCATAATCATTAAAATGTTAAATTAAAGTTGAATCCATAACGCTTAACGGTCGGACCTGTAAGATAATCAAAACCTTGTCCATTACCAACACCAAGACTCAAGACTTCAGGATCAAAATTTAAGTATTTAGGAAAGTTAAACGCTTCAAACCATAAATTCTGACCAGTAAACGAAATAGACATCTTTCCAAAAGGAGTTCTTTCAAGCCATTTCTTTGGTACATTGTAGGATAAAGAAACTTCTCTTAACCTTAGGTGGGTTGCATCGTAAATACCTTGTTCTCTGATAAAAAACCCAGAGTTGTTAAACCCATATTGAGTAATACCTATTTGTGTAGTGTTTATATTACCATTTTGATTTACCCCTGGTAACACAAATGTACCAGAACGGTCAAAATCAGTATCTTTTGTTAAACCTCTTGACAATAAAGATGCTGCAGTAGTTGAATAAATATCACCCCCTTTTTGGTATTCAAACTGAAAACCAAAAGTAATATTTTTGAATGAAATTTCATTAATCACTGTTGCTCTCCAATCCGCATTAGGATCTCCAATAATCGTATTGTCATTATTAACTAAATAATTTCCATCACCTCCCACAACATAGTTACCATTAGCATCTCTAGCAATAGAGCTACCCATAATTACACCAAAGGGTTGACCTTCTATTGCAAAATTTCCAAGATTTGTAAAACCAGCAATTCCTAAAGATTCTACTGAACCTAAACCTAACTTATCAACAATGTTTCTGTTTTGCGTAAAATTTGTAGTTAAGTCCCAACCTAAACCGCCTTCTTTTTTAGAACGCAACAGACCAATATTTACACCTAACTCAATTCCTTTGTTACTAACTTGCGCAACGTTATCTGTTGTAAAATCATAACCGGTCGATGGATCCAAATCCCTCTGAACTATCAAGTCGGTAGAAACTTTGTTATACAATGACAAGTCAATACTAACTCTATTACTAAACAATTTTGCTTCTAAACCAAATTCTAATTCTCGCACCAATTCAGGTTTCAGATTCAAATTTCCTAACTCTCTACTTTGAGACAACGTACTTACTACTGAACCATCAGGATTAATAAATGCTCTCGTATTGGTATTTAATCCGATTTGGGTTTTGTATGGATCAGGAAATCCTGCAGAAGATCCAAAACCAACCCGCATTTTCAAATAATTAAGAAAATCTCCTTTTTTCAAAGAAGAAAAGGCATCTGTTGGAACAAACGATAATGATGCCGATGGGTAAAGCAACGAATTGTTTTCACTTTGCAAAGAAGAATACCAGTCATTTCTCGCAGAAAGATTTAAAAACAAATACTTCTTAAAGCCTATAGTTGAACTTGCATATAATCCAACAATATTAAAATTAGATCGCTCTGAGTAACCATCATGATTCTTAAAATTTTGATGTTCAATAAAACCATATAAGAATTGTTCCGTACTAAATAAATAATTGAACGTTCTAGACTCTTGTCTTGGATTGAATCCGACTGTACCATCTAGATTCCAATTCTCATTCTTATCGATTTTTGTATCAAAATTATAACTTACCGTATGATCAAAAATAGTATTCTCTCTCACTGTAGTTCTTAAAAAACCTTCCGTATCGAATGGCTGACCATTACCTTTGTTTATGTAATACTTCTTAGTTTGAGTATAATTGTCAAGTGCCAAACGGTAAGAAATATTAGACCATGCATTAATGTCATAAACTGTTGTAAAGTTTCCGAAAAATCTTCGAACAGATTCGTCATCACTTGAATTCACAAGCGTCCAACGTGGATTAGGAATATCTTTTCTATAATTAACCGATGCTTTTGTGGTTGGATCTTCATAAGGAACTCCAAACAAATCAAAATTTCTTGGTGTGTACAAAATGTTTGCAAAAACAGATGGAGCTGCCGCATTTGAGCCAAAACCTGCCGCAGTAGGCGGTGAAGTTTTGTCAGTTCTAACATATTGAAGTGTCGTACTAAAAGTTAACCCATTAGTCAACTTAGTTCTTCCTCCAGCACTTAAATTTAACCTTCTATAAACGTTATTGTCTATAAAACCTTCGTCATTTGTGTGCCCTACACCTAAATTGTATGAGGTATTTTCGGCGCGACCACCAATGTTAAGCGAAGTCGTTGTTACGGCACCAACACTAAAAAATGGCTTTACGTTATTTTGAGGCGCGTAAGGAACAGTTTCTCCTTCATATTGAGGAAAAATATTTGATAAGTATGCGTAAGGATGTGGAACTGTTCCGTCTGCAGCAACACCTTGAGTTCCTGCTGTTCCAAAAGCTGGACCCCAGTTAGAAAAAGCTTGAGTGAAGACATTATCAAATCCATTACCATAAGAATTCTGATACTCAGGCAAAGCAGAAATCTCAGACAAGTAATAGGATTGTGAAAAGGTCACATCCATCTTTTTGTTAATGTCTTTTGAATTTCCTGACTTGGTCGTTACTAAAATTACTCCATTTCTTCCCGACGAACCATATAATGTAGTTGCACTTAAACCTTTTAAAATACTGATAGATTCAATGCTATTTGGATCTAAATCAAGAAAACGGCTGGATGCATTAGTAGCTCCTTCTAAGAAATTACCATCGCTATTTGTATCGGAGTTAAAAGGTACTCCATCAACAACAAATAAAGGCTGATTACTTCCAGTTATAGAAGAATATCCACGAATAATAATGTTAGTTCCCGAACCAGACAAACCACTCGTTGCTTGAATATTCACACCAGGAGCTTTCCCAGTAAGCGCTCGAGCAACATCAGTAGATGGTTTAGAAGCAAACTCTTCTGCCTTAATCGTCGTCACGGCATAACCCAAGGCTTTCTTTTCCTTTTTGATACCTTGACTGGTCACAACGACTTCACTCAGCTCCTCGCCACCCGATTTCATTGTCATATTCACCGTATTGGACGCTCCGACGGTTACTGATGCATCTTTCATTCCTAAAAAAGAAAAAACCAAGACATCGCCTGCTTTTGCTTTAATAGCATACTTTCCATCAACATCGGTTTGAGTTCCTTTTTTGGTGCTCTTAATAATTACATTCGCACCTGGTAGTGGCCCTGTTTCATCAGAAACAACACCGGTAACAGTTTTCTCCTGTGCAAAAGCAAACTGCATTGATAACGCTATGCATAGCGTAAAAATCCATTTGAACTTCGATCTCATATAAATTTTGTTTGAGTTAGATATCCTGCAAACTTCATAATTATTTCTTAAATAAACAAATATATATTCCCAATATAATTATTCCTTACGTGTTAATTTTTTTAGGCAGTCGATTGCATTTTACCATTTAATATGGTTATTCTTTACTTTATTTTTGCAAAAAGCCATTAATCTAGTACTTTTATGCAAAAAAATGTTAGGTAGAAGGTATTCAAGATTTACAGTGGAAGCAGGTACAGATGAAGCCGGTCGAGGCTGTCTCGCAGGCCCAGTTACTGCTGCTGCGGTCATATTACCTTCTGATTTTGAACACGAATTTCTTAACGACTCCAAGCAACTCTCGGAAACTAAAAGGTTACTTCTAAAGCCAATTATTGAAAATCTAGCTTCTTCCTTTGCTGTAACGCATCTAGAACCCAGAATCATCGACGAAATCAATATTCTTAACGCCTCTATACAAGCCATGCAAGAATCGATATTGAAGTTAAATCCATTTCCAGAGTATGTTATTGTAGATGGAAATCGGTTCAAACCTATCGCAAACCTTCCATACACGTGCATTGTCAAAGGCGATTCCAAATACATGAGTATTGCAGCGGCATCAATTATAGCGAAGACTTATCGCGACGAATATATGAATCAAATTCATGAAGAATTTCCCATGTATAACTGGAAAAAAAACAAAGGCTATCCCACAATAGAACACCGCGAAGCCATTCGAAAATACGGCACGACAAAATACCATCGCATGAGCTTTAGGTTACTCCCAGAACAACTAAAATTGAATTTGTAAATTAGACTGAAAAATTTGGAATTTGGAATTTCCGAATTGGGATTTAGGATTTGGAATCTACGAATTGCGCTTCAAACAAAACTTGAAAATGTTTCAAAATCTTCGCTTTAACTTCCGATTCATCCACTGTCGAAACACCCAACTCAACGTTAAGAGAAGTGACTGCTTTTCCTTTTATACCACACGGAATAATATTGTCAAAATAACCCAAATCTACATTTACATTCAAAGCCAAACCGTGCATGGTCACCCAGCGCGAAGCACGAACGCCCATAGCGCAAATCTTCCTAGCAAACGGCGTCCCAACATCCAACCAAACTCCAGTCTCGCCTTCGCTTCTGGTGCCTTCAAGTCCGTATTCTCGCAGCGTCAAAATGATAACTTCTTCCAAAAAACGCAAATACTTGTGAATATCAGTAAAGAAATTTTCCAAATCTAAAATCGGATAACCCACAATCTGCCCAGGTCCGTGATACGTAATGTCACCACCGCGATTAATTTTATAAAAAGTAGCGCCTTTCGCCTTCAATTGTTTCTCCGACAAAAGCAAATTCGACAAATCGCCACTCTTACCCAATGTATACACATGAGGATGTTCTACAAACAAAAAATAATTCGGCGTTTCCATTTGCGCTTCCTCTCTCCTATTGCGAATCTTCAAATCAACAATAGTCTTGAAAATCGCTTCCTGATACGACCAAGTTTCCTGATAATCTTTTACGCCTAAATCTTCTAGTTGAATAATTTTGTTCATGCCAAAATTGTGAAACGCAAATTTACAAACTTATTAGGAGTGAATTCGATTTTTATTTTAAGGAGCACAAGAGCTGTTTTCAAACAGCAGTTGTCCCGCTATTCGCTATATCTTTTTATGCTGAACTCGTTTCAGCATCTTGTAATTATTGCGGTTATGTAGTTGAGATGCTGAAACGAGTTCAGCATAAAAAGGATACCGCTGCTATCGGGGCTAATTTTTGAAGATTCATTTTCCAAACCACGTTTTTAAAATCTTACACTCTTAAAAGCCAACAATCTTTAAATCTTGCTATCTTACAATCTTTTAATCTTACAATCCAAAATCCACTTTGTAACTTTACAACTAATACCTACATTTGCACTCTTAAAATAAGAATTCTAATGGCATTATCCGAACAAGAAATATTGCGCCGCGAAGCACTAACCGAATTGCGAAATTTGGGCATCGAACCTTATCCAGCAAACGAATTTGTAACTACCGCTTACTCCAAAGAAATCCTCGAAAATTTCGAAAAATTTGAAGGCAAAGAAGTTGTTCTTGCCGGCCGTTTGATGGGAAAACGAATCATGGGAAAAGCTTCTTTCGCTGAACTAAAAGATTCCGAAGGCCGAATTCAAGTATACGTTTCTCGCGACGATATTTCAGAGGACGAGGAAAAAACCATGTACAATGTAGTATTCAAAAAACTACTAGACATCGGCGATTTCATCGGGGTTCGCGGTACGGTCTTCAAAACACAAGTCGGAGAAATCTCAGTTCATATCTACGGATTAACGGTTTTGGCAAAAGCACTAAAACCACTGCCTATCGTAAAAATTGACGCCGACGGTCAAGCACACGACGCCTTTGCTGATGCGGAACAAAGATACCGCCGTCGCTACGTCGACTTAACCGTAAACGATCATGTTAAAGAAACTTTCATCAAACGAACCAAGTTGTTCAATGCCATGCGCTCTTTCTTCAACGACAAAGGTTATCTTGAAGTAGAAACGCCAGTTTTGCAACCTATTCCTGGAGGCGCAGCAGCTCGTCCATTTATTACACATCACAATTCGCTTGACATTCCTTTATATATGAGAATTGCCAACGAATTATATCTCAAGAGACTTATTGTTGGTGGTTTTGAAGGTGTTTACGAGTTTTCCAAAAACTTCCGAAACGAAGGCATGGACAGAACGCACAATCCAGAATTCACCGCAATGGAAATATACGTAGCATATAAAGACTACAACTGGATGATGACTTTTACTGAAAATCTGCTAGAGCATTGTGCCTTGGCAGTCAACGGAACAACAAAAGTTACTTTCGGCGATCATCAAGTCGATTTTAAAGCGCCTTATGCAAGAGTTACCATGACCGATGCCATCAAACATTTTACAGGTTTTGATATTTCGGGCAAATCAGAAGCTGAATTATTCGACGCCGCCAAATCGATGGGAATCGAAGTAGATGCCACCATGGGTAAAGGAAAACTCATCGATGAAATTTTTGGAGCGAAATGCGAAGGCAATTATATCCAGCCTACTTTCATCACCGATTATCCAAAAGAAATGTCGCCTTTATGCAAACAGCACCGCGATAATCCTGCATTGACCGAACGTTTCGAATTGATGGTCTGCGGTAAAGAAGTAGCCAATGCTTACTCAGAATTGAATGACCCAATCGATCAAAGGGAACGATTTGAAGAGCAAATCAAACTTGCCGAAAAAGGCGATGAAGAAGCATCTGGACTCATAGACGAAGATTTCCTTCGTGCTTTAGAATACGGAATGCCACCGACATCTGGACTCGGAATCGGTATGGATCGTCTAATGATGTACCTCACCAACAACAGTTCGATTCAAGAAGTATTGTTCTTCCCGCAAATGCGCCCAGAGAAAAAACATGTTCAAATTGAACTAGAAGACGAAGAAAAACTGGTAATCGCATTATTAAAAACCAATGAAAACAGCATGGACTTATCAGCTTTGAAAGTCAAATCTGAACTCAGCGGAAAAAAATGGGATGCTGCCATGAAAGGTTTGTCAAAACACGGCTTGGTGAAAGTCGTTGTGAATGGTGAATTCAAAACAGTTGAATTGGTCGGATAATCTCTTACTCAAAATAAAAAAGGGAACTCAATGGAGTTCCCTTTTTGTGTGATTTCCGTTACTCACTAGCTATTTGCGGCCATCATTGCGGCGAAAATAGAGCCAAACAATAATAAAAAGAAAATAACCAAAGCCAATACAATGCCAATCATAATCAATTGTGCTTTGGCCCAGTTTTGTTTGTTTACATTTTCATTGTTGCCAAAGGCATACACAAAAAGCAATACAATTCCTACAACAGGAATCGCCATGAGTAATAAAGTAATGAGCCAGTCTTTGACTGACATTGGCTTTTGATTCGAACTTTCAATCGTTTCCATAATTTTAGTTGTTTAGTTATGAAGCTAATATAGTAAAATTTACAAACTATAATTCAAATTGACACTCCATCGAAATTGCGCTTCAACATTGCTGCCTGTCAAATTTTGATTGATTGGAAACATGGCGTTCGCACCCAATGAGAATTTTTCCTTACCCAACTCAAATCCGAAACGAGAAAATAGGACATCTCCCGAAGTATCGCGAACAATTTGCTTTCTTTGATAATTACTGGCATAAACCTCTCCTGCAAAACCGACTTGCGGCGCAAAAGAGTACTGATTCTTTTCATACAAATAGAAAACCGTAGTGGCATAATTAAATTGATTTCCGAATCGATAGAACTTGCTATTCTCTGATTTTACAACATAATTCAACATCGAATTAAGTCCAAATTGCTTTCTCCGAATCGTATATTCCGAAGCAATCAAATAATCCCAACTACCTGTTCCAACCTGAAAACTCGGATTGACGTTTCCTGAATTCGTGTCGTTAAACTTTCCGGTTGGAGCCTTAAATCCACCACCAACTTGCCAAGTGTGTGCAAAAGAAGTACTGTCGCGATGCGTCTGATACAATTGATACATAGCCAAAACTGTCATATCTCCCAAACCACTAATGCTTTGATTTCCGGTTTTAGTTTCTCGACTGTGGAAATGATACGGAAGCAAAACCGAAACCTGCAACCTTTTCAAAACCGGAATACGCGCCCACACTTGAACGGTATTAAAATTTTCCTGATACCAAAGTGAATTCGAATACAACCCGTCAGTACTTTTGTATTGCTGGTTGAAATACCGAACGCCCACAAAATTAGAATTCAGCATTGAAGCAAATCCCATGCTGCCGCCACTAGCCGAGCATCCGCAGGCATCGCAGTCGTCATCCATCAAGGCCATTCTTTGAAAATGAAATTGTGAAATGGAATCTTTTTCGATTGCATGACCGAATTGAAATGCTATAAGAAAGTAAATGATATATTTTTTCATCTTTTAATATTCTGCGAGTTTTGGATTTGTCAAGAACTCAGTATCAGTTAATGTTTTTAGGAAAGCAAGCAGCTTGTTTTTTTCAGCAGTGGTCAATGGAATTCCGAGTGTGCCATTAGTATTCAAACTTGCGTCTAAATTTTGTGTTTTGGCTACCCCAGAACTATAATGATTTAGCACGGCATCGAGTGTGTAAAAACGACCGTCATGCATATAAGGCGCCGTTTTCTCGATGTTGCGTAGGCTTGGCACTTTAAACTTATATCGGTCTTGTTCCTGATTGGTAACGCGGTAGCGACCGATATCATTCACCGCAGGATTGATTGGCAAACCATTGTTGCGAAAAGAATTATCAGTAAAGATATCTGTTGCATGACAGGAAGCGCACTTTACTTTGAAAATATCGTAACCATCCAATTCGTCCGTTGATAAGTCACCTCCAGATTCATTTCGGCGGAACTTATCAAAGCGCGAATTACTCGAGGTTGCCATCACCATAAATTGACCTAGTGCTTTTAGCATGTTCTCAGAATTGATTTGACCATCGGCAAAAGCCAATTTGAACAACTTTTGGTATGCGACATCGTTTTTCATCATGTTGATGGCGTTGCTAAAATTACCGTTCATTTCAATCGGACTTGTGAATGGGATAATCGGTTGCAAATCGAGATGGGTCGTGGCACCATCCCACATGAAAGCAGTTTGGTATGCCAGGTTTTGAATTGGCGGTGTATTCCGCGTTCCGATTGCATCTCCAACACCATGACTCACCGAATGACCGTGATGGGTGAAAGCATCTTGCTGGATGTGACAAAAACCGCAGGAAACGATTCCATCCGATGCTAGACGTCCGTCGTAAAAGAGTTTTTTTCCGAGTTCAAATCCTTTTTCGGTTAGTGGATTGTTGGATAAATCGTATGCCAAAGGCGGAAAATTGCTGGGTACGCGATAATCAATCGGCAGGTTTTGATAGTCTTCGGAATTGTCTTTGGTGCAGCTCCAAAGCAAGGAAAGTGTCGCTATAAAACAGAGTAGTTTTTTCATGACTGAAATTTTAGCCCAGATAGCAATGAAAAGCCCGGAACACTTACGCCTTACCCTTGTTGGCGAAAGGCAGCGACCAAAGGAAGCTGGCTTTCGCTTTTCAAGGGTTGGCGTAAGTGTGAGGACTTGTAATGTATAGCTGGATTAGCTTTTAATGAAATTAATCGTTGTGAACATGGTTTACGGTGAACATGCCTGATAAATTGGCCGTGATCAGTGGCAAATTAGTTCCTCCCATAATCATGGCACCCATTCCGCCCATATTGTTGTCGGAGAGATTGATTTTGTTGGCACCATCGATGATTTTTGCTACATCTGCAAAAATGTGTACATCTGGTGTAATGGTGGTTCTCACGGTTGCCTGCTCGGGCAAATTGAGCGTAATTTCGGTATAGTTATCATCGGTTCCGGTTTGCCCCGTGTGTACCATAAATTCGGTATCAGTAGCAACAGATGGTGAAGTAAACAACCCTTCGAATTTAATGAACTTGTATCCTGCGCTCCAAGACCACATCATTCCTTTGCTATCCGCTAATGTTAGGAAATCGCCTTGTCCGTCAGCGCCAAGATTAAATTGCTCTTGATCTACGCCAATTCCAAATTTAACTTTAGTGTAGTTACCTGCTGGAACATTACTTAATTCGATGGTTTGGCTGGCTTCATCAGATTCATCAACAATAAAATAACTTTCGCTTTTAGGCACAGTGTACGTTGAGCCATCTTCTTTGGTCAATACGATATTGCTTACGATGTACTTAACATCGGAAACTTTTAAGTTTTCACCTTGTGAAGTAGTGTTTATTTGTGTGTTTAGGATCAGGTTAGCATTTCCAAAAACATTGTCAAATTCGATTCCGATCCCACCGGTACCTGAAATGGAATCTGTTGAATCATCTTTTGAGCATGAAGTTAATACGACGGAGATGGCCAATACTGCCAACATATTTTTGAATTGAAATTTCATTTGATATTTTTTATTGATTAATGTATAGTTATAGCAAATTTAAGCTTGAAAAAGTTACTTCTTCAAACTCTTTGGACACAACTGTCCCTATTTATCAGACTTATTTATGGAGCTGAATAAATGAAACGAAACCTAGGCTTCGAATTCCGAAACTTAAATCAAGAAATAAAAGTTGGGGGATGGAAAACAGAACAACCAATTCTAAAGAAGTATAAATTGGAGTAATTATTAGGAATTGCCTTTTGGAATTGGAAGTAATTTGGTGCTTTAATTAGCGATTGAATGCTTTGAAAAAATAGTTCTTCTGTTAGATTTTTAGCGTTTAATTTTCTATCCGAAGAAATTGGTTTTTCGCTTTCCGACGCTTTCGCCAACTCTTTCATCAAATGGCATTTTCCGTTGCATTGCATTTTGGGTTTGGCTTTATTGACGCAAAGTGTTTTTGAAATGTAATCGTAATTGATTGCATACTCTAGAACCGGAAGAATTGGTTTTAGAAGGAGTATTATTACAATTAAAAGTGCAATTTTTTTCACAACACAAATTTAAATTAAATTCTTCTAACACTCAGACGACAAATAAGGAATTCTCTTGCATAATTACTAAGAAACAATCAAATTATTTGCTTTTGAACGAATGTTGCGACAAAGGTAAGCTCACATTAAAATGGAAATCTATGATTCGAATCATATTTTTTTTAACTTTAGAAAAATTACTTTTGTGGTCTTTGCAAGTATTTACCACGTATCGAACAAAAAATACAACTGTAAAATTCGAATTCTTATGCAAATTGATGTCGATTTACTTTTTTCTTGGGGCGCAATTGCCAAAAAATACAAAAGAAATGAGGTAGTATTTAATGAAAATGAATTGGCGCAGTTCTATTTTCAAATCATAGAAGGAAGCGTCCGAATGTTTAACTCTAATGACGAAGGAAAAGAATTCACACAAGGACTATTTTGCGATGGCGACAGTTTTGGAGAGCCTCCCTTGTTTATTGACGAAAAATATCCTTCTACAGCGGTTGCTTTTCATGATAGTACGATAATCAAATTATCAAAAGAAAAGTTCTTGACTATTTTAGATGAATACCCAACAATACAGAGGTCTATCTTAAAATTGATGGCACAAAGAATTCACAATAAAGCAAATACATCCAAAGAAATCATCAATCAAAAGCCCGAATTTAGAGTACTTGCCTTTTTAAATACATTTAAGAAAAAATCAGGAGTAGCCGAAAAGATTCTCATACCTTATACAAGGCAAGAAATAGCGAATTTCACCGGATTGCGGGTAGAGACCGTCATTAGGGTTTTTACCAAAATGAATAACTGTAATAAAGTGGAAATCATCCACCATAAAATCTATTATTAAATGAAATTGAATGTAAAATTTTGGTTAAAAATTTCATTCTTGAATCTTTGTATCGTAGCACTTCTTGGTGTTATCATGCGGTATAAAATAGGTTTTGAATTTCCTTATCTCAATCAAAAAAACCTGCAACACGCTCACTCTCATTTTGCCTTTTCCGGCTGGGTAAGTCATACTTTAATGACTTTGATGGTGTTTTATTTACAAACTAAAATTTCAGATCTCAACACGGTCAATTACCGAAAAATTATTGTTGCCAATTTAATCTGTTCATTTGGAATGCTTTTCTCGTTTACGTTGGAAGGATATGGACTTACTTCAATTATACTTTCAACCTTTTCAATAGTTGTGTCATACATTTTTGCCTATCAATTTTGGAGAGATTTAAAACGAATTGACCCAGATTCCATCTCTGTAGATTGGTTTAAAACTGCTTTATTTTTCAATATAATTTCATCATTCGGAACGTTCTACTTAGCCTATATGATGGCCAGCAAAAATGTAGACCAGGATTATTATTTGAGTTCAGTATATTATTTTTTACATTTTCAATATAATGGCTGGTTTTTCTTTGGAGCGATGGGATTACTTTTTGGTTATTTAAATCTCAAAAAATCAGAACATTCTTTTTACATCATCACTCATAATTTGTTAGCATTGGCCTGCATTCCAGCGTATTTTTTATCGACACTCTGGCTAAAACTTCCGAATTGGCTCTATGTCACAACAGTTCTTGCCGCAATGACGCAAGTATACGCGTGGTTTAGATTTCTATTAATTGTGCTAAAAACTCGAAAGCATAGTTTTGAAAACTATCCAAACTTTTTGCGCTATATTTTAGTGTTTATCGCATTTTCGTTAAGTGTTAAGTTGCTTTTGCAATTAGGCTCGACAATTCCAGCTATCAGCCAATTGGCCTTTGGTTTTCGACCGATTGTAATTGCCTATTTACATTTGGTTTTTCTTGCCATTATTTCCTTGTTTTTACTATTTTATGTATTGAGCAATCATTTGATTTTAATGACTAAGAAAATAAAAACTGGCATCCTACTATTCTCGGTTGGAGTCGTTTTGAATGAAATGATTTTAGCGATCCAAGGAATTGCCTCATTTAGTTATACTGTCATTCCGTATGCCGATGACCTGCTTTTTGGCATTGCACTTCTTCTGTTTTTTGGAATAGGATATTCCGCAATTCAAGTCATAAAAAAAGTTAAAAATAATCCTCCAGTATGATTGAACTCATAAAATAAAGATTTGGTAATTAGGTACTTTGTACTATAAACTAAAAGAAAATAAATCTTTGTATTATGAAAAAATCAATTACAACTTTACTATTTGCATCACTAGTTGTTGCATTTGGATGTAAAAACACAACAGAATCAGCACCTGAAGCTACAACAGAAAACACAGAAACAAAAGCTGCGGGACAAGAAGGAGTTGTTGACGATACTTCAGCCCGAAACATTGTTCAAACCGCCATCGGTAGTAAAGATCATACAACATTAGTTGCCGCGGTAAAAGCAGCAGACCTTGTGACTGCACTAAGCAACGCTGGACCATTTACAGTTTTTGCTCCAACGAATGCTGCTTTTGGTAAACTTCCAGCAGGAACGGTTGAAGGCTTATTAAAACCTGAGAAAAAAGGAGATTTACAAAACATTTTAGGGTATCATACTTATGTTGGTACCTTAAAAACAGAATATATGCAAGACGGACAAGAATTTGATATGGTCTTTGGCGGCAAAGTAAAAATAACCAAAAAAGGCGACAAAACTTTTGTAAACGGTTCTGAAATTCTTGCTTCAATACCCACTTCAAACGGGATTATTCATGTAATCGGAGATGTATTATTACCCAAATAAAACCCAATTATTAATTCAAAGTAATGTCCTTTTTGATTAAATTAAAAAAGCGTGAATTTCGATTATTCACGCTTTTTTTATGCTAATGTCTTATACATCATAGCCGTCGCAATGTTAACCGCCCTTTGCTTAGTTTCTTCCGCTTTTGCGCCTTGATATAAATCATCTATTGTTTCGTGAAATACTTTAATCCAATGCAAAAAATGACTTTGAGTCATAGCACTTTTTTGATGAAGCAATTTGTGTTTCTCCATCGGATTTCCGCTAAAATTTCCTGTTGAGAAGAGAATATTCTCCCAAAAATCGTACATGATAGGTAAATGCTTATCCCAATTAACATGAGACACTTCATTGAAAAAATAACCGATTTCGTTATCCATTTTTATTTTGTCATAGAAAGCATCTACTAATTTGATAATGTCGTCCCTATTTTTTATATCTGGTTTCATTTTTTTATCCTTTAAATAAAATGCACAAACTGTCCTCTAACGCTTCTAATGAATGTAGTACTTCTGTTGGAATTTTCTTTTCTTGAAAAGTCAATATTTGTTCTTCCAAGTTGTGTTCTCTATAAACCACGCCTCCTTTAACTACAAGTAACAAAGCAGGAACTTCTGTCTTATGTTCTTTGAGAATCATTCCTTTTTTGAAAGCAATGGCTACTACTTTGGTGGTTGCTGTTTTCTGAATTGCTATTGCAACTGGGTTTTCAGCGGTTTCTAGTTTTTGAAATAGTTCTTGAAACATTATAAATCTTTATTTTTAAATTTTAATAATGAAATGAAAAAAGGCACAATCGCCCACAAGCAAAGCAATCCGAACGAGATAATTAATCCCCAGGAAGTTCCGAAAAAGTCTTTAAAAATGGCTCCTGTATAGCCCATCATAGCCGATTGATCTAGTTGCAATAGGATTTGTATTCTAGCTAAATCGATTGGGCTAAAAGCACTTACGCCTACCATCGCTTTTTCTATCGGATATTCTGAAAACTGAAACAATAAGAACAATACCATCCCATCAAAAAGCAATGCAAAATAGAGCCAAGACAAAATTGCAATACCAATCCCTTTTGATTTGTCTCTTGTAATGATCGCGCTCAAAAACGCCAAAGCCACAAAAATTATCGAAATCAAACAGCCAACTAGAAGCATCATTACTCCCACACTATCGGGCGAAAACAACAGCAAAGGAACTCCAGCACCAACAATAAAAGCAAGAACCATGGCTGAAGTCAATCCAATAAACAAACTAATCCAAATCTTGGTTCTCTTTATGGGTTGGCTTAAGAGTAGCTCAATAAATTCAGAACTGTTATACAAATAAATGGTTGCAAAAAGTATCGAAACCAAAGGAACCGTAAATAGAATAACGTTCAAAATTGTCAGCAAACCTTTAGATGAATTGTCTTCCAAACCAAACGAACTCCACGACAATAATCCAAGAATTAAAGTATAGACGAGTAGTGTCTTGTTCTTTAAAATATCGAAAAAAATGATTTTAATAATTCGATTCATGGCTTTTACTTTTAAGGATTTTGGCAATGGCTTTGGATATTTTTTGCTCCTGCGTCGATTGCATTAAGGCATCAATCGTCTGATGAAAATGCACTTTCCCGTCTTGCATAAATATAATTTGAGTAATCATATCATCCAATTCACTCAAAAGATGAGAAGTAATCAAAATCAGTTTCCCTTTTTCTTTCTCTTTGATGATTTTTTCCTTTAAAATTTCTGAAGCCAAAGGATCTAAACCCGCAGTGGGCTCGTCTAAAATCAATACTTGCGGATTGAACAAAAAAGCTAAAATGGCACTTACCTTTTGAGTTGTTCCGCCCGATAGTGTGCGCATAGGTTTATGGAGTATTTTTTCGATTTCAAAAGCGTTGAATAAATCCATATCTAAATCTTCCTTAGCGTTTCTAATGGTCTTCATCATTTCGATAATTTGCCCAATAGTCAAATAATCCGGATAGCGACCTATTTGCGGCATATAACCAATTTCCTCTCTGTATTTAAATTCTCCTAATACTGATTTATGATTGTATAAAATGGTTCCTTTCGTTGGGATAACCATTCCTAATATACTTTTTATCAAGGTCGTTTTCCCACAACCATTTGGACCTATTAAGGCAATACATTCGCCTTTGCTAAAGGTCAAATTAATGTCTTGCAGAACTTCTTGCTTCCCAAATTTTTTGCTGATATTTTGTATTTCAATCATAATCGTAACGAATGCATTAGTGGCGTTTTATCTATAAAATTATCTGGCGTAATACTAGGTAAAACCTTTTCTGACTTATCTAAAAGCGTGATCATAAAACTTCTAAAAAGCAACATCGCTGACGGGTTGTTTTCAGTCAACACCGCGAACAAACTTAACGGATGAAAAGGCACATCGCCCACACCATTTTTATCTAAATCATAGCCTTCGTATTTGTCCCAATAATTACTATTGAAGGTGTTGAGCACCAAACTTCCATTAGTGCTTATGTCAAAAGTATTGCCTGCAAAATTGTTGTGATCAATTACATTGTCCATGCAGCTTGCTTGAATTTTCATGCCCCAACCGTTCGATTCGAAAGTGTTTTTTTCGACTAAAATTCTGCTGGTTCCTTCCATATATATTCCTGAAGTATTTTTTGAAAAATAGTTTCCGATAATAAAACTATCCGAGATCTCTTTGAGCAACAAACCGTAAGCCGCATCTCCCCAATTTTCCTCAAAATAATTATGAAACATTTTGACATTTTTGGTAAACATGACGGCAACACCAGCTCCATTTTTTTTAAAAACATTAGAGATGTAAGCATCATCATTAGAAAACATAAAATGCAAACCGTAGCGAATATTTTGGGTGGAAATGTTTCTCCAAATAATCGAATTGGTAACAAACTCGAAATAAATCCCATCGCGATGACCTTTGATTCTATTGCCTATAATTTGAAGTGAATCGCTTTTCCAACAATGAATTCCGTTTCCGATCCGCTGTTCCTCTTTTCCGTAAGCAGAAAGTGTATTGTTTTTTATCAGGCATTTTTTTCCATTTTGAATATAAATGCCAAAAAAATTATCATCCAAAATATTGTTCTGAATCACGACGTAATTTCTGTTATAGACTTTAATGCCGCACGGATCTTCTAAAGAAGCATATCCCGATCGGATGATTTTGAATCCATCTACAACAACACTGTCCGCTTTGATGGAAAGCACTTCATACTTTTTTTGCCCATCCAAGACAGGATTTCCTTTCCCTAAAAAGACAATTCTTTTATCAATGATTATTGTCCCTTCTTTGTAATGGCTTTGAAATACTATTACTGTATCTCCAATTCTTGCTTGCGTGATGGCTTTCTTGATTGATTTTACAGATTTCGTCGGCCCGACTTCAATGACATGAGCTTGGAGCAATGAAGAAAACAGCAAGAATAAGTATATTAAGTACTTCATAATATTATTCTATCGTAAACACTAATTTTTCAAAACAAGCTGCCATGAAATTGCTGCCGACTTTAATTTTCGAGCATAGTCTTTTACATCCTTTTGTGAGGAAAAAGCAATAATTCCACCTCGCATTGGACTGTGAATTGCGCCTCCGGAAAGAAAAAATGCAGACGACACCGGAATCAATTCGTTTTCCTTCAAATAATCGCTTACATAATAACACCCTATTTTCACATTTGGGTTATCATTACAGTAATGAATCATGCACATGATATCGTCAAACTTGTAAACTCTTCCTTTATCCGTAATTATTTCTGCTCCATACTTTCCGTCAGAAATTGTCATAGTGCAAAAACTACAGGCATCCGTATTCAACTTTAGTGGAACCATTTTAGGATTGGAGCAAGAAAAAAAAGAAAGAGAAATTACGAGCAGTAAGGCTGCTTGAATATTTGGCTTTTTAAAAATACCTACTGTGTGGGTTTCTTTTAAAACGACAAATAACAGCAATAAGATCACTGCAATTAACATCCAACCGCCTGTGTCAGGGATAGAATAAGCTCCAAAATTCAACAATTGTTTGTATCCTAAAAGCGGCGGTTGATACGCCATTCCAGGTACTTTGATAGCAGCATTCGGATCTAGGTTATGTCCGTACTCGTAATTCCACCGATAAAAATCTAGAGCAGCAAAGACTCCAAACAAAATAAAAGAAAAAAATAAAGTTAGCACCGCTTTCCTTTTTGCAATGAAAATGGTAGCCAAAGCAAACAAGCCAAAGAAACCGAAAACATAAGGCAAAATTGTAAACTCAATAAAGTCTTCTTTGTGTAATGTTTTCATGCCAATATAATGGTTCAAACCATTAATAATATCCACATTTCCAGCAATTTTATTTGCATGAAGTTGCAACACCAAACCCTCCGGATATTGAGGTGCTTCTAGTTCGATGCGCCATAATGGAAAAAACAAAGAGGCAAAAAACAATCCGCTCACAATCAAAAGAATTCCTTTTGACAGCAAACTAATGGTAGCAGTTTTCATTTTGATTTGATTTAAAAAAGGGAACATTTTTGAGTTTGTTCCCTTTTTATTTGCATTTGAGTTATTTGGTGGCTACGGGTAAATTGGTGCCCAAGCTAAACGTTAATGGAACATTACTTCCTGCAGGAGAAACCCGCAAATATCCTTGCATTTCTTGATGCAACGCACTACAGAAATCGGTGCAATAGAAAGGATACATTCCTACTTTCTTCGGAATCCACTTAAGCGTAGCAGTTTCTCCAGGCATGATTAATAACTCCGCATTAGCAGCTCCTTTAATTGCGAAACCGTGAGGGACATCCCAATCTTGTTCTAAGTTTGTGATGTGAAAATAAACTTCATCTCCTAGTTTTACACCTTCAATATTATCCGAGGCAAAGTGAGAACGAATCGAGGTCATGTAAACATCTATTTTGTTACCTGTTCGAACTACTTTCGCTTCTTTCTCTCCTTTGGTAACATAGGCGTGATGGTTATCTTCTATCTTATAGAATTTTAATTGTCCATTATTTCGAATCAAATCTGCCGGAGCGGCTTGCGCATAGTGCGGTTCGCCAATAGTTGGAAAATCCAAAATCAATTGCATTTTATCTCCACTAATATCAAATATTTGGGCACTTTGCGCCAATTCTGGGCCTGTTGGCAAATAGCGATCTTTTGTAATTTTGTTATACGCCACTAAGTATTTTCCGAAAGGTTTTTTACTGTCACCACCAGGTATACATAAATGCCCGACAGAATAATACGTTGGAACTCTATCTAAAACTTTTAAAGATTTAATATCCCATTTTACCACTTCAGAAGAAACGAAGAACGTTGTATAGGCATTTCCTTTTCCGTCGAACTCTGTGTGCAATGGCCCAAGTCCAGGTTTTTGAACTTCACCATGCAAAGCAGCTTCATATTTTACAACAGGAATTCCATCAAATTCTCCATCAAATTGTTTATTAGCAATAGCGGATTGTAATCTATCAAAACTAAAAACTGGAATTAAAGCTGCTAATTTTCCACTTCCTACGATATATTCACCGGTAGGATCAACATCACAACCGTGGGGAGATTTTGGGCAAGGAATCATATAGCAGATATCTTTCAATAACTTAGAATCTAACACCAACACTTTAGAAATCATTTCAGATTTTGCGGTTTGTGTTTTTTCATCCCATGTATTGTGGGCATAATTTGAAGGTATCATATTTCCTTTTCCAGCTTTGATATATTCTTCAGCTTTTTGCCAATTGACAGCCATGATAAAATCTTTATCTTTCTGAGAAGCATTTACCTCTAGCAAAGTATTTGCTTGTTCAGTATTATAGCAAGAAAAGAAGAACCATCCGTGAGATTTCCCTTTCCCAGCATGACTTAAATCGAAATTAACCCCTGGACATTGAATTTGAAATGCGATGTTCATTCCTCCTTCTTTGCTTACTTTTACAAAACTCAAATAACCTTTAAAGTTTTGCTTGTAGGTATTAATAGGAACGTCTCCGTTTGCATTATCAGACGGCACGCTAAATCGTGTTCCAGCCACTACATATTCTGTATTCTCAGTAATAAATGGCGAGGAGTGGTTTCCTGCGCTATTAGGCAACTCGATGATTTCTGCCGTCTTAAATGTTTTTAAATCGATACGCGCTATTCTTGGCGTATTATTGGCATTTGCAAAAACCCAACGCCCATCAACTTCTCCATTGGTTTGAGACATTTCTGTGTGGTGTTGATCATCCCATGGAATATACCCATGAGAAGTGTTCAGCATCGGTTTCGTCTCTTCACTATAGCCATAACCTGTTTGTGGATCAGCAGAGAAAGTCGGAATTACTCGAAGTAGTCTGCCGCTTGGCAATCCGTAAACACTAACTTGTCCACTGAAGCCTCCGGAAACAAAATTATAAAACTCGTCATATTTACCTGGAGCAACATACGCTTTTTGAGCCGCATCACCGCTAACCGCATCCCCTGAATTTTTTGGCTTACAGGAAGAAAAAAAAGCACTTACCAAAACAATAGCTAAAGCTATTTTTACACATTTATTTTTCATAATAATGTAATTATAAATTAGATTTAAAAATTTAATTAACGCCGTCATTTTTACGCATAAACTCCAGCAATTTTCTAGCGTCATCATCTGTCAACGCTTGATTAGGCATACGAACCAAACAAAGTTCTAACATAGCTTGAACTTTAGGGTCTTTGTCTATCATGGGATCTGGATTAGTGATAAAATTCATAATCCATTCAGGTTTACGTCGCGTGGTAACCCCTTTCCATCCAGGCCCGACTAATTTTTCATCCGTTAATTTATGACATGAAGAGCATTTTACGGATTCTATTTTCTCCCCATCCGCCGCTAGAATTTTATCTAAGGTAGCCCCTAGTTCAACTTTAGTGAATTTTCCAATGCCCCTATTCGGATCATAAGTTGTGGGGTCAGCCGATTCTACTTTACTAGCGTCATCTGTCGTACCCGAAGAAAAGTCCTCTGTAGAGCTACTTTTTTTAGCACATGAGGTAAACATTGCTAATGCAATAATGAAAAAAGTTAATTTGTACATAAGAGTTGGTTTTTGTTATTTCTTATACAAATTTCAATATTGTATAGCTGTCATTGTATGACTCAAATCATACTTATAAATTAATTCTACTTTTAAGAAGAAATGACTTTAAACCTATTATATTTGAAAAGGTCAAAATGTCAAATAATCTTTAAAATAAATAATCATGAAAAAAGTATTTTTAGCTACTCTATTAGTTGTAAGCCTAACAACTTTCGCACAAGAAGAAAAAAAAATAGGTTCAAAAAGAGCCGAAATGGAAAAAATGACACCGGAACAAAGAGGTGAACTTCGATTGAAAAGAGTGTCAGCAATTTTAAACTTGAATGAAAAGCAACAAAAAGAAATTGCTCCGATTTTAGCTGAGCAACAACAAAAGAGAGAAAAAGCAATTGCAGACTTCAAAGCAATGAAAGAAAAAGGGACAAAACCAACGGCAGAAGAACGAGCAGTGAGAGCAAAACAGCGAGAAGATGATCAAAAAGCAATGACGGACAAACTTCAAAAAATCCTTACGCCCGACCAAATGAAAAAATGGGAAGACATGAAAGAACGCAATAAAGAGCGAATGATGGAAAAAAAAGCAGCGATGCGAAAAGAAGATTAAGTAATAAAATTTTGTGATATCAAATAATTAAATTAGATTTGGTTTCAATTATTAAAAAATTAAAAGATGAAAAAACTTATTGCTCTAGCTACGCTCTTGTTAGCTTTTACAATTAATGTAAGTGCACAAGAAAAGAAAATGTCTCCTCAAGAGTCGGCAAAAAACGATATTATTGCTTTAGCAGCTAAAGTAAAAATGTCAGAAACTTTACAGCAAGACTTGATTACTTTAATGACAATGAAGCACGAAACAATGTCTGATGCTTCTTTATCAAATGAGAAAAAAGAAAATGCTCGACAAGCGTACGAACATAAATTGATGAGTGGTTTAACTAAAGAACAAAGAGCGGAATTGATGAAATATCCGGAACTTGTGAAACAGTTGACACGCTAAAAAACAAAATTAATATAAAAAAACTCACTATTTCTAGTGAGTTTTGACACTATCCCGCAAAGTGTGTAAGTTAAAAAATAATAGGGTTTGACTTTTTAATTAAAGTTGAACCCTTTTTTCAAATATAGTTAAGAACTGGTTGAGGATTAATCCCCAATTTTGGATTGGCATTGACCATTTTTTGGTTGCT
>CANGTL010000029.1 GCA_947456815.1 Flavobacteriaceae bacterium
CAATCGGACATTTTACAATGATAAGGAGTGGAGATTTTTTGTATTTTATTTAAATAAACGTAAATAATTAAAGCAAAACCCTTTTTTGATTCCTTGTTGGAGGTATTTAATTTAAATTCTATTGTCATAATAAGTAAAAAATAAGTAAACAAAGATATTATTTTGTACCTATTTTGTACCTATTTTAACTGTTTTGAAGAGAAAAAAAATGAGCTAAAAATGAAGATTTCATTAAAATCCATAAAAAAAGCCCTGATTATCAGGGCTTTAATTTGGAGCGGAAGACGAGGCTCGAACTCGCGACAACCAGCTTGGAAGGCTGGAGCTCTACCAACTGAGCTACTTCCGCATTAAGTGGTGCAAATATAAATAATAACTTTATGCTTTTGCAAGTTTTTTTTAATAAAATTCTCTTTTTATTTGTCATTCCGTTGTTTTGAATTCGCAACGTTTTTAAAATTAAATTGTTACCGAACCTAAGATCCAATTAAGTTGATGATTCAAATCAGAAAAATTACTGCCGCTGAAACTTATCCACTTCGTCACGCCATTCTCCGTCAAAACGAGCCTATTGAAAAGTGTGTATATCCATTCGACAATGACGATTCTACCTTGCATTTCGGACTGTTCGAGGATACATCGCTGATTGGGGTTATTTCAGTTTTCAAAACAAAAAAAGACCTTTTTGCCGACGATAAACAATTTCAAATTCGAGGTATGGCTGTCGTAGAAAACCAACAAAAAAAAGGCTATGGCGCTGCGCTAGTTCAACATGCAATTTCGTATCTCCAAAAAGAAAAAAACTTTCTAATTTGGTTTAATGCGCGAATTATTGCGTTAGGGTTTTATGAAAAGCTAGGTTTTGGAAAAATCGGAGATGAGTTTGAAATAGTCCCCATCGGCATGCATTATGTTATGTGTAAAAGATTTTCGAATTATTCCTAATTACAAAACAACTTTGTTGTCGCCAGTGTACGTTCGTGAAGGGTGATAAACAAACAAACACGATTTACCTTTTATCATCTCTATGATTTGAGGTGTCAATTCCGCCGGTATCGCTGGACAACCTTGACTTCTGCCCAATCGCTTATTACTTCTAATAAATTCAGCCGAAACGTAATCTGCTGCGTGCATCACAATACCTCTTTCACGTGCTTTGTCATTTACTCCTTTTTCTAGTCCATCTAATCTAAGTGAAAGACCGTGTTTTCCGTTATAAATTTCAGCGGTGCTATAAAACCCTAAACTACTTTTGAAGGAAGAATTTTCATTAGAAAAAGAACTTGCAAACTCCTCTCCAGTGTTCTTACCATGCGAAACATAAGTATTCATTAAAACCTGGTGTGCCACCATATCGATCACCCAAAGTCTTTTGGTGTTCGACGACAAACTAAAATCGACAATGGTCAAAATCTCCTTTTTAACCAAACCCTTTTCTTTCAAATGATAAAAACCAATGATTGCTTCAGTAAAAGAGTTTAATGTGGGAAGCGAAAATTGATTTTCCTTCAACTCCCGGTATAACGAAACTGCCTCTAATTCTGTTGAAGAACCAGACGCAACAGTGATTTTAGAAGAAAGTGTATTGCTTTTATTTATGGTTGTAAACGAAAATAAAAAAAATAAAACGACGGGCAAAAATCTGTATTTCATTGTTCTTGTTTAAGTTAATGTATAGACTCGGGGCGACAAATATAAATAAGCGAAATCGCTACACCAACTTTTTAATCATAAAAATGCGTTAAAAAGCACAAAAAATCGACGAAATGCACTTTTTGTTGCCTTTTGGGTTCAAAATTCGCTCTCGATTTATGTCGATTTAAGCTAACGAACAAAATTGCAAAATATTATCAAGTAGTTGTGTTAATCAATATAATAGTTATTTTTGTGGGACAAACCTACCGCCTTGTATGAGCAAATTTTCTTACTTTTTACTTTCTCTTACGCTCCTTTTTCAGGCAAACGCTCATAGTCAAAAAAAGGTGTTAAACGCGGTAGCCTCAGGAAACATAACCATCGACGGAAAATTTGACGAACCAATTTGGGAATTCGCTCCTATCGCAAAAGACTTTGTCATGTTCTTCCCCGACAATGGTAAACCAATCGATGAAAAAAAGAAAACCGAAGTTCAAATCGCCTACAACGATGACGCAATCTACGTTGCCGCAAAATTGTATGATGACGAACCTTCCAAGATATTGAGAGAAATTAGGCTAAGAGATAATTTTGGAACCGCAGATCATTTTGGCATTTTCATCAACGGATTCAATGACAGTCAGCAAGATTTTCGATTTTTTGTCAGTGCGGCTGGAGTACAAATTGACTGTATTTTTACTAATAAAGACGGAGAAGATTTTACTTGGGATGCGATTTGGGACAGCAAAGTTGTACCAACTGATTATGGCTGGGCAGCAGAAATAAAAATTCCTTATGCGGCTTTGCGCTTCTCTAAAGCAGAAAAACAAACATGGGGTGTCAATTTTTATCGAGAAATCCGCAGAGACCGACAATCGTACACTTGGAATTTTATCGATACCAAAATCAATAACGAAAGCGCACAATCTGGAATTCTAGAAGGAATTGATAATATAAAAACCCCAACCCGATTATTCCTCATTCCCTATTCGTCTT
This sequence comes from Flavobacteriaceae bacterium, assembly GCA_947456815.1. GTDB lineage: Bacteria > Bacteroidota > Bacteroidia > Flavobacteriales > Flavobacteriaceae > Flavobacterium. The sequence goes on from CANGTL010000029.1 coordinate 2,632, forward strand.
TCTACTTGAATAGTAATAGAGCACAAAAAACCCGCGGTGAATTTAAGGGCGGATTGGATATCAAATATGGCATCACCGACGCTTTTACTTTAGATGCTATCTTAGTCCCCGATTTTGGACAAACAAAATTTGATAATGTCGAATTGTATTTAGGGCCGTTCGAACAACAATTTAATGAGAATCGTCCCTTTTTTACCGAAGGAACTGACTTGTTCAACATCGGAAATTTAGTGTATTCAAGAAGAATTGGAGAAGTAAACAAAATAGCAACTGCTACTAATGAGTCTGTCGAAGAATATCCGAACTCCATCCAATTAATCAATGCCTTAAAAATATCAGGACGTACTAAATCAGGCCTTGGAATCGGAGTATTAAATGCCATCACCGAAAACACAACCGTTCAAGTTAAGAATTCTGACACCAACATTTCACGACTCGAAACACTGCAGCCACTTGCCAACTATAATGTTATGGTTTTAGACCAGCGTTTTCGTAAAAACTCTAGTGTGTCTTTAATCAACACCAACGTTTCACGAAATGGTTCCTATCGCGATGCGAATGTGACCGCCGGAGTGTTCGATCTCAACACCAAGCAAAACACTTTCAACCTCAAAGGCGATTTCAAGTACAGTTACATCAATGAGAATTTCTTGCTCGAAGATCGAAAAGGATTCAACACCTCATTGCTATTTGCAGAAACAAGTGGCAAATATCGTTATAATCTAAGAGGTCAATATATTTCCAAAGATTTTGACATCAATGATTTGGGAATCAATTTCAGAACCCATTACCATGCGGTCAACGCAGAAGCTAGTTACAGAATCATCAATCCGACGAACCGATTTAATTCTCTGAGCTTTTTTGTAAATACCGACTCTGAATTCGAAAACAAAACCGGCAGAGTGCAAACTTTCAATACCAATCTTAGCTTGAATCTGACGGATAAATTGAATGACTACTATGGCGCTGGAACCAGATTCAGACCGCTAAAAGTATATGATTTCTATGAAGCGCTTTCCCCCAACGACACTGAATTTCTAACGATTCCCGAAAATACCGATTTTTGGTTCTACTTTTCTTCCAATTACAATCGAAAATTCGCACTTGATATCAATCCAACACTGTCCTTATTCAACGAAACCAGAAGAGTCAAATATGGGATTTTTGTTAGTCCTCGTTACCGTTTCAACGACCGATTTTCATTAATTTACTCATTCGACTTTTACCGCCTAAACAACAACATCGGAAATACATTTGAAAAAGAAGGCGCTAATTATGTTTTTGCTCGCCGCGATATCATCACCTACACCAATAAACTAGAAGGTAAATATTCGGTAAACAATGTTATGAATTTCAATCTTTCTGCACGTCATTACTGGTCGTACGTAACAAATCGCGAATTCCTAAACCTGCAAAATGACGGTAGTGTCGCAACAAATACCACATTTACGGACAACTTAAATCAAAACCTCAACGTTTGGAATTTCGACCTTTCCTATAATTGGTGGTTTGCGCCTGGAAGTCAAGTTACCGTGTTATATCGAAACAATAGTTCATTATTCGAAAGACAATTCAGACGCAACATCGAAAGAAATTTTCTAAATGCCGTCGACAACGAAAACCTCAATCACATTTTCTCCATCAGCCTGCGGTATTTTATCGATTACAATACCTTGAAAAAGAAGTAATATTGTTTATTTTTGTAGCTTATTGCTCCGCCTATTCGCCCTTTCAGGAGCTCGGGTCCTGCTGTGCGCTATATCTTTTGCGCCACCCGAGCGGAGCGAACTGACGAAGTAAACAACGGCACAAAAGGATGCCGCTTCCATCAGGGCTAGGGCAATCCAATCAAAACAACACCAAAAAAAGCTTTGCGCCGCTGCGACTTTGCGAACAAAATAAAAATATGAACAAAAAAGTAATTCTCATGATTCTAGACGGTTGGGGGAAATCACCCGACCCAAAAGTATCTGCAATCGACAACGCGAATGTTCCGTTTATCAATTCGCTTTATGAAAAATATCCTTCTGCACAATTGCGCACCGACGGACTCAATGTAGGTTTACCCGAAGGTCAAATGGGAAATTCCGAAGTGGGACACATGAATCTCGGAGCCGGACGTATTGTTTATCAAGATTTAGCCAAAATCAATTTAGCTGTTGAACATAAAACGCTGAGTAAAGAACCTGTCCTCGTCGATGCTTTTCAATATGCGAAAGACTACAATGTCAATGTGCACTTTCTAGGTTTAGTATCTGATGGTGGCGTACATTCGCATACATCTCACCTACGTGGACTTATCGATGCGACACAAGACTTCGGTTTGCAAAAAGTTTTTATTCACGCTTTTACAGATGGTCGAGATGTAGATCCTAAATCCGGAAAATCCTACATTCAAAATTTAGAGAATTATATTGCCAATACTTCTGTCAAATTAGCGTCGGTCATCGGGCGGTATTACGCCATGGACCGAGACAAACGTTGGGAAAGAGTAAAACTTGCCTATGATTTATTAGTACATGGATACGGCAAGAAATCTCAAAACGCCGTCCAATCCATCACCGAAAACTACGAAAAGAACATCACCGACGAATTTATCAATCCTATTGTTCTAGTTGATTCTAAAGATTTGCCATTGGCAACCATACGAGAAAATGATGTGGTGATTTTCTTTAATTTCAGAACAGACCGAGGAAGAGAATTGACTGAAGCGCTTTCTCAAAAGGACTTTCATGAACACAACATGCATAAACTCGATCTTTATTACGTAACGCTGACCAATTACGATGAAAGTTATCACAACGTCAAAGTGGTATACAACAAAGACAATATCACAGAAACTTTAGGGGAAGTATTAGAAAAAAACCACAAAAAACAAATCCGAATTGCGGAAACAGAGAAATATCCGCACGTGACATTTTTCTTCTCCGGCGGAAGAGAATTGCCGTTTGCAGGTGAAAGTCGAATCTTAAAAAACTCGCCGAAAGTCGCAACCTACGATTTGCAACCAGAAATGAGCGCCTTTGAACTCGCCGATGCTTTGGTACCTGAACTCGAAAAAGGTGAAGTTGATTTTGTGTGTCTTAATTTTGCGAATGGCGATATGGTAGGACATACAGGCGTGATGAGTGCCGCCATCAAAGCGTGCGAAGCGGTCGATCAATGTGTCGAGAAAGTAATCACTGCCGCTTTAAAAAACAATTACACGACTTTAGTCATAGCCGATCACGGTAATTGTGAAACGATGATTAATCCCGATGGATCACCAAATACAGCACACACGACCAATCCAGTTCCGATTATTTTGGTAGATCCCGAATTGAAAACCATTCATGACGGCGTTTTAGGTGACTTGGCTCCCACTATTTTAGATTTAATGGGAATTGAGAAACCAGCTGTCATGACACAGCATTCGTTATTATAATAAAACTAACACAGATTTCTCGGATTTACACGGAAATGGTCTGTGAAAATTCGTGAAATCTGTGTTTACTAGAAAAACTTCTATTAGAAGTCTTTTTCTTTTACATCTTGTTCAATAAATCATAGTATTCTCTCTCGATGCTTTCTTGATGATTCGGATGTGCAATTCTGACAAGTTCAGTAGCACGTTGTCGCAAGGTTTTACCATACAAATCTGCAATCCCATTTTCGGTAATCACATAGTGAATGTGTCCTCTGGTAGTTACAACCCCTGCACCTTGTTTTAGAAATGGCACAATCCTACTTTCGCCTCTTTTGGTGGTAGACGGCAATGCAATTATCGCCTTTCCACCTGGACTCAGCGAAGCACCTCGAATAAAATCCATTTGACCTCCAACTCCAGAATACATTTGCGGACCAATAGAATCCGCACAGACTTGCCCAGTCAAATCTACCTCGATAGCGGAATTAATCGCAATCATCTTTGGGTTTTTTCGAATGCGCGCCGTATCATTGACCATGGATGACTCTTTCATTTCAATAAACGGATTGTCATTCACATAATCGTACAACCGTTTCGAGCCGATAAGAAATGTCGCCAAAACACGACCCCGAAGTGTACCTTTATAATTGCAATTGATGACGTCATTTTCAATCAAATCGATGACACCATCCGAAAACATCTCGGTGTGCAAGCCCAAATCTTTGTGATTTTTCAACTTGCTCAATGCAGCATTCGGGATGGAACCAATACCCATTTGCAATGTGCTCTTGTTTTCAATCAATGACGCAATATAGCCACCGATTTTCTCTTCTTCTGATGAAAAGGGAACAACGTCGTGGGAATAAATGGGAACATCAACTTCCACTAAATAATCTATTTCAGAAACATGTAAAATACCGTCGCCAAAAGTTCGAGGCATCTGAGGATTTACCTGAGCAATCACGACTTTAGCGTTCTCGATCGCTGCAACAGTGGCCTCAACAGAAACACCAAGCGAGCAATATCCGTGAATATCCGGTGGAGAAACATGAATGAAAGCAACATCTATCGGCAAAACATTTTTGCGAAATAAATGGGGCAATTCGCTCAAAAAAACGGGTGTGTAAGACCCATTTCCTGCCTTAAGCGTGTGTCGAACATTGGCACCAATAAAAAACGAATTGACATGAAAACTTTCAGACAATTCAGGATTTGCGTAACGTGCTTCTCCTTCTATGTGCAAATGACAAACCTCAACGTTTCGTAATTCTGACGCTCTTTCGGTTAATGCATTTGCTAAAATGGTGGGCGCAGCCGCCGCTGCTTGAAGATAAACTCTATCTCCAGATTTTACAACTTTTACAGCTTCATTCGCTGTGACATACTTACTCATACCTTAAAAATTTTAACCAAATTTAAGGCGCAAATCTATTGTAAAACATGACAATTCTCATTTTGTTGCCATTTAAAAAAATAATAAATAAAAGTTAAAATTTCATTTTTAATAGTAATGCTTTTATATTTGCATAAAATTTTATTAGTCATGGAAGTTTTACTAAGTAATTTTAAAATTCAAGTTAATCCGAAAATCTATGTCAAAGACCCTGAAACCTCGGCTTTAGGAAAGAAGATTATCGAGCATAGCATTGTTATGATTGAAGAAATTGGTTTTGAGAATTTTACTTTCAAAAAACTTGGAGATCGAATCGGTTCGAACGAAAGCTCTATTTATCGTTATTTCGAAAACAAACACAAACTGATGTTATATTTGTCTTCGTGGTACTGGAGTTGGATGGAGTATCGATTGGTATTCAGCACTTCAAATATTGTAAATGTCGAGGATAAACTGAAAAGAGCCATCACCATAATTACAGAAAAAATTGAAGATGATCAGGAGACGGCGCATATCAATGAAGCTACTTTAAACAAAATTATCATTACTGAATTTACCAAAAATCTTCAAACCAAAGAAGTGGATGAAGAAAACAAAGAAGGCTTTTTCCTAATTTACAAGCGAATTATCAATCGAATTGTCACCTATATCACCGAAGTGAATCCAGAATATCCGTTTGCTAGAAGCCTTGCTTCGACCATAGTTGAAGGCAGCTTACACCAACATTTTCTGAAACAACACATCGACACCATTACCGATTGCTGTGAAACTATTTCTCCTTCGGATTTTTATATTAATTTAGTACAAAACGTTCTAAGAAAATAAACTTATGACACCACTCAAAAGATACTACAGCTTACTTGGTCTAGATAAGAAAGACGTCATGCAACTTTTCTTTTATGCCATTTTTGCAGGATTGATCAGCTTGTCTTTACCGCTTGGTATTCAGGCAATTATCAACTTTATTCAAGCAGGAAGAATCAGCGCCTCATGGATTGTCTTAATTATTCTTGTTGTAATTGGAGTTGCGTTGGTTGGAATTCTGTCGTTAATGCAGTTGCGCATCACAGAGAACTTGCAACAAAAAATATTTGTGCGCTCATCTTTCGATTTTGCTTCACGCTTTCCAAAAATAAAATTCGAATCAATTTATAATGTCTATCCACCAGAGCTAGCAAGTCGCTTTTTTGATACAATATCCATTCAAAAAGGAACTTCTAAACTTCTAATTGATTTCTCTGCCGCTTTATTGCAGATTGTTTTTGGGATTATATTGTTGTCGTTGTACCATCCTTACTTTATTTTGTTCGGGCTTCTGTTAATAGTCCTACTATATATTATATTTAAATTCTCATACAGATCGGGTCTAGAAACGAGTATGAAAGAATCTCACTTTAAATATAAAGTAGCCAATTGGTTGCAAGAAATGGCGCGAAATAATTTTAGCTTTAGAAGGGTTTTGAATTATGATTTTGCTTTAGAGAAAAACAATACATTGGTTAAAGACTATTTGAGTTATCGCGAAAAACATTTTAAGATTATTCAAAGACAATTTACGCAACTCATCATTTTCAAAATGATTATTACCGCAAGCCTTTTGTCAATAGGCGGCTATTTGGTTATTAGTCAACAAATGAATATTGGTCAGTTTGTCGCTGCGGAAATCATTATTCTGTTAGTGATCAATTCGGTTGAAAAAATAATCCTTGGACTCGAAACTTTCTACGATGTACTGACCTCGGTTGAAAAAATTGGCAGTATTACCGACATGGATCTAGAAGAAGAAATCATTGTTGAAAACGACTACTGCTTTACCAATATTCAACTAGAGACGGAAAATCTGAAATTCCGTTTTCCTGAAACAAAAAATGATGTCTTGAAATCAATCTCGTTAACAATAGCACAAGGTGAAAGAATATTTATTGAAGGCGAAAATGGATCTGGCAAGACAACGCTTATTCGTGTTTTGTCGGGCTTACTTCAACCAACTTCTGGCGCTTTCTTTATCAATGATGACACCTTTCGAAAAATTAATTTACAACAATATCGCTCGCAAATAGGGACAATTTTAAACGGCGAAACACCATTTGAAGGAACGATTAAAGAGAACATTACTTTTAATGATTCCACGGTAAGTGACGAGCAATTAAAATGGGCAATTGATGCAGTTCAGCTCGGGTCATTAATAAAAGCATTACCAAATGGGTTAGACACCAAAATTTTCCCTGAAGGAAAACAATTGTCTTCCTCAAATGCTAGGAAAATTCTACTAGCTAGAAGTATTATCCATAAACCAAAAATCCTATTCTACGAAAACCCAACAGACAATATGGATGAAGAGGTAGCAAATCAAATTATTGATTTTATCTTGTCTAGCGAAAACAAATGGACCGTAATTGTATCCTCAAAAAACGAACGATGGAAAAACATTTGTTCTAGAGTAATTACTCTCGAGAACGGGAAAATTATTGCTGAACTAAAAAAATAATTCTATGTTAAATTTATCAAGTACAGATCAAAAAATTGGACCACTAGAGAAGTATTCTACAGTGAAGAACCTGGCAAACAGGCCGCATTACAAGATTTTAAATAGAATTATTGCGATTGTTTCATTGTTTGTTGTAATCGCATTATTCTTGCCTTGGACACAAAACATATCAGGTCAAGGGTCAGTAACTACTTTGAAACCAAATCAAAGACCACAGACCATTCAAACCGTCATTTCTGGGCGAATAGAAAAGTGGTATGTCAAAGAAGGTGATTTCGTTCAAAAAGGCGACACTATTCTGTTCATTTCGGAGATAAAAGAAGAATATTTTGATCCGAATTTAGTTGGCAATACAAAGAATCAAGCTGAAGCGAAGAAAAAATCCGTTGAATCCTACGGCTCAAAAGTAAATGCTTTGGGAAATCAAATTAATGCGATTGAAAATGAAAAGACGCTAAAACTGCAACAAGCGCAAAATAAAATCAAACAAGCCATTTTCAAAATAAAAACAGACAGCATCGATTTAGAAGCAGTCAAAACCCAATTGAAAATCGCCAAAACCCAGTTTAATCGTGCAACGCAATTAAATAAAGAAGGCCTAAAACCGCTGACCGATGTCGAAGAAAAACGCCTGAAATTGCAAGATGCTGAAGCCAAAATTATATCGCAAGAAAACAAATATCTTACAAGTAAAAACGAGTACATCAATGCTCGTGTAGAAATTAATCGCATCAAAGCAGAGTACAACGAGAAGTCTTCCAAAGCGGAAAGTGACCAATTTACCGCCTTAAGTAACCAATATGATACCGAGGCACAAGTCAACAAACTCGAGAATCAAGTGGTAAACTACAGCATCCGAAACGGAATGTATTATATCAAAGCACCACAAACAGGCTATGTAAATAGAGCTTTACAGGCAGGTATTGGCGAAAACATCAAGGAAGGAACACCAATCGTCAGCATCATGCCTGCGAATTACGAAATAGCGGTAGAAACATATGTTGATCCAGTCGACTTTCCTTTGATTCATCGCGGCGAAAAGATTCGGGTGTGGTTTGATGGTTGGCCAACTATCGTATTTTCAGGTTGGCCAGATATGTCGTACGGAACTTTCGGCGGTAAAGTAGTTGCCATTGAAAATTTTATTAGTGATAATGGAAAGTTCCGAATCTTAATTGCACCAGATGAAGATGATGATCCGTGGCCAAAGCAATTAAGCATAGGTTCAGGCGCGCAAACAATCGCATTATTAAACAACGTTCCGGTTTGGTTTGAGTTGTGGCGAACCTTGAATGGTTTTCCACCAAACTATTACACGCCTAAGTCAAAAGAAACTAAAGACAAAAAATAATGAGAAACCTATTGATTGTTTTCTTATTTACTGCTTTTACTTGTTTTGGACAAAACACCGTTCCAACTGAATTCTCGTACAATGAATTCTTGGGACAAGTAAAAAAATTCCATCCATTGGTCAAAACTGCTAATCTTGAAATCAGTATGGCGCAAGCAAACTTATTGAGAGCTCGAGGTAGTTTCGACCCAAAAATAGAAGTTGATTTTTCAAAAAAACAATTCAAAGACAACGAATATTATTCACTTTTGAATAGTAGTTTCAAGATTCCAACTTGGTACGGAATTGAAGTCAAAGCGGGTTTCGACAATAGCGAAGGCGTGTTTCTAAATCCAGAAAACACCATGCCTAATCAAGGCTTAACATCGCTTGGAATAAGTGTTCCGTTGGGTCAAGGTTTGTTTATCAATCAGCGAATGGCTGATTTACGAAAAGCAAAAATGCAAATTCGACTGAGTCAAGCGGAAAGAAAATTAAACGCTATTGCCGTACTTTACGATGCTTCCGTTGCCTATTTTAATTGGAAACGAAGTTACAACGAAGTCAAATTATACGAGAATTACGCGACCAATGCGAAAGTCAGATTTGGCGGCGTAAAATCACTCATTGAGCAAGGCGACAAGCCGGCAATCGACAGCATTGAGGCGGGAATTATACTAAAGAATCGCTTGCTAAGTCTAGAAGATGCGAACCTTAAATTAGCCAAAGCCAAACTCGAATTAGCGAATTATTTATGGTTAGAGAACACCATTCCTCTAGAGCTTTCAGATACGCTAATTCCCGAAGATAAATTGGAGATGACCATTCAAGAAACGCTTAAAACAAATGATCTTCTCAATACAGATTTTTCAATAAACAACCATCCAAAAATCAATGCACTGGAAAGCAAAGTCGATATCCTAAATGTTGAACGCAGACTCAAAGCCAATAGCATCTTGCCAAAAATTGACCTTGGCTACACCTATTTATCAGAGCCGAATGCTTTTGACAACTATCGCTTCGAAGACTACAAAATTGGAATGAATTTCTATTTTCCGCTTTTGTTGCGAAAAGAGCGCGGTGATTTGAAAATCGCGAAATTCAAATTACAGGAATCCAAATTCGCTTTAGAATTAGAAAAAGTGCAACTAACCAATAAAATCAAAGCACAAAAAACCGAAATTCAATCCTTACAAAAACAAAGGACGTTCATCAAAAGCTTGGTTACAGACAATACGACCATGTTGACTTCGGAAGAAAGACTTTTTTCTTTCGGAGAAAGTTCGATGTTCCTTATTAATTCGAGAGAAAACAATTTGGTAACGGCGCAATTGGCAGATATCGCTTTGGAAAACCGATTCTTTATATCGAATTCAGAACTATTCAGAATCATGGCAAATCCAGATTAATGAAGGTTAATCGGCGGTTCATTTGAACTCAAAATTCTCTATTTTATTTGCGTTAAATACGTACTTTTGCGACTCGAATTAAGAAAAAATGATTATCCAAAAAACAAGAGAAGAAATTGAATTGATGCGAGAAAGCGCACTTATTGTTTCTAAGACTTTAGGAATGATTGCGGGCGAAATCAAGCCGGGTATAACCACTTTGTATCTAGACAAATTAGCCGAAGAATTTATAAGAGATCACGGAGCTGAACCTAGTTTTCTAGGTCTGTACGGATTTCCTAATTCATTGTGCATGAGTCCAAACGCACAAGTCGTTCACGGAATTCCTAACAACAAACCTTTAGAAAGCGGTGATGTGATTTCGGTAGATTGTGGTGCTTTCAAAAACGGCTACCACGGCGATCACGCTTATTCATTTGAAATTGGCGAAGTCGCACCCGAAACAAAGAAATTACTTCAAGTTACCAAAGAATCTCTTTATGTTGGGATACGTGAATTCAAATTAGGAAATCGCGTTGAAGATGTTGGCAATGCCATTCAAAAATACACTGAAGCACATGGCTACGGCGTTGTACGCGAACTTGTCGGACATGGTTTAGGGCAAAAAATGCACGAAGATCCTGAAATGCCCAACTACGGAAAACGCGGTCGCGGAAAACTATTTGTAGAGGGAATGGTCGTGGCGATAGAGCCAATGATTAATATGGGAACGCGCAATATCAAACAACTCAAAGACGGTTGGACAATCCTTACCGCTGACGGAAAACCCAGTGCTCATTTCGAACATGATGTAGCTATAATTGACGGAAAACCCGAATTGCTTTCGACGTTTGCGTACGTATACAAAGCGTTGGGAATTGTAAGCAATGAAGAGGACGAATTTCGCAGACAACCTTTGAAAATCTAACACAGATTTGACGGATTTTCATAGATTTGTTTTTATATCACTTTACACACCATAAAATTATTATATATGCCTGACTTATATTTAGCAAAGCAAACTTTCCATATCATTGGTATTTGTATGGAAGTACACAAAATACTGGGAAAAGGTCACAATGAAATTGTTTACGGGGATGCCATTGAATACGAATTTACTAGAAACAAAATCCCTTTTGAAAGGGAAAAAAAATATAATATTACATATAAAGACATTATTTTACCTCATCATTATTACTCCGATTTTGTTGTTTTTGATGAGATAATTTTAGAACTCAAAGCCATTCAAAGTTTGTCCAACAGCGAAATCAAGCAAACCTTAAATTATTTAGCAGCTTCCAAAAATAAGATAGGATTGCTAATTAATTTCGGAGAAGATTCCTTAAAATACAAAAGAATAATTCTTTAGCTTAATCCGTGAAAATCTGTGAAATCTGTGTTTAAATTGATTCTTAATACCATTCCCAGACCAATTCTCATTCGATTGAGTTACTTGGCTCGACCATTAATGGCTTTTTTGCTGCAAGGAAAAACGTATACTGATCCGATTGACGGCAAAAGTTTCAGGATTTTTTTGCCCTACGGATACGGAACACAACGCAATAATGTGCTTTCTCCAAGTACACTCTCATTAGAAAGACATCGTTTACTTTGGTTGTATTTAAAGAACGAAACAGATTTTTTTTCAGCGCCCAAAAAAGTATTGCACTTTGCACCAGAGCAAGCATTCTATAAATTGTTCAGGAATCAAAAGAACTTAGATTATACAACTACGGATTTACTTTCTCCCCTCGCGGACGTAAAAGCGGACATCTGTAATTTGCCTTTCGACGATAATGCCTATGACGTCATTCTTTGTAATCATGTCTTAGAACATATTCCTGACGACACTAAAGCCATGCAAGAATTATATCGGGTTCTAAAGCCTGGGGGAATGGGTATTTTTCAAATTCCACAGGACCTAAATAGAGCGACGACTTTTTCAGACGATTCGATAACAGATCAAAAAGAACGATCACGAATATTTGGACAATACGATCACGTTCGAATTTACGGAAAAGACTATTTTGACAAACTAAGAAGTGTTGGCTTCACTGTCGATGAAGTGAATTATACCGCTGCACTTTCTCCCGATTTAGTCGATAAATATTGTTTGGCTAAAGGAGAAATAATTCCAGTTTGTTCTAAAAAATAGTCCCATAAAAACGTTAAGAAGAATCGATCGCCATACAATTTTTTAGTACATTTAATTTTTTAAAATTAATCCTATGATGAAATCGATCTTTACCTCGATATTGTTGGTTATTGCGCTGTCAACAGCTGTCGCTCAAGCAGAAAAAGAAGTTCCGCCACCATTTCATATCAAGACCATAACTTTTGTACAAAACAAACAAAATATAGTTCCAATATTTCAACTTGGCGATTCGTTTCAATTGCAATTCGACGATCTGCATGCGAATGAAGCCAACTACTACTACCAAATCGTGCATTGCGATTACAACTGGAAACAATCGCAACTCTCGGTAAACGAGTACATGAGAGGATTCGACAACCAAAGAATTCTTGATTACGCAAACTCCTACAATGCTTTGCAGTTGTACGCGCACTATCGAATCCAATTTCCAAACAGAAATACGCAATTTCTTGTTAGTGGAAATTACATGATTAAGATTGTTGATGAAGCCGGCGACGTTGTATTCTCAAGAAAATTTATACTTTATGAAAACATCGTTTCAGTTCCAATGCAAGTCAAGAGAGCCAGAAATATTGCCGATGTAAATTACAAGCACAATATAGAATTCTCTGTAAAATCAACTAGCATTACCTTTCAAAGTCCGCTTTCGAACGTAAAAGTACTTTTACTTCAAAACGGAAAACTAGATTCAGGAATCACCAACATCAAACCGATGTTTACTATTGGTAACGACCTCATCTACAAATACGATACAGAAACCCAATTCTGGGCTGGAAATGAGTTTCGATATTTCGAAAACAAAGATATTAGAGCAGCAACTAATAATGTAGCAAGGATTGATTCGCAAGGCGGCGTTTATAACGCGTACTTATATCCAGACGAAGCTAGAGCAACAGTCCCATATAGCTACAATCCGGACTACAACGGAAACTTTCTCATCAATAATTTAAATGTAGAAAACAGCGAAATAGAAGCCGACTACGCTTGGGTTTATTTCTCTTTGTCCGCTCCAGCATTTTACGAAAAGAAAGACATTTACGTGAATGGTATGTTCAACAATTATGCGATGAATGCTGAAAGCAAAATGGACTATAATGCCGAAAAAGCTGTATTCGAAAAGGCAATTATGATCAAACAGGGTTTTACCAATTATCAATATGTGGTCGGAGACAAGTCTGGTAAAATCGACAATGCCAACGCCATCGACGGCAACTTCTTTCAAACAGAAGATAATTATTTCGCATTAATTTACTACAAAGAAAATAACCAACGCTATGATCGGATTATCGGAAAAGCAGTGGCGAGTTCAACAGACATTATTAATTAAGAAAATTTAACTTTAAATTATCTTCTAAAATTGATTTTTTCGTAAATTTGAACATCATTTACTACAAATACTATGATGGTTTCTCAAATTACAAGAGGCATAAAAATTTCAGTTCTTACGAATTTTGAAGGTACCTACTTCAAGAATCACAAGATTCATTTTGCCTTTAGCTATCAAGTGTCTATCGAGAATCATAGTAAAGATTCCGTTCAACTCACCTCAAGACATTGGGAAATTTACGACTCTCTTAATGATAAAGAAGTGGTAGATGGCGAAGGCGTTATAGGCAAAAAACCAGTGTTGAAACCTGGCGAAACACACACTTATAGTTCTGGTTGTTTGCTGTCATCCCCATTTGGCGCGATGCACGGACATTTCAACATGATCAATTTTACTTCTGCCAAGAACTTTAAAGTCATTGTACCGACATTCAAATTGAGCGCTCCATTTGCCTTAAATTAGAAGCCAATCCAGCTTTCCGCTCCAAGTTTTTGTCCTCGCTCCCTTTTTTGCAAAGCACAAAAAGAGCTCCAGTCGTCGCTTCTTTCTGCTTCCAAAAAATGGTCGCGAAAACAAAAAGCTTTACACTGCAATCTGGGCTAAAACTCTAAAAACCAATCCATAATTAATTAAATTTTGTAGCCTTTTTTTACAATAAACCTTTGTACTTTTGCTCTCTAATTATTTAGAAACTCAGAAACTCAGAAACTCAGAAACTCAGAAACTCAGAAACTCAGAAACTCAGAAACTCAAAAATAAAAAATATGCTTAAAGGATTTTTTCACGTACCCAAAGCAGTTAACGAACCTGTAAAATCGTACGCTCCCAATTCACCCGAAAAAGCCGCTGTTCTAGCTGCCTACAAAAAAATGTGGAACGAAAAAATCGACGTGCCGCTTTATATCGGAAACGAGGAAATTAGAACGGGAAACACACGAACAATGTCTGCCCCGCATGACCACCAACACATCGTTGGGACTTACCATTTGGCAGAAAAATCACATATAGAAAAAGCCATCGCCAATGCCTTAGAATCAAAAGCAAAATGGGCGAATATGGCATGGGAACAGCGAGCTGCAATATTTCTTAAGGCAGCCGAATTAATTGCAGGTCCATATCGCGCTCGTATCAACGCAGCAACGATGATTGCACAATCTAAAACTATTTTCCAAGCTGAAATTGACGCATCTTGTGAGTTAATCGACTTCTTGAGATATAACGTCGAGTTTATGACGCAAATCTATAACGACCAACCTAAATCTGATTCCTCAGTTTGGAATCGCTTGGAGTATCGTCCGCTAGAAGGATTTGTTTACGCCATTACGCCTTTCAATTTTACGGCGATTGCAGCAAATCTTCCGGCAAGTGCCGCTATGATGGGAAATGTCGTTGTTTGGAAACCTAGTGATAGCCAAGTTTTTTCGGCTAAAGTAATCATCGACATTTTCAAAGAAGCGGGTCTCCCAGATGGTGTCATTAATGTTGTTTTCGGCGACGCTCAAATGATTAGCGAAACAGTATTTGCTAGTAGAGACTTTGCGGGCGTTCATTTTACCGGATCGACCCATGTGTTTAAAGACATCTGGAAAAATATTGGAATGAATATTCACCACTATAAAACTTATCCAAGAATCGTTGGAGAGACAGGTGGAAAAGATTTTGTCATTGCACATCCAAGCGCCAATGTAAAACAAGTAGTTACAGGAATTGCTCGTGGTGCATTTGAATTTCAAGGACAAAAATGTTCTGCAGCTTCAAGGGGCTACATTCCGAAAAGCTTGTGGAATGAGGTAAAATCGCAATTAATCACCGATGTAAAATCCATGAAAATGGGATCGCCAGAAGATTTCGGAAACTTTATTACTGCCGTTATTCACGAAGGATCTTTTGATAAATTAGCAAGTTACATCGACCAAGCTAAAAAAGACACCAATGCAGAAATCATAATTGGTGGGAACTACGACAAATCGAAAGGCTATTTTATAGAACCCACGGTTATTGTAACGACAGACCCAAAATACACCACTATGGAAACCGAATTATTCGGTCCGGTAATGACCATTTACGTCTATGAAGATTCAAAATGGAGTGAAACTTTGAAATTGGTAGATCAAACCTCAGAATACGCTTTAACAGGTGCTGTATTTAGCCAAGATCGATACGCGATCGAAGAAGCAACAATTGCATTGCAAAATGCAGCGGGTAATTTCTACGTCAACGACAAGCCAACTGGAGCCGTAGTTGGCATGCAACCATTTGGAGGAGCCAGAGCATCCGGAACAAATGACAAAGCGGGTTCTGCACTAAATTTATTACGCTGGGCGTCACCGAGAACAATCAAAGAAACTTTTGTAACACCAGAAGATTATCGTTATCCATTTTTAGGCGAATAGTCTAAAAAAAACTGCTTAAAAAGTCTATTGTTTTGCAATAGACTTTTTTTATGTCAGTGATTATCAATTTTTTTATTACTTTCGAAACGCAATTAAACTTATTCTAATGAAAACAAAAATACTTTTCGCAATATTATTTCTAACATGCGTATGCAATGCGCAAGCACCTATTAATTCTTATTATCCAGTAAACGGGGCGACATACACTGTTGTTTCAACTGCAGTCCCACTTAACCATTCGCCATCTGGAGAAAACGCTATATGGAACTTTGTTGATCTAACTCAAATCGGATCATCGACAGATAACAATCTTGCTCCAACAGCACAAGAAAGCATTACATTCCCTGGAACGACCACCAATACAGTTACAACAACAACGACTGGACTCATTGTTTCTGACTCGAAAATTTACTCTAAAGAAAACGCTGGTGAAATTTCAATTACAGGCCTTTTTAACCCGCAAATTGAACTAAACTTCAATACTAACAATGCTTTATTAGGCACATTCCCGCTGAATTATGGTTTTGCGAATGCAGATACCATGGCAGGAACTTTTACCTCAGGGGCCTTTAGCGGCGGTGTCACTGGAACGAGTAATACAAGTGTCGATGCCTACGGAACCCTGAATCTCAATATTAATGGGTCAGGAGTTGTGTCTTATGAAGTAACACGACTCAAGTCAGTTCAAGACATTACGATGACTCTTGGAATTTTGGGAACCGTCGGTACAATTGTGCAAACATTGCATTACTATTATATCAACGGAGGTCCAAATTCGCCAATTTTTAGATCTTCAAGAACCATCGCAAATGTTCCTTTACAAGGCATCAATAATGAGATTTACGATCAGTTTGAAAGATACGATTTACCGCTTAGTATTAATCAAAGTAACGGCAATAACAATGCACTCACTTTATTCCCGAATCCGACACAAGATCTTCTTTATTTCAGATACAATAATCAAAAAATCAAACAGATTACTATTTCCGACATGAGCGGACGAATCGTTTTTGAGGACGGAAACATTGGAGAATCCGTTTCACTAAAGCACTTACAAAGTGGAATTTATAGTGTAACAATTGAAACTAAGTCAGGGAAAGCAACTCAAAAATTTGTAAAGAATTAAGCCAAGCTACCACACTAAACTGGCTGCTCGAATTTTGCACAAATCATTCTAGCTAGAAAACATTTGGTACTAGTTGCAATTTTTTCCTTTCAATTAAGGCCGACGTTGGCAGGAAGCTGCAATATTTTTTTCTAAATAATTCAAATTAGTGAAGATTTTGTTATTTTCGAATTAGTAAATTAATAAAACTTAAAATCTTAAAGTATGAAAAACCTAAAATTCAAATCTTTGATAGTCTTATTTATAAGCCTATTATTTTTAAATGCATGTTCTTCCGATAGCGATTCTAAGAAATCTCCTTCAAATTCAAATAGGAGCGTCGATTTTGATGGCGACGGAATAAATAACAATATTGACGACGATGACGATGGCGACGGGACTTCAGATGATTTAGATAATGATGATGACAACGATGGAACTAGTGACGATTTGGACAACGATGATGATAATGACGGACTAAGTGATGATGAGGATTCAGACGAAGACGACGATTTTGACAATGATGGGCAAAGTAACGACGAGGACAATGACGATGACAACGATGGAACGCCAGATTTATCAGATAGCGATGATGATAATGATGGGACGCCAGATTCAGATGATAATGATGACGACAACGACGGGATTGATGACGGTGGAGATGGCGGTGATTAGTAAAATGTATAGATGAAAAAATGGTAGTATAAAATCATTTCAAAGAGCCACAAAAACTTTCTTTTTGTGGCTCTTTTTTTATCTATTGTTTATTGGTTAAACTTTAAACTTCAAAGGCAAATGAACTACTTTCTTGGTTTCAAAGAACTCGTCATTAAAAAACGTTGCAATTGAGTATTCTGTCGCTTTTGGAAAATTCTTAAGTTCTTCGGTTAAATCTCCGCCTTTCAAATATAAAATTCCATTGTGCAACTCGTGTTTGTTTTGCTTTTTGATTTTATCTTTTACCCACGAATAAAAATCAGGCATGTTGGTCACCGCTCGACTCACGATAAAGTCAAAATCGCCTTTGACATTTTCGGCGCGCAATTGCTCAGCTTTTACGTTTTTCAATCCAATCGATTCAGCAACCGCTTTCACTACATTAATCTTTTTCAAAATCACATCAATCAAATAAAACCGAGTTTCAGGAAACAAAATCGCTAATGGAATTCCAGGAAAGCCGCCTCCCGTTCCGACGTCCAAAACATAAGTACCAGGTTCGAATTTTTGAATTTAGGCAATAGCAAGCGAATGCAGAACATGCTTCACATATAATTGGTCGATGTCTTTTCTTGAAATCACATTAATTTTGGCATTCCAATCCAAATATAAGGCCTCTAATTTCCTAAACTGCGCGATCTGATCTTCGGTAAGGTCGGGGAAATACTTCAGAATTTCTTCCATGCTTATTTTTTTAACAAAAGTAATACTTTAGTGTTGAAATATTTATAGGAACTTTGGCATAGCAAAAACTAATAATAAGTACATTTGCTGCTTAAGCTCAACCTATGAATAATACAGTCCCTACTTTTTCAAATCAAGATAATCTGAAATTTTTCAGAACCTTAAATTCAAGAGTCAATAATTATTTTAAAGAAAACAACATCCCAAAAACTGGGAATTGGAAAATCCACCTTAAAACAGTTATCCTCTTTACCATTTTTCTAACACCATATTTCCTCATTCTAACACTTGACATGTCTATTTGGTATCAACTTTTGTTGAATATCCTCATGGGAATTGGCATGGCTGGTATCGGAATGAATGTGATGCACGATGGCAACCATGGCGCGTATTCTTCTAAATCATGGATTAATAAATTTATGGGTGGAAGCATCTATGTTTTGGCAGGAAATGTATACAACTGGCAAGTGCAACACAACGTTTTGCATCACACGTATACCAACATTCTAGGTCATGATGAAGATTTAGACGCGGGTAGAATTATTCGTTTTTCTCAAAATGCAGAATGGCGTCGTTTTCATAAATTTCAACATTATTATTCGTTCTTTTTATACGGTTTGTTGACATTCAACTGGTCACTAACTACAGATTTTAAACAAATGCGCGCTTACTTAAAAAGAAAATTGTCCTACGGTGAACCGCAAAGCCCAACAAAATTGTGGACCGTATTGGTCATAACCAAAATAATCTACGCACTAATTTGGGTGGTATTGCCAATCGCTTTTGGTGTCGTTTGGTGGAAAGTTCTTCTAGGATTTTTCGTAATGCATTACACCGCTGGTTTGATCTTAAGTATTGTTTTCCAATTGGCACACGTCGTGGAAGAAACCGACAATCCAATTCCAAATGCCAACGGTGAAATGGAAAATACTTGGGCTATTCACCAACTATATACCACAGCGAACTTTGCTCCAAAAAATAAAATTGTCAACTGGTTTACTGGTGGATTAAATCATCAAATTGAACATCATTTATATCCTCATATTAGTCATGTTCACTATGGCAAAATTGCACAGTTCGTTAAGCAAACCGCCGAAGAATGCAATCTACCCTATCACGAATTTAAGACCATGCGAAGCGCGGTATTAGCGCACTATAAGCATCTGAAAGATTTGGGACAAAACCCACAAATAGCCTAAAAAATAAAGACGCTTCCATAGCGTCTTTTGCTTTTAACCATTTATAGCAACTCTTTAAAAGTAACTTATGAATCACCTTCTTTCCGACAGAATTAATAATTTATCAACCTCACAAACCTTGGCAATGGCAGCATTGGCAAGAGAATTAAAAGCGCAAGGAAAAGACATCATTAGCTTAAGTTTAGGCGAACCTGATTTCAATACCCCGGATTTCGTCAAAGCAGCAGCCAAAAAAGCCATCGACGAAAATTATAGCACCTATTCGCCTGTCGAAGGTTATTTAGAACTTAAAGAAGCCATCTGCCGTAAATTCAAAAGAGACAACAATCTCGACTATAAGCCCAGCAACATTGTCGTATCTACCGGCGCCAAACAATCATTATACAATATCGCCCAAGTCATGCTCAACGATGGCGACGAAGTAATTCTTCCTGCCCCATATTGGGTAAGCTACTTTGAAATCATCAAAATGGCAGGCGGCATTCCAATTGAAGTTCCTACTTCCGTAGAAAGCGACTTCAAAATCACGCCTGACCAATTAGAAAAAGCCATCACGCCCAAAACAAAAATGATTTGGTATAGTTCGCCTTGCAACCCAAGTGGTTCTGTTTACAACCGCGACGAACTAACGGCATTGTCCAAAATCATCGAAAAACACCCAAACATCTTTATCGTTTCTGACGAAATTTACGAACACATCAATTTTTCCGGAACGTTTTGCAGCATCGCTTCCATCCCAGGAATGTTCGAAAGAACCATCACTGTCAACGGAGTTGCGAAAGCATTCGCTATGACGGGCTGGAGAATCGGCTATATCGGTGCTCCAGAATTTATCGCCAAAGCCTGCACCAAAATGCAAGGTCAAGTAACCAGCGGCGCCAACAGTATTGCGCAGCGAGCAACAATTACAGCCGTTGATGCCGATCCAAGTGTACTTAACGATATGGTCGCAGCTTTCAAAAGTCGACGTGATTTAGTCGTTAGTTTAGTAAAAGAAATTCCAGGTTTCAAACTCAATGTTCCCGAAGGTGCTTTTTATGTTTTCCCAGATGTTTCGTATTATTTTGGAAAAACACTACGCGGTCAAATCATTAAAAATGCCGATGATTTCTCGATGTATTTACTTTCAGAGGCTACTGTTGCAACAGTAACCGGAGACGCTTTTGGAAACCCAAATTGCATCCGTTTTTCCTACGCCACCAGTGAAGCTTTGCTCACCGAAGCCATGAAAAGAATCAAAGAAGCGCTCATCTAAAAATAGCAATCGCCTCAAGTTTTCTTGGGGCTTTTTTTTATAAATTTGGGCGTGACCACAAGGGTCGGGCTTTGCGTTACAATCTTTTTTGTCTGTCACCCCGAGCGCAGTCGAGGGGCTTTTTCTAAGAAAAAAAAGGGGTTCCACTGCAAATGAAATTCATCGAATACCTATAAGAAATATAAACCAATGAGATAATCCCTCACGCAAACACAAATACCTGAAAGCCACTGGCTGTCCTCCTCTTAATATCAAATCTCACGCAATCCAACCTAACGAACAACTATGAATTACAAAATACTACTCCTCGGCTCCGGTGAACTCGGCAAAGAATTCGTCATCGCAGCACAACGCATCGGTCAAACCATTATTGCCGTCGATAGCTATGAAAATGCACCTGCCATGCAAGTCGCCGACGGTTTTGAAGTCATCAACATGCTCGACGGCGATGCCTTAGACCGTATTGTTGCCAAACACCAACCCGACTTTATCGTGCCCGAAATCGAAGCCATCAGGACCGAACGTTTTTACGATTATGAAAAACAAGGCATCACAGTTGTGCCTTCCGCGAAAGCCGCTAATTTTACCATGAATAGAAAAGCAATTCGCGATCTAGCTGCCAAAGAATTGGGTTTGCGAACCGCTAATTATCGCTACGCCACCACAGCAGACGAATTGACAAAAGCCGTCGCCGAAGTCGGAATCCCTTGCGTGGTAAAACCCTTGATGAGTTCATCCGGAAAAGGACAATCCACCATCAAAACAGAAAGCGATATCGAAAAAGCTTGGCGCTACGCAGTTGAAGGTTCTCGTGGCGATGTGGTAGAAGTAATCGTTGAGGCATTCGTCAACTTCAATTCGGAAATTACTTTACTCACCGTAACTCAAAACGGCAATCCAACTTTGTTTTGTCCGCCTATTGGTCATCGACAAGAACGCGGCGACTACCAAGAAAGTTGGCAGCCTGCACAAATTTCTGATGAAGCGCTCAACGAAGCAAAAGAAATGGCCGCTAAAGTCACAGAAGCACTTGGCGGTGCTGGACTTTTCGGCGTTGAATTTTTCCTAACGGATGAAGGTGTTTATTTTTCAGAATTGTCTCCACGTCCACATGACACCGGAATGGTCACACTCGCTGGAACACAAAACTTCAACGAATTCGAATTGCATCTTCGTGCCATTTCAAGTTTGCCTATTTTTGAAATCACTCTAGAAAAAGCCGGAGCCAGCGCGGTAATTCTAGCTTCTGAAAACTCAAATCACCCCACTTTTTCAGGATTGGAAAAAGTGGCTGTTTTACCAAAGACCGATTTTCGTATTTTTGGAAAACCAAGTTCAAGACCTTTTCGAAGAATGGGCGTGGTATTGGTCAATGATGCTGCTGGCAAACCCATTGAAACAATAGTTGAAAAAGCGAAAGCCGCTGCTCGACTAATCACTGTTAATACTTAAAATATGAAATCACTTATTACACTTGTTTTATTTCTAACTTTTAGCCTAGGTTTTGCACAAGACAAAAGACCGCAGAAAATGGAAATTGTAGAAGTTTCCTGTGGCCAATGCCAATTTGGGATGGAAGCCAAAGGTTGTGACTTGGCAGTGCGCATCAAAGGAAAATCCTACTTTGTAGATGGAACAAAAATCGACGAACATGGCGACGCGCATGCCAAAGATGGCTTTTGTTCTGCAATCAGAAAAGCAGAAGTGATTGGCGAAATAAAGGACAATCGTTTTGTAGTTTCTTATTTTAATTTGTTGCCGATTCAAGAGTAAAAGCAATGACTCCAATTCTTGACAATATTTCTAAAATTGTAGACCTTACTTCCGACGAAGAACATCAATTGCTATCTAAACTTGAAACAAAACAGTTTAAAGCAAAATCAATCATTCTGCACGCTGGAGAAGTTTGTAAATGCTCGTACTTCGTCAATTCAGGTTTACTGCGTAGCTTTACCATCAACGATCATATTGTTGAACATATCTTGAGTTTCGCCTGCGAAGGCTGGTGGATTGGCGATATGTACAGCCTGCTTTCCCAAAAGCCCGGCAATCTGTTTGTCGAAGTTTTAGAAGACGCGGAAGTCGTTCTTTTATCCAAAGAAAACCAAGAAATACTTTATCAGGAAATACCAAAACTAGAACGGTTCTTCAGAATCTTAACCGAAAATTCCTTGGTTGCCAATCAAGAGCGCCTCATGGATAATTTGAGTTTGTCGGCAGAAGAACGGTTTGAGAAATTTTGTAAAAAGTACCCTCCGCTAATTCAAAAAGTCCCGCAAAAACAAATCGCTTCTTATATCGGCGTGACTCCAGAGTTTTTTAGCAAGATGAAATCTCGTCTCCTAAAAAGATAGTACATGAAAAACTTGCGTTTTCTTAATCTACATTAAGCAACAAAGCAAGTCTACGGTTGTAAATTTGTATTCAAATAAATACTAAATTTATCCATCATGAAAAATACAATCTTACACAAAGCCAACACGCGCGGACATGCTGATCACGGTTGGCTCAATGCACATCACACTTTTAGTTTTGCTAGTTACTACGATCCGAATCGCGTTCAGTTTGGTGTCTTACGCGTTTTAAACGACGACATCGTTGCCGCAGGAATGGGCTTCGGCACACATCCACATGATAACATGGAAATTATAACCATTCCGCTAGAAGGCGACTTAGCGCACAAAGACAGCATGGGAAATACCGAAGTGATTAAATTCGGCGATGTTCAAGTCATGAGTGCTGGCACAGGAATCCAACATTCCGAATTCAATCCGAATCACGACCAAAGAACCAATCTGTTGCAGATATGGGTGTTTCCGAAAGAAAGAAATGTCGAGCCGCGATACCAACAAATTACACTTGATACCTCAGATCGTCACAATAAGTTCCAACAAATTCTTTCGCCAAATTCAGATGATGATGGCGTTTGGATTCATCAAGATGCGTGGTTTCATATGGGCAATTTAGATGTTGGAACAACCGCAAATTACGAGAGAAAATTGGATGGCAATGGCTTATATATTTTTGTAATCAAAGGCGACGTAAAAGTTGACGGGCAACTACTTGAACAACGCGATGGCCTAGGAATTACTGACTTCAACGAAGTGACTTTTGAAGCTTGTTCAGATGCAGAACTTTTGTTGATGGAGGTTCCCATGAATGTTTAAATCAAGGTATAATAATTTAATTATCGAAAATGAACTCCTATTAAATTCCCAAAATGAAAAAAATTATTGCCTTTGCCGGTTCTTCAAGCAAAAATTCTATTAATAAACAATTAGTCACGCACGTAGCGCATCAATTTGGAAATGTTACGTGTGAAATCCTTGACTTAAATGATTATGAAATGCCCATTTATTCTGCGGACCGCGAATTAGAAAATGGCATGCCAAAATTAGCCGTCGACTTTTTTGAAAAACTAGGTTCAGCGGATTTAATTCTAATTTCATTGGCGGAACATAACGGCGCCTATAGCGCTGCTTTTAAGAATATTTTCGATTGGACTTCACGGCACAACAACAAATTATTTCAACAAAAACCGATGCTTTTGATGGCGACTTCTCCCGGTCCACGTGGCGGATTAGGCGTTCTTGAAATTGCAAAAGATCGTTTCCCCCGTCACGATGCAAATTTGGTTGCGACCTTTTCATTGCCCAGTTTTCGAGATAATTTTGATTCCGCAATCGGAATCACCAATGAAGCATTAAAAATCGAATTGCAATCGATTGTAAAAGCTATTGTTTTCTAATAAAAATGCTACTTTTGCTTTTCAAAATTTGAAACAAAAACTAACTATTTGGCATTGATGAAATGCTGAAATAAATACCGAATCAAATGAAAGCATACGTTTTTCCTGGCCAAGGAGCGCAATTTACCGGAATGGGTAAAGAATTATATGAAACTTCGACTCTCGCAAAAGAACTATTTGAAAAGGCCAATGATATTCTCGGATTCCGTATTACAGATATCATGTTTGAAGGAACTGCAGAGCAGTTGAAAGAAACCAATGTTACTCAACCTGCCGTTTTTTTACATTCTGTGATCTTAGCCAAAACGTTACAAGACTTCAAACCAGAAATGGTCGCTGGACATTCTTTGGGTGAATTTTCTGCTTTGGTTGCCAATGGCGCTTTGTCTTTTGAAGATGGATTGAAATTGGTATCACAACGGGCGCAAGCCATGCAAAAAGCTTGTGAAATAAAACCTTCAACCATGGCGGCTGTTTTGGGATTAGATGACAAAATTGTGGAAGATGTTTGTGCGTCAATTGATGGAATTGTGGTCGCTGCAAATTATAACTGTCCAGGGCAATTGGTTATTTCAGGTGAATTCTCAGCCGTTGAAAAAGCCTGCGAAGCGATGAAAGAAGCGGGCGCTAAACGCGCATTGTTATTGCCTGTTGGTGGTGCTTTCCACTCGCCAATGATGGAGCCTGCTAGAGAAGAATTGGCGGCGGCTATTGAAGCTACGACCTTTTCAAATCCCATTTGTCCCGTATATCAGAATGTGACTGCGTCTGCAGTTTCAGACCCCAATGAAATCAAAAAGAATTTGATTATACAACTGACCGCGCCTGTTCGTTGGACGCAGTCGGTGCAACAAATGATAGCCGACGGAGCTACTTCATTTACAGAAGTTGGTCCTGGAAAAGTTTTGGTTGGATTGGTGAATAAAATAGACCGAGAAGTCGAAACAATTTCCGCATAATCATCAACTCTATTTGAAATAAAATCCTCATAAACAAATGTTTGTGAGGATTTTGTTTTTACATTTGATTGATAATACTAATTCAAATCCTATGAGACTCAGCTTCAAAGACTTTACGATAGGAACAACTTGTATCTTTCTATTTTCTGCTATTTCACTATTTGGACAAATTGAAAACAAATCTTCTCAAATAGATAGTGGCGGTTACGAATACAACAAAAACGATGCGCAGAATCCATGTATTAGTGCCGACGAATATGCAAGAATTGAAAATGAAATCAACGTCAATTTGGAGAAAATTGGGATTGCCAATCGAACTTCTAATAGTCCTCTAACTACTTCCCTTTCTTGGCCTTTGCGCCCTGCACCTATTTTTTCGCAATGTAATTACCATTTTATTGCAGCCTATGTCGATCAAAATACTGCCGCGACCGCTATACAAGATTACAATTGCGAATCGAATACTTATGATGGGCATCAAGGAACCGATATATCGATTTGGCCGTATGCTTTTTACAAAATGGACAATAGTCAAGTTGAAGTTATAGCAGCAGCGCCCGGCACTATCATTCAGCGCGCAGACGGTAATTTTGACAGAAATTGTGTTGTGAATACTATCCCTGCGAATTCCATTATTATTCAGCATGCAGATGGGACCTATGCGATGTATTGGCATATGAAGAGCGGTAGTGTTACTTCAAAAATAGTCGGACAAACAGTTGTTGCCGGCGAATATTTGGGAGTTGTAGGGAGTTCAGGTAGTTCTTCTGGCCCTCATTTGCATTTTGAAATTCGAACATCATCAGCGACCAATTCCTATAAAGATCCTTTTGCTGGAACATGTAACTTACTGAATCCGACCTCTTGGTGGGCTAGTCAAAATGCACATACAAATCCAGCATTGTTTAAAGTTTCAGTAAACACTACCGATTTGGTTGCGCCTGGGTGTCCAACAACGGAAACACCAAATGAAAGTGATTCGTTCACCATTCCGTTTCAAGGTGCAGGTTTGGCTCCCGGTTATGCTAAGTTTTATATTTTTCTTAGAGAAGCCACTGTAGGCACAAGCGTTAACTTAAAAATAGTAAACCCAAATGGAAGTACCTTTAACAGCTGGACCTATTCGATTACGAATTTCTACGAGGTAAGTTATTGGGGATTTTCAAAAGTACTACCCACAAATCCCGGGCTTTATACTTTTCAAGCCACTTATAATGGGGTAACTTGTTCAACGACATTTCAAATACAAAATCCATTGGGTATTTCTAACAGGGAGTTGACAGATCTGATACTTTACCCAAATCCTACTGAAGCTCAATTTAATTTGATTGGAAATACAATTGAAAACGGAAATTACTCCCTTTCGTTAATCACTATTTCAGGTCAAATCATCAAAACAGAACGATTTGAAATTCAAAACAACAAATTAGAAAAGTCGATAAATATTTCTGAATTTCCAAGGGGAATTTACTTTTTAGAAGTAAATGGACCCAATTCTAAAATGGTAAAGAAAGTCAGTAAACAATAAAAAAAATCCCGAATTCAAATTAGGGATTTTTTATCTTATAATCTAACAGTCTTAAAGTCTTACAATCTATCTTCTGATTTTTTGCTCCCATTTCCATGCGCTGGTTAGAGCTTGCTCTAAAGTAGATTGTGCTTTCCAACCAAGAAATTCATTGGCTTTATCGGTATTGGCGTAGGCAGTAATGATATCACCTTCTCGTCGTCCAACAATTTTATAAGGTAATTTCTGACCACTTACTTTTTCGAAAGTATTGATCACTTCTAGCACAGAACTTCCGGTTCCGGTTCCCAAATTGAAAACTTCAACCTTCGCAAGATTCTTTTTATTAATTAAGCGTTGCAATGCAATGACGTGCGCTTTGGCTAAGTCAACTACATGAATATAATCGCGAATGCAAGTTCCGTCTGGCGTAGGATAATCATCGCCGTAAACTGATAATTCTTGACGCAAGCCGATTCCAGTTTGTGTGATAAAGGGAATAAGATTTTGAGGAACACCAATTGGCAATTCACCTATTTCAGCTGATGGATGCGCACCCATTGGGTTGAAATACCGCAATAATACAGAATTAATGCCGCTAACTTTACACACTTCATTGATAATTTCTTCTCCTATTTGCTTGGTATTTCCATAAGGAGAAAGCGCTGGTTGGATAGGAGCATCTTCGGTAATTGGCATTTTTTCTGCTTCACCGTATACGGTGCACGATGAACTAAATATAAAGTTGGCTTCGGGCTTTTGCTGCAATTCTTGAAGTAGGTAAACCAATGTAGAAATGTTGTTTTCATAATACAACAGCGGGTTTTCTACACTCTCATTGACTGCTTTTGAAGCAGCGAAATGGATAACCCCAGCGAGATCTGAATGCTTCCTAAAGAAGTTCTGCACTGCCGCTTTTTCCCGTAGATCCATTTTTTCGAAAATAGGCATTTTTCCTGTGATGGCGACGATTCCTTTTAGAACATCCTCAGAAGAATTGGAAAGATTATCGATGATGACTACTTCGAAACCTTCGTTTTGCAATTCGACTACGGTATGTGAACCGATAAATCCTAAACCTCCTGTAACTAATACTTTCATTCTTGTTCTATGGTTGTTGATGAGGAGAATGCCCTAGCCCTGATTGTAGTGGAAATCCTTTTTTGTTTTAGAAAATGCCTCTCGACTGCACTCAGGGTGACAAAAACAAAAAAGATTGCAACGGAAAGCAGGAATTAGCTCCTAAATTTATTTAAAAAATTCTAAAACGGCGTTGGTTATATATTGAATTTGCTCATCATCCAATTCGGTGTGCATTGGAAGTGAAATGACTTCTTTGATTAACTGATTTGTCACTGGAAAATCTTCCTCTTTATATCTTGGGTCCGTGTACGCTTTTTGACTGTGCAACGGAATTGGATAATAGATCGCACATGGGATTTCCTTGTCTAACAAATGTTGCATTAAGGCATCGCGGTCGCCATCGATAATTCGCAACGTGTATTGGTGAAAAACGTGGCAATCGCATATATCACAAATGGAAGGCGCGATGATATTTTTGTGACCTTCGAAAGCAGCGGTGTATTTTCTTGCCGCATTTTGACGTGCTTGACAATACGCATCTAAATGAGGTAATTTTGCATTTAAAACGGCAGCTTGAATGCTGTCTAAACGAGAGTTTACGCCAACAACATCATGATGATAACGTACGTACATCCCATGATTTACTATACCGCGAATTTTGTGCGCCAACGCATCGTCATTAGTAAAAATCGCTCCGCCATCGCCGTAACAGCCAAGATTTTTAGACGGAAAAAAGGAAGTGGAAGCGACATGTCCGATGGTTCCTGCTTTCTTTTTGGTTCCGTCAGAAAATTTACAATTCGCTCCGATGGCTTGGGCGTTGTCTTCAATTACGTACAAATTGTGTTCTTTCGCTATTTTCATAATCGCTTCCATATTGGCAGCGCGACCGAACAAGTGTACGGGGACAATTGCTTTGGTTTTTGGCGTAATCGCTTTCTTTATCGCTTCGATTGAAATGTTCATATTGACCATATCTACATCTACCAAAACAGGCGTCAATTGTAATAAAGCAATCACTTCAACAGTTGCAGCGAAAGTAAAATCGGCTGTGATTACTTCATCGCCAGGTTTCAAATCCAATCCCATCATCGCTATTTGCAACGCATCTGTTCCGTTGGCGCAAGGAATGACGTGCTTTACATCGAGATATTCTTCGAGGTTTTTTTGGAAAGATTGAACTTGAGGTCCATTGATATAAGTGTTGGTATCTAAAACTTCTTGAATGGAAGCATTCACCGTTGTTGCAATTTTTTGGTATTGACTTTTGAGGTCAACCATTTGGATTTTTTTCATGAAGCAATAAATTAAATGCACGCAAAATTAGTAATTAATTGATGGGCAACAATAAAAATTCTACAAACTAATGTATTTTAGCGACACAATTTAGGGGCTATGTTTTTTTTGTATAATCTGTTGGTGACTTTTACTGGTTTTTGTATTAAAATCTTGGCTGTTTTCAATCCGAAAATTGGGCAATTTGTGGTTGGCAGAAAGAACGTATTTGACACTTTGGCGACTAGAATTGATGCTACAGACAAAACCATTTGGTTTCATGCCGCCTCTCTAGGCGAATATGAGCAAGGATTGCCATTGATGGAGAAAATGAAGTCGCTCTATCCGAATCATAAACTAGTATTGACATTTTTTTCACCTTCAGGCTATGAGGTTCGAAAGAACAATACGGTTGCTGATGTAACAGTATATTTGCCTTTAGACACAAAAAGTAATGCAGAAAAATTTATCGATTTGGCGCATCCTGAAATGGTGTTTTTTATCAAATATGAGTATTGGCCGAATTACTTGAAAACCTTAAAAAGCCAATCTATTGCGACCTATTTGATTTCAGGAGTTTTTAGAAAAGACCAGTCATTTTTTAAATGGTATGGCGGATTTTATAGAAAAGCTCTGGATGCTTTTGAACATTTCTTTGTGCAAAATTCCAATTCAAAGGACTTACTACTTCAATTAGGAAAATCAAACGTATCGGTTTCTGGCGACACCAGATTTGATCGCGTAGCCGCTATTTTGGGAAAAGACAATCAACTGGATTTTATTTCGGAATTCAAAAATAAACAGCTCACTATTGTAGTTGGAAGTTCATGGCCTAAGGATGAAAAGATCTTGGTGAACTATATAAATTCATCTACCCAACAGGTAAAATTTATTATTGCGCCGCACAATATCAAATCAGATCAAATTCAAGAATTACAAAAATCGATTACAAAAAAAACGGTTCTATTTTCGGACAAAGAAGGAAAAAACTTGAGCGAATTTGATGTGTTTATTATTGACACTATTGGGATTTTAACCAAAATTTATAGTGAAGCAGATATTGCTTATGTTGGTGGTGGTTTTGGAAATCCTGGCGTTCACAATCTATTAGAACCTGCTACTTTTGGCGTTCCGATTGTTCTTGGACCAAATTATTCCCATTTTGCTGAAGCCACAGCATTGGTAAATTTGGGTGGATGTGATGTTATATTAAACGAGAATGACTTGAAAGAAATATTCGATAATTTAATTCAAAATACAGATGTTAGACGGGAGAAAGGCCATATTTGCAGCACTTTTGTGAAGATGAATACGGGTGCGTTAGATATTATTCTCAATTACATTTCAAACCGATCGTTAAAAAAAAAAGTTACAGTCATAATTAATTAAACGCAACAATATGAAAATTTTAAAAGTACTCTTACTACTATTTGTTATTCAACTTCATGCACAACAAGGTGGGATGTGGATTCCTTCTTTATTGCAAGGAATGAATGAAAAAGAGATGAAGAATTTAGGCATGAAAATGTCTATTTCTGATATTTATGCAGTCAATAAGTCGAGTTTGAAAGATGCCGTGCCTCAATTTAATGGAGGTTGCACATCAGAAGTAATTTCACCCAAGGGCTTATTATTGACAAACCATCATTGTGGTTTTGATGAAATTCAGAGTCATTCTTCGGTCGAGCACGACTATTTAACCGATGGTTTTTGGGCCTATAAGATGGAAGATGAATTACCTAATCCTGATTTGGAAGTTACTTTCATCGTGCGTATAGAAGATGTCACGAAAAAAGTTTTAGAAGGAGTTGCATCGCTGCCAACGGAAGCAGAAAAGCAAAAGAAAATACAAGAGAACATTTCGTCATTAAGCAAATCATTGCCAAAAGAAAGTTGGCAAGAGAATAAGATCAGAACTTTCTTTGAAGGCAACCAATATATGCTTTTTGTGACAGAAAGTTATAAAGATGTTCGTTTGGTTGGCGCTCCACCATCAGCTATTGGAAAATTTGGCTCCGATACAGACAATTGGGTTTGGCCAAGACATACGGGAGATTTTTCATTGTTCAGAATATACGCTGACAAGAATAATCGCCCTGCTTCCTACTCCAAAGAAAACGTTCCTTATAAACCAAGACATTTCTTGCCAATTTCTCTCGATGGCGTAAGCGAAGGCGATTTCACTTTAGTTTTCGGATATCCCGGCAAGACAAACGAATATTTACCGGCAGTTGCTATTGAGCAGATTGTCAATGAACTGAATCCAGCAAAAATTGAGATCCGTGACAAAGCTTTGAAAGTTCAAGATGGTTTCATGAGAAAAGACAATGCGATTAAAATTCAATATGCCTCCAAATATGCAGGAATTGCAAATTATTGGAAAAAGTGGATTGGCGAGACCCAAGGATTGAAGAAGTCAGATGCTATTGCGATAAAGAAAAAGCAAGAAGCGGCATTCCAGGAAAAAGTCGCGAAGGCAGGAAAGCAAGAAGAATACGGAAACTTGTTAGCAGATTTTGAAAAAAACTATAAAGAAATTGCACCGTATGCTTTGAGTAGAGATTACTTTATAGAAGTGGTGTTGAGAAATACGGAATTATTAAATGTTGCTTATAAAATGTATCAATTAGAACAATTGAACACAACTAAAGGAGAACAAGCATTCACCGACAGAAAAAATAATTTAGCAAATGGATTGGTAGATTTTTACAAGGATTTTAATCCAGCTGTTGATGAAAAGGTATTTGAGCAACTGATTGAATTGTACGCAACGAAATCTCCAAAAGCATTTTTACCAAATAGTCTATTGAATACTAATATTCCCGAACTAACCAATTCGCTATATAAAGATTCAAAGCTAACTTCATACAATGGGATAAAGGAACTATTGACTGGCGATACAAAAACAATTTTGGCAAATCTAAATAGTGATAAAGGCTACATTCTGATCAAGGAAATTACCGATAAGTACTTAAAGGAAGTGGCTCCAAAATATGATGAAATCAACTTAAGAAATCTTGCGCTACAAAGAACCTATATGAAAGCGCAATTAGAATTAAACAAAGGTTCTCGTATTTTTCCAGATGCTAATAGTACGTTGAGAGTTACCTATGGAAAAGTAAAAGGTTATGAACCAAAAGATGCCACTGTTTATAAGCCCTTTACCTATTTGGACGGTGTTCTGGAAAAATATATTCCTGGTGACTATGAATTTGACGTCCCTAAAAAGTTAATTGACTTATATAAAAGTAAAAACTATGGTGCCTACGGTGTGAAAGGCAAAATGCCAGTTTGTTTTATTGGAACCAATCATACTACCGGCGGAAATTCAGGAAGCCCTGCAATTGATGCAAAAGGGAATCTAATAGGATTAAATTTCGATCGCGTTTGGGAAGGAACGATGAGCGATATTTACTACGATCCTGCTATTTGTAGAAACGTAATGGTAGATATTCGCTACGTATTATTCATCATCGACAAGTATGCCAACGCCAAAAACCTTATCGAGGAACTAAGAATTACACATCCAAAACAGAAAAACAAAAAATAAAATTTAACTTTTTAACAAAATTAATACTGATAAAAATACTCTTTTGTTAAAATAAATGACGCTTTCATTTAAATTTGAACTTACATTTTTTTGGCATAATACTTGGTAAACAGTGTGCAGTTGCAATAGAATATAAATTTTTAAAAAAAAATTGAAAAATATTTTTCCATAATAAAAAATTTATATCTTTGCCTCGAATTAATAATTAACCTTTTATAATTAAGTAAGATGAAAAAAGTATTTTTAAGTTTAGCTGTTATCGCTGCATTAACTGCAGTATCTTGTAAACCAGCTGA
>CANGTL010000030.1 GCA_947456815.1 Flavobacteriaceae bacterium
AAAGATGCCTTCTTACATTATCACGATTTAGGTCCAAATCTTGCTTCCCAACTGAAATTCATAAAACTTGTAAGCGCAGGTAAAATAAAAGATTTCTCCCTAAAAAACTTTCAGTTTGAAAAAGAGATTGATAAAGACGGAACCATCGCCGAAGTGCTTGGATCCAATCAATCTGTATTAGTACAAGTCGTTAAAGAACCGATATCTACCAAAGGCCCAAGAATAAGCTCAGAGCTTTCTCTAGCCGGACGTTTTATCGTTCTTGTCCCATTCTCAGATCGCGTTTCTGTTTCTCAAAAAATAGAAGAACGAGGCGAGAAAGACAGACTTAAAAAACTGGTACAAGCCATCAAACCAAAAGGATTCGGTGTTATTGTTCGTACAGTAGCCGAAGGCAAAAAAACAGCCGAAATAGAAAAAGACTTGCAGAACCTGCTAGGCAGATGGACTGCAATGTGTAAAAAATTACCAACGGCACATCATCCCTCTAAAGTATTAGGAGAACTCAATAGAGCTTCTTCAATATTGAGAGACGTATTCAACGATACCTTTAGTGGTATCTACATAGATGATGAAGAGTTGTTTCAAGAAACCAAGGATTACGTGGAAGAAATTGCACCATCCAAACAATCAATTGTAAAGTTTTATCAATCTAAAGACACTCCTATTTTCGAGAAATATAACATAGAGAGACAAATCAAAACTTCCTTCGGAAAAACCGTATCTATGAGTAAAGGTGCTTACCTTATCATCGAACATACTGAAGCCTTACACGTCATCGACGTCAACAGCGGAAATCGTTCGAACAAAGCATCCAACCAAGAAGATACCGCCATGGAAGTCAACATGATTGCCGCAGCAGAAATCGCCAGACAATTGCGTTTGAGAGACATGGGCGGAATCATCGTAGTCGATTTTATCGATATGCAAGATCCAGAAAACAGAAAAGTGCTATTCGACTTCCTAAGAGAAGAAATGAATGACGATAAAGCCAAACACAAAATCTTACCACCGAGTAAATTTGGGCTAGTCCAGATTACCAGACAACGCGTAAGACCAGAAGTTAACATTAAAACTAGAGAAGAAGACCCTAACAATGAAAATGGCGAAATAGAAGCGCCAATCTTAATCATTGACAAAATTACTTCTGATCTAGAAAGATTACTAAAAACCCACAAAAAAGTTGTACTCAATGTGCATCCTTTCGTGGCTGCTTACCTCAGTAAAGGTTTTCCATCATTACGTTCGAAATGGTTTTTCGAGCATAAGAAATGGGTGAAAATCATACCGCGTGACGCTTACACGTACTTAGAATATCATTTCTATGACAAATCTGGAAAAGAAATCGTAGAATAAATACAAACCTAAAACCGCCTTACGAAAGTCTGGCGGTTTTTTTTATTAGAAGCTAATCCAGCTTTGCGCTCCAATCTTTATTGTTTTAAAGAAAAACAATAAAGGATTTCCGCTGCAATCTGGGCTAGGGCAATGTCGAACTTATTAGTCCTTTTCAAAACTTTGCGCCTTTACTTCGTCAATTCGCTAATCGCTCGGGTGCGAGCTAATTTTTTCTTCTTTCCGCAAAAAAACGCAACATCAATTCACGTGACTCCTCCGCCAATACGCCCGAAACTACTTCAGTCTTCGGATGCAATTGCGTTCCCATGGCTATAAAACCTCGACTTTCATCAGTAGCACCATAAACAATTTTCGAAATCTGACTCCAATATAAAGCGCCTGCACACATCTGGCAGGGCTCTAAAGTCACATAAAGTGTGCAACCTTTCAAATACTTCCCGCCCAAAAAATTGGCCGCCGCCGTAATCGATTGCATTTCTGCATGAGCAGTAACATCATGTAACATCTCTGTCAAATTATGAGAAGAAGCGATTACACGATTATCAATTACAATCACCGCTCCTACAGGAATCTCGCCTTTTTCAAAAGCAAAATCGGCTTCCTGCAAAGCTTTTTTCATGAAATACTCGTCGGTAAAAATATTTTCCATGCATCAAAAATACGGTTTTAGTCCACATTTGCGTTATGCTAAAAACAAACAAATCATGGAAGCACCACTCAAAATCAGGATTCCAAAACCTTGTCACGAGGATTGGAACTCGATGACGCCGAACCAACAAGGCCGATTCTGCGACAGCTGCTGCAAAACCGTAGTCGATTTTACTCAAATGAAAGCTCCTGAAATTCAGGAATATTTCACCCGAAACCATGGAAAAAAGATCTGTGGAAGATTCAACAACGAACAGCTCGAAACAATCAGAATCAGCATTCCAATGCGTGTATTCTATTCGCAGACCCAAATTCACAAAATGTTTTTACTTGCATTGTTTGTCTGCATGGGCACAACGCTTTTAAGCTGCTCTGATGTCAATGGTAATAAACAAAGCATCGAAAAGGTAGAAATCATCGAAGAAAATCCAAGTGATAATGTAATCATGGGAGCGCCACTTAGACCACAAAATGATACACTAATTTCAAAAAAATCAAGAACGCTACAAACGAAAAAAGTGGTGGCGGCACCTATGGTAACTACAGGAGATGTTGTGCTTTCACCATCGAGTCCACAACCACCAACACCTCAGTGTAAAGAAGAAGCTATCATAGGCAAAGTAAAGATACATATTGATACAATTCCATAAGAAACTAAAACGATTGTTGTAATTTAGCGCCACAATAATTTCGTATGCCGCAGCTGCTTTCACAAATTCAAAATCCAAGCGATTTACGCCATCTGAGCGAACAACAGCTTCCACAGCTGGCGCAGGAACTCCGCGATTTTATTATCGATATTGTTTCTGTAAAAGAAGGTCATTTGGGCGCAAGTCTTGGAGTAGTTGAACTCACCATCGCATTACATTATGTATTCAACACCCCAGATGATTTACTCGTTTGGGATGTCGGACATCAAGCCTACGGACATAAAATTCTAACAGAGCGAAGAGAAAAGTTCACTACCAACCGCCAACTTGGTGGCATTTCTGGTTTCCCAAAACGAAGCGAAAGCATTTACGACACTTTTGGCGTTGGTCATTCTTCAACATCCATATCAGCAGCGCTCGGAATGGCATTAGCGTCCAATTTAAAAGGCGATTTTGAAAAACAACACATTGCTGTTATCGGAGACGCTTCCATCGCTTCAGGAATGGCTTTTGAAGGATTGAATCATGCAGGCGTTACCGACGCCAATCTGCTGGTTATTCTAAACGACAACGCCATTGGAATAGACCCAAGTGTTGGTGCTTTGAAAAACTATTTTACTGCTGTCAAAGAAGGAAAAAATCCGAAGGAAAACAACATGATCAAATCACTCAACTTTGATTATACTGGACCAATAAACGGTCATGATATTTTCGCATTAATCCAGGAATTGAAACGCCTACAAAAAATCAAAGGTCCAAAGTTTCTGCATATTATCACTACCAAAGGAAAAGGATTGCAGCAAGCAGAAGACAATCAAGTGGTCTATCATGCTCCCGGAAAATTTGATGCTTTAACCGGCAACATTCTTCCCAAATCCGAAGCCCATTTGGCTCCAAAATACCAAGACGTTTTTGGGCTTACTTTAGTTGAATTGGCGCGAAAAAACGAAAAAATTATTGGAATTACTCCTGCGATGCCCACAGGCAGTTCCTTAAAATATATGATGGATGAATTCCCAACTCGTGCACTCGATGTTGGAATTGCAGAACAACACGCCGTGACGTTATCCGCTGGAATGGCAACGCAAGGCATGATCGTTTTTTGCAATATCTACTCTACTTTTTTGCAACGCGCGTATGATCAAATCATACACGACGTAGCTTTGCAAAATTTACCGGTGATTTTTTGTTTAGACCGCGCGGGTTTAGTTGGCGAAGATGGTGCTACTCATCATGGTGTTTTTGATATCGCTTATTTACGCTGTATTCCAAATATTATTGTTTACGCACCTCTAAACGAACTGGCATTGCGAAATATTTTATATACCGCACAGTTGGGATTAAAACATCCAATTGCTATTCGCTATCCTCGTGGTCGAGGTGTTTCTGCTGATTGGAAAAAATCATTTCAAGAAATAGAAATTGGCAAAGCGAGTTGTCTTAAAGAAGGCGGCAAAGTCGCGGTGCTATCAACCGGGACAATTGGAAATAATGTGATAGAAGCACTCCGTCAGATTGACAATTCGCAGGAAATTGCACATTATGATTTTGCCTTTATAAAGCCTCTTGATATTAAGCTATTGCATCAGATATTTTCCGCCTTTGAATCCGTTATTACAATTGAAGACGGCGTCATAACAGGTGGTTTTGGAAGTGCAATAATAGAATTTGCACTACAAAACGGCTATGCCGTACCGGTTAAAACACTCGGTATACCGGACAAATTTATAGAACATGGTTCGATTGTTGAGTTGCAAAAAATGTGCGAGATTGATGTAGAAAGTATTGCAACTCTTTTAAAAGAAAAATAAAAAAATCCAAACCTTTCGATTTGGATTTTTTTATTACAAATATTTAATCTCTTTAGTTCTTAATAATTTTTTGAGAATAATTCAAGTTATTTCCTGCGATTTTAAGCACATAAATTCCTGACTGAATAGTTGAAGTATTAATTGTTTTCTCAATCTCAAAATCCGTATCTGGTATACTTAAAACGACGCGACCGTTGATATCTAACAGTTGGATAGAAACCTTACCAACATACTTGTTAATTCTAACATTTACGAAGTCAGTTGATGGATTTGGATACACTCTAATCAAATCACTATTGTTGAAATAATCTACAGACAATAAGCAATTTGGTCCAGCTGGAAAAGCCGTAAAATCAGCCACTTGATCTGTCCCGCTGTTGACGTCTCCCGACGAAGCATTTAGACCCATTCCGCGCTTCTCAAAAACCTCCGCTATCAGACAATAATTTTGACCGCCTGTAGTTGCTTGATCTGCTGCAAATAAATTATCTCTAGAGCTAATAAACGAAGCTGTATTGCATGTTTGCAACTTTAAAGCATCTATTACTAGCCGCATTACTTTATTGTTTCCGCCTGTACCGTTGTAAATGTCAGGATCAAAACCATATTTATCTATATACGCCCACGTTAAATCCCATAAAACTGCTGCCCAAACTTCGCCTCTATCGTGTGGAAAAGTTGTATTGGAATTAGCCAAAGTAATCGAATTTATTCCAAAATCTGTTGAATAAGGAAATGATCTAATTCCTCCTCCAGTTATCGGCTCATTGATAGCATAGGTACCAATTCCTCGAGATTCGGCACCTGTATCTCCCGGCTTAATTTGAAGCATCAATCCAAACCAGTCTGACCAGCCTTCACCCATTTGTTCACCATTGTTCATACATGATGCATTCGTCGGTCCTCCAATCAAACGATTTGAAATTCCATGTCCAACTTCATGTCCAATAATCCCATTATCAAAATCACCATCTGCAAAGAGATACAGATTAGATGGCGATTCCAACTTTAAATTTACTGGGCCATTTTCCATCTCTGAAACCAATTCATCCCCATCTTCCTTGGTAATGAAAACTGCAGGAATCGTAATCCCTAAAATTCCTGTTGAGCTCATTGAGAGTCTTTGTGGATTATTTGCAATTGAATCCATCACAATTACAGCTGTTGCGCCTGCATCTTGTGCATTCTTCACTTTTAGGTTAAAAAAACAACCTCCTCTTTTTATCAATACAATTTTGCCTGATAACTCCGCTGCATTTGTTGGTGCTTGACAAGCAGAATGATAGCCTGGAGGTGTTGGGTTATTATTATACAAAACTAAATCAGATGTAATTCCATTCGGAGCAGTTGGAACAGGTATGCGATCGGTACCTTCAAAAACATTGGTTGTCGCAGTTCTTGTGCCAGCGATACTTGACGGTGAATTTATTGTAATAAAATCCGTAGCTGGAGCACCTGTATCCCACAAGAACATTTGAACTCTCGGTCTTGCTCCATCATTTGGGGTCGCGAAATTCGCGTTGTTTAAGGTCGCCACGGCCTGTGAATAGCCATCTTGAGCGTCTGCTAAAACATAGTCGCCAGTCGCAGAGACTGTACCTCCACGTCCGTAGTTGTTTTGTTGGAAATTACCACTAGCTTCATTAAATCCGTACTGATACCATATGTCATGAATTTCATTGACAGTGTAAAATAAATTGGTAGTTGCGGCAGAGGTATAAGTTGTTGGTTGTAAGGTCTGTCCACCGTATGGAAAATCGAAAAGCAATGCGGCAGTTCCTTCCGCCCGTATTCCGTTTCCATTATCCCCGTTTGCATCTTCTTGTGCCAATACATTATTTCCTCGTGTAAATGTAAAATTTAATGCTGCGTTAGTTCCTCCAATAGCATTGGCATTATGCCAACCGTTTGGCGATGCTAAAGCATCTCCGTCTATAGTAATTAATTGGAAAGGAGAATGGTTTGGACTTTCATAATTATAAGGAATCACTCGGTAAGATCCCGGAATAACGTCTAACAAAGAAGCCTGTCTGCTCTGAAACGCACTTTTTACAAAGCTAAAACTGGATTTATTACTTACTTTGTTCAAGTCCTTTTCTCCGAAAGTACAAGTCAAGTTTAAATCCTTCTTTTCTAGGATAACTCCCGTAACAGCATCGATTCTTAAATCCCAAAGACTACTTGATTTTGGCGCATAAAATTGAAATGCCCATGCTAATCTCAAGTCATTCTTATCGGTAAGTTGATAGACAAGCTTTGCATTAATCGGGTCTTCTTGTAACCCGTCCGATAATTTAAACTTACTATTATTATTTTCGGTTTCAATAATAGAAAAAGCACTTGGATTATCAATTTGTAGCGAAGAATAAACTCTCGAAATCGCTTGCAGAATTGTGATGCTTGGCTTTGTAACATTAACCTTATCTGATATTCTTTCAATAAATCTATTTTCGACTTTTAGGACTTTTCCTTCTTTGATCCATGCGTTTGACTGTGCGTTATAGATTTCTAGACCGCTATACCGCTGCGTAAAATGGCAGCTCGTAATTTTTGTCCCCGAGCCCTCAACCTCGCTTTCAATGATCCAATCAGAAATATCCTGATTTGTGAGGTTTAGTTGTTTCTTATTCTCTTCTAAATAAGATTGAATGAGTTGTCTGTTAGATTGACTGTAAGTAACGAGAGATCCGAAAAACAACAAAAGGTAAATACATCTTTTCATGGTTATAACTTAATGGTTAATTCAAAGGTAGCTAGTTTTAGGTTGCCTTCTTAGATAATCTAAGTAGACAAGACGTAGACTAATGAAAACTATTTCATAAAAAAAAACCAAATCCGAAGACTTGGTTTTTTTGTCTAAATTTCTTTAGGTTATTTCTTAATTATCTTTTGAGAATAATTCACGTTGCTTCCAGTAAGTTTTAAGATATAAACTCCGGCTTGCAGGCTATTAATATTGATAGCTTTTTCAACATTGAAATTGTTCTCAGTTGAATCGTAAACTATTCTTCCATTAAGGTCGACAACTTGTATATTCAATTTTCCAACAAATTGATTAACTCGAATATTCATCGTGCCATTTGATGGATTTGGATATACTCTAATTAGATTTTCTCTGTCGAAATCGTTCACTGCCAAGACACAGTTTGGGCCTGCAGGAAATAATGTGAAGTCCTCAACTTGATCATTGCAATCGTTTGCACTTCCTGAAGATGCATTCAATCCAACTCCTCTTCTAGCAAAGACTTGCATAATCATGCAATAATCTGTTCCTCCAGTGGTTGCTTGCTCAGCAGCAAATAGATTATTTCTTCCAGTAACGATGTTTGTTCCGTTACAAGTTTCTAATTTTAAAGCATCTGCGATCAATTTCATTACTTTATTATTTCCGCCAGTACCATTGTAAATGTCTGGATCAAATCCGTACTTCTCGATGTACTTCCAAGTTAAATCCCATAAACAAGAAGTCCAAAATTCTCCAACCACATAACGATATCCTGTGTCTGCAGGATCAGTAGGAATAGGGGTGTTTGTTCCTCCGAATGTTCTTTGATCAAGAGACATATCCGTTGAATAAGGAAATTCTCTAAATCCTACTCCTGTTACGGGCTGATTAGTTACATAAGTACCAACTTCTCTAGGCGTGGTACCAACATCTCCAACTTTAATTTGATTAATCAAACCAAAGAAATCAGACCAACCTTCACCCATTTGCTCATAATTTGTCATACAACCTGCAGACCCACCACCAACTAAACGGTTAGAAATACCGTGACCATACTCGTGACCAATAATTAAGTTATCAAAATCACCATCAGCATATAAATACAAATTCGATGGAACTTCTATTTTTACATTTACTGGTCCATTTGCCATTTCGGCAAGTAAAATATCTCCTTTTTCTTTTGAGATAAAGATTGCTGGAATTGTAATTCCTAATAATCCTGTTGAACTCATAGATAATCGAACTGGATTGTTAGGCACAGTGTCTGTAACGATTACTGCTGTTGCACCAGCATCTTGAGCATTCTTAACTTTATTACTAAAGAAACATCCTCCTCTTTTAATCAAAGCAATTTTACCAGAAACATCAAAAGGATTTGTCGCTGGATTACATGCTGAATTTGGATTATTTCCTGGCACCAATGGTGTATTTGTATATAATACTAAGTCCGAAGTAATTCCGTTCGGTGCAGCTGGAACAGCTATTCTATCTGTTCCTTCAAATACGTTTGTTGTAGCTGACATTGCTCCTGCAATACTAGCAGGAGAGTTTATTTGAATATAGTCTGTTGGCGGCGCACCTTGATCCCACATAAACATTTGAATTCTTGGACGCGTTCCATCATTTGTAGGTGTAAAATTCGCATTGTTTAAAGTTGGAGTAGTTTGAGAATATCCATCTTGTGCATCAGCCAAAACGTAGTCTCCAGTTGCAGTATTAACCCCTCCTCTTCCGAGATTACTTTGTTGGAAATTACCATTTACTTCATCAAAACCGTACTGATACCAAATATCGTGCATGATGTTTGTCATATAGAATAAATTGGTTGTAGCGGCAGGTGTATAGTTTGTTGGTTGTTGCGTTTGAGCCACTCC
Source organism: Flavobacteriaceae bacterium (assembly GCA_947456815.1). Lineage (GTDB taxonomy): Bacteria > Bacteroidota > Bacteroidia > Flavobacteriales > Flavobacteriaceae > Flavobacterium. The sequence goes on from CANGTL010000030.1 coordinate 9,068, forward strand.
ATTAACATATGGGAAATCAAAAATTAAGGCAGCTGTTCCGTCTGGTCTTATTCCGTTTCCATTATCACCAGTAGCGTCCTCTTGTGCTAAAATATTATTCCCTCTAGTGTAGTTAAATTTCAGTGCTGCATTTGTCCCTCCAATTGTTGAATTCGCATCATGCCAACCATTTGGTGAAGCCAATGAATTCCCTACAGTTGTGATTAATTCAAAAGGAGAATGGTTTGGACTTTCAAAGTTAAATGGAATTACTCTGTAAGTACCAGCAATTGGTGGAGCTAACAATGATTGATTTGCCAATCCAAAAGCGTTTTTCTCAAAGCTAAAATCATTCTCGTGATTATGACCTTTGTGTCTTTTGTCACCAAACTGACAATTGATAGTCAAGTCTTTTTTATCTAAAATTGCGCCATTTACAGCGTCGATTTTCATATCCCAATAGTGCTTTGCATCTGGCGAGTAAAATTGGAATCCCCATGCTAATTTCAATTTATTATCAGCTGTTGGTTGAAAAGCCAACTTAGCATTAATTGGATCTTCGCTCGAACCATTGGAAATAGTGAATTTTTTTCCGTCAACAGATTCTAAAATAGAAAAGTTTGTCGCTGCATATCCTAAAGACAGATAAGCTTTGTTTAATGCATCAACGACAGATAACGATGGCGAAGCAGTATTCACTTTTTGAGCGATATTAGCTTGCAGATTGCTTCCAACTTGCAAAACTTTGCCGTCTTTAATTGCTACTGTTGATTGTCCATTAAAAACGTCAATTCCTTGATATCTTTGAGCAACATAACAACTCGTAATATTAGATCCTTTTCCTTGGTACTCATTCAAAATAACCAAATCTGAAATGTCTTGTGTTGTAAGGCCGTACTGAGCTCTATTGCTTTCTAGATAGGTTTGGATGGTCTTCTTGTTCGTTTGCGAAAATCCTACAAACGAAACAAGCAATGCGGTTAATAGTGTAATTTTTTTCATAGTTTTTATTTTTAGAGAAAACAAACTTAAATTATTTTTTTTGATTTTTCAAACAATCCGATAAAACATTAACAATCTACTACTTCAAACCTTTAATGTTTTGATAATACAGCAATGCATTGCCATCTGTAAGCAATGAAATAAACTGGCAAATGTGTATCAAACGGTCATACAAATTTTCTTTTTCAAGATGATGTTTTTCAGGTAGAATTTGCAAAAGTAGTTTGTCATAACTAGTCGCTTTACCTTCATATTGATTATTAAATGCCGTTATGAACTTATCTAACAACGTATTGATAATCTGATAACCCTTAATCTCTTTGTCTATTACTTCTCTACTTTGGTAAATATTCTTCACACTCAATTTAATGATGTCATCCATCTGCGCTTTATACTTGCTTTTGTCCGTCAACGCATACGGGAAATTGCCTTGCAAAATCGCTTCTTCATTTTCAATGAAAACCCGAACCGCATCATTAATGAGATTGCCGATGGCCAAAGCTCGCAAATAACTGATGCGGTCTTCTCGCGTCGTTAATGTCTTATACTTGGCTGTGTCAATGGTGTCTTTGACTAATTTGATTAGATATTCTAAAGCGTAATCTTCTGAAACGAGTCCCAAATTGATTCCGTCTTCAAAGTCGATAATCGTGTAACAAATATCATCCGCTGCCTCAACCAAATAGGCTAACGGATGACGCTCGAAGCCGATATCATTGCCGGCTTTATTTGAAATCAATCCCAATTCCGCAGCTACTTCTTTAAAGAAATCTTTATCTGTTTGAAAGAAACCGTATTTCTTGTCTGCAATGTTTTTAGTTGGTTTTTTCGGCAAACTTTCTTTAGGATATTTCATAAACGCACCCAAAGTAGCATACGAAATTCTCAGTCCGCCTTCTATTCCTGGACGGCTAGCAGTCAATACCGAAAAACCGTTGGCATTGCCTTCAAAATCAATGAGATCTTGCCATTGTTTGTCGGTCAAATGCTCTTTATATTGTTTCCCATTTCCGATAGAGAAATATTCCCCAATGGCTTTTTCTCCCGAATGCCCAAACGGTGGATTCCCGATATCATGCGCCAAAGAAGCTGCCGCGACAATGGCGCCAAAATCATTCATTTGAAAACCGTGCACTTCCTGCAAATAGGGATATTTTTCGATGATTTTTTTTCCAACCAAACGTCCAAGAGACCTTCCCACTACCGACACTTCCAAACTATGGGTAAGTCTGGTGTGAACAAAATCTGTTTTTGATAACGGAATCACCTGTGTCTTGTCTTGCAAACTCCGAAAAGCGGCCGAAAAAATGATTCGATCATAATCGACTTCAAAACCCAATCGGGTGTCATCTTGTTCTTTGCGCAGCCGTTTGCTTGTGTCGCCTTGTCGTTTGAGCGATAAAAGTTGTTCCCAGTTCATTTTTAGATTGTTTGATTTTTGGATTATTAGATCGATTTCTGCATACAAACACTATTTTCGACGCCTTGATACTGACCGTAGTTTGCAATGACTGTATATCTAGCTTTTTGATACAGACCAATGGCTTCCACTTGCTTTATTCCAGTTTCTAAAACACAAGTGTCATATTCCACTTCTTTGGCCCATTTTTCTAGTTCATTTAAGATTTGATTTGCAATTCCTTTTCCTCTTTGCTCGGGCAAAACATACATTCTTTTGATTTCTACAGTCTTATTCTGGTAGAACTTGAAGGCGCCACAACCCAAGGGCTGATTGTTCTCATAAAAGACGACGACGTTTTTTATCGCGTCCGATTTGTTGAATTGGTCATAAAACTCATGGTCATCTCCGTCTAAGATTTTTAGCGTTGCATCGAGCAAGACCGCCAATTTTTGATAATCTGGGTTTTCGGAAGTAGTTCTTAATAAAGGCATTGACTAGTTGATTTACGATTTTTAGCCCTGATAGAGCCGATATCCTTTTTGAGGCACGAAAAAAGATAAAGGCGAAAGCAGGAATAGCTTCTAAAAAATAAAACAGCTACCCAAAGATAGCTGTTTTTTGATGGGATAGTAACCGTCTCAAGAATTACGATCCACACATTTCGCAATCATCGGGTCCGGCATTTCGTGCCAGTTCGATCATAGCTTTAAAATCTTCTGCAGACATTTCACCCGTTTCATTTGGCTCCGCCACTTCTACTGCGGCTGCAACTTCCTGCGTTGGTTCTGCTTTTTTATCATTGTTCAGTGTAAACTTGATGGCGTCTACGGCTGATTTTGTTCTTAGGTAATACATTCCCGTTTTTAGTCCAGATTGCCAAGCGTAAAAATGCATCGACGTCAATTTCGCATAATTCGCATCTTGCATAAACAAGTTGAGCGATTGCGACTGATCGATAAAATATCCTCTGTGGCGTGACATATCGATAATGTCTTTCATCGACATTTCCCAAACGGTTTTGTACAGTTCTTTCAAATCTTCTGGAACTGCTTCGATGTTTTGTACCGAACCATTGTGTCGCATGATTTCTTGTTTGAGATCTTCGTTCCACAAACCTCTTTTTACTAGGTCTTCTAATAAGTGTTTGTTGACTACGATAAACTCTCCTGATAGCACACGACGCGTATAAATGTTAGATGTATACGGTTCGAACGCTTCGTTGTTTCCTAAGATTTGCGAGGTAGACGCTGTTGGCATTGGCGCTACTAACAGTGAATTTCGCACACCGTTTTTCATCACTTCTTTTCTCAACGCTGCCCAATCCCAACGTCCGGATAATTCCTCGTCTTTCATTCCCCACAGATTGTGTTGGAATTCTCCTTGCGAAATTGGAGAACCTTTGAAAGAAGAATACGGTCCTTCTTCTACTGCCATTTCCATCGAAGCGGTTACGGCTGCAAAATATAAAGTTTCGAAAATTTCTTGGTTTAGTTTTTTCGCTTCATCGCTTGTGAAAGGCATTCTCAATAAAATGAAAGCATCTGCTAAACCTTGTACGCCCAATCCAACCGGACGGTGGCGCATGTTTGAGTTTTCTGCTTCTTTTACTGGATAGTAATTTCTATCGATGACTTTATTCAAGTTTCGAGTTACTCTTTTAGTAACATTGAAAAGCAATTCGTGGTTGAAAGCACCATTTTCAACAAACATCGGCAACGAAATCGATGCTAGATTACAAACTGCAATTTCATCTTCCGAAGTATATTCCATAATCTCGGTGCACAAATTCGAAGAACGAATCGTACCCAGATTTTTCTGATTTGATTTTCGATTGGCTGCATCTTTATACAACATGTATGGCGTTCCGGTCTCAATTTGAGATTCTAGGATTTTCTCCCACAACTCACGCGCTTTGATAGTTTTTCTTCCTTTGCCTCTTTCTTCGTAGGAAATATATAATGCTTCGAACTCATCACCATAAACATCGTACAAACCTGGACATTCATTCGGACACATCAACGTCCAAGTGCTGTCTTCTTGCACGCGTTTCATGAATAAATCCGACGTCCACATGGCGAAGAACAAATCTCTCGCACGCATTTCTTCTTTTCCGGTATTCTTTTTCAAGTCTAAGAATTCGAAAATATCTGCATGCCAAGTTTCTAAATAAATAGCGAAACTTCCTTTACGTTTTCCGCCGCCCTGGTCTACGTATCTTGCAGTGTCGTTAAATACGCGCAACATGGGCACAATTCCGTTGGAAGTTCCGTTTGTTCCTCTAATGTACGAACCTGTTGCTCTTACATTGTGGATAGACAAACCAATTCCGCCGGCAGATTGCGAGATTTTCGCCGTGTTTTTCAACGTATCGTAAATCCCATCAATACTATCATCACGCATCGATAACAAGAAACAAGATGACATTTGTGGTTTTGGCGTTCCTGCGTTGAATAACGTTGGTGTGGCGTGTGTAAAGAACTTCTTCGACATCAAGTCGTAAGTTTCAATTACAGCATCTAAATCATTTAAGTGAATCCCAACGGCAACACGCATCAACATATGTTGCGGACGCTCTACAATCTTACCGTTGATTTTCAATAAATACGAACGCTCTAGTGTTTTAAATCCAAAGTAATCGTAATTAAAATCACGGTTGTAAATGACATGTGAATCTAAAAACTCCGCGTTCTTTTGAATCACATCATGCACTTCTTCCGAAAGCAAAGGCGCTTTCTGATTGGTTCTCGGATTCACGTAATGATACATTTCATTCATGGTCTCCGAAAACGATTTGGTTGTATTTTTATGCAAGTTCGAAATCGCAATTCTCGCTGCTAACTGCGCGTAATCTGGGTGCGCAATAGTCATCGAAGCGGCGGTTTCTGCTGCTAGATTGTCTAATTCAGAAGTGGTCACGCCGTCATATAATCCCTCAATAACGCGCATTGCCACTTTCACGGCGTCAACTAAATCGTTGAGTCCGTAGCATAATTTCTTAATTCTGTCGGTAATCTTGTCGAACATTACTGGCTCTTTGTGGCCATCTCTCTTAACTACATACATAGGTTAGTTTGTTTTGCGAACTAGAAAATCCCTTCTCTACTTCTGGTTATTTGTGTTTGTTTTTTGGAAGCTAATCCCGCTATTCGCAGTATCTCTTCGAGGATACTTGCTACTATCGGGGCTAGGCAATCCGTTCGTATATGGCGTGTAGTATAAAAAATGGCTTAGAGACAAATTGGTAATCTTATATTTTTGGCTCGCGGCAGCCGCAAAGGCGCTAAGAAAAAACCAAATAAACTTTTAAAACTTTGCGACTCTGCGACTTTACGAGAATCTTTAATCTATATTCATTAAACCTTCGTGGCTTAACGACTTCGTGGCATTCTAAAAATCGGCGTCGAAAGATATTTTTTGAGATTCAGAGTCTGTGCTCATCACTCCTGCTTTTTGGTATTCTGCGACACGTTTCTCAAAGAAATTGGTTTTCCCTTGCAATGAAATCATATCCATAAAGTCAAACGGATTGGATGAATTGTATTCTCTGGTACAACCTAACTCTACTAGTAAACGATCGGCTACAAATTCAAGATATTGTGTCATCAAAACGGCATTCATTCCGATCAAACTCACCGGAAGCGACTCGGTAATAAATTCTCTTTCAATGTTCAAAGCGTCTACAATAATTTCCTTGATTCTTTTCTTCGGAACTTTGTGAATCAAGTGATGGTTGTGCAAATGCACAGCGAAATCACAATGCACGCCTTCATCACGAGAAATCAATTCATTAGAGAAAGTTAGTCCTGGCATCAATCCACGTTTTTTCAACCAGAAAATCGCACAAAAGGCACCCGAAAAGAAAATGCCTTCAACGGCAGCAAAAGCAATAAGTCTTTCTGCAAAAGAATCGGATTCAATCCATTTCAAAGCCCAGTCCGCTTTCTTTTTAATCGCTGGAAAAAATTCAAGTGCTGTAAATAATTGGTTTTTCTCGACCTCATCTTTCACATAGGTATCAATCAACAGCGAGTAGGTTTCGCTGTGGATGTTCTCCATCATGATTTGAAAACCATAGAAAAATTTAGCTTCTGCATATTGCACTTCATTGACAAAATTTTCTGCTAAATTCTCATTGACGATACCATCTGACGCGGCAAAAAAGGCGAGAATGTGTTTGACAAAATATTTTTCATCAGCACTGAGTTTGTTTTCCCAATCTGACAAATCTTGGTGTAAATCTATTTCTTCAGCAGTCCAAAAACTAGCTTCCATTTTCTTATACCATTCCCAAATATCGTGGTGCTTGATCGGAAAAATAACAAAACGGTTTTTGTTTTCTTGTAGAATAGGTTCTATCGCTGACATCTTTTGTATGTGAATTGAGTGAATTTGTATCAAAAAGAGAGTGCTTTTTGACTGCTACAAAGATTATCTTTTGTAACGGAAAATGAAAGCCAAACTTATTCACAATCGTAGATAGTTTTTAACAAATTGTTTTTTGACAAGAAAGGAATTGATATTTTGTAAAAACCTGAAAATCAAGGTTGTGAAATTGTACAAAAATAAAAAAACGCCTATTTACAAGCGTTCAAGAGTACTCAACACGATACGATTTTTAACACATTTGCTAATACATTTGACTTAGCAAATACTCGAAATTTCTACTTTGTTTTTAACTCCGCAGCGACCTTCTCTAACTCCGCGTACCAATCTTCACCAAAACGTCGGATGAGCGCTTCTTTTACAAATTTATAAACAGGAACTTCGAGTTCTCTTCCTAGCGAACAGGCATCGTCACAAATTTCCCATCGATCATAATTGACGGCGGCAAATTCGGTAAAATCCTTCACTCGAATCGGGTACAAATGACAGGAAACAGGTTTCTTCCAATCGACTGCTCCTTGATTGTACGCTTGTTCAATACCACAAAGCGCGGTTTTACCATCATAAATGACGTAGGCACAATCTTTTTCGTCTACCAACGGTGTTTCTAAATCGCCATCGGTTCCTTTGCGCCAAGTGCCTTGCGCTTCAATCGCTGCAATACCTTCTGGTCGTAAAAAAGGTTTTACTTTGGTGTAGATGTCTTCTAAAATTTTAGTTTCAGCTTCAGACAAAGGTGCTCCGGCATCTCCATCAACGCAACAAGCGCCTTTGCATGCAGAAAGATTACATACGAATTCTTTTTCTAAAATGTCTTCAGAGACGATAGTTTTGCCGAGTTGAAACATGGGGCAAAGATACGCGCAATTTTGATTTAAATTGTTTTCGAAAAAACGAAACAGACTTCAACGCCAAAATTAACTTCAATTTAGCGTTAAAAGACAACAAATTCGGTACTTTTGCGTCCTAATTCTTCACGATATGAACTTCGACTTCAAAGAAATAGCAACCATCGGCATGGTGCTTTTCGCCGTCATAGATATTGTGGGTTCTATTCCCATTATCGTCGACTTGAGAAACAAACACGGTCACATAGAATCGGAAAAAGCGTCACTTGTTGCTGCTATTATCATGATTGTTTTTCTGTTTATAGGTGAAGAATTTCTAAAACTCATTGGTATCGACGTGCATTCCTTTGCCGTTGCTGGTTCCTTTGTATTGTTCTTTATTGCTTTAGAAATGATACTCGGCATTCGAATCTATCGGGACACAGAAGCCAGTTCTGCCTCAATTGTTCCGCTTGCATTTCCTCTAATTGCAGGCGCAGGAACAATGACGACTTTGCTTTCTTTGCGATCACAGTTTTACGTTGAAAACATTGTAGTGGCCATCATCCTCAATATTGTTGTTGTTTACGGCGTTCTAAAATCTTCGTCAAAAATTGAAAAAATGTTGGGCAAAACTGGACTTGGTGTTGTACGAAAAACCTTTGGCGTTGTGCTATTGGCCATCGCTGTTAAATTATTTGCTTCGAATGTTAAAGGTTTGTTCATTTAATTCAATTGTATTACTTTCACTCTCGCTAAAAGAATTTATATGAAAATTTTTACTACTATTTTAGTTGTTATTGCACTGGCATTAATTATTTTCAATATTACCATACTGGATTTTGATCATTTATTCGAAGGCAAAAGTATGGTGGCGTTAATAGGAATAGCGGCTTCTTTTTGCGCCGTTTGCGTCCTTTTAATCTTCAGAATGTCGAAAATCATTGTCGAAAAAACCAAAGACCAATAATTAATGCTTGATGTTTTAATCATTGGCGGCGGCGTTTCAGGAGTTTCCTGTGCTTTGGTTCTAGGTTCTGCTTACAAAAAATCTTTTGTTTCCGACAAGAAAATCGGAATTATTACCCATCAAAAAACTTCCTCTCTACAAGAAGCGTTGTTTAACAATGCCTACGGAATTCCACCTGGTACTTTAGGTGCTGATTTATTGGATACAAGTTTAGAAAATCTGTCTCAATTGTATCCGCACGTCGAGCAGATTGCAGGAGAAAAAGTAATGCGGATTGAAGGAACTTCGCCAAATATCATCGTTGTTACCAACAAGAATAGTTATCCTACAAAATCGATAGTCATAGCGGTCGGTTATTCTAATACTTTTGCCATCGATGGCCTAATGCAATTCGTAGGTCCACATCCAAAAGCAATTACTGAAAAGCAACGAATATTCTTAGTTAACAATGATCATAAAGTCGCTGAAGGAATCTATGTGGCTGGAACTTTAGCAGGTTGGAGAAGTCAATTATCAATAGCTGCTGGAAGTGGCGCTGCTGTAGCTACAGATATTCTAACATTATGGAATAACGGGATTGATTCTCAAAGCCATGATAGTATAAAGAAAATCTAAGATCGTAGCTTTGCGTTATCGGCTCGAATTAGATTATGGACTTAAAACCGCTTTAATCATAGGGTCCTCTTTCAGAACAATCTCATAATATTTCTGTTCTTCAAAAAGTTGTCTTGCAAATTCTGCTGTCAAATAACGTTTTACCAATGGTTTGTTCTTTGCTAAATTAATTTCGATGCCATTGACCGTTAGATAAGTTTGGAAATTTTTGTAATACAAATCGCTTTGAATCATGTTTGTCAGAAATTTTTCAAAAGACAAACCTTTAAAATTCGAGCGATACTTGTCGAGTTGTTCAAAAACAAATTGTCCAACAAAGCCAGATTGCTCCATAAGATAGGGTAGGCTTCCTTCTCCTTGTTTGCCTTCTAAAGAAACAAACACATCTGGAACTATGCCGCCGCCGCCGTATACCATTTTGCCTTTTGGCGTTTTAAATTGCAACGAATCTGCTACTTTTATACTATCTTTTTTGTACAATTCACCACTTCTAAAACGTTTGTAAAAATCGTTGGCGTATGCTTCGTCATTTCCTTTTACATAAGCCTTCTGAATGGATCTTCCTGTTGGAGTATAGTATCTTGCAATAGTTAATCGCACCGCTGAACCGTCATCAAAATTCATTTCTTGCTGCACCAATCCTTTCCCGAAAGAACGGCGTCCCACAATAATTCCTCTATCGTTATCTTGGATTGCTCCAGCCAGAATTTCGCTTGCAGACGCGCTATTTTCATTGATTAAAATAAAAACTTTTCCTTCTTCAAAATCACCAACATCAGTAGCTATTGATTTTTGAATTTCATTTCTTTTATTTTTAGTAAAAACGATGAGTTTCTTATTGACCAACAATTCGTCAGCAATTCTCACCGCTGTATCTACATATCCTCCACCATTATCGCGCAAATCAATTACAAAAGTCTTCATTCCTGCGTTCCTTAGTTTGGTCATGCCTTCCTGAAATTCTGCATAAGTCGATTCTGCAAAGCGATTGATTTTAAGATATCCTGTCGTTGGATTGAGCATTAAAGACGCATCAACGCTTTTGATTGGGACTATATCGCGTTCTAGTCTAACTTTGAATTTCTTGTTCTCACTTCTTCTGAAAACGGTGAGCTCTATTTCTGAACCTGCCTCACCTCTAAGCTTAGAAAACAAACTTTCAGTCGATAATTTCTTGCCAAAAAGTTTCATGTTGTCAGCATATAAAATACGATCACCGGCCTTGATTCCTGCCTTTTCGGAAGGTCCGTTTTCTAACGGTTTTATCACGGCAACTGAATCTTTATACATATAAAAATTGATTCCGATGCCCACAAAATCTCCCTTCATACTTTCCGCCTCATCAGTTTGCAAGCTCGGCGGCAAATAAACAGAATGTGGGTCGAGTTGTGCTAGAATGTTTGTAACCGTTAGATCTACAATAGAATCGGTATTTACTTTATCTACGTATTCGCCGTCAATAAATTCAAGTAGTCTATTGAGTTTGTTTTTTGGATTGTTCTTCGAAGAAAATGGCCGATGTAAAGGAAAGTTCAAAATACTGCCAACCACCACGCCCAATGCGAGTGTAAATGAAATAATAATCGGCAGGTATATTTTACTGTTTTTCAATTAGTCTAAATCTTCTATTTGTTCCACCAGCACGCCAGCTTGTACTAAAAAATCAACTCCAGTTGTATCGCGATACCCATATTGATATACTACGCGCTTAATTCCAGACTGATGAATCAATTTGCTGCATTCTTGGCAAGGCGAAAGTGTAATATATAATGTAGCACCATCACAGGTTTGCGTAGATCGGGCCACTTTTAAGATGGCATTTGCTTCGGCATGCAACACATACCAATTGGTCAAACCTGCTTCATCTTCGCAGCAATTCTCAAAGCCAGAGGGCGTACCATTGTATCCATCCGAAATAATCATGCGGTCTCGCACTATGATTGCTCCCACTTGTTTTCGTTTGCAGTATGACAATTGACTCCATTCTTTTGCAATTCGGAGATAGGCTTTGTCGTATTTGTTTAATTTTTTTAATTCCATAATGGTTTGTTCCAAATTTCGTTTTCAATTATCATTGGCGTAACGACGCCGACAATAAAAGCCGAGACAACTATTGTAAAATCTCGTTTTGATAGTTTAAAAATTGTTTGCGTGATAAATGATATTAATAGAATTGTCAAGACCACGGTCATTTGCGCTGCTTCAATTCCAATTGAAAATTCACATAACGGCAAAATCTTATCTGAACTACTTCCTGGCAATATGGTCTTGAAGTAATTCGAAAATCCCAAACCGTGAATCACACCAAAAAATAAGGTAATCATAACTACTGAATTTATAGATTTAGTAATCGATGATTTTTTCAATGCGACAAAGTTAAGAACTGCAGTCATTAAAATGGTTACAGGAATTAGAAACTCTATGAGATTTTCATTGACTTTAAGTAAATTAAAAACAGATAGCACTAATGCCAACGTGTGACCAACGGTAAAGACCGAAATCAGCAGAAGCAGTCGTTTCCATTCTTTAAACGAATAAGCAGCTGTCAAAGCAATCAAAAACAAAACGTGATCGTACGCCTTGATGTTTAATACGTGCTTTAAACCAATTTCAACATAAATCCAAAAATCTGACATGGCCACTCTTTTATAGATTTGGGCTTGTAAACTTACAATTAATTTTAAAAAACAAATCCAATAAAATCACAAAACTATAGCGCAAAAATTTAAATAAAATCATGACAAAATAGTTTCGAATAAAAACGAAATAAATATATCTTTGCAGTAGAATTTAAACCCTAACCTATGTCATTTTCAGATTTATTTGATAGCGAATTTAAGAACCGTAATAAAGGTCATTTTTCATCTATTGTACGTGTCGCTGTGCACGACGGAGAATTTTCTCCTGAAGAAAAAAAATTCCTAGACAAACTGGCGCTACATCTAGAAATTACGCCCGCAGAGTACGAAGAAATCCTTGAGAACCCACTCAAATATCCAATTAATCCGCCCTATTTATACACTCAGCGACTAGAACGATTGTATGATTTAGCGCGTATGGTATACGTAGATCACCATTTGGGAGAAGCACAAATTAAGTTATTGCGCAAGTTCGGAATTTCTTTAGGTTTCACGCCAGCAAATAACAATTATATAGTAGATAAAGCAATGGCTTTGATTGGTGCTAATGTTGATTTAGATACTTTTATTTATGAGATGCAACATATGAATAAATAAAAATTTCAAATAAAAAATTCCAAATTCCAAGGTTTAAAACTTCTGGAATTTGGAATTTTTTTATTTGAATTTCTAATATTTACTCAGCTTGGCCAAATGCATAAATTCTTCTGCTTTTTGCACCATATTGAAACTTCCGCAGAAAAAGGGAACGCGCTGATGAAGTTCAGTCGGTTCTATTTCCATAATTCTTCCAAAACCGTCTGATGCTTTTCCGCCCGCTTGTTCGGTAAGAAATGCCATCGGATTGCATTCGTACAACAATCGCAACTTTCCTTTCGGTGCTTTTGAACTGGTTGGATAGATATAAATTCCGCCTTTGATCATGTTTCTGTGAATGTCAGACACCAAACTTCCGATATATCTTGATGTATAAGGACGATCGCCTTCTTCCAGCTGACAATATTTAATATAGTCTTTTACACCTTGCGGGAAATGCACATAATTCCCTTCATTGATCGAATAAATCGATCCGTCTTCAGAAAATTTCATATTGGGATGTGACAGATAAAAAGTTCCGATGGCGGGGTTTAATGTAAATCCGTTGACGCCGTGACCTGTAGTATAAACCAACATGGTCGAAGTTCCGTAAATTACATAACCAGCGGCCACTTGATTGATACCTGGTTGCAAAAAATCTTCCAAGGTTACTGGCGTTCCAACAGGTGTAATACGTCGGAAAACCGAAAAAATAGTTCCTACCGAAACATTGACATCAATATTGGAAGAACCATCAAGCGGATCCATCAAGACGACGTATTTGTTATTGTGACTCTTATCTGATCCTGAAACTGTAATAAAATCGTCGTTTTCTTCCGAAGCGATGCCGCATACAATTTCACGATTGATTAAAGTTTGGATAAAGACCTCATTGGCATAAACATCTAGTTTTTGTTGGTCTTCACCCTGTATGTTTTGTTCGCCCGCAGCACCTACAATATCAACCAAACCTGCTTTGTTTACTTTGTAGTTGACTACTTTAGCGGCCAACCGAATGGAGTTGATTATTCGTGATAATTCCCCCGAAGAATACTGAAAAGCGTTTTGATTTTCAATAATAAATTCACCCAGTGTTTTGTTGCGTTCTTCCATTGCGAAATCGTTGTAGTTAGTGGTGCAAATATAGTCGTAAAATCGAATATTCAAATTCCAAATTCCAAGATTTCCCACTTATTATTGGAATTAGGAATTTCTTCGGTGGAATTTTATACTTTCGATTTGTATATTTGTTTTTGAAAACGAAAACCCTAGCCCCGATAGCAGTGGAAATCCTTTTGCTTTTTCCTTTTAAAAGCAAAAGATTGGAACGAATAGCGGGTTCAAGCTCCTAAAAATGAACATTAGAAAAGGCCAAAAAGAAGACATGCCCGCCGTTTTGAGTTTGATTCAAGAACTCGCCACTTTTGAAAAAGAACCCGACGCTGTCGTGGTAACAGTCGCCGACCTTGAGCGTGATGGCTTTGGTGAAAATCCTTTGTTTTATACTTTTGTTGCGGAAATCGACGAGGAAATTGTTGGGATGGCGCTATACTATTATCGCTATTCTACGTGGAAAGGCAAAACCATTCACTTAGAAGATTTGATTGTCAAAGAAAAGATGCGCGGTTCGGGATTGGGATATCAATTGTATGCCGCAGTTATTGAACAAGGAAAAAAAGACCTGGTGCGAAGAATAGAATGGGCAGTGTTGGATTGGAATACGCCTGCGATTGACTTTTATGTTAAATCTGGCGCGAAAGTCCTTGATGATTGGCGTGTGGCACAGATGGATGAGCAAGGAATTAAGAATTTTGGAAAATAGAACCTAGAGTAAAGAACCAAGACCAAAAAGATATTCTTGATTCTTGATTCTTGACTCTGTAATAAAACTTATATGAGAATATTCAAGTTTGGTGGCGCCTCAGTAAAGGATGCCGCGGGAATCAAAAATGTTTACAACGTTTTGCAGCAAGTAGGCTTTGACGATGTGTTGTTGGTGGTTTCGGCCATGGGAAAAACCACGAATGCTTTAGAAGTAGTGGTCAAAGATTACTTTGAAAAATCGGCGTCCTTACAATCATCAATACAAGACGTTAAGAAATACCACAATCAAATTTTGTTGGATTTGTTTGAAGACGATAAGAATCCTGTTTTTAAGGCGGTTTCTGATCTATTTACTGAGTTAGACTACTTTTTAAATCACAACAAATCGCCCAATTATAATTTCGTGTATGACCAAATCGTAAGTTATGGCGAACTTTTGTCGACCACCATTTTGTCGCACTTTATGACTTTTCGTGACCTCAAGACCACGTGGATTGACGTTCGAAACTACATCAAAACCGACGCAACTTACCGCGATGCTGAAGTCGATTGGGAATTGACACAAAAAACCATCTCGAAGATTGCAAAGAAAAAAGTATTACACATTACCCAAGGTTTTTTGGGTTCAGATGCGAATGGATTTACTACCACATTGGGAAGAGAAGGTTCGGATTATACCGCTGCCATTTTTGCGTATTGCTTGAATGCGGCAAGTGTTACCATTTGGAAAGATGTTCCGGGAGTGATGAATGCAGATCCGAGGTACTTTGAGAATGCCACTTTGTTGAATCAAATATCCTACAGAGAAGCCATTGAGTTGGCGTTTTATGGCGCGAGCGTTATTCATCCTAAGACCTTACAACCTTTGCAAAAAAAAGAAATTCCGCTGTACGTTAAGTCTTTTGTAGAGCCATTATTGCCTGGAACCAGTGTTGCTAAAGGCGCCGATTTAGAACCTTATTTACCTTGCTTTATTGTGAAGAAAAACCAATTATTGATGTCGCTTTCTTCGATTGATTTTTCTTTTATCATGGAAGAAAACATCAGTGAAATCTTTGCTTTATTGCATGAATTCAAGATGAAAGTAAGCTTGATTCAAAATTCGGCCATTAGTTTTTCCGTTTGCATTGACGATAAGTTTGGCAACTTTCAAGAGTTAAAAAACATTTTATCAAAGAAATTTAAAGTGGCTTATAATGAGAATGTGTCGTTATATACGATACGCCATTTTGATGACAAAGCAGCAGCAATGGTAGCAGAAAACAAAGTGGTTTTGTTAAAACAAATTAGCCGCGAAACAATGCAAATTGTGACTAAAGAATAGCCTTGACAAAAGCAAGCAAAGAAAACAAATCACAAAAATTCAATTTTCTTTTTTTTTATGAAGAAAAATTCTTAACCTTGCTCGTTATACAATGAACTAACAACCAAACTTTTAAAACCCATTTTTATGAAAAAAATTACTTTATTTTTTGCCCTTGTATTGCTTTCTTTTCAAAGTAATGCGCAAATTGCTGCTGGGAGCGTAGCGCCAGACTTTACTGCTACGGACATCAATGGTGTTACGCATCATTTAGCCGATTACTTAGCGGCTGGAAAAACCGTTGTTATTGATGTTTCTGCTACTTGGTGTGGGCCATGTTGGAATTTTCATAACTCAAAAGCATTAGAAGATTTATATACAGCATACGGACCAGAAGGATCAGATGAAGTTGTTATCTTATTTATTGAAGGAGATGCTGCAACTACCAATGCTGATTTGAATGGTACTGGAACTAATACGCAAGGAAACTGGGTTGCAGGCACGCCTTACCCAATTATCGACGGAAGTAATATTGGTTCTTTATATCAAATTACTTATTTCCCGACTGTTTTTAGAATTTGTCCAAACGGATTAGTAACTGAAATGGGGGGTCGTACTGCTAGTGCAATCAGAACAGATCTTAACACCAATTGTGTTCCTTTGATTGGTACTCAAAATAACATTGCTGCTTTAGATAATGAAAATTCTTTCTGTACTACAAGTGGTACTGCTATAGCGAAAATGAGAAATTATGGTGAAAACACTATTACTACTGCTACTTTAAACTTGAAAGAAAATGGCAATGTCGTAGCAACTAAAAATTATTCTGGTTCTATGCCACGATTTACTACTAGAACTTTGACTTTTGATAGTTATGTTTTTGATCCAACTGCAGATTACACTGTGGAAATTGTTTCTGCAAATTCAAATGGGCTTTTCAATGCTGCACTTGCCACTGCGGAAATGGGTGTTGGTTTGGCAAAACAAGCAACAACTGACATCGTAGTTAAGGTGTATACAGATAATTATCCGACTGAAATTACTTGGAACATCAAGAATAGTGCAGGAACCATCGTAGCAACTGGAGGTCCATACGTTGGAAGTGCAAACGGTGGTGGTGCAGATGCAAATACTACTAAAACGCACAATGTTACTTTGTTGGCAGACGATTGTTATTCTATCAATCTTTTGGATTCATACGGTGACGGATGGGGTCTTGGAAGCACACCACACGGTATGGAAATTTTTGACAACACCAACAACTCAATTTTAGACATTCCTGTTGGTGCTTTTGGTACAGCTTTGGCAAAACCAAATTCATTGACTACTGCGCAACTTGCTGTAAGTTCTTTTGAAGCGAACACTGTTAAATTGTTCCCTAACCCTTCAACAGGCTTAATTTCTATCAACACAGAAACTGCAGTAAATGTTAGCATCGTTGATGTTACAGGAAAAGTTGTATTTGTTGCAACTACCATTACAAAAGACAAAAACATCGATTTATCTGGATTACAAAAAGGAATGTACCTAGCTAGAATTTCTGGTGAAAACACAACTTCAACAGAGAAAATTATTTTAAATTAATCATTGTATGAAAAATATTTTTGTTGCCATAATAAGTCTAGTTTCTCTGATTTCCTCGGCACAAATGACGTTGAAAAAATTAGATGGAACGCCAATCAATAATGGCGATGTATTTACTTTTGATGTGGCCGTAGAACCAGGTTCTTATATGGGAATTAAGATTTTTAATAGTTCTGCGAATCCCATTAATGTAAAAGCTAGAGTAGAAAGCATTACGAATGCAGACGGCACTAATGTTCAATTTTGTTTGGGTGACGTTTGTTTAGGTACAGTTGTGGCTGGAAATTCATATCCACCAAGCTTTCCTGCTATAATTGATGCAAATAGTGAAAATGGTGATTTTGACCACTTCTTGAATTTAAATTCAGGCATCAATCCGAATCTTCCTGTGACTTATTCATTCAAGTTCTATCAATTGGATGGCACTGGTGCTGAAGTTGGAAATTCCGTTTCCTTTTCTTACCGTTATGTATCGCCGTTGGGAGTTTCTAACTTTAATCAATTGGAGCAGTCAGGTGTGGTTTTAAAATCTAATCTTGTTTCTAACGAATTAGAAATGACAACGACCAAAGAACTACAATATACGCTATTTGATGTTAATGGTAAATCAGTTCTATCTCAAAATCTAGAAATTGGAAATCATGCGATTGATCTTTCAAACTTTAATGCTGGAATATATATTCTTTCGTATCAAAACAAAGAAGGACAAAATGGATCCATTAGAATAATTAAGAAATAGTGCGGTAACCGCCTTTTCAAAATACCAAAACCGCCTAAGTTTTTAGGCGGTTTTTTTTTGACCTTAAACTGCACTAGCAACAACAAGATCTCGCCTTACTATTGTTGTGAATTAATAATTACAATAAAACACACTACTTTTGAGGTCCATACGTTTTACAATTTATGTTTAGAATTCTTCTTTTTAGTCTCGCGCTTACTTGTCTTGGTCTTCATGCCCAGCAAGTCGAAACGCCTTATAAATCGAAGAAAATTGTAGCCACTCGCGACACCATCCACATTGATTCTACAAGCGTCAATTCGAGTTTTTTTAAGCTCTTAAATGCTAAAAATGAAGAAATAGATTCTACTACCTATCATATGAATTTCAAGAATGGAACGCTTGTTTTGAGAGACAATTACGAGTTCAATTCAGACACATTAACTGTTCGCTTTTTGAAATTTCCAACTTTTTTAACCAAAGAATACAGTATTTATGATTCGAGTCGCGTGGTAAAAAGCGACAACGGACTGTACGATTTGTATAAGGTGTCTCGAGATCCTTTTAAGAAATTTGTTCCTTTTGAAGGACTCAACACTTCCGGCAGCATTACCCGAGGCATTAGCATAGGCAACAATCAAAATGCGGTGGTCAATTCTAATTTAGACTTGCAAATTACCGGAAAAATATCCGACAAAGTAAGTCTTCGCGCTTCCATTCAAGACAGCAACATACCTTTGCAAAGTAGCGGATACTCTCAGAAATTGGATGAATTTGACCAAATATTTATTGAGTTATTTAGCGAGAAATGGAGTGTTCGCGCTGGCGATCTCTTTCTAGAAAATCGAAAATCAAGATTTCTAAATTTTAATAAAAAAGTGCAAGGGCTGTCTACCAATTTTAACTTTGGAAAACCGGGAAACGCCACAAACTTGTTTGCATCAGCCGCTTTAGTGCGAGGAAAATATGCGAAGAGTAGCTTCGTCGGACAAGAAGGGAATCAAGGTCCGTATAAGTTACTTGGTTCCAACGGCGAACTATTTATTCTGGTCGTCTCGGGTTCGGAAAGAGTATACGTAAACGGAATTTTACTTAAACGAGGCGAAAACAATGATTACATCATCGATTACAATGCTGGCGAGATTATTTTTACTTCACTGTTCCCTATTACCTCTGAGATGCGAATCAATATTGAATATCAGTTTTCTGATCGTAATTACAGTCGATTTGTAACCTATTTTGGTGCGTCACACGAAAGAGAAACGTGGAGCATTGGCTCCAATATCTACTCGGAAAGTGACATCAAAAATCAATCTTTGCAGCAGAATTTATCCCCAGCGCAAGCACAAATTTTGGTTGATGCTGGTGACAACCCTAGCCTAATGACATCACAGTCCGCTTATCTTGACGAATTCTCACCTAACAAAATTCTTTACAAAAAAACAATCATCAATTCGGTAGAAGTATTTGAATATTCAACCAATTCAACCGACGTTTTGTATAATGTTAGATTTAGTTTAGTCGGTAACAATCAAGGTAATTATATCTTGTCGAATGCTGCCGCGATTGGGAGGATCTACGAATATGTCGAACCCATCGACGGCATAAAGCAAGGAAACTACGAACCTATTATTCGATTGATTGCCCCAACGAAAATTCAAATCGCAACATTATTCGGGAAAATAAATCCTTCCGAAAAAACCAACATTGATTTTGAAGGTGCTTTTAGCAACAATGATTTGAACCTGTTTTCGAGTATAGACGACAAAGACAATCAAGGCGGTGCTGGTAAAATCAATGCTAAACAGCGCCTATTTACAGGAAACTGGCAGTTAGATGTCTTTGCCAACTATCAATTTGTTCAAAAAGAATTTAAAACCATTGAGCGATTGTACACCATAGAATTTGACCGCGATTGGAACTTGAATGCTCCCGTAGGAAATCAAAGCTTTATTACAACAGGTTTAGAATTTAGATTGCCCAAAAAGGGAGTGGCTACCTATCAATTTGAAAACCTAGAATTTTCAAAAAATTTCAATGGAAATCGGCACAGTATCAACACTACCTTTCAGTTAAGCCAGTGGAATTTTCAAAATAGAGGAAGCTATTTGAGTAGTAACGGCACAACATCTAGTTCAAAGTTTTTGAGAAATCAGGCCCAAGTTAAATATCATTTTAAAAAAAACTGGATTGGCTCTTCAGTTCGATTAGAGGATAATCAGGAAAAAATAAAACCCACGCAATTGCTCTCGTCACTAAGTCAAAGATTTGTCGAATATGGCGCTCTAGTTGGGCGTGGCGATAGTACAAAGGTATATTTTGAGCTTGGCTACTTACATCGCGCAAATGATAGTTTACAAAACAGTATTTTAAAACGCGTTAACACTTCTCAATCCTATTATTTGAAATCAAAATTGATTCAAAATGACAAGAGCGATTTATCGGTGTACGTCAACTATCGCAATCTAAAATATGAAGAGAAAACGAGACCAAACGAACCTTCCTTAAACTCGAGAATCTTGTATAATGACCGCTTTTTCAATCAACTCATTCAAAGCACAACAGCATATGAAACTGCATCTGGCACCATACCGCAACAAGAATTTACCTATTTAGAAGTGGAGGCTGGACAAGGCGTTTACGCATGGAATGACTACAATGGTAATGGCACTCAAGAACTGCAAGAGTTTGAAATTGCTCCATTTCCGGATCAGGCCAAATACATTCGTGTTTTCCTACCCAATCAGATTTTTATCAAAACCCATCAAAACAAATTTTCTGAATCGATAACCTTAAATCCTAATCAATGGCAAAATGAAAAAGGACTCAAGAAACTACTGTCGTATTTTTACAATCAAACTTCTTTTTTGATCGATAGAAAAATAGAACGGAATGGTGGTAATTTTGATCTAAATCCATTTTCAACTTCCTCAGAAAATCTACTAGGCTTGAACACCAGTTTTCGAAATAGTTTCTTTTATAATCGCGGAAAACAGAAACATTCAGTTACATACACTTATATAAAAAATGAAGCGAAAAGTTTGTTGTCGTTTGGCGCTCAAAAAAGCACTAGCAGTTCAAATCAGTTGCAATATGACTATCTACTTCAAAAATATTGGCTATTTGCTATTTCAGGCAAAACAATTAATACGAATTCTGACGTGGAGAACTTCGAATCTAGAAATTTCAAAATTGACGGTTACCAAATTGCACCTAAAATCTCCTATTTGTTTTCTCAAAATGCCAGTTGGGATATATTTTATGAATTTTACCAAAAGGAAAACCAAATTGGACAAGCAGAACTTCTAAAGCAATCAAGAATTGGCACGTCATTCTCCTACGCAAGTGAAAAAAAACTAACCTTAAATGGCGAGTTTTCTCTGTATGAAAACAACTATATAGGAGACCCAAATTCGCCCATTGCGTTTCAAATGCTCGAAGGGTTGCAGCCGGGAAAAAATATGACTTGGCGTCTGCTTTTGCAAAAAAACCTCACCCAGTATTTAGATATCAATATCAACTATCAAGCGCGCAAAAGCGAGACAAGCCAAACCATTCACAATGGCAATATTCAATTGAGAGCCTATTTTTAGATTTTTCGGTTTGCATCTTATTTATTTGTAATTTTAATCTATGTTTAACTAAATCACAATCCCATGAAAAAAATTCTTTTAGTGTGCTTTTTGTTTGTTTTTTCGACAACTTTCTATGCACAGGAGACAAAGACGAAAAAGAGCTCAAAAGCAAAAACAGAAAAAGTAGCTAAAGCAAAAG
The DNA here is from genome assembly GCA_947456815.1 of Flavobacteriaceae bacterium. Lineage (GTDB taxonomy): Bacteria > Bacteroidota > Bacteroidia > Flavobacteriales > Flavobacteriaceae > Flavobacterium. The sequence continues at coordinate 30,664 of CANGTL010000030.1, forward strand.
AAGCTGCTGCTGACAAAAAAGAGAAAGCAACTGCGAAGAAGGAAGCTGCTGCTGAAAAGAAAGAAAAAGCTGCTGCTAAAAAAGAAGCTGCCGCAGAAAAGAAAGAGAAGGCTACTGCTAAAAAAGAAGCTGCTGCGGAAAAGAAAGAGAAAGCTGCTGCTAAAAAAGAAGCTGCTGCCGAAAAGAAAGAGAAAGTTGCAGAAAAAGCAGAAAAGAAGGTCGCCAAGTCTTCAGAATCTACCAAAAAAGAAAGCAAAGAAGTAACTGAAAAGGCCAAAAAGGAAACTAAAAAAGCCGCTGCAAAAGTTAGAGAAACTTCAGAAAAAGCACCGAAAGTTGCAGACAAAGTAACTGGTACTTATAACGGAAAGAAAGTATATACAGGCCCACGAGGTGGAAGATATTACATCAATTCAAATGGAAATAAGACGTATATTTCTGATGAGAAATAAGATCATTAAATAAAAAAAACGCGACAACTTCAACAGTGTCGCGTTTTTTTGTGGAGAATATCGGATTCGAACCGACCACCTCTTGCCTGCCAGGCAAGCGCTCTAGCCAAATGAGCTAATCCCCCAATCTGTCGCAAATATAAATTAAAAAGTTGTATTCAAAGACAAAGATACACCCGAACTTTCAGGAACAAAACGACAAACGCCACCCACACAAACCAAACCTCCTCTTTGGCGTCCATAGCTCAAAGCGATTCTAGTTGATTTTTGTCTAAATGCTCCACCTAAATTATAGTAGTGATTTCGTGCTTCTAGATCGTCATTGCCATAATTGTACATGTCAGAGGAGAAAAAGGACAACTTTGAATTCAAGTTAAATTCAACGGTAGAGGCCGCCCAATTTTTCTTGTCTGAATCTGCCCACATATGTTCCCCAACTACTCGGATTGATTTTGAATCTGTAAATTTATAAGTTCCCTCCGCCCCAAGAATATTGGTTTGAACCAACCCATAAGTTTCTTCTATTAATTTCTTGTTGTAATACTGATTGATATAGGAAAAAACAGATTGCCATTTTGCGTTCCATTTTTTGGTAAACTCTATATTGTAATCAGAAAAGTACTTTTTACCAAAGGCAAAATAATCTGTTGAATAATCTTTCTTTGGTAAATAGAAAGTCCCGCCCAGAGCATTCCAATTAGACATATTGATTGCTAATTTTGCCCCGTATTTTCCGCCTAACACCGTATTCTTTTTGATGTTATAGAAAAAATCTACTTGACCGCCAATTTCTCCCGTTTTTAAAAGGGTTTCATCTCCTAAGAAGACATTTGGCTGCGACTGATAAACGTATATGTTCGCTAAATTATAGTGATGTTGCTTGGTAAGACTTGGAATAAAATTCATAATTCGATCATTATAGGCATTCCCTTTGGCAATTCTCTCGGAGAAAAAGCCCATGTTTTCTAATCTCCTGAAGGAACCATCAATTCCAAATCCTTTTTTCGAATACCCCAAATTCATTAACAAGGCATTTCCTGGCTTGATGAAATTATTTTCAATTTGCTCGCGCACTTCAATGATAGCGTCCTTTGATTTGATATTATATTCCGTCGAGAAATAAAAACCGCTATGCGAAAAATCTATCCTTGCCGCATAACCATTAGTCAAACTATTGAAATTCGGGTTCGGAATACCTTCCACAATTTCTTCTCGTCCAACATAAGTTAAACCCAGAGAAAGCTCAGAAGTTTTCATTTGTAGCAAATGTGAAAGGACAATTTCAGTATCTACTCCATAGATTTCGCCTTTTGAAATATCAAACCCTGTTCGTTGTCGACCGTAAATACTCTTTAAAGTAAAATAGCTATTGGGTTTAAAAATAACGCGTCCTCCACGTAGGGAATTATTGATGCCTAGCGCTCTGTCTTCCCAACTTCTATATAATAATCCACTTCCAAATTGCTCGTAAAAATAACCCGCAGTAAGGTCTATTTTATCGTTTTTGAACTGCAAAAAATAGGTCGCTACATCTGTCTTCTCATATCTCGGATTGAAATTCAATAGCGCTTGATCTTCATAAGATTCGCCTTGAATTCCTGCTATCCAATTTTTGTATTTAAGATTTGCGAACAAATAACTATTGGCTCTTAGTGGCGTTTCAGGATGAACGACATTAAGTCCTTTGTCATTCAAATACCATTGCGAATTGGATTCAAAACCGCCATAGAAATTTATTTTTTCGGCTTTACCTGATTCCTGTGCGTTCGAACAAATGGTGCTAAGTGCTACAAAAAAAAACAGTCTAATTTTCATAGCTTAAAGCGTTTTCATTTTCTCAACCAGTTCTTTTTCATTTCCGGGTACATAGCCATTTTGGATATGCACAATTTCTCCATTCTTGACAACAATTGTATAAGGAATATTTACAATAGACAACGCTCGCTTAAAATCTTGATTGGTGTCCAGCAAAACCTTATAGTCCCATCCTTTACCATTTACAAGAGGTTTTACTCGTTTTTGGGTTCTTGAATCGTCAGTAGATATTGCGATAATTTCAAAATTGATGCTTTTTTTCCACTCTTCTTGTAAATCGTTCATCTCGTCTAATTCGCTAATACAAGGCGTACACCAAGTTGCCCAAAAAGAAAAAACATACAATTTGTCCTTTTCGTTAAAATCGTTCTTCAAAGAAATTGATTGGCCTTCCAGATTACTTAAACTCAAATTTGGAAGTTGTTTTTGCGCAAA
>CANGTL010000031.1 GCA_947456815.1 Flavobacteriaceae bacterium
AAAGGTGAAATTGGTTATATTATTTTAGGTCGTGACCATCATGATGTTTCCGGCACCGATTCTCCGTACCGCGAAACCTCAAACATATATGACGGTTCTCGATTTACAGCCGACATGGCCATTCAAAATGTAATTGGCGATAGTTTCCGCGGTGCCACTTGGGTATCCATTCACAATGGTGGCGGTGTAGGTTGGGGCGAAGTAATCAACGGTGGATTTGGGATGGTTCTTGATGGCAGTGCAGACGCTTCAAGACGATTAGAATCGATGTTATTTTGGGATGTGAATAATGGTATTTCCCGAAGAAGTTGGGCTCGAAATGAAGGTGCCGTTTTCGCTATTAAAAGAGCGATGGAAAGTCAACCTTTGTTGAAAGTTACGATTCCAAACGAAGTTGATTCTAGTTTACTAGATTAAGAAACTTTCATCGTTTTACTTTTTTGATTTTTTAACTGTTAAACAATTTAGAAAAGCAGATTTTGTTTGCTTGATGTTGCTTAATTTTGAGTGACTATTGCACTTAAATCTTAAAAATGAATATGATGAAAGCGATAAAAATCCTACCCTTACTCCTACTCTTTGCTGTTGCTTCCTGCAGCTCGATTAGAGTCTATTCCGACTACGATAAGAAATTCGATTTTTCCCAATACAAAACGTACGCTTACTACAAAAACGGTATCGACAAGGCGGAAGTCTCTGACTTAGACAAGAAAAGAATACTCCGCGCTATTGATGAAGTAATGGCGACCAAAGGATTTACCAAAAGCGAAACGCCCGATATGTTGATTTCTATCAATGCCAAGTCAGAACAAAATGTCAATGTGAACAATTTCAATGGAGGTTGGGGTTGGGGATTTGGCTGGGGCTGGGATCCATTCTGGGGTGGAAATACGATGGTTTCTACTTCAACGGATGGTATTCTCACCATCGACCTCATCGATGCCAAACTAAAAGAACTCATCTGGCAAGGTGAAGGAACGGGTTATCTCACCAAAAATGTGGATAAGAAAGATGAAAATGTTAAGTTGTTTGTCACTGAGATTTTGGCGCAGTATCCGCCGGTGAAGAAGTAGTTGAGAGTTGTAGGTTGTAAGTTGTACGTTAAAAAAAAGTTGAACCGTGATATCATTGTGTGGTTTCCCCTCCTTTGGAGGGGTGCCCGAAGGGCGGGGTGGTTCTAGCCCGGATGGCAATGAAAAGATTTTTGCGAAAGCGGTTTTGTTTTTCTTGTTGCCGAAACGCGACCAGCGGAAGCGCTTTCGGGAACTTTAGTAAAACCAACCGATTTGGTGAAAACTTGCAATGAACAGCTGGAATAGCTCCCAACTTACAACCTACAACATACAACATACAACCATCAATACCCCAACAATTCCTCCATCTTCGCTTTTACCTTATCCACATTCGGAATCATGGTATGCTCTAACGTACTATTCAACGGAATCGCAGGTAAATTCTCGGATCCAATAGTCATCACAGGCGCATCTAAATATCTAAAACATTTTTCTTGTATCAGTCCAGCCAAACTGCGCGCAAACGTATTATTGACAGGTTCTTCAGTTACAATGAGGCACTTTTTGGTTTTTTGTACAGACTTCATGATTGCTTCTTCATCTAAAGGAAACAAGGTTCTCAAATCGATAATTTCTACTTGATTTTTCATGCCGATGGAAGCATTCAACGCCCAATGCACGCCCATACCATAAGTAATCACGGAAATCGTTTCTTCGGTTTCTTGACCCCAAATTTCTTGCACGATATTGGCTTTCCCGAAAGGCAAGATATAATCTTCGCTAGGTTCAAAAACACGGGCTTCGTCGGTGCCTTTCACTTTGCTCCAATACAAACCTTTGTGTTCTAAAATCACCACTGGATTCGGATCGTAATAGGCTGCTTTTAGCAAACCTTTCAAATCGGCGCCGTTACTCGGGTACGCGATTTTGATTCCTCGAATATTGGTCAATACGCTTTCTACCGAAGACGAATGATACGGGCCACCGCTGCCATAAGCGCCAATCGGAACACGTAAAATCATGCTCACGGGCCATTTGCCGTTGGTGAGATAACAAGATCGACTCACCTCTGTAAACAACTGGTTCAATCCCGGCCAAATATAATCGGCAAATTGCACCTCAACGATGGGCTTCAAACCCACTGCGGACATGCCGACTGTTGAGCCCACAATAAACGCTTCTTGAATTGGCGTATTAAAAACACGCTCGTCGCCAAACTTCTGCGCCAACGTCGCTGCTTCTCTAAACACGCCGCCCAAACGGCCGCCGACGTCTTGTCCGTAGAGCAAACACTCTGGATGTTTTTTCATCAATTCTTCGACGGCAAATAACGCACAATCCACCATCACAACTTTGTCTTCCCGCAGTGGATTGCGTTCTCCAACTTCTTCCGTAATCGGCGTTGGCGCAAAATCATGGGTAAACAAATCTTCTGGTTTTGGATCTTCCGCTAGTTGCGCTTCCTCAAAATCAGCTTTGACTTTTATAATGGCGTCTTGTTCTATTTTTAAAATTTCTTCTGTACTAAATCCAGCGTCTAACAATTGTTGTTGCAAAACAGGATACGGATCTCTCGACTTAGCTTCCTCCAAATCATCGCGATACCATTCCATGCGAACACCAGAAGTATGGTGGTTAAGCAAAGGAACTTTCGCATGCACTAAGAATGGTCGACGTTCTTTTCGCATGGTTTCCAACACGTTTTGAATCGCCAAATAGCTTTCAGTAAAGTTGGCTCCGTCTATTGAAATAGCTTCAATGCCGTGAAATCCTTTCGCATACTCAAACGCATTTTGGGCACGTGTTTCCTTCGCATTCGCTGAAATATCCCAGCCGTTGTCTTGCACCAAATACAAAATCGGCAATTGCTTTAATGCCGCCATTTGAAACGCTTCCGCTACTTCGCCTTCGGTCACAGAGGCATCACCTAAGGAACAAACGACAATGGGTTTTTGTTGATTTTTATCTTCAATGCCAATATTTTCCTGATACCAAAATCCCATCGCGGCGCCTGTTGCTGGAATAGCCTGCATGCCCGTTGCGGAAGATTGATGTGGAATCTTAGGTTTATTCGCATCGCGCAAACTCGGATGGCAATAATAGGTTCTTCCGCCCGAAAACGGATCGTCGCGTTTCGCCATCAATTGCAACATCAAATCGTATGGTCGCATGCCAATGCCCAACAACATCGAATCGTCTCGATAATACGGAAAGGCATAATCCTGCGGCAACAATTGCATTGCCACAGCTATTTGAATCGCTTCGTGTCCACGTGAAGTCGCATGTACGTATTTAGAAACGATTTTAAAGTTATCCTCATACAATTCCGTCATCGCCTTCGCGGTCGCCATCGTTGAGAATGCCTGCTCTAAAATGATTTTGTTCAATGTCTTTTCTGCTATTTCCATTGTTTGATTTTTTGCCACGAATACACGAATAATGATTTTCAATTCGTGCATTCGTGGCTTTTACTTTTTTTGTTTTTGGGCAGACAATTCCCGCTTTCGCCTTTATCTTTGTTCGTTCCTCACAAAGGATATCGGCTTAATCGGGGCTGCGCATCCCATTCCTATTCAAACTAACGTGGCTGCGTCGCATAGCTTTCCACAGGAACAATCCATCCGAAAGGATCTGCTATGCGCTGTGTTTTCATATCGTTAAACCTATTTTTAATCTCTTCTCCAATCGGATTTCCTTCCGGCAATGCAATGGCAAAATCGCCATTACCAATTTCCTCCACCAAGGCAATTCCAACGGCTGTTCCAACGCCAAATGCTTCTTCCAACAAATTATTCTTCGACGCTTCTTTAATCTCCGTCATCGTAATCGGACGTTCGGTAACTTCAAATCCTTTGGCTCGAAGCATATCGATGACACTTAAGCGTGTGATACCAGAAAGAATTGATCCGCTCAAATCAGGCGTGATAAATTTCCCGCCAATCTTGAAGAAAATATTCATCGTGCCGACTTCTTGAATGTATTCAAAATCTTGAGCGTCTAACCACAAAACCTGATCGTATCCTTTAGCTTTGGCATATTCGGTTGGGCGAATTGCACCCGCATAATTTCCGGCAGCTTTCGCTTCACCTGTTCCGCCATTAACGGCACGAACGTATTTGGTTTCCGCATATAATTTAATTCTTCTATTAAAGAAAGGTCCGGCTGGCGATGCCATGATAATAAATTTAAAGCTGGTCGCAGCACGCATTCCGATAAAAGCTTCATCGGCATACATAAACGGTCTTAAATACAAGGAGCTTCCTTCTTGTGTTGGCACCCAATTTTTCTCTAAAGCCACCAATTGCTTCAATCCTTCTACGAACAAATCTTCAGGAAAATTCGGCATTCCCATTCGATAGGCACTTACATTCATACGCTTCGCATTTTCATCAGGACGAAATAACAAAGGTGAATTGTTTTTGCCCATCGTTGCTTTCAATCCTTCAAAAATCGCCTGTCCGTAATGCAGCGCCATTGCCGCTGGATGTGTTGGTATCAATTCTAAAGGTTCAATTCTTGGGTTGACCCACGCGCCGTTTTGGTATTCGCAAATAAACATATGGTCGGTAAACGCAATCCCCATTGGAACATTGTTGATATCGACTTGAGCTACTTTAGAAACTAAGGCTGGAGTTACTTTTATATTGTAAGACATACGCTAAAATTTTATAGTGTTGTATTGTGGTCAAATTGTTCTAAATAATCGCCGACTTTTCGAAGGAATGAACCGCCTAAAAAGCCGTCTACGACGCGATGATCGAAGGAAAGCGAAAGATACATCATGCTGCGAATCGCAATTTCATCGCCTTTTTCGGTGGTGATGACTTCCGGTCGTTTTTTGATAATTCCAAAGGCCAAAATCGCTACTTCTGGTTGATTGATAATCGGTGTTCCCATCAAGCTTCCGAACGTGCCAACATTCGAAATCGTAAATGTACTTCCTTGAATTTCTTCGGGTTTGAGTTTGTTGTTTCGAGAACTTTCTGCTAGATGATTGACTGTTTTCGCCAATTCAAATAAACTTTTCTCGTTGGCATTTTTCACCACTGGAACAATTAAATTTCCAGACGGCAATGCGGTCGCCATTCCGATATTGATATCGCTATGAACGATGATATTTTTGTCATCAACAGAAACATTAATCAAGGGGAAATCCTGAATTCCCTTGGCAACGGCGTCTACGAAAATCGGCGTAAAGGTGAGTTTCTCGTTGTATTTATTTTGAAAATCGTCTTTGTATTGGTTTCTCCAATCTACCAAATTCGTCACATCAACTTCAATATAAGAAGTCACGTGTGGCGACGTTTGTTTCGAATAAACCATGTGATCGGCAATCATTTTCCGCATGCGATCCATTTCGATGATGCGGTCTTTGCCTTCGACGAAATTGATTTTTGGCTTGGGAAAGGAAGTTGTTGGTTGTTGGTTGTTGGTTGTTGGTATGCTCTGAATTGGATATTTTCGACTTTTTAGATAATTGAAAACATCGCTTTTTTGAATTCGTCCGTCAGTTCCGGAACCTGAAATGGTTTGTAGTTCTTCAATCGATAAATTTTCTTTTTGTGCAATGCTGATGATCAGTGGACTTAGGAAGTTGTCAGTTGACAGTTGTCTGTTCTTGGTTATTGGTTGATGGTTGTCGGTTGTTGGTTGCGCGTTTTCAGTCTTGGCTCTTGGCTCTTTCTTCTCACCAGCTTCTTCTGTTTTTCCGATCGTTATTTTCTTTCCTGTCGCTTTACCATCTGTTTCTATTAATGCCAAAACTTCACCGACAGCCACAACAGCATCTTTCGCAAAACGGATTTCGGTAATCGTTCCTGAAAATGGCGATGGAATTTCGCTGTCTACTTTATCGGTAGCGACTTCAACTAAAGTTTCCTCCGCTTCCACAAAATCACCGACTTTCTTAGTCCAGTTGATGATGGTCGCTTCTGAAATACTTTCGCCCATTTTAGGCATTTTGAATTCTATAATCATAGCTGTTAGCCTTAAGCTGTAAGCGATTAGCCTTAAAGGAAATTACTTACAGCATTGTATAATTTCAGGTTGAACCTGACTTAATTTTTATTTTTTTTTCAGCTTATTGCTAATTGCTAAAAGCTTATTCCTCTTTCTTAAATTCTTCTAATGTTTTATAAAACGCTTCTTGAGTTGGTCTGTTAGCTGGAATTTCTCTTAGTGGTTCAACAGCTCTTAAAGATTCGTAACATTCCTCCGGCAACTGCTGGTATAAGGCGGTTCCCTTGGTCTTCCAGTCGATCATATCGTCTGAAATATCTTTGACAATTACTGCTGGATTACCGACTACCATTTTGCGATTGGGAATTTTCATTCCTGCTTTTACAAAACTCAACGCACCGATTATACATTCATCACCAACGTCCGCATCATCCATAATTACGGCATTCATCCCGACGAGACTATTTGCTCCGATATTGGCTCCATGAATAATCGCTCCGTGACCGATATGCGCTCCAGCTTTCAACACCATCGACTTTCCTGGAAACATATGAATGGTACAGTTCTCCTGTACATTGCAGCCGTCTTCAATGATGATTTCTCCCCAATCGCCGCGAACCGCCGCACCTGGACCGACATAAACGTCTTTTCCGATAATCACGTTGCCAGTCACCGCCGCTTCTGGGTGGATAAAGCTACTTTCGTGGATGACGGGAATAAACCCTTTGAATTCGTAGATCATTTTTTTTGAGATAAAAGATTTAAGACCGCTAGGCTGCAAGAAGCAAGACAAATTTTAACCAAGATACTTTTTGGACTACCTCTTGCCGCGAAGCAATCTTGCTTCTTACAGCGAAGCGGTCTTTTTCTATTTAAATTTTTCTAATGTTTCCTTTGTAAAATCCGATAACACCAATCGCCCGCTTATCGCCGCTCTTTCTGCCAACAGGTTATCCCAATCCTCAGTGCCTCTCCAAAATATCTTTTTCATTTCGACCATTGCTTCTGGATTGTAGGTGCATAAATGTTCCGCAAACTTTTGCACTTCTACATCTAACTCTTCGATATCTTGATACACATTGGCAAACAATCCTTTGCTTCTCGCCCATTCCGCATCGTAAAACGAATTGGCGTCGATGGCGATTTGCGACATGGCGGAAACACCCATTTTTCTTTCGATGGCAGGTGAAACGACAAATGGACCAATTCCGACATTGAGTTCACTCAGCTTAATCGAAGCGAATTGCGTTGCCATACAATAATCCGTAGAAGCTGCTATTCCTACTCCGCCGCCCACTGTTTTCCCTTGAATACGCCCTATGATAAACTTCGGGCATTTGCGCATCGCATTGATGACATTGGCAAAGCCAGAAAAGAATACTTTTCCGGTTGCTGCATCGTTGATGGCGATGAGTTCTTTGAAACTCGCTCCAGCGCAAAAAGTTCGGTCGCCACCACTCTGAAGAATAATGACTTTGATGTCATCGTTATTGCCAGCTTCAGTGATGGTGTCGGCTAATTTTTTTAATACATCACTTGGTAAAGAGTTTTGTTCCGGATGAAAAAACTCGATGGTGGCGATGTTGTTTTGTATGTTTTGTTTTACGTATGCGTCCATTTGGTTGTCGGTTGTCGGTTGTCAGTTGTCGGTTGGTGCCGATAAAGTTCAACCTTTATTTACTGTTTATAATTTGTCCTATGCCCTAGCCCCGATAGTAGCGGAAATCCTTTTGTTTTTTTCTTTAAAAAAATAAAAGATTGCAACGAATAGCGGGAAATAGCTTCTAATAATATATTTTGCCACGAATTCACAAATTAATATTCGTGAATTCGTGGCTATTTCTTTTATAAAATTCCAAATTGCTCAAAATGATGGTTCAAATGTTTTCGTTCTAACAGATACCATTCGTAGCGATTCATTTCGCCGAAAACCGCATTTTTTAATAGGCACTCTGGATTTTCTTTGTGATGGGCGATATAGTCCAATCTGGCTTCGAGCATTTTCTGTTTGGCGGTGTTTAAATCTGCATGATTCAGTGTATTAATTTTTGCTTTTTCTGCTAAAGGAAAATCAAAATTCTGGGGCATTTTTGTATAATCATAAAGCGTGTTGTGTACTTTATCTAGAATCTTTTCGGGCGTTGAGATTTCGAAATCTTGAATTTCTCCAGATGCAATTCTGTATCCATATTCCAAATGCTCGACCATACCTTGTGCGGACAAATTCCCCCATTTTGGCTGAGAATCTTCGGTCAGTTTGTGCAAACATTCCTCAATTTTTGCTTCGGTCATTTCGACAAAAACTTCTTGTTTTTTCTGCACCATCGTTAGGATTGTTGCCACGGCTACCAATTCGTCTTCGACATCGAAAACCTCAACAAACCATTTGACAATACCGCTTGGATGTTCAGCAGACGCAACATCGCGATCTACTTTTTGTTTGCAAGTCAAACGCACATACACTGTATCGTTGTGATAAATCGGGCGCAAGAATCGACATTCTTCTAAACCGTAATTCGCAGCCACTGGACCTTTGTTCGGATAGACAAACAAACCTGCAGCGGCGGCTAAAATGAAGTAACCGTGGGCTGTTCGTTTTTTGAAAATACTTCCGTCCAATGATGTGATATCGGTATGGGCATAGAAATGATCCCAAGTCAGATTCGCAAAATTGATAATATCGGTGTCGGTTACAGTTCTGTTGTGTGTCCGCAACGACATGCCCGGTTGGATATCTTCCCAATGGTATTGGAAAGGATGTTGCGTAATTTCTTTGTATTTGGAGTTGGGTTGATAGATTCCCGTGATTTCTGTTAATGTGGTCGGTGATCCTTGCACTGCGCAACGTTGCATATAATGTTTGATCCCACGAACACCGCCCATTTCTTCTCCACCGCCGGCGCGACCTGGACCACCGTGAACCAATAACGGCAATGGTGAACCGTGTCCTGTGCTTTGTTTGGCGTTTTCGCGATTAAGCACTAAAATCCTTCCGTGATGCGAGGCAGCGTTGATCACGTAATCCTTCGCGATTTCATCGTTATTAGTTACGATAGAAGACACGAGCGAACCTTTTCCCATTTGGGCAAGTTCTACTGCTTCGTCTATGGTTTTGTACGGCATTAGGGTGGAAACTGGTCCAAATGCTTCTATTTCGTGAACAGCAGTATTTTGGAATGGTTGGTCTTCTCGAAGTACAATTGGACTTACAAATGCGCCTTTTTCGCTAGCGCCAATGAGATTGATTTTTTCCAAATCGCCGTAAACCAATTTTGCGGACTTTGACAATTCGCCAATTCTATTTTTTAAAACTTCCACTTGATCTTTGCTGACCAAGGCGCCCATACGAACTTCTTTCAATCTTGGATCACCGATGGTGACTTTATCTAGTGCTTTTCCGAGCGCCGTTTGAACCTCATCCATGAGATTTTCTGGAACAATCATACGTCTGATGGCGGTACATTTTTGACCACACTTTACGGTGATTTCGCTTCTCGCTTGATTGATGAACAAGTCGAATTCTGGTGTTCCTGGAACGGCATCTGCTCCTAAAATAGAGGCATTTAAGGAATCGGCTTCCATGGTAAAAGGAACTGCTTCTTGAATAATTCTAGGATGGGATTTTAGCAAACGTCCTGTGGATGCTGAGCCTGTAAACGTAATGACGTCTTGGCTTTCAACCGTGTCGAATATATTTTTGGCAGTACCGCAAATTAGTTGCAATGCGCCTTCGGGTAATAGTTTGGAAGCGATTATTTCCCTTACAACAGCTTCTGTTAGATAAGCAGTAGTTGGTGCTGGTAAAACAACAGCTGGCATGCCTGCCATCCAATTGACAGCGCACTTTTCGAGCATTCCCCAAATCGGAAAATTGAATGCATTGATGTGGATCGCCACGCCTTTTTTTGGCACCAAAATATGATGCGCCATAAAGCGACCTCCTTTGGATAAGTCGATTGGATCTCCTTCTACGTGGTAAGGTTGATTGGGGAATAATTTTCGGAGCGACGCATTTGCGAATAGATTTCCGAATCCACCTTCGATGTCGATCCAGCTATCTACGCGGGTTGCACCAGTTCGGTAACTCAATTCGTAGAATTGCTCTTTGCGTTTGGTCAAATACATCGCCAAACTTTTGATCATATTTCCCCTTTCTTGGAAGGTCATCTTGCGTAATTGCTGTCCGCCTGTTGTTCTTCCGTAATGTAAAATGGCGGGGATATCTAATCCTTCAACAGATGTTTCTGCGATGAATTCTCCTGTAACTGCATCGTAAGAAGGTTTTCCTTCTCCTGTTGCTGTGGTCCATTTTCCTAGTACGTAATGTTGTGTTTTATTCATGGTTGTTCGTTGTCGGTTGTTGGTTGTCGGTTGGCTCCGAGACACTTCAACCCTTATTCTTTGTTTCTAATTTACCTAAAACCCTAGCCCTGATAGTAGTGGAAATCCTTTTTTGTTTTACGGAAAGCCCCTCGACTGCGCTCGGGGTGACAAAAAACAAAAAAGATTGCAACGTATAGCAGGTTCCCGGCTCTTAATTCCAAAAATTATCAATTATCAATTATCAATTATCAATTATCAATTATCAATTAAAACTAAACTCTTTCTATAATCGCAGCGTACCCTTGACCAACGCCAATACACATCGTGATTAAGGCGTATCTTTTTCCTGTCAATTGTAATTCTATGGCTGCTGAATAGGCGATTCTAGCACCAGTCATTCCTAATGGATGTCCGATTGCGATGGCGCCACCGTTGGGATTAATTCTCGGGTCATTGTCTTTTAAACCTAAGGCACGAATGCAGGCGATACTTTGCGCTGCGAATGCTTCGTTGAGTTCAATGATGTCGATTTGATCTAAAGTCAATCCTGCTTTTGCTAAAGCTTTATGCGTGGCTTCTACAGGTCCGATTCCCATGATGCGTGGCTCTACTCCTACTACTGCTGAACTTACGATTCGTGCGAGTGGTTTGAGATTGTATTTTGAAACCGCTTCTTCAGAGGCAATGATGATAGCCGCTGCACCATCATTTAAGCCAGACGCATTTCCGGCTGTAACGCTTCCGTCTTTTCTAAAGGCAGGTCGCAATTTGGATAAGCCTTCGATGGAAGTATTTGGTTTTATAAATTCATCTTGAGCAAATACAACTGAATCTCCTTTTCGTTGTGGAATAGCAACTATTACAATTTCTTTTGCCAAACGTCCGGATTGTTGGGAAGCGGTTGCTTTCTGTTGACTATGTAAGGCAAAAGCATCTTGATCTTCACGTGAAATATTGTATTTATCTACTAAATTTTCGGCGGTTTCTCCCATAGCGTCCGTTCCGTACATTTCATGTAATTTCGGATTGATAAATCGCCATCCGAAACTGGAATCGTACATTTTTGAATCGGTTCCATATGCGGCTGACGGTTTGGATACGACTAATGGTCCACGGGTCATGTTTTCAACGCCTCCAGCTATGAATAGATGTCCATCGCCAGCTTTAATCGCACGATTAGCGTGAATCACCGCCGACAAACCCGAACTGCACAAACGGTTGACGGTTTCTCCTGGAACTGTGTATGGCAATCCTGCCAATAGCAATGACATACGAGCCACATTTCTATTGTCTTCGCCGGCTTGGTTCGCACAACCTAAAATGACATCGTCATAGGCATCTTTGGGAATATTTGGATTATTTTCTACTACGGTTTTGATCACCAAAGCGCCTAAATCGTCTGGTCTAACAGCGGCTAGGGTTCCTTGGTAACTTCCGATTGGAGTTCGCACTCCGTCTATGATGTATGCTTCCATAAATATTTAAATTCCAAACGTTTGAAATTCCAAATTCCAAAATTCTGAAATTGGAATTTGGAATTTGGAGTTTTGAATTTGATTTTTTATTCTTCCCAGTCTTTACTGGTTCTATAAGCAACACCTTTGAAAAGTGCTACCAATGTGTTTTCTTTTTTGACTTCAATGATATAAAATCCGACTTTGTTTTTGATGCTTTCAAGCGTTGCGTTGGCCGTAATGTAATCGCCTTCTTCCAAAGCTTCGATATGATTGATGGAAGTCTCTATTGAAACCGCATATCTTCCGTTCGTATTCACTGAAAAACCAAAGGCAGTATCCGCTAATGAATAGGTTATTCCACCATGCGCTTTTGCCATACTGTTGAGCATGTCTTTACGAATGGTCATGCCTAGTTTGCAGCGTCCGATTTCACATTCGAGTATTTCGATGCCAAGCCATTGACTGAACGGATCGAGAGAAAGCATTTTGTATGGGATTTTTGTTCCTATCATATTTAAAAAAAGCCCCTCGACTGCGCTCGGGGTGACAACTGAATTAATAAAATGTTTTGTTTTCTCGCTTCATTCTGCGTAAAATCGCACTGCATCTGTAGCGATCTTCATGGTATTCGTTATACAAATCGTCTAGTTTTTGAACGCACCAATCGATTCCTTTTTCATCTGCCCATGCTAACAAACCTTTTGGGTAATTGACACCTTTCGTCATTGCGTTGTCTATGTCTTGGGCGGATGCTATATTTAAAAACATGGCTTCGGCGGCTTCATTGATGAGCATGACCAAGATTCTTTCGAAAATGGTTTGTGATAAGTTAGCATCTATGGTAGGCTCAGCTGTTACTGTATTTTGATAATCGTAGAATCCTTTTCCTGATTTTTTCCCCAAATATCCGGCTTCTGTTAGGCGTTTTTGCGTAAAAGACGGCTTGTATCTCGGATCAAAATAAAACGCAGTAAATATAGATTCCGTCACGGCATAATTCACATCATTGCCTATGAAATCCATTAACTCAAATGGTCCCATTCTGAATCCACCTAAAGTTCTCATTGCTGAGTCGATAGTGACAAAATCAGCCATTCCTTCTTCATAGATGCGAAGTGCTTCGCTATAAAAAGGTCTGGCAACTCGATTGACAATAAACCCTGGCGTATCTTTCGCCACAGCGACTATTTTCTTCCAATCGGAGATTATTTGCGTTGTTTTTTCTAAAACTTCAGTACTTGTTTGAACGGCTGGAATTACTTCTACCAATTGCATTAATGGCGCTGGATTGAAGAAATGAATTCCGATAACACGTGCAGGTTTTAGACAAGATGCTGCAATAGAGGCTATTGAAAGTGAGGATGTATTAGATGCTAAAATAGTATCTGGAGCTACATAGTTTTCTAAATCTGAAAAAAGTTTGCGTTTGACATCGATATTTTCTACGATGGCTTCAATAACTAAATCTGAATGAGACAAATCTTTCAGTGCATCGACATATGAAATATTAGAACTAATTCTTTTTTTTCCAGCAATATCAATTTTACCTTTTTCGACCAAATTAGATAATGTTTTATCGAGGTTGGATTTGCTTTTGTTCAGTGCCTCTTTATTAGTGTCATACAAATTAACTTTACAACCTGAAGTTGCCGCCACTTGTGCAATGCCACTGCCCATTGTTCCGGATCCGATTACGCCTACTATCATATTAGTTCCCTTTAAATTCAGGTGTTCTTTTTTCCATAAAAGCAGCTACACCTTCTTTATAATCGTTGGATGAACTGGCTTCAATTTGCAAATCGCTTTCTAACGCCAATTGCTGTTCTAAAGAATTCGCCATCGATTGATTTAGTAATCTTTTGGTCAAACCTAGCGCTTTGGTTGGCATTGCCGCAAGAGTATCTGCCAGTATTTTGACATCATCCAAAAAGAAAGCCGTCGGGAAAATTTTATAAACCAAACCCATGCTCATTGCTTCCTCAGAAGTCACTTTATCGCCTAACATCATTAAGGCTGTAGCTTTCTGGATTCCGACAATTCGCGGTAAGAAAAAAGTTCCGCCACTATCTGGTATCAAGCCAATTTTGCTGAAGGCTTGAATGAAAGAGGTATGCTCAGTCGCGACAACAATATCACATGCTAACGCGATATTCGCGCCAGCACCAGCTGCCACGCCATTGACGGCGGCAACAATTGGTTTTTCTATCGTTCGTATTTTTTGAATAATAGGATTGTAATGTTCTTCGAGAATTTTTCTAAAACCTGGATTAAGTTCCGGATCTGTAACTTCTTTTAAGTCTTGGCCAGCGCAAAAAGCTTTTCCGCTGCCGGTAATCACAATGGCACGAATAGCAGCATCTGCAGCACAAGAATCTAAAGTGTCTTGTAATGCCAAAGCCATTTCTCGATTGAAACTGTTGAAAACCTCTGGTCTGTTGAGCGTAATAAACGCGACTTGGTTTTCAATCTTGAATAAAATTGAATTATTGCTCATACCTATTTTATTTCGCACTGCTCGTGCAGTTTTATTTTAAACATTTAAAATAGTCAAATGGCTCGTGACAGTCTTCGCATTGAAAAAAAGCTTTGCAGGCTGTTGATCCAAATTGACTAATTAGCTTCGTATTTGTCGAACCACATTGTGGACATTTGACTAATTTCTTATTTCCTAATAACGCTTCTTTGTCTGCTTCTGCATCTAAAGGAGCCGCAATTCCGTACTTTTCCAAAGCTAGCCTTCCTTTAGGCGTGATCCAGTCGGTAGTCCAAGCTGGCGCTAAAACCAATTCCACCTTAGCTTCTAATCCCGCTTTTTGAAATGCACTTTTGATATCGTCGCCGATTACATCCATCGCTGGACAACCACTATATGTGGGCGTTATAACAACTTCGACAATTCCATTGACGATGGTTGCAGCGCGCACTACGCCCATTTCCATAATCGACAAGACTGGAATTTCTGGATCCGAAACCGAATCTAGAATTTCGATTAATTTATTGTCGATATGTTGGAGTTGTTCTGGCATTTATTGCTCGCAAAGACGCAAAGGCGCAAAGCATTTTGATTATTATATTACCAATTCATATTTGGATAAGCGCGTTGCATATATTGCATTTCGGCTAAAATATAACCCATATGTTCACTATGAATACCTTGCTTTCCGCCTTTTTGAAAATACTCCAATTGCGGAATGTCTAGCGTTGCTTCTTCTAAAATGGCATTTATATTTTTATAATAATCAGCTTTTAGCAATGTTACGTCAACGCCAATTCCTTCTGAAACCATAGCTTTATCGGCTTCGGTTTGGTGAAACAATTCATCGGTAAAAGCCCATAAATGATGGATTGCTTTTTGAATTTTATCGTGACTTTCTGCTGTTCCATCGCCCAAACGTTTGATCCAATCGGAAGAAAATCTAGTATGGTAACTTACTTCTTTGATACTTTTTTTGGCGATTGCCGCAAGCGTTTGGTCTTTGCTATTTTGCAACTCTTGTAACAACAAAAGATGAAAATGATCAAAAAGAAATTGTCTCGCGAGTGTATATCCAAAATCCGTGTTGGGTTGCTCTACTAGGAGTACATTTTTATATTCTCTTTCAATTCTGAGAAAGGCGACACTATCTTCAGTGGCATTATTACCTTGTAGTTTTGCTATGTATTGACAATAACTTCTCGTTTGACCTAGCAAATCGAGTGAAATATTCGTCAAAGCAATATCGGTTTCGATACTTGGACCGTGACCACATAATTCGCCCAAACGCTGTCCTAAAATTAGCGAGTTGTCTGCAATTCCGATGATATAGGAAGCTAAAAGTTCTTTCATCTTACATGTGTTTTAATTCGTCCGGAAGCACGTAAAAAGTCGGATGGCGATAGGCTTTGTCCATAGCTGGTTCAAAGGTTTCTCCGTTATTATCCGGATTGGATGCCGTAATCTGACTTGAAGGCACCACCCAAATACTCACGCCTTCCATTCTTCTGGTGTAGACATCGCGGGCGTTTTCGAGCGCCATAGTCGCATCACTCGCGTGAAGACTTCCACAATGACGGTGTTCTAATCCGTTTTTACTTCTGATAAATACTTCCCAAAGTGGCCAGTTTTTCATAATCGTATTGGTTGTCGGTTGTCGGTTGACAGTTGTCGGTTAAAAAACAGAACCTAGAAAGGTCAACTGATACCAGTTTATATTGCTTCTTTTACTTCTTTATTCTCTTGTTTTTCAGCATAAGCCATTGCTGCATCTCGAACCCATTGTCCGTCTTCGTGCGCTTTGATTCTCGCTGCAATTCTTTCTTTATTGCAAGGACCGTGACCTTTGACCACTTGCCAGAATTCATCCCAATCTAATTTGCCAAAATCGTAGTGTTTGCGTTCTTCGTTCCACTTTAAATCTGGGTCTGGAAAAGTCAAACCAATCAAATTGGCTTGAGGAACGGTTTGATCTACGAACGCTTGACGCAATTCGTCATTGGTTTTGCGTTTCAATTTCCATTTTACGGATTGTTCTGTATTTGGAGATTGATCGTCTGTTGGTCCAAACATCATCAGTGATGGCAACCACCATCTGTTGAGCGCATCTTGCGCCATTGCTTTTTGTTCTGGCGTTCCATTCGCTAACGTCATCATGATTTCAAATCCTTGACGTTGGTGAAAACTTTCTTCTTTGCAAATGCGCACCATGGCTCGAGCATAAGGTCCGTATGAGGTAGAAATCAAAGCGACTTGATTGATAATCGCGGCACCGTCAACCAACCAGCCAATAGCTCCCATATCTGCCCAAGTGACTGCCGGATAATTGAAAATGCTAGAATATTTGGCTTCACCAGAATGCAATTGTTGAATCAATTCATCACGAGAGATTCCCAATGTTTCTGCCGCACTGTAGAGATACAATCCGTGACCACCTTCATCTTGAACTTTGGCTAATAACGCCACTTTTCTCCTGAGCGATGGAGCGCGTGTAATCCAATTGCCTTCAGGTAACATCCCGACAATTTCGGAATGTGCGTGTTGAGAAATTTGACGGATGTGGGTCTTTCTGTATTTCTCCGGCATCCAATCTTTCGGCTCTATTTTCTCATCATTGGCAATTCGAGCTTCGAAAATGGCTTCTAAATTTTTTACTTCGTTTTCTGACATAACTTGTGTTTTAGTTATTGCATTATATTTTTTAAGCGTCAAAATCGACTACTACTTTTGAGGAAGTAGGAACCGCTTGACAACTTAAGATGTAATTTCTTTTGACTTCACTTTCGTCTAAAGCGTAGTTTAATTTCATGGCAACTGTTCCTTCGACAACTTGACAGCGACAAGTGCTGCACACACCGCCTTTACAAGCATACGGCAAATCAGCACCCGCGGCCAAAGCACCGTCGAGGATGTTGTCGAAATCTTCTCCCATCGTGAAATGGAATTCTTTTCCACCATCGATGATGGTTACTTCTGTTCCTTGAACTTTGTGCTCCAATATTTTATTGATACGTTGTTTATCGGCCTCAGAATTTCCGCTAGTAAACAATTCGTAATGAATTTTTTCTTTTGGCAATCCCGCGGCAACCAATTCGTCACGAATTAGAAATATCATTTCTTCCGGACCACAAATAAAACAATCGCTGACTTCTGGAACATCAATAATTTTGTCGGTGAGCACTTGCAATTTCTCTTTGGTGAATCGACCGTTGAACAGTTCGACTGCGCGATGCTCTTTGGTTAAGAAATGAAAAATCTCAAAGCGACCGAAATAGCGGTTTTTGAGTAATTCTATTTCTTCTTTAAAGATGATTGATTTTACACTTCGATTGAGGTAAAATAATTTAAAAGTACTATTGGGTTCCAGCGCCAAATGTGTTTTGATAATTGAGAGAATGGGCGTGATGCCACTTCCTGCAGCAAAGGCGATATAATTTTTTGCTTTCTCTGGTTGAATATCTTTAAAAAAGACTCCGTTGGGTGCCATCACATCTATCGATTGCCCTTTTTTTAGTGTCTCGTTTACGAAAGTGGAAAACAAACCACCGCTGATTTTCTTCACGGCAACTTTCCATTGATTTTCGATTGGGCTCGAACATAGGGAATACGATCTTCTGACTTCTTTTCCGTCTATGGTTGATCTTAAAGTGAGATGTTGTCCTTGTTTGTATTGAAATTCGGATTGCAAATCGGCTGGAATTTCAAATGAAATTACCGAACAATCCTTTGTTTCCTTGCGGATATCGAGCACTTTTAGCGGATGAAATTTTGCCATAGGGTCAATGCATTTATTAAAACTAACAGTTGTTAGTTTGATATGCAAATTTAAGGATTATTTTATTATGGCTTACGAAAACGTTTGAAAAATTGCAACGGGTTGTCGATTAAAGGTTTGAGCCCTAGCCCCGATGGCAGTGGAAATCCTTTTGTGAGCTTCTCTAGCGACACAAAAGATTGGAACGTACAGCGGGAATTAGCTCCCAATCCTTCGACTGCGCTCAGGAAGACAAATTAGACAATTCCGTTGAGCAACACCTGAATCATATTTGATTTGAGTACAGTTGGATTGGGACTTTTTTTCTTCCCATACCACAAATAGAGCGTTCGCAGCGTAGAAAGTGTAGAGAAAATGATGACCTCAACATTGAGATTTTTGATCTCTTGATTGGCGATTCCGTTTTTGATGATGGTACGGAAATTATCTTCGTAATCTTCGCGCATTTTGATGAAATAAGTGAGTTCGGCGTCGGCGAGATGCATCCAATCGTTGTTGAGACAGGCCAAGGCATCGGCATTTCTGAGCGTAATATCGATGTGGAGTTGGATGACTTTTTCTAGTTTTTGAATGGTATTTTCCTCAGAATGGACAATGGTTTCCATCGTCTGGGTAAATTCTTCGGCGATTTCGATGATGATTAGGACGAGAATTTCCTGTTTCGATTTGATGTGATTGTAGAGACTCGCCGCTTTGATATTCATGGCTTGCGCGATATCCCGCATGGTCACGGCACTGTAGCCTTTTTCTTTGAAAAGTTGCGCTGCGATGGCGATGATTTCGGATTTACGGTCGGTTGGTTTCAAAAAATCGGATGCAATTAGGGCGCTAAATTAGTTTATTATTCTTTGCTTTTTGAATGGCTTCTAATTTATTGTGCACCTGCAATTTGGTGTAAATGTTCTCTACATGTTTGCGAATGGTGCCGACAGAAAGGAACAAATTTTCGGCGATTTGTTGGTATTTCAAACCTTTACTCAATTGTTCTAGCACCTCGACTTCTCTGGCAGTCAATTGTATTTCTTCCTCATTGTTTACATTTTCAAAATCGATTGGATTTCGAAAGAGTTTCAAGGTTTTTAATGCGATTGATGGCGTCATGGTCGCGCCGCCGTTGAGTGTTTCGAGTATTCCTTGATGCAAATCTTTGGCATTGACTTCCTTTAGCAAATAACCGTCGGCTCCAGCCTTGATCGATTTGAAAATATTTTCATCATTATCGAACACCGTCAGCATGATAATCTTGATTTGCGGATAACGTTGTTTTACGATTTGCGTCGCTTCAATTCCGTTCATGACGGGCATTTCGATATCCATTAAAATCAAATCGATGTTATGATTTTTCTCTAGTTTATCGACTAGATTTTGTCCGTTGTCGGCGCTAATTTTTACAGTAAAATCGTCAAAAAAGGACAGTTTCTCTTCGACTGTTTTCATTAAGAAAGAATTATCGTCAACAATGGCTATTTTGATCATAGTTGCTTTTATTAAATGGATAAAAGTATCGAAATGGTAGTTCCTGTTCCCACTTCAGATTGCATTGAGAAAACACCGCCAATACTCTCGATACGTTTTTGCATATTATTTAATCCGTTGCCTTTTTCGATAGTTTTAAAATCGAAACCAACGCCATTGTCACTTATTTTTACGCTTACCTTATCGTCAATTTTAGTGACATCAATTGCAATTTGATTCGGATTGGCGTATTTCAGCGCATTGTTGATGGCTTCCTGCATGACGCGATAAACATTCATTCCAAATACTGCGTTGAGTTTCAAATCATAGAGACTCTTATCGATGGTAAATTTAAAATCGATTTCTTCCTTTGCTGCTTTTGCCTTTTCGAGGAAGTTTAAGATTCGGATTTGCAAATCTTCAAATGTAATTTCATTCGAATTCATTGCCCAAATCGTATCGCGCAATTCTATAATTGTTGCTTTTGCAAAATTGCTGATGTTTTGAAGTTTGTGGTCTAATTTTTCATTTTGAATATCAAAAGCGTATTTGATATTATCAACTGAGGAAATAATAAAAGTAAGCTGTGCGCCAATATTATCGTGCAAATCCCGAGAAATACTCAAACGCTGTTCTTGTAATTCGTTTTGTTTTTCAATTAATGCGATGGCAGATTTTAGTTCAAATTCCTTTTCTTGTTGGCGGTTTTTGAGCTTCTGTTGTCGGAAAACCAAATAACCTATTAAACCTGTGAATAGTGCAAGCAATGTAATTCCTATTATAAAATAGCGGGCATTTTTGACTTCAATCTCTCTTTGCAACAATTGGTTTTTGCTTTCCGCAAGCAATTTCTCTTTTTTGTTGGTTTCGAACTTGACTTCGAGTTCTGCAATTTTAGAATTGGTGTCTTTGTTGAGCAAACTGTCTTTATACTGCGTATACTTTTTGAAATGATAAAGTGCTTCTTTCTGGTTGTTGATGGCTTCATAATTCTCAGAAATCATTTTGTAATTGTTACCAATCAAATCAGTATAATGAAATTGAAGTGCTTTTTGCAAAGCCTTTTGATACCATAAAATCGCCTTTTCATGTTGCTTTTGCTTGGCATATAAATCGCCATAGTAAGTATAATTTTCTGTGATTCCGATTTCGTCTTTTAGTTTATTTCTGATATCGATGGCGCGATCATACAACAATTTGGCTTCCTCAAACTTATTGCGAATCACATATATTCCCGCGATATTATTCAAGCTATACGGGATGCCGAGACTGTCATTAATTTTCTCCTTTAACTGCAATCCTTTATTGTAGAAAAAAAGCGCAGAATCGTATTCTTGTTGCATTTCTTTCAAAACACCGTAATTATTATAAATGCTCAATAGTGGTTTTTGAAACCGATATTGCTCGGCAATGCGTTTGCCTTTTTGCATGTATTGTATTGCCTTTTTGATGTTCCGACTTTTCATTCTATAACCAGTTTCAGCATAAATCGCAGCCATTTTTTCTTTGTCGCCCACCAATTCATATAGACCAATTGCCATCAGTGAATACTTAAAATCCTTTTCATATTTACCTTGAAAATAATACACCAAACTCAAATTGTTATAACTTTCTGCCTCTCCTAAAACATAATTTATCTTGTGCGCCTCTTGAGCGTTTTTCAAAAAATCATCATCAAGGCTTGACGCTTTTTCAAGTTTTAGAGCAAAAGAAATATTGTTTAAGTCATCAATAGCAGATTTTTGCTGTGCATTTGCATTTACAACAGCAATCAAAACAACATATTGAAGCAGCTTTTTTATCATGTCCCTAAATTGTTCTTGTTTAGCGACACTAGTACTGTTGTTCCTTTTTCAGGCTTGGAATCAATTGTCCATTTCCCGCTAATGCCTTCGATTCTTTTTTGCATATTGCGCAAACCGTTTCCTTTTTCAACAGTTTGAATATCGAAACCAATTCCGTTATCTTGAATGGTGATTTGAATTGTATCTTTTACTTCTTTTATTTCAATAACAACTTCGGTTGCTTCGGCATATTTGATCGCATTATTGATGGATTCTTGAATTGTTCGGTAACAATTCATTCCGACAATGGCACTTAATCTCAATTGGTCTATTCCTTCTTCAATCCTAAATATAAAATCGATGACTTCGTTCGCTTCTTTTCCCTTTTCGATGAAGTTAACTACTCTGGATTTCAATTCTTCGAGCGTAATTTCATTTAAATTCATTGCCCAAATGGTATCTCGAAGTTCAATAATTGTTGACTTCGCAAAATTGCTGATATTCTGCAGTTTGTTGTCTAGTTTTTCATTCTGAATGTCGAATGCGTATTTGATATTATCAACTGATGAAATAATGAAAGTAAGTTGTGATCCGATATTGTCATGCAAATCTCTAGAAATGCTCAAGCGTTGTTCTTGTAATTCGTTTTGTTTTTCGATTAAGGCGATGGCTGATTTTAATTCAAATTCTTTTTCTTGCTGCACCACCTTAGTTTTTTGCTGGCGGTAGAACAAATAACCAACTAATGCGGTAAAAAGTGCTACGATTGACAACGCCATTAGCACGTAATTCTTGCGACGTACTTTTGCTTCATTTTGAAGTAATTGCACTTTACTTTCGGCTAATTGTTGCTCTTTCTTCTGCGTTTCATATAGAATTTTAAACTCCGCCAAAGCTGCTTCTTTCTTTTCAGAGATAACAGCTTGGTAGGTTTTTTCTTTTTCAAATTCGGCAGCGAGGGCTTCCTTCAATTTACCTTCTCGCTGGTATAAATCGACAAGAATTTCGTATGCCGTAATTAGATTTGGCTTTTGATTTATTTCTTTTAATAATGTGATACTAGAGTTCAAATGTTTCTCTGCCGCGGCATAGTCTTTTTGAAAGATGGCTAGGTTTCCTAAATTGCTATACGTATCTGCAATTTGCTTTCTTTCTCCGACTTGCCTATCAATTTTGAGGCATTCCTGAAAATAATAAGCCGCGCTATCTAGTCGATTCGAATACATAAAGCAATTGGCTTTATTGTCTAGGAACATTACTTTATTCCGAGGGGTCTTTATTTTATCGGCGATTGCAATTCCCTCTTTATCTATAGCTAAAGCACGCTCGAAATCTCCAGACATCCCATAAACGTTGGCTAAAGTATGTGCTGAAATTAGATAGATATGATTGTTTTTGTCTTCTCCCAAAACTGCCAATGCCACTTTTAGACTTTCCTTTGCGGCTTCGAGATCATTTTTTTGAAGGTAAATTTGCGCGATACAACCTTGTGCACTCGAAACACCAAACTTGTTTTTTTTCTTTTCGTATATTTTTAGGGCTTTATACAAATAGTTGAAGCCTTTCGGATAGTCGCCCGTGTTTTTGTAGTAATTTCCCAAACCAATGCAAGCCTTGGCTTGTATGGTGTCGTATTTAGAATCAGTTATTAAAGCAATCGATTTTTCGAATGCTCTTTTCGACAATTCATACGAAGAAATATTTTGGTAATAAACGCCTCTAACACAAGAGGCCATCGATTGATAAATATTGGATTCTTTTGCAGCTAATTTTTCAATTTGATCCGCGTAGTATAATAGAGAATCTGGATGTTTGTTTGAGATATAGCTGATATTCTTATACCATTTGATAATATTAATTTGATTTGCCGTTTTGGCATTTTCTGGCGCCTCTTGCTTTACATGACAAGCAAAAAAAAGGAAAAACACGCCAAGCAAGATCACAACTTTTTTCATATCTAGGAATTACTTTCTAAAAATACAAAAAAAGGGAATAGTTCAAAATACAAGAAGTCGATTAACTTCATTTGAGCAAGTTGTTTTTAGAAAGGGTTTCTATGAGTTCAAAATTAAGATCGAAGATTGACGTGCTTAGGTTGGCTTTTATCGATTTGAGACTTTGGTCAAGCTCATCTGCGAGCTGCAATCTTTCTTGATATTCGATATGCTTTTGCGATATTTCGGCGATGGTATCTTGCATTGATTTGATTTTGTTTTGAAATACTTTTTGTTGTTGACGTAACTTCATAAACAATCGCACTACAATTGCAGCTAAGACAAGAATACAAATACAAAGACTTACTATCATAGCACTCGACTTTACATTAAACTTACTTTCTACTCATCAAGGTTTGTTTTGGAATTCTCGCTAAATGAACGGCGGATTTGCCATCGACGTCAGTCACAAAATAGAGCACTTCATTGGTTTCGTCATAGAAAGGCGCACCGTCATATCCTAGAGAATTAATGCCACTTCCTACGTTGATGGGTTCCGACCAATTTTTCCAACTATCATCCAAACGATAACTCACATAAATATCATAACCACCGAAGCCACTAAATCCGTTGGAGCTAAACAAAAGTGTTTTGCCGTCTGACAATAATTGAGGCGAAATATCATCATCCGCAGAATTAATCATCTTGCCCATGTTTTGAAGCAAGCCATACGTTCCATCTTCTTTACGATTCGTAAAATAAAAATCGGTGCCACCTTGCGTAAAGTCGGACTCTATCGCCAACATGACTGTTTTTAGATCTGTGGTTGCGGTCAGAAAAGCCGCGTCACCGTAATTGGCATAAGCTGTAATCTTCAGTTGGTTTTTGATTTGGTAATTGCCGTTTTCAAGCGTAAGAAATTGATATCCTGTTTCTCCAGAAGCATTTTTGTAGATGCTTCCTCCTTTTACAATCAAATCGTTTTTGATAAAATCTACATAGTTATGAAGGTCATTTTCGCTTAATGAAGGCTCTAATTTTGGAGTTGACCAATTTCCGTTAGATTCTTTAAGCACAGAATACACCAATTCCTTTTCCTCAGATTGTTGAGTAAATAGCATTTTATCACCGCCAGGAGCAACTACAAGACTTAGGACTTGGAACGAATCTAAGGTTGGGAATTTTTCTGAAGTTATATTATTGAATTGGGCGCCAACATTAATCTGCGCATCAATCGGCTGGTCTGAATCTGAGATTCCAATGGCGTCAACTTGTTTTTGACCAGGCAGTAAAGCGAAATTAAACTCGACTTTAACAGCGACTACATTACTCACGACCGATTCTAAAACAGCACGTTCAACACCAGGATTAAACACGTCTGGAGCTTCTTGGATCTTGCGCCTTTTTCGCTTAAAATAGTACGCGTGATCGGCAGGAATTGTTGCTTTAAATGTGGGTGTTCGATAATCTCTTTTTCTTGCCCAAACAGTTTTGTATTTCCCATCGCCAGTATCCAAACTAATCTTCACGACACAACCTGCATTGAGGTTTTCGAATACAGCAACTTGCTTTACAGATTGTGGCTTTTCGAATCCGACTTCTACGATCTCATAGCCATCGAGTGCATTTTTCGGATTCCACGCGTTGGGAGAATTCCCGGCTTGCGGAAAAACATCAGGTTTGCCAAGAATTCGCTTAATCCCATATTGCTTTCCTCCCAAGTCGGACGAGTATTTGATGAGCTTACTCGCCCATTGAATTTGTTGTCCATAATGGGGAAATGAAAGTGTCAAAACAAAAAATAATACTATCTTTTTCATTATCAAAAGGCTTTAAAAAAAGGCTGCTAAAACGAATTAGCAGCCCGAAACAACCAAACGTTCAACCTATTTAATTGTTTACTTTTATCTTCTCTACTTTTCTACCTTTGAAAGCAAAAATGTATTCACCGTCTGCAGTAATATCGATTCCGCTTCCGTATTTTGGACTTCCTCCTTTTCCTTTCGATTGCACAGAACCTTTGGTTTCACCGTTGGTCATATCTATTCCATAGATGATATTCTTGCTATTTCTTTGATCTCGTAAGAAATAGTTATTTCCGATGTGGTAGAAATAGTCCACGCCTTTTATCTTGTCTGACGCATAAGCACGCGCACCGTCTTTCTTGAAATACGCCGCCAATCCTTTTTCAGACAATACAACGACTTTGTCACCAAAATCGATAACATCCGTTGCTTTTCCTACTTTGGCATCATTGTGCTTCACGTCGAACAATTGTTTTCCAGATGCAATATCATAACCGTAAAACTCATCCCCGTCTCCAACAAAAAGTGTTTTGTTTTCTTCTAAGATAAAATCTGTGATTCGTTTGTCAAATCGTTCTGAGCGCCAAGCCACTTGACCCGTTTTGTCGTCGATACATAGCACCGAGTTCTTTTGATTTTTGTAATCCCAATAGATGTAAGGCACCCATTGTTTAACTGTTCCTCCTCCACCAAATCCGCCCAGAGCAGCCGCTGCGCCGAAACCACTAGATACTTCCTCTAAACGATACTCTTGCACTTGCACTTTTCCACCAACTTGAATCAGGATCTTATCATTTGATTTGTAAATATTGGGCATACAAAAAGCACCCGTAATTTTTTCAGAAGCCCACAATAGTTTTCCAGAAGCTAAATCGTGTTTCTCGACGTATTTCGTGCGATCTCTTCCTCCAAGCATCACCAAGTAAACTGCATCATCGGTGAATAAAGGATCTGCTAAAGTTCTGTATATTTTTGAACGCTTTCCGCCACTAAATAATCCGCCATTAGCACCTTGCATATCATTCTCATAATTTGCATTCCAGATTTTTTGACCTGTGTTGTAATCATATACGTTCATTCCGTCTAGGTACATAAATATTTTATCTCCTTTAATCCACAAGTCGATGATGGCACGACGTGTCACCAACTCCTTTTCTATAGTTCCCACAAATGTTGCATCCCAAAGAATGTCTCCATTGGCAGCATTGATTCGAACCAATTGATTTTTAAATCCAGAAAATAGCGCACCTAAAGCTGTTGGTTTGAAATTGACCATGATGATTTCATTTCTTTTGGCGTCATAGACATATTTTCCAACGCCACCTTTAAATCGATTGGTTTCCCAGATTTTCTCTCCAGTATTGGCTTTCACTAAAATGATTGAATTTCTTTGTGAAATAAGAAACGAATCCAATTCGTCGATATACTTTACGGTTTCCAATTCTCCTTGATCGGTTCCTTCCTCAGCTTTGGTTCCTTTTGGAATAAGATCTTGATACAATTCCGAGTTCCACAATTCTTTTCCAGTAGCTAAATCAAGGACTGCGACTCTATCTGTTCCCAATTTTCTTGCATCAAACAAAAACAGGTAACCACCTTTCTCTTTCCAAATGGTGTATTGGTATTCGGAATTATTGGTTTTGTTGGTGGTGAGTTTTTTATAATCGCCGCTCCAAATTGCTTTTCCATCAGCATCGATAACAGATGCCGAATTGTCATCTGTTCCTATAATATATTGGCCGTCTCCGTCGCAAAGCGCCAAACGAGAGGCTTTGTTATCAAATTCTGATTCCCATACCGTCGAAAAACTTCCCGATTTTTTTCCAGCCGATTTTTTTCCCAAAAGACCTCCAAATTGCGCTGAGGCCGATAATGTTCCCACCATACAGAGGGAAAGCAATGCAATCTTTGTTGTTTTCATGTTGCTTGTTTTTTTGTTGAACTTTAAAATGTAATTGTATAACGAATTTTGTATCGCTGTTGTTTTTGTAATTTGAATTGAAACTTGTGATTCAGAATATAGTCCGACATGAAATTGATGAAGTCGATGTTTTTGATCTCGCTATCCACTTTAAAGAATGACGATACTTTTCCGTTTTGAACGACACCAATATCAATGACCATTGTTCCTTTTACATCAGCATATTTTTTGTTTTTCTTCTTGGCGAAATCTTCGGACATAAAAACGTCATTTACTTCCTTAGTGACTATTTCCGTAATTTGTTCTTCATCTGTAAGAACTGGTCTTTGAGCTTGAGCGCTCGATGTTAATCCTACCACAACTAGTAGAATCACGTATTGATAAATTGATTTCATTCTTACGGTTGATGCGTGATTTCAGAAACTATGAGATTCCCTTCGGTAATATTCTTATTCGACGCAGTGTTATTACCAACAAAACTGAACGTTCCTCGCAATTCATCACCTACTAAGTCACACGTGCTAAGATTCATGGTTCCAGAATCAGAATGAAAGTAATCTAGAATCGGATCTGCTCCAGTGCCGTTTTGATAAGTCAGCCATGAATCAGCCATTGTAAATCCAGCGTGCTGTGCGGGATAAGTACCAACAGTTGCTGGCATGTGCATTTCTAATACGATTTCACCTGCTTTTTTAGCATATACATCTAAATACTGTCCGCCAGCAGCAGCGTTGTTGTATAGCGTAGCGGTCGTCTCATCTGCTGTTACTACAACTCCATCGAGTTTGAAAGTTGTTTTGTCGGTCGCGACCGGACCAGTAGATTTTGAATCGCTTGAATCGCTGCTACAAGAAATACTGAATACGGCAAAAGTTAATAAAATTACTTTTCCAAAAATGGATGTTGTTTTCATGACTGTTTGATTTATATTAATTTATAATACAAATCTGCGTCAAATTGGAAAGCGAGGAAATACGAAGAAATACGTATTTTTTAGAAAATCAAGTGTGGGACTTTATCCTGTAATCGAACCATTCTTTGATTCAGCTGTTGTAAAAATAGCTGATGGCTTTGCGAATCAGGATGAAAAGGTTTGTGCGCCAATGCTTTTTGAATGCCCTCTACT
Source organism: Flavobacteriaceae bacterium (assembly GCA_947456815.1). GTDB lineage: Bacteria > Bacteroidota > Bacteroidia > Flavobacteriales > Flavobacteriaceae > Flavobacterium. The sequence continues at coordinate 28,026 of CANGTL010000031.1, forward strand.
TCATTCATGATTGGTAGACATTCGTCGGAGATAGCAGTTGCTGCAAACCGTTCCCATATATAATTGATGGCGGTTTGATTTGGGTGAATCATATCTTCGGCATAAAAACGATAATCGCGAAGTTCATCCATCATGATTTCGTAGGAAGGGAAATACGTTAAAATTTGTCGGTTGTCGGTTGTTGGTTGTTGGTGAATTGCTTGATGCACACCAATGATTAAATTGGCTTTGCTTTGCTGGTTTTCGATAAAGCCATCTTTGAGGTGACGAACTGGCGACACAGTCAAAATAATATTTACGCTGGGATTTACCTTGTGAAACAAACTTATGGTGTCTAAAATTGTAGTTTCTATTTGGGCGGCTGATAGTAATTCCTTATCAAACTGAGTTTGCGGAACTTTATGACAATTGGCCACGATTTTTTGGGATGTTTTTTCTTTATAAACCCAAGCCGTTCCATAAGTAATGAGGACATGCGAGGCTGATTTGATTTGTGATTTTAAATGGGAAAGACTTTGATTTAAATCTTGCAATAGATCTTCTTTGTTACTATTGCTCAAATCCGAGTGAACGTCGAAACAGTGCCAACGTTCGTTGTGAAAAAAGAGTTCGTTTTCTGTAAAAAAGTCTTCTTCGACGGCTCTCCGTATGACTTTGTGGATAGCTAATGGATGAAACAAAATGCCGAAAGGATTCACCATATTTTGAAATTTGTAATAGTTGAATTTCTCGGCTATGTTTACGGCAAAACACGAACCTAATAATACAATAGAAGACTCATAATTTATCTGATGATCGCTATTTTTTATTGGAATTTGTGTTCTAAATCGCATAATAATGAAACGCTAATTTTTGATTGTCGTAAAAACAAAAACCCAAACAATTAAATCTGTTTGGGTTTCTCTCCAATTTTCAAAGTAAGTATTAGTAGTACTCTATTTCTTCTGTATACTCTTCTACTCCTGAACCACTGTTGTGCACAACTGTCGTTGGATAATTTGCCAAATTTCCGGTGCCGTAGGTATAAGTAATCGTCTCAAACAAAGTTGAAGGCTCAGCGTCAATTTGCTCCGTGTTTGTCGTAATATTATTTAAATAATTTAAGGCTTCTTCAGAGTCTGCAAAATACATCTTGTCATAACCAACTATATTTTTAAATGGATTATTTTTTCCGTCGGTAGTAAAAGTATTTGTAAAGACTTGTGGTTCTAATGTAATAGGGTCAATCCTATTTCTTACAAGTTTGGTATTCGAAATAGTTCCCGTACTCTCTATTTCATCCTGCGTAGTAAGATCACCACGATACTCGGTAAAGGAAATGGTTCCGTTGGCATTATGATCATAGGTGATTTTCTGCCCAATATTGTCGACCAAATTCAAATCTTGGTACGTGACCAATTTTGAATTCTCATAAGAGTAGATAATCTTTTCCACCATTGTAGTGCCTTGAAACCATTCTTCACGTGCAATTAAATCACCATCATAAATAATATTCATACGCAAGCCATCCGAATCAATGGCGTAAGCTATTTTATTGCCATTATAAAAATACTCTATGGTTGAAACTGTACCATCAGCATCTGTATCAGTAATTTTCTTTACACGAACAGTTGTATTTACAGGATCAACCACTGCTACTGTTGTATACGGAAGATTTAAAAATTGACCAAAAGCAATTTCTTTCGTCTCGATAGCGGTTTGCGTGTCATCGGTAAATCGTACTCCAGTAAACCTAAAACTACCAGAAACACGTTTGTTTGCTCTGTCGATGCCAAAAATAGTAAGTTCTGCTGTATCAATATAACTAGGGAATGCTGCAAAATCTCCAATATTATCTCGTTCGGCAACAAAAGGGACCGCTCCTTCATTTTCGAAATATGCTAAATAGAATCCTGGAGAAGCAGCATCGTATAAACTCCAAGTATAAGTACCAAAAATAGGCGATTCAGGAAGGGTTATTTTAAAAAAGGATCCATCGGCTTGTGTCGCTTTTAAAGACATCGAAACATTGTTTATTACGACCTGAGAGGAGGTCGAACTGAACGCTAGATCACCAGCGTATGCAGTAACATTTCCAGGAGGTGGCAACGGATCTGGATCTTCCTCTGGATTCTCAACGCAGGAAGTAAACAAACCAAGAGAAATAAAAAATATAAATAATAATTTTTTCATGAGTATCTTTTTGATTTTGAATTATTTTGAAACAAATAAACTTAAAAAAAATGTCAATTAAAAAAAAACTTGCCTTTAATTTACATATTCAATTGCCTTATTTAGTGCTTCGGTAATACCAGCAATATTTTTACCGCCCGCAGTTGCGAAGAAAGGCTGTCCTCCGCCTCCGCCTTGTATGAATTTACCTAGTTCACGAACAACATTTCCGGCATTTAGATTTTTCTCAGCAACCAATTCTTTCGAAATGTAACAAGTCAACATAGGTTTACCCTCATCAGCCGTTGCAAAAACTAGAAATATATTTTTTGCTGTGTTTCCTATTTCATAGGACAAATCTTTAGCACTATTGGCGTCGATATCAACTAATTTCGCTAAAAACTGAACACCATTAATCATTTGCAATTGAGGCACCAACTCTGAAGTTAAATTCTTGACTTTGTCTTTCATCAAGGCCTCTATTTGCTTGCTTAACTTCGCATTATCTTCTTGCAAAGCCAACACAGCCTTAATTGTGTCTTGCGGATTTTTTAGAAGTTCGGACAACTCCTGTAACGTGTTTTCTTGCTCCTTATAAAAGTCCTTCACACCTTGATTTGTTATAGCCTCAATTCTACGAATTCCAGCAGCAACCGCACCTTCGCTTTTGATTTTGAAATGCCAAATCTCCGCCGTGTTTTTAACATGCGTTCCTCCACAAAGTTCCATGCTTTCACCAAACTTAATGGCACGAACAGAATCTCCATATTTCTCCCCAAACAAAGCCATTGCGCCTTCTTGAAGGGCTTGTTGAAACGGAATATTTCTGCGCTCAATTAAAGGCAATTGCTCTTGAATTCGAGCATTGACAAAATCTTCTACTTGTTGCAATTCTGCATCAGTAACCTTGGCAAAATGTGAAAAGTCGAAGCGCAAATAATTCGGTGAAACCAACGAGCCTTTTTGTTCGACATGGGTTCCTAAAATCGAACGCAACGCTTGATGCAATAAATGCGTGGCGGTATGATTGCTTTGTGAATGGTCACGCAATTCTTGATTGACTTTAGCCACAAATCCACCCGTCAGATTTTCTGGAAGTTGTTTGGCAAAGTGCAAGATTAAGTTGTTTTCTTTTTTGGTATCGATGATATCGATAATCTCATTGGCAGAAGTCAAAACGCCGCGATCTCCGACTTGACCACCGCCTTCTGGATAAAATGGCGTAGCATCTAAGACGATTTGGTATAAGACACCATCTTTTTTACTGTCTATTTTTCGGATACGGGTAATTTTTACTTCATTTTCCAATTGATCATAGCCAACGAAAGTTTCCACATTTCCTGGAATCAAAAGCGTCCAATCTTCGGTAGAAACTTCAGAAGCAGCACGAGAGCGTGTTTTTTGTTCCAACATCGATTTGTCGAATTCGGCTTCGTTAAACGACATGCCTTTTTCTTTCAAAATCAAAGCGGTCAAGTCTTTTGGAAATCCGAAAGTATCGTACAATTCGAAAGCCTTTACACCTGACACTTCATTGCCTTTGGTTTGCGCAACCACATTGTCTAGCAACTGTAAACCTTGGTCTAATGTTCTTAGAAAAGACGCTTCTTCTTCTTTGATAACATTCGTAACTAAATTTTGCTGCGATTTGATTTCAGGGAAAAATTCTCCCATTTGATCTGCCAAAACCGCCACCAATTTGTTGATGAAAGGTTCTTTGGTATTCAAGAACGTAAATCCGTAACGAATGGCGCGACGTAAAATTCTACGAATCACGTAACCAGCGCCTGTATTTGATGGTAATTGTCCGTCGGCAATTGCAAAGGCAACGGCACGAACGTGATCAACAACAACGCGAATGGCAATGTTGGTTTTATTTTGTTCTTCGCTGATATTTTGAATTTCGTTTGAAGTATATTTCAATCCGGTAATTTGCTCCACTTTTTGAATCAACGGCGTAAAAACATCGGTGTCGTAGTTAGAAGTTACGCCTTGTAACGCCATACACAAACGTTCGAATCCCATTCCGGTATCAACGTGTTGCGCTGGTAATTTTTCTAGAGAACCATCGGCTTTGCGATTGAATTCCATGAACACATTGTTCCAGATTTCTACTACTTGCGGATGATCATTATTGACCAAACTTTTTCCAGAAACTAAGGCTTTTTCTTCGGAAGAACGCAAATCAACGTGGATTTCGGAACAAGGTCCACATGGCCCTTGATCACCCATTTCCCAAAAGTTATCCTTTTTATTTCCGAGTATGATTCGGTCTTCATCAATCAAGCCTTTCCAAATATCCCAAGCTTCTTGATCGAAAGGAACATTGTCTTCTTTGCTGCCTTCGAAAACGGAAACATAGAGATTTTCTTTTGGTATTTTATAAACTTCAGTCAATAATTGCCACGCCCAATTGATGGCTTCTTTTTTGAAATAATCGCCGAAAGACCAGTTGCCTAGCATTTCGAACATGGTGTGATGATAAGTATCGAAACCAACGTCTTCAAGATCATTATGTTTTCCGGAAACGCGAAGGCATTTTTGTGTATCCGCAATACGTGGACTTTTGGGTGTTCCGTTGCCTAAGAAAAACTCCTTAAACTGCGCCATTCCAGAATTGTTGAACATTAAGGTTGGATCGTCTTTGAGTACAATTGGCGCTGAAGGAACAATCAAATGTCCGTTGCTTTGGAAAAAATCGAGAAACTGTTTTCTAATGTCTTGTGAGGTCATTGTATCGTGTAATCGTTTATGTGTTGATTTGTTGAATCGCTTAATTGTTGAATCGTTAAATCGATAATTTGTTGAATCGTTAATTTGTTCAATCGTTGATTTGTTTAATCGCTATATGATCTTTCGGTTAAACGATTGAACGGTTTCCCGATTAAAAATTTCTTCAATTTGCCAACTCTTTTTAGGATTCCATCGATGAAACAGTAACTGGTTTACACGACGAAACTCTGCCCCGGATGGAAGCGGCATCCTTTTGCGCCGTCGTTCGGCGGAAAAGATATAGCGCACAGCCGGATTAGGCCCTAATTATTTTTATTATTTAAAAAAAGAGTCAAACCAAGAAACATTTCTTAAATTTGTTCGACTAACCCTTTTCTGAGGTGCAAAAATAGGATTTTTTAAAACATGGCGAAGGTAAAATATTATTACGATTCTGAAAATTTAGC
>CANGTL010000032.1 GCA_947456815.1 Flavobacteriaceae bacterium
ATCCCGATGGCGGTATCCATCTGCATGCTAGAAAATTAGTTTTTATACATCCTGTTTCAAAAGAAAAAATTGAAATTATGGCGCCAACTCCAAAAAATTCAGTTTGGGATGCAGTTTAAATTCTATAAAATTGTACTTTTACCTTCCATAAAATCAACCTAATATAGAATCTTATGAAAAAAATTATTATCTTTTCTTTAATCACTTTTACTTTTAATGCATTTGCACAGGATCATTTTACTGGTGTAACTACTTCCTCCCGCGTTGGACTATTAAATGTCGGTATTAATCCGGCGGAACTTCCTAATTTATCGAAGAAATTTGAAGTAAACATAATCGGGTTGAGTTTAAATTTTTCAAATAACGTCATTGGTATTAAGGATCTTAGCTCAGACACGGATATCGAAAATTTACTTTTCACAGGTGACAGAATCGTAAACGCCGCTGCCGACATTGAATATGCAGGTCCCGGTATGGCGATGAAATGGAAGCAATGGGGATTCGGAATTTCATCGAAAGGTCATATTAAGTTTGATGTCGTGGATGTAGATCCTAAATTCGCGAATGCAATCCTGAATACAGATGAAATAACTGCAAGCGGCACTTCCTTAATAAGCAACAACTATAACCAAAGAATGAGTGGTGTTTCGTGGGGAGAAATTGGTTTCTCGGCTGGACGAACTGTTTTCGAAAATGAAAAGCACCGTTTTAATGCCGGTGTTACTTTAAAACTATTATTTCCAGGTTCTTACGCAAATTTTGGAATAGATAAGTTTCAAGGAAATGTAACCACCTTTTATGACGCAAGCAATCCTTCCAATTCCTCAGCTTATTTGACGACTACCGGACCAGTAAACGTCAACTTCTCCTATTCAGGAAATTTGGCGGATCGTTTTACTGATGTAAACGACTATACCAGCTCCGTTTTTGGTAAGTTAGGCGGAGTAGGATCAGATCTAGGTATCAATTATCAAATGAAAGATGGTGATAAGAAATACAAAATTAACGCAGGGATGTCAATTCGAAATATCGGAAGTTTGACATTTAAGGATTCAAACAATTCTTCTAATTCTTACACTTTTGATACAACTATCAATGGTGTTTCTACGCCACTTAACTTAAACATTTTTGATGGCACTGAGAGTCTTCTTGAAGTTGAAGAGGTACTTACTACTCCCATTGTTCCAAATGATCCAACAACAGTATACTTGAAAAATGAAACATCAAACAAAGACTTTAAAGTAAAACTTCCAACGCTCTTCACCATGTATGGCGATTTTAAAGTCTATCACAAGTTTTACATCACTGGTTATCTGCAACAGAAAATGGGTGATAACAACGAAAACCGCCAAATTACTGCACAAAACAGCTTTAGTATTATTCCTAGAATCAATTTGGGTTATTTTGAAGCTTACATCCCATTTTCACACAACGAAATTTCAGGCGGAAATACTGGATTTGGTCTGCGCTTAGGAGGGTTTTATATGGGGTCAAGCTCTGTTATTTCAACTTTAACAAGCAACACCAAGAAAGTCGATTTTAACATGGGTTTCCGATGGGCTTTTTTATAGAATTAGAAATAAATAGTCCAGCAATTTATTTAAATGCATATCAAAACTGCGATAGAAGTTCGTAAAAAGTTACTCGTTCGATTACTACATGAATTAGACATTCAGGAAGAATCGATCTTGAACGCACTGTACGCTGATTTTAAAAAACCAGCTTTTGAAGGACTAGTTACGGAAACTGCTTTGGTTAAGTCGGAGTTAAGATACACCATTAGAAACATTAATAAATGGTCAAAGCCTAAAATGGTTTGGCCGTCATTGCTAAATTTTCCTTCAACTGATTTTATCTACAAAGAGCCGTACGGAAAAGTATTGATAATTTCACCCTGGAATTACCCTTTTCATTTAGCGTTATATCCACTGATTGCAGCATATGCCGCAGGAAATCAAGTAGTACTAAAACCATCTGAACTCACTCCGAATACTTCTCGTATTATTTCTAAAATTGTAAGCACTGTCTTTGAAAAATCTCAAGTTGAAGTCATAGAAGGCGGAATCGATACTGCCAATAAACTACTTACGAAGCGTTGGGATTACATTTTCTTCACTGGCAGTGTAGCTGTTGGAAAAATTGTAGCACAAGCAGCAGCACTCAATCTAACTCCAGTAACACTCGAGCTAGGAGGCAAAAGCCCTTGTATTGTTGATGAAACTGCTTCATTACAGTTAGCAGCAAAACGAATTGTTTGGGGCAAATTTCTCAATGCTGGTCAGACTTGCGTTGCTCCTGATTATCTTTTGGTGCACGCCAATGTGAAAACGCAACTTGTTTCCTACTTAAAACAGGAAATCACCAGTGCTTACGGAGACAACCCTGAATTGTCGCCAGATCTCGCTAGAATAATAAACCAAAAGAACTTTCACAGGCTTCTTCAATTAATAAAAGAACAAGAAATAGTGATGGGTGGGCTATCAAATGAAAATGATCTTTACATTTCACCAACGATTATTAACGAACCTTCTCTAGAAAGTGAATTGATGAAAACTGAAATATTTGGCCCATTATTGCCGATAATTTCATTTAAGAATCAAATAGAATTAGAGAATATTCTTGGACGATTTGAAAAACCTTTGGCCTTATACTTGTTCTCAAACTCAAAATCGTTTATTAAAAACTGCCTTTCTAAGTTCTCATTTGGAGGTGGCTGCATAAATGACGTAGCAGTTCATTTGGCCAACAGAAACCTTCCGTTCGGAGGCGTGGGTCAATCGGGAATTGGCGCTTATCACGGCAAAGCAAGTTTTGATACTTTTTCAAATCATAAATCAATTGTGAAAAAAGCCAATTGGCTAGACATTCCACTGCGGTATGCACCGTACCGAGACAAAATTAGTTGGGTTCGTAAACTCCTTAATTGGTTATAATTAAAAATAAAATCGTACTATTGATAATCAAAACATTTAAAATAATCTGCTATGAAAAAAACGAATGAGGCGATTGAAAACATTAAATTACATGGGTACAATCTTGACTTTGGAACGGTTTTCAACCATGCTTTCGAGACGTACAAGAAAATTGCAATAAATGGCGGTATAGCATTTATACTTTACTTGCTGCTCCTTATTATCGTAGGAGGAGGACTTGTGATCGGGATTATCGGTTTTGGAATAGACCTCGATGATCTTCAAAATTTCACCATCGCCAATTTTTCTGCCGTTGGTATTCTTGTCTATTCAGTAATCATGATATTGTTCACAGCACTCACAAGCCCATTTAATGCTGGCTTACTTAAAATGGCGAGAAATGCATCCAAAAACGAAGAGTTCTCCATTGGAACAGCATTCGATTATTATAGCAGTTCCTATTTTAAAGATGTATTCCTTGCCGCATTAATCTTGAGCAGTTTTACTACGTTGGTTGCGGTTGGACTTGAATTGGTTGATTACAAATTTCTTGGTGTAGTGGTCAATTTACTTTTTTCATTTATGACGTTTCTAACCGTACCGTTAATCGTCTTCGGTGATCTAAAACCTCTAGATGCCATACAAGGAAGCATAACTGTTGTTTCTAAGCAGTTCTTTATCCTATTAGGACTATTAATTGTAGCTGGGCTTTTTTGTATGCTTGGTATTTTTGCTTTATGTATCGGAATCGTTTTTACAATGCCAATAATTAGTGCAATCACCTACAGTATTTATGCAACGGCAATTGATGATGAAGAACCAGAAAATGCGGAGGAGGAGTTCAACGAAAACACTATTACATTCGAGTAATATATATCGTAAACTGAACCAGATCAAGAAAGGGCTTTGATCGCATACAGTTACTGAATTTATTTCCTAATATACTACTGCGCTTTTACGTTAAAACTATAATAGGATTTTTAGCTTTCGTAGATTCACGCCAAAATCGACTGAATTATTAGTACTATTTTATTATCAAAAAAGACTAAAATCTGTCCATTTAATCCTCTTCCTCCTCACCTGCCACATTCGATTTCGAATAACCGCGCCATTTTTCTATGAGCTCTTTCATATCATCTGGCAATTCAGTATCGAAACGCATCATTTCACCAGTTGTCGGATGCACAAATCCCAAAGTCTTGGCGTGTAAAGCTTGTCGCGGTAGAATTTTAAAACAATTGTCTATGAATTGTTTGTATTTCGTAAAAGTCGTGCCTTTCAAAATCAAATCACCACCATACCGCGCATCATTAAACAATGGATGCCCAATATGTTTCATATGCACCCGTATTTGATGTGTTCTTCCGGTTTCTAAAACACAAGAAACCATCGTCACATAACCAAATCGCTCTAAAACTTCATAATGCGTAACTGCTGGCTTTCCAATTTCTGGATCAGCAAAAACCGCCATTTGCATTCGGTCTTTCACGTGGCGTGCGATATTCCCTTCAATCGTTCCTTCGTCTTCTTTTACATTACCCCAAACGATAGCGATATATTCCCTTTCTGAAGTTTTCGCTTCAAATTGCTTCGCTAAATGCGTCATAGCGGCTTCGGTTTTGGCAATCACCAACAATCCCGAAGTATCTTTGTCGATGCGATGCACCAAGCCAGGACGCTCGCTACTATTCATCGGCAAGTTTTCAAAATGATACGCCAAAGCATTGACTAAAGTCCCCGTATAATTGCCATGTCCAGGATGCACCACTAAACCAGGCGGCTTGTTGATGAGCAACAAAGCATCGTCTTCATAAACAATATCTAAAGGAATATTTTCAGGGTCAACCCGATTTTCAAAAGGCGGATGCGACAAAAGAATTCGCACAACATCTAACGGTTTGACTTTATAATTCGACTTAACTGGCGCGTCATTCACATAAATATCACCATTCGTAGCTGCTTGCTGAATCTTATTTCGAGTCGCATTCGGAATCAAATTCATCAAAAACTTATCAATTCGCAATAGCAATTGCCCTTTCGGAACTTCAAATCGAAAATGCTCGTATAATTCGTCTTCTAATTCAGGACTGTCTTCGTTAGTTTGCATTGACTGGAGTTTCATCAGTTGGTGGAATACTATCCAATTCTGTGTCGTCAAAACCTACTTTACCATCTCCTAAAACCAAATCGATTTTTGACGACTTAAATACTTTGTCTCCCGGATTCAACTTCTTGCCATTCCAACGCATTTCCAAAACCATGTCTTTCCCCAAATACGGTTTGTAAGAGATTGTTCCTTCTTCAAGTCCAAGAGCTTTTAGTGTAGGAACCGCTTGACGATATGTTTTCTCAATCAAATTCGGAATCTTCACGGTGGTAAATCCAGAAGAATTAATCTTAATATAAATCTTACGATCTTCTTTCACTTTCGATCCCGCAATCGGATCTTGCTCAACCACGGTATGTTTCGGAAAATCCGGATTATAATCAACACTATCCAAAAGAACATAATCTAAATTGAGATCATCCAACTTCTCCTCTACTTGCTGTTCGCTCAATTTTTGCAGATTTGGAACAGTAATCTCATTGCCATGATCAGTCGTATATGTCAACCAATGCATAAACAAATAACCCAGCACACCGATGATTGCCATCGCAATTAGCATTTGAAATAAAAACGTCCGACTCTTAAGATATTCCTGTAAACTCATTGGTAAAATATTTTGGCAAAGATATAAAAATAGAAGCGGCATTTTGTTTGAAAAAAAATGATAATTTTGTTTTGATTTTAGGAGCTATTTCCCGCTTTCGCCTTTATCTTTTTTTGGAGTTGCCATTCGCATTGCTGCTGGCAAATCCAAAAAAAGGATACCGGCTCAATCGGGGCTAGGGTTTAATCGTTTAATCGTCTAACCGTTAAACCGACCTACCGATTTAACGAATCAACGATTTAACGATTTAACGAATCAACGATTAAACAAATAAACAATTCCACACCAATGAAAAACATTGCCATCATCATGGGCGGCTATTCCAGCGAATTTGAAATCTCACTCAAAAGCGGCAACGTCGTATATCAATTTCTAGACAAAACGAAATACAACGGATTTCGCATTCACATTTTGAAAGAAAAATGGGTGTATGTTGATGACAATAATAACGAATATCCTATTGACAAAAATGATTTTTCGGTTACTATCGATGGAAACAAAATAAAGTTCGATGCGGTTTTTAACGCCATTCACGGAACTCCAGGTGAAGATGGACTTATGCAAGCGTATTTCAATTTGATCAACTTGCCACAATCTTCTTGCGATTATTATCAAGCGGCGTTGACGTTTAACAAACGGGATATGTTGTCTGTGCTGAAACCATACGGAATCAAATGCGCGACATCCTACTATTTGAACAAAGGAGAAACCATCAATACAAGCGAAATTGTAAGTAAAGTCGGTTTGCCCTGTTTTGTAAAACCAAATAAGTCAGGATCGAGCTTTGGAATTTCAAAAGTAAAAACCGAAGCTGAATTGCCTATTGCCATTGAAATGGCTTATAAAGAAGACTCTGAAATAATTATAGAAAGTTTCTTAGACGGTACAGAAGTTTCTGTCGGCGTGATTAATTACAAAGGGAAAGTCACCGTTTTACCTATCACTGAAATCGTTTCCGAAAATGACTTCTTTGATTACGAAGCAAAATATCTTGGCAAATCACAAGAGATTACTCCAGCTAGAATTTCAAATGAAGTTGCCGCTAAAGTCAATGCAGTTGCCAAACGTTGTTATGAAATATTAAACATGAAAGGTTTCTCCAGAAGCGAGTTTATTTTAGTAGATGATGAACCTTATATGCTTGAAATGAATACCATTCCAGGATTGACGACCGAGAGTTTGATTCCACAACAAGCCAGAGAAGCTGGAATTTCATTAGAAGATTTGTTTACCAATGCCATTGAGTTGGCTTTGAAATAGTTGCTGAGTCTCTGAGAACCTGAGATTCTGAGTTCGTCTTGGTTTACGAGAAACCGTAGCCCTGATAGGAGCGGCATCCTTTTTCTGCTTCATTTAAGCAGAAAAAGATATAGCGGATAGCAGGAAATGGCTTCCAAAAAACTCAATAACTCAAAAAGAAAAAAACTCAGTAACTTAGCCGCTCAGTAACTCAGCAACTCTAGAAAATGAGAAAAGCCATATTCCCCGGATCCTTTGACCCCATCACATTAGGACATTACGACCTTATCAAGCGTAGTATTCCGTTGTTTGATGAAATTGTAGTAGCGATTGGCATCAATGCAGAAAAAAAATATATGTTTTCCCTCGAGGAAAGAAAACAATTTATCGAAGCTTCTTTTGCAGATGAGCCTACCGTGTCGGTGGTAACTTATGAAGGATTAACGATCGATTTGTGTAAGAAACTCAAAGCGAATTTCATTCTACGCGGCTTGCGTAATCCAGCTGATTTTGAGTTTGAAAAAGCCATTGCGCATACCAATCGAAAACTCTCAAAAATTGAAACTGTTTTTCTATTGACCGCTTCGAAAACCTCGTATATCAGTTCAAGTATTGTTCGCGATGTTATTAGAAATGGCGGAGAATACGAGTTGTTGGTGCCGGATGCGGTAAGGGTGAAAAAATAGATTGTTGGATTTTTAGACTTCTTAGATTCTCCCGTTCTGCAGTATTGAGATTAATCTAACGATCAAACAATCTAATAAGCCTTTTTTACGATTCTTCTTTCTTAACGACTTTTCGCGCGACTTCAATCTTAAACTTCTTGCCTTTCATTTTTTCGTCGCGAATTAAGCGCAGTAATTCAGGAACTTTCTTTGATTTTACTGCGGCAAACGAAATAAAATCTTTGACTTCGATCAGTCCCAAGTCGCCTTTTTCTAGTTTCCCTTTTTGAGAAAAGAAACCAACGATATCAATTTTATTCAACTTATTTTTCTTTCCGCCGCTGATATAAATGGTTTGAAATGCTGGTGGTTTTGGCAATGTAGTCGCCCCATCAACTTTCAGTACTTTTATACTGTAATCGATATAATCCAATTTCTTTTCACTTTCGTGAATAAGAACATATGCGGTTCCAGACGCGAGCATTCTTGCAGTTCGTCCATTACGGTGGGTAAACTCGTCTTCTTTGGATGGCAAATGATAATGGATCACGTGCTTCATTTCGGGAATATCCAAACCACGGGCAGCTAAGTCTGTCGTTACTAAATAAGACACACTGCCATTCCGGAATTGAATCAGCGCGCGTTCACGTTCATCTTGATCCATGCCTCCGTGGTAAAAGGTGGCGTAAATTCCTTTTTCATTCAGCGTGTCGCTAATGCGCTCTGCGGCATCTCGGTGATTGCAGAAAATTAAGGCGGCTTCTGACTTCAAAGAACAAATCAGGTGAAATAGACAATTGATTTTGTCTTTTTCTTTCGATACAACCATTAAGGTCGATAATTGCTGGTTCTCTGATTGCTCCGGAATAAAATCCAAGATTGTTGGATGTGCAACTCGTGTATATTTTGGAATTTCAATATCGGAAGTTGCCGATACCAGAATTCGTTTGTTTATCTTGGTTAACTTGCTAATGATGAATGACATTTCCTCATGAAATCCGAGTTGCAATGATTTATCAAACTCGTCGAGGACTAACGTTAAAATACTAGTCGTAGCGAACGTTCCTCGTTCTAAATGATCAGCAATTCTTCCCGGCGTTCCAATCAAAACCGCTGGTGGATTACTTAAGTTTTTGATTTCTGTGTCTATTGAATGTCCACCGTAACATACATTTACTTTAAAATCAGTCCCCATTTTCTTCCAAACTTGTTCAATTTGAATACCCAATTCGCGAGAAGGAACTAGAATCAAGCACTGAATATCTTTATTTTCAGGATCTAACAACTCAAAAATCGGGAGTAAAAAAGCAAGCGTTTTTCCTGAACCAGTCGGAGATAGCAGCAAGATATTTGAATCGCTCAAGACAGATTCTTGAGCTGCAATTTGCATTTCGTTTAAGGCTTCTATACCTAAATTTAAAAGAATATTGTTTGAATGGTGGTTTTTCATCTGCCAAAGGTAAACCATTCCGAATTGAAAAGTAATATTTCGAATCAGTCTATTTTACAAGATGATCTTCTTCAAAAACAAGCTTGATATTTTCGTAAGAATTTTTCATCGCATCTTGAATTTGCTCGGGATTAAGCCACGCGACCTTTTCTATGCCTTCTTCTAGTTGACCGACTGGCGTGCCTTCGAAATCAGTTTTCATTTCATACCACTGCGTAATTTTCAGCTTGTAAATACCATTACGTTTAAAAATGTGATATGTTTTTTGAAGTTTCTTAGTAATGATCAAATTATTTACACCTGTTTCCTCTTCTACTTCTCGCATCGCGGTCAACTTCATCTTTTCCCGTTTCTCTTTGCCTCCTTTCGGCAAATCCCATTTACCATTTCGGAAAATAAAGAGCACTTCTCCCTTTTTATTGTATACTAAACCACCACCTGCGCGTTGCACGGGGATTTTTTCCTTTAGTTTTTTGAGAATAACTTTCTCATCCGGATAATACAGATAACATTTTTTAATCTTGTTGTTAAACATATTAATCACGAGTTTCTTGATATCTGTACTTTCTAGTAAAAACAATTGAAAATCCGTTTCCTTAACAATTTGATTTGTTAAGAAAAAAGGTTTATCGTTTACAAAAACTTTATACATTTGTATCTATGATTTTTAATAGAGACACCGCCGAGAAAACCGCCGAATTGCTTTTGCAAATAAATGCAATTAAATTGAATCCAAAAAATCCTTTTACATGGGCGTCTGGATGGAAGTCTCCTATTTATTGCGATAATAGACTAACACTGTCTTTTCCAGCGATCAGAAATTTTATTCGTGAGGAGTTTTCAAAAAATATTGAAAAGCAATTTGGAAAACCTGATGTAATTGCAGGTGTTGCCACTGGAGCAATTGGCATTGGAATGCTGGTAGCGGAATATATGGGATTACCATTCGTATATGTGCGTCCCGAGCCGAAAAAGCATGGAAGACAAAATCAAATTGAAGGTTTTCTGCAAAAAGGTCAAAATGTCGTCGTTGTAGAAGATTTAATTAGCACTGGAAACAGTAGTTTACTTGCTGTTCAAGCAATTAAAGATGCTGGCGCCAACGTGAAAGGAATGGTCGCCATCTTTACCTATGGATTTGAAATCGCTGAAGAAAACTTCAAAAAAGCTCATGTAGATTTGTATACGCTGAGCAACTATCAAAATCTATTAAACTTAGCAGTTGCTAAAAAATATATTACAGAAGAAGAACAATCTACCTTAAAGGAGTGGAGCAATGCCCCTGAATCATGGGGAATTGAAGTCTAGTGTCTCCAAACTCAAACTAAAAATATGAATTTAGAAAGCCCAAAAACGAGCGTTAATCAATCAGCAGAAGATTTGTTTAACTCTTTAAGCGACGTTAAGAATTTTGAAAAACTAATGCCAGACTCCATCGCAAAATTTGAAGTTATTGGTGATGACGCCTTCCTTTTTGGATTGCAAGGAATGCCAGAAATCAAACTTAAAATGAAAGAAAAAATAGCTCCAAGCCTAATTGTGTTGGGAGCTGCAAGCGATAAATTACCTTTTACCTTAACCGCTAAAATTGATTCTATTTCTGAAAACAAATCTGAAGTACAGTTGATTTTTGACGGTGAATTTAATGCGATGATGGCGATGATGATTAAAGGACCAATCTCTAAATTTATTGAAACTTTAGCGTTAAATATGAACAAGTTATAGTATTTAACTGTGTTATCAAACAAAAGAAAGCCTTCTAGTTTTTTGCTAGAAGGCTTTTTATTTCGACGAACTACAACAAAAGTTAAAATTTTAGCATTTTATCGAGTTTTCAGGTTAGTTGCAGAAATTTTTAGAGGATGCAATTTATTCTGTATAATATTGTATCAAATTATTTAACTAACAGTTTAGTAACAATTAATTAATAAACGAATTGGATAAGATAACCCCCAAATCTATGCCAAAGACAGACCAACAACTAAAGAGCAATGATTGCGGAATCAGTGCAATCAAGACGGTTTTCAATATTTACGAGAAGAACATTTCCCGTAAATATATTGAAGAAAATATTCCGCTAGATCAAAAAGGATCTAGGCTCACCGACCTTAAAACATTCTTCGATTCGAATGGTTTTGAAGCTGATTTTAAGCTTTTAGACGTCAATTTTATCGAAGGAAACGAATCGCACATCAAAAGCCTATTCCCTTTTATTCTGCCTGTGAAACACAAAAATGGTTCAAGGTATATTATCATCAATGAATTAAAAGGAAAGAAATTTAAGGTATACGATCCGAGCAAAGGAAGTCAATATTTTTTGACTCTTCCTGAGATCAAAAACAAAGCATTAAGTAACAAAACGGACTGGGATTTTGCAGAAGCAGAAGACAAGATTGTTGCTATTTGTTCAGAAGATTTAAAAGAATACAAAATCAATATCGCTGAAGTAATAAGCGAAAACAGTCATGCAAGTGCGTTCAATAAATTAACGTATTTCAAATATCTAAAAGAAAGCTTTGGTTTCAAAGATGCAGAAGCTGAAAAGAGTTTCTTGGTAGATTTGCTTAAAAACCAAGAGATTTCTAATATTCCAAATAATTTTAAAACTTTAGAATTAGAGAAAGGGAAAATCAAAAATAAAGCGCCACTAATTCTTGTTGTAAAATCAAACGAAGAAAAAGAAGCTGCGATTTCTTATCCTGAGGAAGAAAAAGGAAGTTTATACTGGCAACTTTTCAAACAATTAGGCGACTACAAACAACTTTGGTACATCTATATTTTTGCAGCATTATTTTCCGCAATTACAGCACAAATCGCAGTCTTTACCAATCAGATTCTTATTGACAACGTATTGCCAACCTACAATCTAAACACCTTAATACTTTTTGCGGTTGGTTTAGGTATATACAAAGTATTTGATTTGTTTACGACTTTATACAAAAACTACGTAAGTATTCATCTTGGGAACGCCTTAGACAGATATTTCCTTTTTTCATTCGATGAGAAAATCAATAATTCGTCATTAGCGTACATTCATTCTTACAAGAAAGGTGATTTGATGGAGCGTGTAAGTGATTCAATGAAATTGAAGACTTTCTTTATGAAATTTTTCACTGGAATATTAGTTGATTTGAGTGTGTCTGTCTATTCATTGTTTATTCTATTCTTCATCAACAAAACATTAACATTGGTTGTGCTCGGCGTAATGATTTTGTTTGTGCTTTGGTTCAAGTTTATTACACCTTATTTGAAACAAAATGAAAGATTAAGATATATCCGAAAAGCTGATTTCATCTCTAAAATGATGGAAAAAGTGGAAGGAATTCAAGTAATAAAAAGCTTCAAAATTGAACGTTTTCATTCTAACAAAATCTACACTAGTATTAATGATTACCTGCGAATCCAATTGCGAAATGGGCACATCGATATCATTAACAAAGTGGTGGTTGCATTGATTATTATTTTCTCGTCTGTTATTATCATGGTATTCTTGACCATGTCAGCAATACAAACTCAGATCATCACACTAGGGCAAATAGTAACATTTATTGCGTTGTCCTCTAAAATATTTTCTTCATTGAAAGGAATCTTAGATGACAACATGACGCTTCAAGAGAACGAAGTTATTCTAAAAAGATATTTAGACTTTGACGAAGATACCAAAGTCAGAACCAATAAAGGAATTAAAGATTTTACGATTGATAAGATTGAATTTCAAGGAATTCATTACGGTTATATGCCAAATGAATTTGTATTGAAAGACATCAACTTAAAAATCAAAAAAGGGGAGAAAATTAAAATTGAAGGGCAAAATGGATCTGGGAAATCTACCTTCAGCAAAATTCTAACAACGCTTTATCATCCGGATTCTGGATCAGTATTGGTAAACAATAAAGACAAGAAGTTCTATGATGAAGAAAAAATGAGAGAAAAAATCTTGTTGGTAACCAACGAAGATATCTTGTTCAACGACAGTATTTACAACAATATTGCTTTAGGAAAAGATATTAGTATCTCAGACATTTTAGACAAAGCGAGAGAAATCAATTTTTACGATTTCATCGCGTCTAAAGAAGATGGATTGGATTTTATTATTAATGAAAATGGTAAAAATCTATCGACTGGTCAACGTAAAAAAATTCTTTTGCTTCGCGCTTTATTTGCCATCACTGAAATCATCATTCTAGATGAAGTACTATCAGGAATGGACGTAGAATCGCGTAGCAAAGTAGAATCTTTAATCGATGCCGATAATGATAAGACCTACATTATCATTTCACATGAACCAATCAAAAACATTAACTTCACGAAAAAATATAAAATAACTAATGGAGAACTCTACATTTTACAACACGAGGTCGATCAATTTTATTAAGATTCTCAATAAAATTCTAGTTGCTTTTTTAATTGTTGTTTTAGTGTTGATTTTTGCCTTGAGGTTGAATGATACCGTTAGTTTCAAGGAAGGTCAAATTTACTCCGACACACCACAATTAAAAATCAATGCGCCCAACGAAGTCAAAGTACTTAAAGTTGCTGTTAAGGAAGGTCAACAAGTCAAAAAAGGCGATACCTTATTTGTTTTAGAAAACAAGAAAACGCAATCTGATTATGATGTTCTAAACACCGATTTGGCGTCGAAAGAGCGTAAAATCGATATTATAAAGAATTTAATTGCTAATACAGCCGATCGAAAGAATTCGCTAATTCAATTGTTACGAATTCAATCTGGGATCTACAAAACAGACCGTAAAAAGTCGGCATTAGAAATTGCTGCATTGAATAATAAATTGAATTTATCCTCTCAACAGAGTTCAATTTTAAATGACAAGTTCAAAACCGATTCATTGTTGTACGCTAAAGGTGCCATTTCAAGATACGAAATGACCGATACAAAAAACAAGAATTTGGATGACAGAAAGTCTCAAGTTGAAGTGAAAACAACTTACGGTAGCAAAAACTATGATTTTGAGAATCTCTACAACAATTACAGGAGATCTAAAAATGATTTGCAAAGGTCGATTATAGGAGTTGACAATGAACTTCAAAACTACAAAAGGGAATTGGTTGAATTGGAAACGGAAATCAAAGACGGAAAATACAATCTCACTTACATTTCAGACGAATTAAAAAAGATGGTTATTGTGAGTAGTATTGATGGCACCATTTCCAATCTTTTCAACTCAAAACAGAATATAGAAATTCTGGCCAAAGGTGAACTATTAACGATTATAGCGCCTTCGAAAGAAAAGTTCTATGCCAAAGTAACTTTGGATGAAAAAGATTTAGCATACATCAAGAATGGTCAAGAAATCAACCTGAAATTGGATGCGTACAATTACTATAGATACGGTGCTATCAAAGGAAAGATTACATATGTGTCGCCTTCAGATGTAGATAAAACATTCTACTGTTTGGCAACCATAAAAAAGTACAATCCAAGCATCAATCTAAAAGCTGGATACAAACTTAAAGGAGAAGTTATTATAGAAAGAATGCAGCTATATCAATACATTATTAAGAAATTATTTAATAAAATTGATAGTAACGTCAACTAAGTCCAAATGAAAAAGACATTATTTTTAGCACTTTTTGTTATCTCAAATGTAGTTTTTGCGCAGGATGTTCTATCCTTCAAAGACTGCTTAGATTTGGCTTTCAAAAATAACCTGCAGTTAAAAAGTGCCTCAAATAGCGAAAAAATCGCCAAATACCAGTACACCGCAAGTTATGGCAGACTATTGCCTAATTTCTTTGGTTCTATAGACAATAAAAACTCTTGGGGAAGAGAGGTGGATCCAAATTCGAATTTGTTTGTTAACACAGACATTAAGAATTATCAAGGGTACTTAAACGCCAATTACAATCTGTTTGCGGGCTTTTCAGCTTTGAATTCGATTCGGTTAAACAAACAGGAAGTTAGAATTAATGAAACAAACATCAAGCGAGTTGAAAATGCAATAACAATTAATCTTGCAGAAAAGTTTATTACAATTCTTTATTTGCAGGACATCATCGCTGCCAACGAAGAGCAAATTAAATCGAGTGAAAATCAATTGGCGCTTGCCTTACTCAAATTTAATGCAGGAACGATTGCTGAAAGCGAGGTTTTTAAGATAAGATCCCAAAAGGCAACAGAAGAATTAAACCTGCTAACCAATCAAAATCGGTTGACCGACAACTTGGTGAGCTTAAAACAACTCATGAATATTCCGCTTGAAAAAGAAATTATGTTGGTCAAGCCCATTTTGAAATTAGATAGTAATATCGATATTTCTCAGAATCCTTATGAGATCATCGATAAAGCGATTCTTTTAAATCCGTCGTATAAAATGAGTTTGCTTAAAGAGAAAAAAGCAAGAGCTGCTTTGGCGATTGCAAGAGCTTCAAAATATCCAATTTTGTCGATGAGAGCCCAATACGGCGCAAACTATACCAATACAGACGAAGTATTTGATTTTAATGACCAACTGAAGAACAATGAAGTGAATATTTTGAGACTTAATTTGATTATTCCAATTTTTGGACAAATGGATAACTACTCCAAATCGAAAACAAGCAAAATGCAATACCGTCAATCAAAAGTGGATACACAAATTACCAAAAATGAACTTTCGAAAGAAGTGATGAAAGCGATTACTGATACCAAAACTTCAATGAAAAAAACCGAGGCATCTTCGATAGCGTTTGAATTTTCGGAAAAAAGTTTCCAAGCCGATGCCTTAAAATTTGAATTAGGAAAAATCAATATCAATGAATTGAATACTACTAAAGCCACTTACATCAATTCGCAAGCGCAGTTAATTCAGTCAAAATACGAGTTATTGTACAACAATGCTTTGATAAAATTCTATTTGGGAGAGCCGTTTTCTTTATAAGCATTCATCTTATAAATCTAAAAGATCATTTTAACTTCCTTAATATCAAAACTACGAATAGCGCCGCTTTCATTTTCAATTGTTAGTTGACCATTGTTTGTAATTCCAATGATTTTTCCATTAAAAATTAAACAATCTGTAGTTTGAAACTCCGTCCATTCGCCTTTTCTAAAAAGTAAGTTTGTATACTTCTCTTTGAACAATTGTGGGTTGACGTTCCATGTTGAAGTATTTTTTATTATTTCCTGTACAATTTGATTTAATACCATTTCTTTGTCGAAGGTTGAACCCGAAATTATTGCCAACGATGATGCTTTTGGCAGGTTTTCAAATTGTAGTTGATTGACGTTTAGGCCAATTCCGACAATAGATTCAATACTACTGTCACCTTTAAAACTATTTTCAATTAATATTCCGCCAATTTTTTTTCCGTCTGACATAATGTCGTTTGGCCACTTAATCTTTAGTTTTGGAATTTCTAAAGTTGATAATGCGTCGTGTACGGCTAGTGAAACTGCGATATTAAGATCAAATATTGTAGCGTCTGCAACAATAAAATCCTTAATTAACATACTAATTATTAAATTCTTACCGCTTTCTGAAGACCATGTAGCACCTCTTTGACCCTTACCATTAGTTTGATGTTCAGCGGTAACTACCATATAATTCTCTAGTGATTCTGAACGAAGTAAATTCTTCAAAAAGTCATTTGTAGAGTCTATGGCATCGAGTTTGACTACCTTCATAAAAGATAAAGTTGTAACAGAATTTAATCTTATGTTAAGGTTCAAAAATAATGACAAAAAATGATAACTTTGCAAACATATACAAAATAATAAATGACGAAAAAAGCGATTAATAATGATGTTCTTCTAGCAAATATCATTAAGGGAATTGAGGAAGTGAAAGGGAATGATATTGACATTTTAGATCTAAGAGAAATAGATAATTCAGCTTGCGACTATTTTATCATCTGCAACGGAAATTCAAACACACAAGTTAACGCTATTGTTAACTCGATTCAAAAAACAGTATCAAAAGCAATCAAAGACAAGCCTTGGCATGTTGAAGGTTCCGATAATGCGGAATGGGTGCTAATGGACTATGTCAATATTGTTGTGCATGTCTTCCAAAAACAAATCAGAGAATATTATAACATAGAAAGCCTTTGGGGTGACGCCAAAATCACAACCATTGCCAACAAATACTAATTGATAAAATGGCAAACGACAATAAACCCAATCCAAATAAAATTAAAGTAAGTCCATGGCTTATTTATGCAGCTATCGTAGTGGTGTTCTTATTTATAAGTTATGCTACTGGTGGCTCTAGTTTTCAAGATCTAGCTAAAACATCCTCTTCAAAATTTAATACGTTCCTTGATCACGGAGATGTTCAAAAAGTAATCGTTTATAACAAAGCAGCAGCTGAAGTCTATTTGACTCCCGAAGCTTTGAAACTGCCAGTTCATAAAGCAGTAGCTAAAGATTTACTAAATCGTGCGAACACAAAAGGTCCGCATTACGTTTTTGAAATCGGGAACGATGAAATCTTTCAAAAAAAATTAGAAACAGCTGTCGATGAAGGAAAATTAAAGGACTATACTTTTTCAGAAAAAAGTAATTGGTCTGAAATATTGATTAATCTATTGCCCATACTAATTATCGTCGGTATTTGGATTTTCATTATGCGACGCATGAGTGCTGGCGGCGCTGGTGGTGGCGGGCAAATTTTCAACATCGGAAAATCGAAAGCAAAACTATTTGACGAAAAAACGGATATCAAAACTACTTTCAAAGATGTTGCTGGATTAGAAGGAGCAAAAGAGGAAATTCAAGAAATTGTAGAGTTCCTTAAAAACCCTGAAAAGTATACCAATTTGGGTGGAAAGATTCCGAAAGGCGCACTGTTAGTTGGCCCTCCAGGAACTGGAAAAACCTTGTTAGCAAAAGCGGTGGCCGGTGAAGCAAAAGTTCCGTTCTTTTCGCTTTCTGGTTCTGATTTTGTTGAAATGTTCGTTGGCGTAGGGGCATCTCGTGTAAGAGATTTATTCAAACAAGCTAAAGAAAAATCACCGGCAATTATTTTTATCGATGAAATAGATGCTGTTGGTCGAGCAAGAGGAAAAAGCAATTTCTCTGGTGGAAATGATGAGCGTGAAAATACGCTGAATCAATTGCTAACAGAAATGGACGGTTTTGGAACCAATTCCAATGTAATCGTTTTGGCTGCAACAAATCGAGCAGATGTTTTAGATAAAGCTTTAATGCGCGCTGGTAGATTTGACAGACAAATATTTGTAGATCTACCCGATATTCGAGAGAGAAAGGAAATTTTTGAAGTGCATTTAGCACCATTGAAAAAAGTAGAGAATTTAGATACGGATTTCTTAGCGAAGCAGACTCCCGGATTTTCTGGCGCCGACATCGCAAACGTATGTAATGAAGCTGCCTTGATTGCAGCTAGAAATAACAAAACAGCAGTAGACAAGCAAGATTTTCTAGACGCGGTAGACAGAATTGTCGGTGGATTGGAGAAAAAGAACAAGATTGTAACGCCTGATGAAAAGAAAGCAATTGCAATACATGAAGCAGGTCATGCTACAGTAAGTTGGATGTTGGAACACGCTGCGCCACTAGTGAAAGTTACCATTGTACCGCGTGGACAAAGTCTAGGAGCAGCATGGTATTTACCAGAAGAACGTTTGATTGTTCGACCTGATCAAATGTTAGATGAAATGTGCGCAACAATGGGCGGACGTGCAGCTGAAAAAGTAACTTTTAATCGCATATCGACTGGTGCGCTAAGTGATTTAGAAAAAGTTACGAAGCAAGCTCGCGCGATGGTTACTATCTATGGACTTAACGAGAAAATTGGCAATGTTACTTACTACGATTCTTCAGGACAAAGCGAATATAATTTTTCAAAACCATATTCAGAAGATACCGCGATGATAATTGATAAAGAAATTTCTTCATTGATTGAAAGTCAATATCAAAGAGCGATTCAAATACTAGAAGAAAACAAAGATAAGTTGAACCAACTTGCTGATATTCTGATAGAAAAGGAAGTAATATTTAAAGACGATCTGGAAGCAATCTTTGGTAAGAGAAAATTCGACTCTAATTTACAGGAAGAAACAGATTTGTAATCCCCGAATAAATAGATATTTTTTTAAAAATCTTAATTCAAAATAACATTTGAATTAAGATTTTTTTATCTTTGGATGTTTTCCTAATTTTATTAATAACGAGTACCTACTATATGAGTCTTTTTAGAAAATTTTTCGGTTCTGGAAATGATTCTTCGGAAGAAGAAAAGCAAAGCGAATTCAATGCCCAGCAAGCTCATTTATCAGCCCCAGCCGATGAAAAATTTACTTTTAATTTTAAAAAAAATGGAGGTAAATTTCTGTACTGCGAAGATCTTAGCGAGGTAAAAGACCATTTCGAACATATTCTTGAAGAAAACGATTGGTTTGAGTCAGAAGCAGTTTGCTTTGAGCCAAAACTCTACTCGATGCTTGACGAAAATAAGCTCACGTACAAAGATTCAGCAAATCCTAAATTCCTTTTGGCAAGTTGCGAAAATCTAATAGCTGATGAAGGCTCTATTTTGTTTTCTTCAAATCAAATCAAACAAAATAAACCAAACGACTTGCCAGTAAATATGGTAATACTTGCTACAACAAGTCAAATATTAGAAAGCAAGAGCGATGGATTACGAGCCATCAAGAAGAAATACGATAAAGACTATCCCACGAATATCACTACTATAAAGTACTTTGAAAAAGCAAAGGAGGAAGACTT
Source organism: Flavobacteriaceae bacterium (assembly GCA_947456815.1). Taxonomy (GTDB): domain Bacteria; phylum Bacteroidota; class Bacteroidia; order Flavobacteriales; family Flavobacteriaceae; genus Flavobacterium. Next base: position 19,665 of record CANGTL010000032.1, read on the forward strand.
TCTTCAATATGGTAGTGCTGCAAAAAATTTATATTTACTTCTTTTAGAAGACCTCTAAGATGAATGAAACTCTAACAAGAGCACTTTCTGGCGTTTTATATATCATTATATTAGTCTCAGCAACCTTATTCTTGAATAGCTTTTTGGTATTATTCGGTCTATTGCTTTTGTTAAGCGTTTATGAATTTTGTGAACTAGTGAACCTTAGAAAAATTATTCCTTTTCTGCTAGCCAGTTTCCTTTATTTTTTTTTTACTTATTATTTTTTTGATTTAAGGGCAGATCTTGTCTTATTGATTTGTTTCCTATTAATCGCGATCAAGGCACTATCTTACTTATTTAATCGCGATGAAAAAAGCATGACAGCAGTTGAAAAATACAGTTATTTAGTTGGTTATCTTGTAATTCCGTTCATTTTCCTTGCAAAATTACCATTTGTCGAAAGTGTTTTCAATCCCAAAATTGTTATCAGCATATTTATATTGATCTGGTTTAATGATACCATGGCTTATGTTGTCGGAAAATCTATCGGAAAAACAAAATTATTTGAAAGAGTGTCACCAAAAAAAACAATTGAAGGGTTTCTCGGAGGGCTTTTCTTTTCAACAGTAATTAGCGTTTTTATTGCAAAGTACTATATTCATCAAGCTGTCGAGCATTGGGTTTTCATCTCTTTGATTGCTGGGATTTTTGGAACTCTCGGCGACTTAATCGAATCGAAATTCAAAAGAATGGCGGGTGTAAAAGACAGTGGAAGAATAATGCCTGGGCATGGAGGTATTTTAGATCGCTTAGATAGTATTATATTTGCAGGACCTTTTGTATTTTTGTTTTATCAAATCTTAAATTATGTTTCATAAAGAAGGCGGAAAAATCATCTTGATAGCTACTACCCTAACGGTAGTTTTTTTGTTATTGGCAGATCACTTTATTTCTATATTTTGGCTTAAGAAAAGTATTGAACTTTTAATACTTGCTTTTCTAATTTTAATACTTCAGTTTTTTAGAAATCCAAAAAGAGAAGTTGCAATAAATGATAATCACGTAATTGCTCCGGTTGATGGCAAAGTAGTTGTCATCGAAGAAGTTTTTGAAAGCGAATATTTTAAAGACAATAGATTACAAGTCTCTATCTTTATGTCCCCGATTAACGTACATGTTACCAGATATCCGGTTAACGGGAAGATAAACTTCAGTAAATACCATCCAGGAAAATACTTAGTAGCTTGGCATCCTAAAGCAAGTACCGAAAACGAAAGAACTACGGTCGTTATCGAAAATCGTGTCTTTGGTGAAATCTTATACCGGCAAATTGCAGGTGCTTTGGCGAGACGAATTGTGAATTATGCTGAAGAAGGAATGCAAGTAATTCAAGGTACAGATGCTGGATTTATCAAATTTGGTTCTAGAGTAGATTTGTTCTTACCACTAGGAACAAAAATCGACGTGCAACTAAACCAAAAAGCAGTAGGAGGAAAAACCATCATAGCTTCAAAATAAAAAAATGGACGCTAAAGATTTAGATACTCGATTTCAAGATGCGGTAGCGATTGCTGATAAAATGTCTCAAGCGACACTGCCTCAAGATGTACAATTACGCTTATATGCCTATTACAAACAAGCTACGTTCGGCACAGTTGATCCCTCATCAATCTCTGCGACTTATCAATTGAGAGATGCATTCAAAACCAACGCTTGGATGCAAATCAGCCATCTAAGTGCTGACGAAGCAAAAGAATTATACATTGAAGCCATTCATTCCCTAACAAAGAAATAAAAGTAATGAAAAAAGAATACTCAGTTTTTTTGAGCTTACTGCTACTTACTCTATTTTCATGTAACAACAAAAAACTGACCGAAGTGGTTGAAGTACCATTGCCTTCAAAAGAAGAAAAAATGCTTATTGGCAGTCCAGATGATGTTAAGGCAGACGAAGGAACATTTCAAATGATAAAGCTTCCGTATGGATATGAAGCGCTAGCGCCGCATATGGATGCGCTCACCATGGAATTACATTATTCAAAACATTACTTGACCTACACCAACAACCTTAATAAAGCGATCGCAGGAACAGAACTTGAACAGCTTGCCATTGAAGAAGTGTTAAAGAAACTCGACGTTAACAATAGCGAATTACGAAATAATGCGGGAGGCTATTATAATCATGGTTTATATTGGGAAAATCTGGCTGCAAAATCTGGCGGACAACCGAAAGATTCTTTAGCAGTTGCAATTAAAAGAGATTTTGGATCTTTCGATGAATTTAAAAATCAATTTGAAGATGCCGCTTCAAAACAATTTGGTTCTGGCTGGGCCTGGTTAGTAACTGACCGTAGCGGTAAACTACAGATCACAAGTACCGCTAATCAGGATAATCCTCTAATGACGAATGCCACCGTAAAAGGAACGCCTATTTTGGCCTTAGATGTATGGGAACACGCGTATTATTTGAATTATCAATACAAACGAAAGAAATTTATTGAGGCTTTCTTTAATGTAATCAATTGGAAAAAAGTTAGTGAACGTTATGAAGAAGCAAAGAACGTAAAATAAAAAATCCCAAGTCTTAACTTGGGATTTTTGTTATTTCAAACTTGCTAAACTCTGTTCGATTGTTGCAATCTTAGCCAAAGCATCAGCTTCTTTTTTACGCTCAATTTCGAGTACTTTCTCCGGAGCTCCAGAAACGAATCGTTCGTTTGACAATTTCGCCTGAACAGATTTTAAGAAGCCTTGTGTATATTTTAATTCTTCTGAAAGTTTGGCCAATTCTTCCTCGATGTCTATCGCTCCTGAAATTGGAATAAAGTACTCGTTAGATTTTACTCTAAAGGACAAAGCCCCATTCTCTTTCTCGGAAATATATTCATAGGAAACAATATTCCCTAACTTCATAATGACTGAATCAAAATGACTGGAAACTAGATCATTATTAATTACTTTCAAGTCAATTGCGTCTTTAAAAGGAATATTCTTCTCTTTTCGAATGGTTCTAATTCCAGAGATTACGTCGATTGTTGTTTCAAAATCAGCAATTAGTTTTGCGTCAAATGGCTTTAATTCCGGCCATTCAGAAACAATCAATGCTTCCTTGTCAGTTCTGTCAGCAATATGTTGCCAAATTTCTTCCGTAAGAAATGGCATAAAAGGATGCAATAATTTTAGATTATTCTCCAACATATCGATTGCAGCATCGAAAGTTAGTTTGTCGATGGGCTGCTGATAAGCTGGTTTAATCATTTCTAAAAACCAAGAGCAAAAGTCGTCCCAAACCAATTTGTAAATTGCCATGAGCGCATCTGAAATTCTATACTTATCGAAGTGATCCTCAATTTCAGCAAGCGTTTGTTGTAATTTCGCCTCGTACCACTCAATCGCAACTTTAGAAGACTCCGGTTGCGGAATACTTTCCGAAACGTCCCAACCTTTAATTAACCTAAAGGCATTCCATATTTTATTCGAAAATGCTTTCCCTTGATTGCACAATTCCTCGTCGAACATAATATCATTTCCTGCCGAAGCACTCAATAACAATCCAACCCGCACGCCATCGGCACCAAATTTCTCAATTAGATCCAGCGGATCTGGCGAATTCCCAAGTGATTTGGACATCTTACGACGGTTCTTATCACGAACCAATCCAGTCAAATAGACATTCGTGAAAGGCTTTTTTCCGGTATATTCATAACCCGCGATGATCATTCTAGCGACCCAGAAAAACAAAATATCTGGACCAGTAACTAAGTCATTCGTTGGATAGTAGTATTTAAAATCTTCACTTTCAGGATCCATGATTCCGCCAAAAACTGCCATTGGCCAAAGCCATGAAGAGAACCAAGTATCTAAAGCGTCGGCATCTTGCGTTAAGTTGTCTTTAGTCAGTTGGTCGTTGTTGGTTTTTTGCTTGGCTAATTCAAGCGCTTCCTCAATAGATTCGGCTACAACAAAATCCTCCTTACCGTCTCCATAATAATAGGCGGGTATTTGTTGACCCCACCACAACTGCCGTGAGATATTCCAATCGCGTATATTTTCTAGCCAATGACGATAGGTATTGTCGAACTTTTTTGGATACAACTTAATTTCTTCATCTACCAAAACCGATTGAATCGCTGGCTTTACCAAGTCTTCCATTTTCAAAAACCACTGGTCAGACAAACGCGGTTCGATTACTGCTTTGGTTCTTTCGGAAGTTCCCACCTTATTTAGATGTGTTTCTGTTTTTGCCAACGCTCCAATCGATTCAAGTTCCTTAGCGATCGCTTCACGAACAACAAAGCGATCTTGTCCTTGATAATGCAAACCGAAACTATTTAACGTTGCATCTTCATTGAAGATATCTACAATTTCTAAATTGTGCTTCTCGCCTAACGTTCTGTCATTCATATCGTGTGCAGGCGTAACTTTTAGGCAACCCGTTCCAAACTCTATATCGACATATTCGTCTTCTATGATTGGAATCACGCGACCGCAAATTGGTACAATAGCTTTCTTTCCTTTGAGATGTGCAAATCGCTCATCATTAGGGTTAATGCAAATGGCAGTATCTCCAAATATTGTTTCTGGACGGGTTGTTGCGATGGTCAAGAAATCTTCGCTACCTTCAATTTTATACTTTAAGAAATAGAGTTTTCCTTGTTGTTCTTCATAAATAACTTCTTCATCGGATAAAGTTGTTTTGGCTTCGGGATCCCAATTGACCATTCGGTAGCCGCGATAAATGTGACCTTTGTTGTACAAATCAACAAAAGAACGAATAACTGAAGCGGACATGTCCGGATCCATAGTAAATTTCGTTCTGTCCCAATCGCAAGAGCAACCTAGTTGTTTGAGTTGTTCTAGAATTACACCACCGTATTTGTCTGTCCAATCCCACGCATGTTTTAGAAATTCCTCACGAGACAAGTCATTTTTGTTGATACCTTCCGCTTTGAGTTTTGCCACTACTTTTGCTTCGGTTGCAATAGACGCGTGGTCTGTTCCAGGAACCCAACAGGCATTATAGCCTTTTAGACGCGCACGACGAATCAATACGTCTTGAATCGTATTATTGAGCATGTGTCCCATGTGCAACACACCCGTAACATTGGGTGGCGGAATTACAATGGTATAAGGTGTTCTATGGTCGGGCTTTGAATGAAAATAATTATTTTTCATCCAGTAGTCGTACCATTTTGGTTCTATCGTTTTGGCGTCAAATTGAGCTGGTATTGTCATTTTATATTGATGTATGTGGATTGTGTAATTGTTTAATCGTTGATTTGTAAAATTGTTTAATCGTTTACCAGTTTAAATGTTAGTTTGCATTTTTCCTTATGAAACGAAAATACGATTTGATGCTGCAGCCTTAGCCCCGATTGTAACGGCATCCTTTTGTGGCGGTGTTCGCCGCAAAAGATAGAGTGAAAAGCGGGAGAAAGCTACTGACAAAAAAATAATTAATCTGGTATGCTATTTGTAAGCCTTGCAAAAGTAAATAATTAGCTCCTGATAAAAAATTAAGAATTAAATATTTGCACATTTACCAAAAGAAAGTACTTTTACTCAACTTAAAATTTATTCAAAAAATGAAAAAATTACTAATTGCATTTGCTATTGTAGGATTCGCGTTAAATGTTGCCGCTCAGGGTGCAAAAATAGAGTTCGTAGCCAAAGATAATACGGTAGATTTTGGAAACGTATATAAAGATGAAGATAGTGGCTTGCGAACTTTTGAATTTAAGAATACTGGAGACGCGCCCTTGATTATTACAAATGTACAATCAACTTGTGGATGTACCGTGCCATCTAAACCTACAGAACCAATCATGCCTGGAAAAACGGGTAAAATTGATGTAAAATATAATATGAGTCCAGGGCCAATTAGAAAAACCATTACAGTTGAATCGAATGCCACTAATGTTGAAGGCGGACGTGTTGCCATCAAAATCAAAGGTGAAGTTTTGGTCAAAGAGGCAGTCAATGTCTTAGAAAAGAAAAAAGGAATTATGTCTAGTGACAATTAAATACAGAGAGCTTCAATTGAGGCTCTTTTTTTTGCTTTAATATTTTGCGATTTGCAACAAATCAATAGCTACAAAATACTTTTTAGTTGGAACTTGCATTTCAGTAGTTTGCCATTTCGTTCGACTTCAAAATACAGCCATTTTCCTTCTTCTGATTTTAGTAAATTATTGATAGACTGCAAAGTATAGCGATAGGCTTCGACATTATTGATGGAGACAATCAAATCGCCCACTTGTAAACCGCTTGCTTCGGCGGGAGAGTTTTTTCGGACACTTGCAATGGAGAAGATGGGTTTGAGCGTAAACTTTAGTTTAAAGTCATTTTGTGCTTTATTGCCATTACCATCGTAACTATTATCTAGATTGACCGTTTGTAAATTGACCGTTTCTTGTACCCATTGCATACCATCATTCTGCAACTCAATACCGCTCATGTTGTATAAAAATGGGTCATTAAAATAGTGGCTTTTTGAAAAATAGATTTTATTATTTGAATAGTCGAAAATAATATTAAATCGTTTTAATATCTCTCCACCAAGCGAACCTACGCGGTCAACTACTTTATTAACACTCTTTATCGAAATAGAATCTGGGAAAGCCACAATGGGATTCTCGAATGTAAACGAATTGATTTTGACACTGCCAATCTTTGACCGAAATCCATTGATATCTCCGCTAAAACCTTTGCCTAAGTAATCTTCAAACTTAATATTTGGCATGTTGATTTTCTTTTCTTTGTTTTCGAAAAGCCACAATGCGTCGCTGTTTCCGATATCAATAAGAAGTTTAGATGGAACTTGCTCATTTGCTATTGCAACATCGCTAATCAAATAAGGCTTGTTCCGTTCTATCATGATAGAAGATGCTGAGCGCTTCAACATTTTCTTTCTAATCTTCTTGGTGTCTTTATAAACAAAAACCTTTTTCTTATCATAATTGACTTCAACGATATTGTCTTTGAAGAAATTATAGCCAATTATTCCATTGACAGGAATACCGATATGGGATGAAAAATTAAAGCTCTGGTCGAGTACAATAAAGACATCATGATGCCGATCGACCAATCCTTTGTACGATAAAATGTTGTTGGAAGATTTCAACCCTTCAATCGGTTCGTTACTTCCTAGACCTTTTAGCTTGATTTTTTGAACACTGTGAAAACTCACTTCTTCTTTATCATCGAGACTCAGTAAGATGGTTTCATCTACACCAGAATCTAACAGAAAATTTAAAGGCACACCATTTACTTCAAGTGGAATAAAAACCAGGTTATTAATGAGCTGGAAAGGGATCGCAATTTTGTCTTTATTATTCTCAAACTGAAATCCACTCTGACCAAATAGCGTGACCTGCCAAAAAAGTAAAATGAAAATGAAGTTGCGGAATTTCATGAAAATTGTTTGCATAAAATTAATTAAAAAAAGTAAGTTACCGCCAGATAATAATATCAACTAAAACAATTGGTGTACTCTCAAAAAATTCGCAAATTTGCAATTCAAAAAAACAAACGCATCATGCCAAAAATATCCAACAAAGGAAAGCAAATGCCGGAATCACCTATTCGTAAATTGGTTCCATATTCTGACATTGCCAAAAAGAAAGGAAATAAAGTATACCATCTAAATATTGGGCAACCCGATATTAAGACTCCGGAAGTCGCGATGAATTCTATCAAAAATCTTGACATCAAGGTACTAGAATACAGTCATTCTGCTGGTTTTGAAAGTTATAGAACTAAACTATCGCAATACTATAAAAATCATGGTCTACCAATAGATATCGCGGATATTATCATCACGACTGGCGGATCGGAAGCGCTGCTTTTTGCAATGGGAAGCACCATGGATCAAGGAGATGAAATCATTATACCTGAACCATTCTATGCAAACTATAATGGATTTTCTACTGCATCAGGCGTAAAAGTAGTACCGGTTATTTCAACCATAGATACTGGTTTTGCCTTACCTCCTATCGCTGATTTTGAAAAGCTTATCACGCCAAAGACCAAAGCCATCTTGATTTGTAATCCAGGTAATCCAACAGGTTATTTGTACTCGAAGGAAGAAATGATGCAATTGGCGGACTTGGTTAAAAAGCACGATTTATTTTTGATTGCGGATGAAGTTTACCGCGAGTTTACTTACGACGGAGATATTCATTATTCTGTGATGAATATTCCTGGATTGGAGGAAAACGCGATTATGATTGATTCGGTTTCAAAAAGATACAGCATGTGCGGCGCTCGAATCGGATGCATCGTATCCAAAAATAAAGAGTTGATGGCGACCGCAATGAAATTCGCTCAAGCGCGTTTGAGTCCACCAACTTTCGCCCAAATAGCAAGCGAAGCAGCGCTAGAAACGCCTCAAAGCTATTTCGATGAAGTGATCACTGAGTATAGAGATCGCCGAGATACTTTAATTGCAGAACTACAAAAAATTGAAGGCGTTAAAGTCGCCAAACCAAAAGGTGCTTTTTACTGCATTGCCCAATTGCCGATTGATAATGCTGACAAATTTGCGCAATGGCTTTTGGAGTCTTTCGATCTCAATAAAGAAACAGTGATGGTAGCGCCCGCTGCAGGTTTTTACTCAACGCCAGGTGTTGGATTAAACGAGGTACGCATCGCCTATGTTTTGAAAAAAGACGATTTGATTAAGTCGGTGCAAATTCTTAAAGAAGCGATTCACGTCTATAATCAAAAATAGATTTAGTAGCTATTCCCGCTCTCGCCTTTATCTCTTCGCTGCGCTGCGAGGATATCGGCTCCATCGGGGCTAGGGCACTCAAAAGCAAGTCAAGATCTTTCCATAAAAAAAGCAACTCGTTGGAGTTGCTTTTTTTTATGAATTTTATCTCTTCAAAGAAAAATGGGCTCTAAATTCTTTGTCTTGTCCCTTTTCTTTATAAAATACTTTAAACCAATAATCATCGCCAGGTAGGTCTGCGCCGTTATACTTTCCGTCCCAACCTTCGCCTTGTGTGGCGATTTGTTTGAGCAATTTACCATAGCGATCAAATATATAAATAAACGCCTGTGGTTGATCTGCGATTTCAAATATATTCCAAGTGTCATTAAATCCATCGCCATTTGGAGTAAAGAATTTCGGATAGTTTACAATCGTAAATGTATCTTGCTTAAATCCACATCCAAATTTATCTTTTACCGTAATGGTATGGGTGCCGGATATAAAAGTTATAAAGAAATTATTACCTTGGAACGGCCCAGAATCCAACTGATACAAATAATCTCCCGGTGGTGACACACGCACGGTCACTACCTGTCCATCTTCAAAATACGTAGTCTGAGAAATTGCCATTGCACTTGGAGCCAGCGAAGCACTAATGGTAGCGTTCTTCGTATCTTGACAACCTGTGAGCAGATTCGTTACCTTAACACTATAAGGTCCAGGGACTGTGGCGGTATAGCTATTACCAGTCTCTGCTGCAATTACACCGTTGATATCCGACCACTCAAAACTATATTGAGCAGGACTTAAATTGGTGGTTAAAGTATAATCCGAAATCGGATTCCCCGAAGCATCCATACAGATAAATCCTTCTTGTGGTAAGTTAATCACCGGAAGTGGATTCACATTTATAGTGCCTGTTAAACTCGCACTACCACAACCACCAGAGGTAGTAATAATATAATTGAATGTGCCCGACTCTCTTGTGACCCCATTGATAGTAAAGGTTTTGGTTGTCGTATTAAAACTTCCTTGAATGCCATCTGGAACCGTCCCTGCAACCAAAGAAGCTCCCGTGGCACCATTGTCAACTTGATAGGTAATTGGCAAAATCGGTTCGTTGATACAAACCGTTTGTAAGGTCGTGGCTACAGGGGTGAGCAAAGTAATAGATACATTTGGATTAATGGTAATGGTACCGTTTAAGGAATCCACGCCACAACCTCCCACTGTGGTCACTACGTAAGGATAGGAACCCACAAGTGAACTCGCACCAGAGATTGTAAATAAGCCTCCTGTATAAACTCCGGTGACTCCCGGTGGTAATCCAGTAACACTAACACTGGTAGGATTGTTCTCTGTTCGATAAGTAATAATGTCTATTGGTTCATTTATACAAGCACTTTGAAAAGTTGTGCTAGGCGTAGAGCTCAGAATCAATCGAACTTCAGGTCGAACTACCAGCACACCACTGAGCGATGAAGAGGAGCATCCGCCTGTGGTAGAAACTACAAAATTAAAGGTCCCTGACTCCAAGGCTGTTCCGCTAATGGTCAAAACCCCTGCCGTAAAAATCGGATTCACGCCAAGTGGTAATCCTCCAGATGTAATAGACGCACCTGTTGCTAGATTGCCAATGGTATAAGAAAATGGCGTAATATTATTGTTGATACAGAGTGTTTGCACACTAACTCCTGCCGTTAAAGCAATACTTGCCACTGGCAGAATAGTCACACTGGCCAAACTAGTAGCTGTCACACAGGGCGCTGTGCCCGTTAATGTATAAGTAAATGTACTAGAAGTAGCTCCAACTGTAGGAACGAAAGTTCCCGCTAGTGCATTGAATACTCCTCCTGTTCCTGAACTTCTACTCCAAACTCCTCCTGGCTCCTCGCCAATAATTAGCGAGAATAAATCAACAGTAGTAGTGGCACTCTCGCAAATTATTTGTGATGGTCCACCTACTCCTGCATTGGGTTGATTGTTAACATTCACCGTGGCAACACTACTAGCATTCACGCATGGAGCAACTCCCGGTATAGTATACGTAAATGTGCTTGTCGTAGAGCCCGCCGATGGCGTAAAACTTCCACTGGCAGCATTAAACAAACCTCCCGTACCTGAACTTCTACTCCATGTTCCTCCTGCTTGTTCCCCTGTGATTAATCCAAATAAATCAATCGGGGTAGCACTACTATCACAAATTGATGTAGAACCTCCCACTCCTGCATTGGGCTGTGCACTAATGTTTACTGTTGCTTGACTCGTATCATTTGTACATGGTAATACGCCACTTAAAGTATAAACAAATGTACTATTGGTGGCTCCAAGGGCTGGAGTGAATGTACCCAAAACAGCATCAAAGGTTCCACCTAAGCCTCCTGTTCTTGTCCAAACACCACCCGACTGCTCTGAGGTAATTAATGAAAATAAATCTATCGCCGTTGTACTGCTATCACAAACAGCTATCGCTCCATCCACACCAGCAATTGGTTGTGCATTGATGTTTATCGTAGCAAGACTACTTGAATCAATACATGGTGCTGTTCCAATTATCGTATAAGTAAAGGTACTGTTTGTAGCGCCTGGCGCTGGGGTAAATCTTGCCGTTGTAGCATCAAATGTTCCACCTGTACCTGAACTTCTAATCCAGGTTCCTCCTGCTTGTTCCCCATTAATTAATGAAAATAAATCTATAGCAGTAGTATCATTATCACAAACCACTTTTGGTAATCCGTTTACTCCTGCATCGGGTTGCGCATTAATGTTCACCGTAGCCACACTTGTATCATTACCGCATGGCGCTAGACCATTTACAGTATAGATAAATGTTCCACTTAGAGATCCTGGAGCAGGGGTATAGATTCCCCCAGGGGTAAGTGTTCCGCCACTTCCTGTATTTCGTGACCAAGTTCCTCCTGATTGTTCCCCTGTAATGAGCGTATTTAAGTCTATAGGAGTTGTGCTGCTATCACAGATCGTTGTCGCTCCATCAACACCCGCTTTAGGCGCCGCAATTACATCTATATTCACTTGAGTACTAACATCCAAACAAGGCGGTGTAGCTATGATACTATAAGCAAAAACGTTGGGAATATTAATTGTTGTAGCTGTTGGTGTAAAGGTTCCCGCTATAGGATCAAAGATTCCTCCGCTTCCTAAGAAACGAATCCATGTTCCGCCTGCTTGTTCTCCTGTGATTAAACTAAACAAATCAATGGGCGTAGTGCTATCACTACAAACTAGCAGTGGTGGGTTGGCCACCCCTGAATTAGGCTGTGCATTGATGGTTACCGTAGCAATACTTGTTGCATCCACACATGGTGCAACCCCTGGTAATCTGTATTCAAATCTACTGGTCGTTGCGCCAATGGCCGCTGTGAAAGTTCCTGCTGCTGCGTTAAAAGTTCCTCCACTTCCCCCTGGCAATTGTGTCCAACTTCCCCCTGGTTGCTCTGCAGTAATTAATGAAAATAAATCTATAACTGTAGTATCTGTATCACAAATCGTAATGCCTCCTGATACTCCTGCATCGGGTTGTGCATTAATATTTACTGTGGCGGTACTACTTGAATTAATACAAGGCGCTATTCCTGTTAGTTCATATTTAAAAGTGCTGGTAATGGCTCCCGAAGCTGAAGTAAAAGTTCCCGCCACAGCGTTAAATGTACCACCACTTCCTCCAGGTAATTGGGTCCAAACACCACCTGGCTGTTCTGATGTGATTAATCCAAATAAATCAACTGGTGTACTGTCATTATCACAAATTGTGGTGTTACCGTTTGTTCCTGCAACTGGTTGCGCATTGATGGTAACTGTGGCAATACTAATATCATCAACACAAGGAGCAACTCCTGCTATTCTATATTCAAATGTACTGGTGGTAGATCCCGAAGCTGGGATATAGGTCGCTGCTATTGGGTCAAACGTTCCGCCTGTTCCACCGGGCAATCTGGTCCATGTTCCCCCAGGTTGCTCACCGGTAATCAAATTAAATAAATTTATCACAGCGATACTGCTATCACAAACAACTACTGATCCATCGATACCCGCATCTGGTTGGGCATTAATATTAACTATGGCAACACTTGTAGCATTTACACAAGGTGCTACTGCCGTTAGTTCGTATTGGAAAGTGCTCGTAGTGGCTCCCAATACCGAAGTAAAAGTTCCCGCCACAGCGTTAAAGGTTCCTCCTGTTCCTCCAGGTAATCTTGTCCATGTCCCCCCGGCTTGTTCCCCTGTAATTAAACTAAATAAATCAACTGGCGTAATATCATTATCACAAATTGTGGTATTACCGTTTGTTCCTGCAGTTGGTTGCGCATTTATGTTTACTGTAGCAATACTAAAGTCATCAACACAAGGCGCAACTCCTGTTATTCTATATTCAAATGTACTTGAAGTAGCTCCTGCAGCTGGAGTAAAAGTACCTGCTAATGGGTCAAAGGTTCCCCCTGTTCCTCCCGGCAATCTTATCCAAGTTCCCCCGGATTGCTCACCAGTGATCAAATTGAATAAATTTATCGCTGTGCTACTGTTATCACAAACTAATGTAGAACCGTCTACTCCAGCATCTGGCTGCGCATTAATGTTGACTGTGGCAACACTCGTGGCATTGCTACAAGGAGCAACACCTGCCACCTCATACTGGAAAGTGCTCGTTGTAGCTCCTGGAGCAGGAATAAAAGTACCTGCTACTGCATTAAATGTTCCGCCTGTTCCCCCTGGTAATCTTGTCCATGTCCCACCGGCTTGTTCCCCTGTAATTAAATTAAATAAATTAATTGGCGTAATATCAGTATC
>CANGTL010000033.1 GCA_947456815.1 Flavobacteriaceae bacterium
GTAGAATGGTTGATGTTAACAAAAACGGAGTTCCAGATGAGTTAGAAAGCTACATGGCTAACAACTTTGTGGACAAAGCTAGCGTTGGTTCAGTCATTGAAGGCGCTAACGCTGATATGATTAAGAAAATGATTGAGGATGGTTATGTGTCTATTTATTACGAAGCAGGAAAAAGTAGACCTACTCCAGAATCAACAGAAGGAATTGGCTTCATCTTGACCTACTTGCGAAATAACCCAGGAACGTCATTGGAGATTGTTGGTCATGCGGACGAGATTGGAAGTAACGCATTGAATAATAAGTTGTCAAATGATCGTGCAAAAAATGTTAAACAAGTACTTATGGATGCTGGCATCGATGGATCTCGCTTAAATATATTGGCTGCAGGAGAAGACACTTCAGTACTCAAAAATTCTGCTGATGCGAGAAGATTGGTAAGAAGAGTAACCTTCAAAATCAAAAACTAATTAACAGAAACTCTTGATAACTAAAAAAAACCTCCGGAACAAAACGGAGGTTTTTTTTTACCTTTAAAATAAAAAATATGGAAACTAGAGATTTTAACTTGACCCAATGGCGAGGAGAAGCAATTGGCTCTGTGACTGAACAATCGTCGAAAGAGGAGCAATTTCAAAATCAAACCTTACGACCTATTTTAAAACTACAAAATGATTTGTTTATTGCAGTTTTTAGCAATCACATCAGCAAACATAAAAATGATTTCTATTCATTCAAAGTTGACAAAAAATTGCAGTTTATCGAAAATGCAATTCAGAAAGATATTAAGTTTCGCAATGCCCTAAAAGGAATGGTAATTGGGCTTTTTACAGTGGATGAGTATGCGATCTACATTCAGAATTCCTCTTCCTTAAATAAGCGAATGATGAATATGTTAATGGAACGCCTAAAAAGTCAAGTGCAACTATTTGATTCAGTTTTGAACAATTAAGCTTGATTTCATCACATCTATACTAGTTTACTGGCTTTTTTGATTTCTGCTATGGCATTTCAAATTGACTTTTAGACAAATCTCTTTTGATGTAGTGCTTATATTTTAATCTTTTCACAAATTATCGTAATCAATTTAAACATTCTCGCAATTGTTTGCTAAAATGAACCTGTACAGGATTTTAATTGAATATTTTTACTATAATTGTTTATATGATTTGATTAATTGCATCAGTTCAATTCCCATCTTTAAAAGCAGTTGTATATAGTGTATGAAAGAAGAATACTTCAAATGGTACTCCCCGAATCTCAATCGAGAAATGGAAATGTTGGTCTTTGGCCATACGGGATATCCTGTTATCTTATTTCCCACTTCTATGGGAAGCTACCATGAAAACAAAGATCAAGGGCTCATCGGTTCTGCTAAATGGTACCTTGAACAAGGGTTGATCCAAATTTTTTGTCCAGGAAGTATCGACAAAGACAGTTTTTATAATAAAAATATTCATCCATATCACCGAATTCAGAACCACGTCTGCTATGATAAAATGATTTGTCATGAAATTGTTGAGCGTGTCAAGAATAATACCTATTCTGGAAAAGTAGCAGTTGCGGGCTGCAGTTTTGGTGGCTATCACGCGGCTAATTTTGCTTTTAGACATCCTGGCTATGTCAGCCATATGTTTTCGATGAGTGGCGCATTCAACATCAAGAGTTTTATGGACGGATATCACGATGAAAACGTATATTACAATAGTCCGGAGGATTACCTACACGGTCTAAATGATCGTGAATTATGGAATATGGATATCATTCTAGGAACTTCTAACTGGGACATTTGTTTTGATGCAAATTTGAAACTCAGTCGTGTTTTGGCGCAAAGAGATATCCCGCATTGGCTTGATGTTCGTCAAGATCAGGAACATGATTGGCCTGTTTGGCGACAAATGTTTCCGCATTATTTATCAAGAATTAAATTTTTCTAAATATTAAAATTATCGGATATGAAATCGAAGATTATTTCATCTGTTCGCCTTACAGGCTCGAGTCACGAAAACCTAAAAATAATAAAGTCATGAGTAAAAAAATTGGAATATTATTCGGAATGGAAGATACCTTTCCTTACGCATTTATCGAAAGAGTGAATTCTAAAAATGAAAAAGGAATAATTGCAGAAGCAGTTTCAATAGATAAAGTTATTCAAAATAAAGGCGGTGAATATGCCGTAATTATCGACCGAATATCGCAAGACGTGCCATTTTATCGGGCCTACCTAAAGAATGCAGCATTGACCGGTACCAACGTCATCAACAACCCATTTTGGTGGAGCGCCGACGACAAGTTTTTCAACAATTGTTTGGCGGATACACTTGGTGTTCCCTTGCCTAACACAGTTATTCTGCCGTCTGCTGAACATCCAACTGATACTACTTCAAAATCATTTCGAAATCTTAAATTTCCTATGGATTGGGACGGAATTTTCCAATACATTGGATTTCCTGCGTACATGAAACCTTATGCCGGCGGTGGATGGAAAAATGTATATCGATTAGAAAACAAAGAAGAATTCTGGCAAAAACATCAAGAAACGGGACAACTAGTAATGTTGCTGCAAGAAGAGATTGTATTTACAGAGTATTTCCGCGTGTATTGCCTTGGCGGAAAGGACGTGCATATCATGCAATACGAGCCAAGAAATCCACATCATTTACGCTATGTAATTGACGGACCGCCAGTAGATAAAAAATTATTGGCCACCGTAAAAGATTATACCATTCGCCTTTGTAAAGGTTTAGGTTATGATTTTAACACGGTTGAATTTGCAGTACGAGACGGAATTCCATACGCAATCGATTTTGGAAACCCAGCGCCAGATGCTGAATTCACTTCAGTAGGTGCTGAGAATTTCGAATGGGTAGTTGAAGCTGCTGCAAAAATGGCGATTGCTGCTGCCAAAAAACAAAAACCTGGCAAGATGAATTTGACTTGGGGAACTTTTATAAAGGATGCAGCAGCAGAAAAATAAAAGAGAATTGTAAGAATACGAATTGCCCTAGCCCGGATAGTAGTGGAAATCCTTTTTGGATTATGCGTAGCGCAGCGAAGGATAATCTTCAATGAAGCGCAGCGGAATTGCAAAAAGATTGCAACGAATAGCCGGATTAGCTCCTTAAAATAATATGCAATGAAAAAATTACCTGTTTTTACGCTTGGAGTTGAAGAAGAATACCAAATAATTGATCCACATACGAGAGATTTACGTTCGCATTTATCGAAAATTGTTGATGGTGCCAAAGTGATTCTTAATGAACAAGTGAAGGCGGAAATGCACCAATCGGTCGTTGAAGTTGGAACCAATATCTGCAAGAATGTTCAAGAAGCGGAAAATGAAATTAAATTCCTTCGAAGTAAGATTGTAGAACTAGCAGCCAAACAAGACTTGGTTGTTGGTGGTGCTGGTACGCATCCGTTTTCTAGATGGCAAGATCAACCCATTACAGACGATCCTAGATATCACAATATTGTAAATGAATTGCAGGACGCAGCGCGATCCAATCTGATTTTCGGTATGCATTGTCACGTGGGTATTGAAAATCGTGAAATTGGATTGCAATTGATGAATCAAGCCTGCTATTTCTTGCCGCATATTTTTGCACTATCGACCAACTCTCCGTTTTGGGAAGGACGACAAACTGGCTACAAATCATTTAGAACAAAGGTTTTTGACAAATTCCCAAGAACAGGATTACCAGAGTATTTTGATTCTGTGGCGTCGTATGACAATTATTTGGAAACCTTAGTCAAAACCAATTGTATCGACAATCCAAAGAAAATCTGGTGGGATTTACGATTGCATCCATTTTATGACACCATAGAATTCCGCATTTGCGATATGAGTTTGACCGTCAAGGAAACCATGTGTATTGTGGCCATTATCCAAGCAATCGTAGCAAAATTGCACAAATTGACTTTGCATAACATGAGCTACAATATCTACAGAATTGCCTTGATCAAAGAAAACAAATTTAGAGCAGCTCGTTATGGTATTGAAGGAAACATGATTGATTTTGGGTTGCAAAAAGAAGTGGAAACGAAACTTCTAGTAGGTGAATTGCTTGACTTTATTGACGATGTTCTCGATGAATTAGGAAGCCGTGAGCAAATTAGTTATGTACATGAAATCATGAAAAACGGAACTGGAGCGGACAAACAATTGGCGGTATTTAATCAAACAAAAGACTTAACGAAGGTTGTCGACTTTATAACTTCTGAATTTACTAAAGGATTGTAATAGAAATAATTATATATTTGTACTACCAATTTCTGTTTTTAAACCTAAAAATATGAATGAACATACTATAAAGATAGCTATTTTAGATATGTATAATGGTGAGCCCAATCAAGGTATGCGCTGCATTATAGACATCATAAATCGGTTTAATCAGATTGTAAGTTTTAAGATTTTCGATGTACGACGAAAATCAGAATTCCCGAAAATTAAAGATTTCGATATTTATATTTCAACTGGTGGACCAGGAAATCCGCTGGAAGGCGATGGAATTTGGGACAAAAGCTATTACGAATTTATTGATCAATTGACTATTTGGAATGAAGAAAATGAGGTAAAGAAACACGTTTTGTTTATTTGTCACTCCTTTCAAATGGCTTGTAAACATTTTGGTTTAGCCGAAATCACAAAAAGAAATGATACTTCGTTTGGCGTCATGACCGTTCACAAAACCAAGGAAGGTTATAATGATCCGATTTTTGAAGGTTTAGCGGATCCTTTTTACGCGGTTGATTCTCGAGATTATCAAGTGGTTAAACCTAAATTGAGTGTGTTCTCGGACCATGGCGCTAAGATTATTTCCTTAGAAAAAATTCGCGACCATGTTCAATTTGAACGAGCTATTATGGCCGTGCGTTTTACACCTTATTTTGTAGGAACGCAGTTTCACCCAGAAGCTGATCCTTTGAGCTTTATCGCTAATCTGAAAAAAGCGGAGGCTCGGGAAAAAATCATTATCTTAAAAGGTAGAAAGAAATTTAGAAATATGCTAGAAGACTTGTTGGATGAAGATAAAATCTATAAAACCAACGAAACCATTATTCCTAATTTCCTTCGTATCGCTATTAATGACATATTGAAAACCAAAAAGATTCTTTCCAACTAAGTTTCGACTTTTCAATTAGCAATCATTTTTATTTTGCCATTTTTTCGAAATTTATTCGATTCATTTCTTTATTGCATAAACTATGATTTCAAAATACAGACAACTTTTTAACGACAGTTTTAGCTTAGACAAATACCAGGAATTTCAAAACGATATCGCTGCTGATTTCGACTATTTGCCCACTTTTAGAATGGCGGAAACACCATTCTTTATTTCAAATGAATTAAAATCGCAATTAATGGAAGGTTGTGAAGATGTCATTCGACTCATTCAGCAAGATAATTTCAAGCAATTAACAGAAAAATCCCTAGAACTCAATACCAAAGTTCCAAACGAAGACGAGCACACTACTTTCCTTGCCATCGATTTTGGGATTTGTGAAGAAGACGGAAAAGTAATTCCAAAACTCATCGAAGTGCAAGGTTTTCCTTCTTTATTTAATTACCAATTCGTGCTGTATGATAAGTTTAAAAAATACTACCCATTTTTAGAAGAACTCACGCCGTTCATCAATGATATTTCGCATGAGGACTATCTGAAAATCATTGAAGACGCCATGTGTAATAATCTTCCAAAAGAAAATGTAATTCTACTCGAAATCGAACCCGAAAAGCAAAATACCAAAATAGATTTCTATTACTGTCGACGCGACATTGGAATTCCAATTGTATGTGTCACGGAATTGATTAAGAAAGACAAACAATTGTTCTACACCAACGAAAATGGCGATTTAGTTCAAGTGAAAAGAATCTACAATCGTGTGATTTTTGATGAATTAGAACTGAGAAAAGATCTCAAAATGAACTTCAGTTTTTCCGACGACTTAGACGTGGAATGGGCTGGACATCCGAACTGGTTTTTTAGAATTAGCAAGTTTATTTTACCCATGTTAAAAGGAAAATACTTCATCGAAACGACCTTGCTCAGTGAACTGAAAGAAATTCCAACCGATCTAGAAAATTACGTCCTGAAACCATTGTTTTCGTTTTCTGGCTCGGGAGTAATTTTTCACGTAACCAAAGCAGATATTGAGGCAGTTACCGAAAAAGAACTTTATATTCTTCAGAAGAAAGTCAATTATCTTCCCATCGTGCAATCTCCAGATGGTAAAGTAAAAGCAGAAGTTCGCGTGCTTTGCGTTTGGAAAAAAGACGACAAAGCTCCTACTCTATTATGTAATCTGGTTCGATTAAGCCGTGGTGAAATGATTGGCGTTAAATTCAACAAAGATAAAGATTGGGTAGGCGGAACATTAGGATTGTTTGAAAGATAGGTTTTACCACAAAGCCCGCAAAAGTTTTAAGCCACGAATTCACAAATTAATTTATTTTTAATTCGTGAATTCGTGGCTTTTTTAAGAGCGTCATTTTAATCCGAAGCCCTAGCCCTGATAGAAGCGGTATCCTTTTGCGCCATTGTTGACTTCGTCCGTTCGCGGCGCTCGAGAGGCGCAAAAGATTTAGCGAATAGCAGGAATTAGCTCCTAAGAAACCTAATGCAAATGCTTCACTTCCGCTTGTGCCACAACCGTAGCAAAATCTTGCACCAATCGATTGGCGTATTCATCAAGCAGTGTCAAAACACGTTCCTTCTTATCTGATTTTACAATCAATCCGGCGTGATAATCTAGAGGCACGCGGAAACAAACTTCTTCATCAGAGAACGAAGTTAAGTCTGGATGTTCGTATTTGGAAAGCGTGAGTACAATTCCAGCATACTCTTTTTTCACTTTTGGTAATTTATATTCTAATCCTTTAGCTAAAGCATTTTCGATGACAGCCCATTCCGCCCATAAATTGATGTCAGAAGCAGAAGCTACCATTTCGGCTAGATGCGCCCCGCCTACTCTAGAGGAAGTTTCTAAGAAATAAATTTTCCCATCTTCGTCACATTTAATATATTCTGAATGTGCCGCGCCGTGTTTCAAGCCAAAACCTTTAATTACTTGCTCATTGACTTTCTTGATGGCTTTGTCATCTTCAGAATTGTATTCGATATTGGCGCTTCTAAAAATACCGCCGCCCTGCGAAATCTACATGGGTGTTGCTAAATATCTCGATGTGATGCTGAACAAAATTTTACCATCCAAAATTAAGCTATCACAGTGATAGACAGAACCAGGACGAAATTGCTCCACCAAATACTTAAAACGATTGTTGCCCATTTCGTTGATGTGCATCCATAAACTTTCTTTGTCGTGCACTTTGATAATTCCAGAAGCCGACGCCTCTGATCTCGGCTTCAAAACCCATGGCGGTGCTACCGTATCCGCAAATGCGTTGATATCATGATCATTAAACAACGACGCAAACTTCGGATTGGAAATACCACAACTTTTAGCACGCATACGCATAGCTAGTTTATCTCGAAAATAGCGTCCAGTGGTTTGTCCCATGCCATCTATTCGAAGGTTTTCGCGCAGATAGGCGGCTTTCTCAACATCAAAATCATCCAAAGCTACAATAGCATCCACCTTGTTGTTTTTCATCAGATTACTCACACCAAGAAGAAGATGTTCCAAATTCCAATCGACGTCTTGACCTTCCATAAAGAAAATCTCATCAATATAATCAACTGGCCACGATTTATCACGTAGTTTTTCGGATGTAACTAAATAGACTTTATTACCTAACTTCTTCAAATTAATCAAAAAATCAGCCCCTTTGAAATAGTTAGAAATGCAAACGAATGTTTTAGGAGATTTGTTCATAGCTTAAATATTTTCAATAAAATGAGTTAATAGATGGACACCATAAGCGGTAGCATGTTTACTTTTTGCAAATTCATCGTCGCCAAAGGCAACTCCTGCAATATCAAGATGCGCCCACGAAGTATGACCATCAGTAAAATGCTCTAGGAACTTCGCCGCTGAAATTGCACCAGCGACAGGTTTTCCGCTATAATTTTTAACGTCGGCGATATCACTTTCTATGTCCGATTTATAGGCATCCCACAACGGAAGAGGCCACAACCGCTCCCCTATTTCATCGCCAGAATGCTGCAATTTTTGAGATAATGTTTCATCATTGGTAAATAAGGCAGCACATTCATAACCAAATGTTCCAACGGAACTGCCTGTTAATGTTGCAATATCAACTAGAATTTCAGGTTTGTAATTCTTAATCATAAAAGACAAACCGTCCGCCAAGATCAAGCGGCCTTCTGCATCGGTATCAATAATCTCAATTGTCGAACCGCTATAACTTTTGATGACATCGCTCGGCAAGAATGATTTGCTATCGACGGCATTTTCACAACAAGGTACAATTGCTGTTACGCGAATTGGCAATTGCAAATCAGCGACCAATTGCATGGTTCCTAATACCGCTGCACCACCTGCCATATCGCATTTCATATGTAACATGCCTGAAGTTTTGATATTGAGTCCGCCAGTGTCAAACGTTATACCCTTGCCTACCAATCCAACATGTTTGATTTTCGGAATATCTGTCTCTGGAATATAATCCATGATGATAAATTGCGGTTCCTTATCACTGCCTTTTCCAACGGCTATAAAAGCGTCTAAACCTTCAATTCGCGACGCTTCACCGTTTAAAATTCTAGTGCTAAAGCCATGCGACTCTCCGCATTCTATGGCCCATTTCGAAAGATAGGTCGGCGTAATATTGTTAGGTGGTAAATCTACCAAATACAAAATTTCAATTTGCGCTTTCGCGATTTTGATAGCACGCATCGCCACTTCTGAATGGTCTGTTTTTGAAATCAAAGAAAGTTCAAACTTGGGATCTAAAAACGCATGATTTACTTTTTTCTTAAAATGGCCCAAATTATAAGTTCCTAAAAACAAGCCAGATATTGTAGCCTCTACTTGCTGCAACGTAAATACTTCGGGTATGACCAAAGCTACATTCTTCCCAAAAGCTTCTTTTTCTTTCGACGCGATACGACGGGTTGTTGTCTTAAGTGATTTATAGTCGATTTTACTACCCAAACCAATAAAAATATGAACACAATCATATTTCTCAGCCATATAATATGTGTCTTTTTTACCATGAAACACCTTAGAAGAAACGGACACACCATGAAACTCTATGGGTACTAGGTGCTGTGGACTTGTTTCAAAAACCGGAATTAATATTACACCTGTGAAACCTTCTAAATCCTTAATATTCTTAGTCTTCATTTATATGTCTTTTGTATTAAAAAATAGCCATTCAATTGCTTTGGGAAATTCATCACTCCAATAGGTTTCGTTGTGTTTACCTAGCATATTGATGCTTAAGTTGATTTTCATTTTGCTAGTTACAAACTCGTTTTGAATCATATTCTTTTTGAACTTCTTGACATGTTCTATCATCGTAGCGCTTTCATCACCGCCAGCATATAAGTATATCTTTGTATCGCCAGGTTCTGAAAAATCGATGTTATTAAAGTCCATTTTCGGAATAACCCACAATGAAGGTGAAAAAATCATCAGCTTTCCATAGACTTCCGGATACATCAAACCAGAAAAAATACTCACCAATCCACCCATGGAGCTTCCTCCTATTCCTGTAAATTCTCGTTCTGGTTTGGTTCTGAAATTCTTATCAACAAAGGGTTTCAAAGTATCCGTAATAAACCGAATGTATTTTTTCCCTTGTCCAACGCCCAAAAGTGTCTTGCCCACATTGTATTCTTTGATCCTATCGTGCTCCGCATGTTCGATGGCAATAACGATAATTTTTCCGATTTTGTACTCAGACATTACCGCTAGTTTCTTATCGATTTCCCAATTACCGTATTTCGCTTTCTCATTGAATAGATTCTGCGCATCTTGCAGATAAAGAACAGGGTACGTTTCCTTTGATTCTTCATAATCATAAGGAAGCAAAGCCCATATTCTTCTAGTTTTATTGAGTTGTGGGATTTCAAATTCCTCAGAAATCAAATGCACTTTTGGCAAGAAATTGGGCTTGAAAGGCAACCAATTTTTTCGCCATTTATCAACATGCTCTTTGCGAACGCCACGATGGTCTTTGCACGAACGATTTTCTGTTCGATTGCCATATTTATCAATCTCAACTTCACTCCAATCTCCTTTGGTAAACTTATACAATAACTCTTCGGGATAGACAAAGTCGCTTGCAAACTTGAAATGATACAAACCGTTACCGATTTTCTCCATTTCAAAATTCAAGTCTTGTGTATGCCAATTATTGAAATTTCCTGAAATATAAACTGGTCTTGCATCATCTTCGTCCGTCGTAAGTAAAATATTGAGTTGAGGCTCGGGAATTTCTGTTTCGGTATCGATGGTTGTCTTATTCTTATTGCTAATCATATTCATTATAAAAATCCTGCTTTCAATAGGTTTAAGAGGTAAATATAGTTTTTTGAACAATTAAATGAAAGAAAGTCAACAAATAAAAATGAAGAATTTTTAGATTAAAGTAAATGCCTCTTGAATATTATTAATGCTGTAATATTTATCCAATAACAGGAAAGGATTATTCATATATAACAATGAAATCTGTCTGAAATGCTCGCACATTTCAAACAGATTTCAAAGAAATTAAAACTACTAATTCAATTGAACTACATCGACCTTCGGACCTGCGTTAATCAATCGTTTTCCCTCTTCCGTATCCGTGTATTGCTCAAAATTTTTGATATAACGCGCTGCCAAATCTTTTGCTTTACGCTCCCAATCAGCTTTGTCTTTGTATGTGTCTCTCGGATCAAGAATTCCATCGCTTACATTAGGCAAAACGGTTGGGAAGGTTAGATTCAAGAATGGAATCTCGTTTGTCGGCGCTTTGTCGATATCGCTATTGATAATGGCATCAATAATGGCTCTGGTGTTTTTAAGTGAAATTCTTTTTCCCGTTCCATTCCAGCCCGTGTTAACCAGATAGGCTTTTGCACCGTGTTCTTTCATCTTACCAATCAATGTTTTAGAATACATGGTCGGATGCAAAGTCAAGAATGCTTCACCAAAAGCCGGAGAAAATGAAGGTTGCGGTTCGGTAATTCCGCGTTCTGTTCCCGCTAATTTAGAGGTATAGCCGCATAAAAAGTGATATTGTGCTTGATCATCATCTAAAATTGAAACTGGAGGTAATACTCCAAATGCGTCGGCAGACAAGTAAATTATTTTCTTAGCATGCCCTGCTTTTGAAGGCAAAACAATTTTGTTGATGTGATAAATCGGGTAAGACACTCGAGAGTTTTCAGTAATTGAATGATCGTAGTAATCTACTTCTCCATATTCATTGACAATCACATTCTCCAAAAGCGCATCTCTTTTGATGGCTTTCCAAATATCTGGTTCGTTGTCTTCACTCAAATCGATGACTTTAGCATAACAACCACCTTCATAATTGAAAACACCATTATCATCCCAACCATGTTCGTCATCTCCAATTAAATAACGTTTTGGATCGGCAGACAAAGTAGTTTTTCCTGTTCCAGATAGACCAAAGAAAATAGCAACATCTCCTTTTTCGCCCACATTGGCAGAACAATGCATAGAAGCCATTCCGCGTAACGGTAAATAATAGTTCATCATGGCAAACATTCCTTTTTTCATTTCACCACCATACCAAGTACCACCAATGATTTGAATTTTTTCTGTCAAATTAAATAAGACGAAATTCTCAGAATTAAGACCATGTTCTTTCCAATTCGGATTGGTGGCTTTAGAGCCATTCATTACGACAAAATCTGGTTCGCCGAAAGTTTCCAATTCATAGATAGAAGGTCGAATAAACATATTAGTCACGAAATGCGCTTGCCACGCCACCTCCATGATAAAACGAACTTTCAAACGAGTGTCGGCGTTCGTTCCGCAAAAGGCATCAACCACATATAATTTTTTAGAAGTAGAAAGTTGCTCTAAGACGATACTTTTTAAGTCATCCCAAACTTCTTTGGTTGTCGGGAAATTCACTTTATCATCCCAATAAATTGTATCTTTTGTAATATCGTCCTTAACGATATATCTGTCTTTTGGAGAACGACCCGTGAAGATTCCAGTTTTAACCGCAACCGCTCCAGTATCTGTCAGTGCGCCTTTCTCGTAACCTTTTCTTTGATGTGAAACTTCTGCTTGAAAAAGTTCTTCATACGTTGGATTGTATGAAACTTCATGATAGCCCGTAATTCCAAGGTTGTGTAATTCTTGAATAACTCTAATATTTTTCATATTTATTCTTTTTAATGGTTTATTTTCTTAAGTCAAAGTTCTGTTTTCGAGAATAAAGTTAAACTGATATTTATCATGAAAATAAAAAAGTTACGAAATCGATTTCTTTGTTTATAAGGGATTGCGGATGATTATTATGATAATTATCATCTAAAGACATAAAGTAATCCCTAATTTTGTTGACGTTAATTTATCTAAAAGTCAACCCTCATGTTTAACTGGTTCTATACTTTGTTTTCTCCCAATACAACGCCCGATATCACGCAATCCTTAATTGTATTGTTACTGACGATTAGCGTTGGTTTTTTTATGGGTAGATTGCGCTTGGGAAATATTTCACTTGGCGTTTCAGCGGTATTGTTTGTTGGAATACTATTAGGGCATTTCGGATACAAAATGAATGATGACTTACTGGTTTTTGTCCGGGATTTTGGATTGATTCTATTTGTATATGGCATTGGAATTCAGGTCGGACCATCTTTCTTCTCATCCTTTAAGAAAGAAGGTTTACGATTTAATGCACTGGCAATAAGCACTGTCCTATTGGGTGGTTTAGTGACTTATTTTCTATTCACCTTTACGCACATCTCTATTGCAAATGCAGTGGGATTAATGTCTGGCTCGGTTACAAATACGCCTGGACTTGGAGCAGCTAAATCAACTTTGCAAGAAATACAAAACCAACTTCCCAATAAAGTTTTTGACGATCCTGCCATTGCTTATGCGATTACTTATCCGCTAGGTGTTTTAGGAATTATTCTGTCAATCATACTGTCTAAGTCACTTATGAAAATTAATCTTGTAGCAGAACAAAATAGTTTGTTTTCTCAAAATGAAATTGATGAAAATACTATTATTCATACCAAATGCAGAGTAACAAACGCTGATGTTGTCGGAAAAAGCATTTATCAAATTTTTAAAGAGTTGGAAATTCACGACATCATTATTTCTCGACTGAAAAATAGTGGTTCGGCAGTAGTTTTTTCGCCGTCTTTAGACACAAAAATTGTGAAGAAAGATGTCCTGATGATTGTTGGACTTCCTAAGAATGTGGCCGCTTTTATAGAGAAAATTGGCAAAGAATCTACGGATTTGTTTATTGAATCTGAACAAGATATTGTGACTAAGAATATTTTTGTAACCAAAGCGTCGGCAACTCATAAGACACTGGCAGAATTAGACCTTTACAACAAATTTGACTTAAAAGTAACTCGTGTCTTTCGCTCTAGTATGGAATTACTAGCGCAACCAAGCCTGCGTTTGAATTACGGAGATAAACTGAGAATTGTCGGAAATAAAGAAGCAATTGCAGAAGCAGAACATATCATCGGAAATTCCGAAAAGAAATTATTAGAACCCGATTTTTTATCGCTTTTCGGTGGCTTAATCATCGGGATTATCATTGGGTCAATTCCGATTTTTATTCCAACATTGCCTGTTCCTATCAAACTCGGATTTGCAGCTGGACCTTTATTGACCGCTTTATTTATTAGCCGATACGGTGGAGTTGGCGTGATTCATTCTTATATAAATAACGGAGCAGTTTACTTTATGAAAGACATGGGGATTTGTATGTTTTTTGCAGCAGTTGGAATTCACGCTGGAGAGAAATTCTATGCGAACTTCGTGCACTTCAACGGTTGGCTATGGATGTATTATGGTTGTTTTATTACATTGATTCCACTATTGTTTATGATGCTTATGGGAAGATATGTAATGAAACTCAACTTTTATCAACTCGTTGGATTGATGAGCGGAACTTACACCGATCCGGCAGCCTTGGCAT
Organism: Flavobacteriaceae bacterium; assembly: GCA_947456815.1. Classification (GTDB taxonomy): domain Bacteria; phylum Bacteroidota; class Bacteroidia; order Flavobacteriales; family Flavobacteriaceae; genus Flavobacterium. The sequence continues at coordinate 14,057 of CANGTL010000033.1, forward strand.
TCAGCACAAAGTACTTAGATTCTGACATTCCTACACAATCTTACGCTACCGTTTATCCTTTGGTGACCATTTTCAGAATCTTTGTGGCTCAATTGTTAATCTTGATGCTGGTCTAATCAGTCATCGTCATTTTCTCTATTGCTTTTATTTGAGGATTTGTTGTATTCCATTACGGCTTTTTTGTCCATGGTAATCTCATCTTCATTGGCGCTTTTGTGGCAACGTACGCAGTTGTTTATGTTGGTGATTCCTTCTTCTCTATGTTCGTTCTGAGTTGCATTAGCAGAATGTTCATGACAACCAAAACAAGTATAGGTTTTTAAATTGTTTTGCGTGTGACAAGTCGTACAATCGGTATTGTGATTCTGATCTAAGATGAAGAAACTACTGTGATTGAACGTTGAAGGTTTCCATTGTTTCACACCATGACATGAACTACAAACAGTAGTAGCAGTTGAATGAAAATTGTCTTTTGGACTTTGATGGCAAGCAACACAATTGTTTCTAGATTTTTCATTGATCGATACGTGATTAAAAGTGATTCCGCTTCTCCAACTTCTGGTTGTATGACAAGTTGCACATGACACCGAAACTTGACTATGTAATTTTGTATTCGGTTGATTGTGGCATGTCACACATTCATTACGGCTAGTCTCTGAAAGCAGAATATGATCAAATTTACCGATGGCAGCTTTGGCATTGACACCTTTATGCTCGGCATGACAGGAAATACAACTTTGCTCATTTAGATTATTATGGAAAGACAATCTATTAATAGACGAAACTGTCGCGCCTTTGTTTTTGGTTCCAATCTCATTGACCTTGTGACAACTAATACAATTTGTATCAGGTGTTCCTGCACCAATTGTATGGCAGGCTAAACAATTGTTCTTCAGGTCGGAGTGCGCTTCATATAAATTACCCGACGATAGCATTTGGTGCGGAAAAACAACGACAATCGCAATAATGGCGATGGTAATTAACAGAAAAATATACTTTGTTTTCATCAGTGAAATAAGATTACTGATACAATATGAATCAAGGAAAATAAGGCTAAAAAGTAAGTAATAGGCAAATGAATGGTTCTCCATTTTTTCATTGTATCCATGCTAACGGTGTCCCAAAAAATTTCTTTTGAAATCTCTTCTGGTGTAACACCGGAATTTTTGAGTTCTAATTTTCTTTCCCGCATCGTTTTGTTGGCTTCTTGCAATAAGTGCTTTCCAACCAATCCGCTTGCAACATTGATGAGCATAGCTCCGATCGCCAACCAGGGTAAAATCGCATGGATGTGAATTCCAGCATGCACCAAAATCATTATCGAACCTGACAAAGCAAAATATTCGTGGTAATCTAAAAGCACTTTTGGAGTGCCAAAGTTGATTATCCCTCTCTTGTTCAAAGAATATAAGAAAGAAATCAAAATTGTAAGCGTTCCCAAATAACCCAAATATTTTCCAATGAAAATCAGATCAAAATAATGTAAAATAAAATCAATAAAAATGGCACCAAAGATCATCGTTGCATACCATGAAAGAAAAGGAATAATATTTTTTAGTACAACGCCGCTTTTCATCTTTTTATTTTTAAAATTTTACTTTTCATTTTTTTAGAAAACAAAAAACCCAAAATAAACAGTGAAGTAGATTGGTTGTTTATTTTGGGTTTTTCAAATTAATTTAAGTGTTTAATCATCGTCTTCCACTGCACCTTCGCCTTGACTAGCCCCAACTTGATTGACCACGTTAGTTCTAATTTCAGTATGTCTTACTTCACCGCCAGTAGTTCCGGTTTGTTTACCAAAAAATGCGGCAGCAAGACTCATCAATAAAACAAGATAAGTAATCCATTTTGCTTTGCTGTGGTTTTTAATATTGAGGATCAATCCAATGATAGAAAAGCCGCCTAAAATATAAAGTACGATTGCTAACTTTTCAGCCATTTCTTCATGTTCATGAATAATCTGATCTCCAACATTTGGTAAGTTTTCTACCATTTCTTCCGCTCCTTCTCCAGTTGACATCGATGCAAAAGCAAACAAAGCTGCCACAATAAAAAGAATGTACGCAGTGTTTATAGAGGTTTTGTTCTTTAGAAACAATCCTGCAATCAAAATTCCCATGCCAAAAATCGTCCCGATAATTGGAAAGTGGTTTACTACTAAATGCCAGTGTGCGTCGTTCATATTATATATATTTAATGATTAAAATTCTAAATCTTTCAAAGCTATAACTACTTCGCATTCAAGTACCTGATAATTATCATAATACGCAGAAAGCTATGAATTTTACAACAAATACTATAGACTTAACCCGCCAACGAAACACCAATTAGGGAGCCAATACCATACGTTACCGCGGCGGCAGCTAATCCAAAAGCAACTTGTCGAAAACCTGAAAACCAAATGCTTTTGCCTGTTAGTAAGGTAATAGCAGCTCCAATACCGAATAATCCCAGTACTGAACTACCTAAACTTAATAAAATTGCTTTTTTTCCATCAAAAATCATAAAAGGATACAATGGAATTATTGCACCAATCGAAAACAAAATAAATGAGGCAATCGCAGCTTCCCAAGCAGATCCGCCTAATTCTTCTTTATCAATTCCTAATTCTTCTGTAATAATAGCGTCAATAGCGGTTTGTGGGTTTTCGAAAGCTTTCTCCGCTAACTTTTTTGCTTCTTCGATATTCATTCCCTTGGCTTGGTATAACAAAATCAACTCTTTCTTTTCTTCTTCAGGAGATGCTTCCAATTCCTCCGTTTCTAAATCAATTTGACGTTGGTTGAGTTCTCGTGAACTCTGAACAGACAGCCATTCACCCAATGCCATCGAAATAGCACCAGCTAACAATCCAGCTATTCCTGTCAATAAAATAGTCGCATTAGAAACTGCAGCACCAGCGACACCCATTACCAAACTCATATTCGAAACTAAGCCGTCATTGGCTCCTAAAACCGCCGCACGCAGCGCATTTCCGCCCACCGACTTATGGCGACTTTCGAATTTAGACAGCAATCCACCAGACACATTTAGTGCAGCATTATTATTTACCGCTTCGATTATATTCAAATGATTGTGCTCGAAACCCGTTGGTTTTTCACCATGATTAAGTTTATTTTTTATAGCATGTACAGCAAATTGTTTTTCAATACTAGAAAGATTGCTGATAATTGAACTGTAACCGAATAATTTTCCAAGTCTTAATTGAAATTTGGCTCTAGAAGAAGGCAAGGGCATTTTATAACTCGAATCAAAAGTATGCACCTTTTCTAGCATATGTTTCGCGTGTCCTTTCTCGATTTCTGATAGACTTTGCAAGACACGGCTTAGGTTTTCATCCGATTGAATTGCTGCGATACTGTCGTAAAGAAAAGCAGTGTCTACTTCTATTTGTAATTGTTCTTTCAATTTACTTGCGTCCATATTTTCAAAATATCTATGCAATAAATATACAAATTAAAAACCGGAGCACATATCCTTTTAGCTTAAAGAATGCTTAGGAAATCTAAGATAAACTGTCGTTCCGATTTCTTCTTGACTCTCGATAGAAAAGCCAATTTTCAATAAGGCACAAAGTCTATTGACAATAGACAAACCGAGTCCAACGCCTTTAATTTCAGGGTGATTATACGCCTGCGCTCGGTAAAAAGGATGTACAATCTTGCCAATGTCTTCGGCTGAAATTCCAATTCCAGTGTCGGAAATACTACACAATAGCGCTTCTTCTTCTTCGAAAAATTGAATGTTTATTTTGCCGTTTTCTTTTGAGTATTTTATCGCATTTGACAATATATTACTGAAGATTATACCTATCAAGTAGTGATCAGATTGGGTATAATATTCCTTATCTAATGAAGAAATTACACTTACTTTATTTTCTTTAATACTATGAGAATGAAGGGCTAAGATATCTAGAATTAACGCATTTAAATATACGTCTTCATTCTTCGAATTTAATTTCTGATTTTCAAATCTCGCCAACAATAGCAACTCATCCACCAGTTGATTTAGTCGGTCCACTTCCTTGACGCAGAAGCCAATTTTTTCTTCATACTCTGACTGATTTCTTGGTTTTCGAACCAAAACTTCCAGCGTTCCTTTTAGAATAGCCAATGGCGTCCGCAATTCATGCGAGGCATCCGAAGTAAATTGTTTCTCCCGCTCTACCGCATTTTCAATTCGATCCAACAAATCATTGATTGTTTTTGACAACACGAACAATTCATCTTTGTTTTGCGGCAAGACAATTCTGTCTTTCAAATTGTCTCTGGTAATTCTGCTAGAAGTTTCGGTGATCGCTACAACAGGTTTGATACTTCTTCCTGCTATTAATCGAGCGATAAAAAACAAAACAAGTAATATTAATGGGAAGGAAATCAAGAGAATATTTTTCAATTTCTGCAGAATCACAATGCTATCATCTAATGACATGGCTATAAACAAATAACCTATTTGTACATTGTTGTCATAAAGCGGCACCTGAATCTGTCGAATCGGCTTACTATTTAGAAATACGTCTTTAAGTTTGTTATTATCTTTTGCAGGAAATAAATGCAGTTTTAAACCCTTAAGATTCGGCGATTTATCAATCAACTCGTTATTGCAATCTAAGAACTGTACAAATACTGGATTGACATTTACCGTATTATGTTCTCTTGCTCGCCATTGATCAACTTGGATGAGATAGGAATTGTTGGTGTCTATTTCAATTTCATCGATATGTTTCTTAACCTCTTCTTGAATGTTGAAATTGATGTGAGCGTTTACATTGTGAAGGATAATCTGATAAACTGCGAAAAATACGATTGAAATCAATAATGCGGTACTCAGAATATAATTGAAGGCAATTCTATTTTTATATGAAAATGAAACCATATATTTAGTTTACTTCATTAGCCATATATCCTACTCCTCGTATCGTTCGAATCAAATCTTGGTCTTTCCCTAAATTTAGTTTCTTTCGAATGGCATTCATAAAAACGTCAATAACACCAGTGTCATAGTCAAAATGGATATCCCAAACATCTTCAATAATTTGGTTTCTGGTGCAAACTGTTCCCTTATTTTTCAGTAAATACGACAATAATTCAAATTCTCTTTGTGTAAATACTACTTCAGCATCATTCAAAAAGACTTGGTATTTAGAGGTGATAATTTTGATTGGTCCTAATTGTAGCTCATCACTCTCTCTATTGTCTCTAAAATGAATCTTAATTCGCTCGACCAACTCATCAAAGGCGAATGGTTTTTTCATATAATCGTTCGCTCCAGCTTTCAACCCTTCGATCGTTTCTTGCACAGTATCTTTGGCGGTTAGAAATATAATGGGAACTTTGATGTCGGTTTTTCGAATAGATTTGCATACTTCAATTCCTGTCATCTTTGGCAAAATCCAATCTAGGAGAATGAGATCAATCTTTTGACTTTGGAAAATTTCATAACCTCTTTTCCCGTCATTAGCAACCAAGATTTCGTAGCCTTCTTCTTCTAAACCTTGCTTTAGAAAATTGGCAATTCCGTGCTCGTCTTCAACAATAAGAATTTTCATGAGTTATTGCATTACGAATTTTAAACCAAAGGAAACAATATTTGCTTTCAATCCATCACTTCTATTGTAATGATTGTATCTGAAATCAATATTCTTCAACCCAAATTTCCAAATTTTTGAACCAGTAAAAATATCGACGTAGTTTACTCCGAAGCCATACTGCTGTGCATCAAAGGACGATAAATCATAATCTGACGTATAAAATTCTTCTGTCGAAATATGACCTTCATACGGCGCAAAATAATCTGATTCCGTTTGAACATAATAACGATACATCGGGAAAAAAGTGAAACGGTCTGACAATTTTAGGGGCAACTCGAAGTTAACGGTATGCGCTTGAATTCCCCAATTGTCAGAATAGTAACGATAGTATGAACGAAGCACTATTCTCTCATTAAAATAATAATTTACACGCGCGCCAACCGGCAACTTAAAACGAGAATCAGGCAAACGTTCGATATCATCCGCCAATTGAAATTCATTGATATACGAATCGGCTACATCTGCAAAATAAACTCTTTGATACGGTGTCGATAGCAAACCTTGTTGTTTTAAAACATCTACAAATAGCGAAAATTGCATCTTTTTATTGACCACTTGCGATAAACTTGCAGAAATAGCAAACGAATTTCTTTTCTTATTGTCATGAAATTTAAACAACGATGGATTGTAATTGGGATTTCCTAAAATAGTAAATCGATTGAAAATTCCGCCATCTAGATCATTTCCGTTTGACGCAAAATCTTGCAATTCTTTGGGATAAATCGGTTGCCAGGTATCGAGATACGCATTGGCAGAAATATTGAGTTCTGTATTTTTATCATTAAACAAACGTGTATAACCGCCTCCAAAACCCATAGACGAATAATCGTATTCCGCAGAGCCAGAAATGTGAAAGTTCCAAATCGTATTTCGATCATCAGAACTGTGACTATAATTGACCACTACGGCCACCAGTTGATCCATGGCTGAGGCTCCGGAACTCGCTTGCCATGGACTCGGATTATTGCTATCAAATGGATTAATGTTACCTGATGATGCAGACGAATAGGCAGAAACCCCTGCGTCAACGGTCAAAATAGAGTCGTCATTCATCGGCATGGTCACAACAATTGTTGGCGTAACGTCTGTTAAATCTTCCATACCACTTCCTCCAGAAACCGCGGAGTGAATACCATCTTGTTTGTAGTAGCTCATCAAAAAATCGACTTCTGTGCTTTCCAATACGCGTTTTTTGAAAGTCACGTCAGTGCTATCTGCGACTTGTGCTAGTGCGGAAAGACCAATTAGTACTAATATTATAGAAAATACTTTTTTCATGTCCTAAGTTGATTTATTAATTACAACCGCAACCACCGCCCGTTTTCCCTCCGTTTGCGCCCGCTGCTGCTTCGCGATACACTTGAAAATTAGTTTCAAATCGCTCTGTTGAACGCGCAGACAACTTCATATCCGGATCGTTTATCTTTTCTTTTTCATATTCTTTTACTGATGAACAGGAAAAAACTACAAAACACAATATCAGTAACATTACTATATTTTTCATTTTTGATATTTTTTGATGTCTATATTATTTGAAGCATGTACTTTTCCTTGGTCATCCACAATGATACATCCAATTCCCTTAAGTTGGTTAACCAAATTTAGTCCTACGTCTACGCCAAGAACAAATATTCCAGTAGCTAACGCGTCGGCAACTTCCGTTTGTTTTGCAAAAACCGAGACGCTCACTACGCCAGTCGCTGGATATCCAGTTCGTGGATCGATGATATGAGAATATCGTTTTCCATTAAAAGTAACGTATTTCTCATAATTCCCAGAAGTTTCTACCGCACTATTTTCTAACGGAAAAGTAGCGAATACTTTATTCTTATTAACCGGATTGATGATGGCAACGGTCCACAGTTCTCCGTTTGGTTGTTTACCCCATGCTTTAATATCACCAGAAACGTTGATTAAACCGGATTGACAACCTTTGCTTTGAAGCAATTCATACACCTTATCGGCAATGTAACCTTGTCCGATGCCGCCCAGTCCCAATTTCATTCCAGCGTCTTTTAGAAAAATCGTACGTTCTTGGGCATCCAAAATGATTTTTTTGTACCCGATTTTGGCTACCGATTTTTTAATTGCTTCTTCGGTTGGCATGGCTTTCATGCTTCCATCAAACCTCCAGATTTTATCCATAGAAGCATAGGAAATATCAAATGCGCCACTGGTAATGTCTGATATCTTAATGGCCCGTTCAACCAAATCGTATAATTCTGGAGTAACCTTTATAGCACGAATTCCCGCATTTCGATTGATTTCTGAAATCAAAGTGGTCGGAATCCAATCGGAGATGAGATTTTCAATTCGTTTGACTTCCGCAATTCCCTGATCTATTAGTAAGTTGGCTTGAACCGTGTCCGTTGCAACAACCGTTAATTCGAATGGACTACCTAACAGATATAACTTTCGCTTGTGCGCAATTTGACTTTGAGCAGCAAATGAAATTAAGAAAAAAAAGACACTACAAATCTTCCACATAATTTATTTTTCAAAAGAGTGTAAGAGTTTGATATATTCCGCAGCGGAAACATTTTTAAAGCCCGTCATGCCAATTACTTTACCGGATTTATCCAATAACACAACCAGCGGAAAACTACCATTTTTATTGTATTTTTCTGCTAATTTTTTGTTCGCTTCTGCTAATTCTGGTGCCAATTGATTGTTTTTTTTCTTGGGAAAATCTGCTTTGTATGTAACCCAATTCTTCTCAGATTCTTTCTTAAATTCATCCGACTGCCAGACAACTTTATCCAGTTTCATGCAAGGTGCACACCAATCGGATCCCGAAAAAACGAGGACAATATTCTTATTTTCTTTGTCAGCAGTTGCTTTTGCATCTTCAAAATCGGATTTCCAATTCTGGCTATACGACAAGAAAACAGTAAACAACAGCAATGTAAGCAAACCTTTTTTCATAAATTATTTTATTAATCTGATTAGGACAAAGCTATACCATTTTCGTCAAACGAAACGATAATAAACTTTGATATTAATTTAATATTAAGGAAATCTTAGGTGTATCTTTACCTCATTAAATCTAAAACTATCGAAATTTGTCTTAAATAAAATTTCATGCTTAATAAAAAATACAGCCCTTTCCTTTATCTCGCCTTTTTCTACCTCACAATTAACGTATTTCTTAGATTCATTCTGTTTTTCCATCCTATTACCGAAGCGCACTTTAGCTTCCCAGAAGTGTTCAAAATTTTTCTGCTTGGCGGATTTTCGGACATTTTTGTATTTATCCTAGCCAGTAGTTTTCTTTGGTTGTATTTACTTTTTATATCAAATTCAAAGTACAATAGTCCATACGGATATATAATTCTAGCGGCACTGATTGCGCTCCTACTATATCTCAAATTAGGAAATACTATCCTTAATGAATACGGCGGCTCTTTGCCGGAAGTAGTAATCACTTTTGTAAGTATTAAAACATTCTTCTTTGGTCTTTTATTATTCGCACCAAAATATCGCAAGCAAATTCGTTTTTGGCTGTTTTGCTTTGTAATCTTTCTCTACAGTTTACTTATTATACAAAATAGTATTAGCGAGTATTTCTTTTGGAATGAATTCGGCGTTCGATACAATTTTATTGCGGTTGACTATCTCATCTACACCAACGAAGTGATTGGAAATATTATGGAGTCGTATCCGGTAATTCCCATTTTTTCCGGTTTGTTTCTGGTCTCTGGTTTCATCACCTACTTGATTGTAAAGAATACCAAAATGTATTTGGAAGAACTACCAACGCTAAAAGAAAAAGGGCAAATGACAATTTTAATCGTTGCTTTCAGTGCCTTGTCTTTAGTAATGATTCCCTTTTTAGCAAACAAAGAAAACTCCTCGAATATTTTTGCAAATGAATTGCAGGCAAATGGAATTCAAAAGTTTTATTTGGCATTCATGAATAATGAATTGGACTATTTCAAATTTTATAAAACCTTGCCTGGTTCGGAAGCCTATGCGATACTACAAAAACAAATTCCTGGAATAAAGAATGGTATTTTATCACGAAAAATAGAAAGTGATTCAGCAGAAGTGCACAAAAATGTAGTCTTGATTACTATTGAAAGTTACAGCGCTGATTTCATGAACCATTACGGTAATAAAGAGCAACTGACACCATTTCTAGATAGCCTGGCAAACAAAAGCTTATTATTTGACAATCTATACGCCGTTGGAAATAGAACTGTTCGAGGACTTGAAGCGGTGACTTTATGCCTGCCTCCAACCGCTGGCGAAAGTGTTATCAAAAGAAAAGACAATAAGAACAAATTTTCGACAGCGTCTGTATTCAAAAAGAAAGGCTATCAAGTAAAATTTCTATACGGTGGTGATGCGTACTTTGATAATATGGAAGATTTCTTTTCCGGAAGTGGATATGACATTGTTGACAAGAAATCATTTACTCCAAAAGAAATAACTTTCTCCAATGTTTGGGGTGTATGTGATGAAGACATGGCAAAAAAAGCGATTCAAGTCATGAGTGCTGAAGCCAAAACCGGCAAACCATTCTTCAATCATTGGATGACAGTTAGTAACCATCGACCTTTTACGTATCCGGATGGTCGCATTGATATCCCAGGAAATACCAAATCACGTGAAGGCGGTGTAAAATATACTGACTTTGCTTTGAGACAATTCTTCAAAATGGCGCAGAAACAATCGTGGTACAAGAACACAGTTTTTGTTATATTAGCAGACCATTGTGCCTCTAGCGCTGGAAAGACTGAATTACCTTTGGACAAATACAGAATTCCAGCTTTGATATTTAGTCCAACTAACCTTAAAGCGCAAAATTGCAATAAGCTCATGTCGCAAATTGATTTGATGCCGACGCTATTTGGACTGTTAAATTTTGATTACACTAGTAAATTTTTTGGTCAAGACGTCTTGAAATCATCATATAAACAACGTGCATTTATAGCAACTTATCAAAATCTCGGACTAATTAAAGACAATATTTTGACAATTCTCTCCCCAAAACAGCAAGCGAAACAGTTTCATTTAGAGGTCATTAACAATCCAAAATTGACTGCTGATTTTCAATTGTATTATGATGAAAATAGAATGACCAAAATTAGAGAAGACTTGCTAAAAGAAACAATTTCCTACTACCAAAAAGCATCTGATGTTTTGAAGGAGAAACGGTATCAAAAAGAATAAAAACAAACTGGTATCATTTAGAAATAACAAAACTATAGATTACAATTTTATCAAAAGAAATGGCCAACAAAACTTCGCAACATATTTTAGCAACCTCTGCAAATTTACTTGGATTTTGCCTCTTTATTCTTATTTCATTTCATATTAACAATAAGACTGAAAACAGTTTAATCGATGAATTTACTTCGGTAATTGCATTATTATTAACGATTTCCTCCATTTTTTCATTCGTGTCTATTAAAACAGAAAATGAAGATCGAGAATATAAACTCGAACGAATGGCAGATTATTTATTTATCATTTCCTTAATTGGAATCTTAGGAATTATCTGCTTTTTACTAACTACCTTTGTGAATAAATAATAAGTCTCAAGAACAAATATGAAGCAATTGTACGGTACTTATTGCCTTAAAGACCACATGAAGAAAATTATCCTACTCTCCTATTTATTAGTGATTCCCATAATGACTTTTGCGCAAAAAAATGTCGTAAATGACAGCATTCAAAAAAAGGAGAAAGCGCTAAAATTCAATGTAAAGCAATTGATTATTCCCGCTGTACTTTGCACATATGGCGCACTCGCCATAGAAAGTGATTACTTGAAACTTATTAATGTGGAGTTGCGAAACGAGCTAAGGGAAAGTATCGATGAAAAAATAACTATTGATGATTTCTCTCAGTACGCTCCGCTTGCAGCAGTATATGTCTTAAATAATGTTGGTAAAAAGGGAAAACACAATCTAAAAGACCGATCGATTATTTATGCAAGTTCCTACATCATGATGTCTGGTTGTGTAATAGGACTAAAATCACTCACGAAAGTCGAAAGACCTGATGGAAGTTCAAATAATTCCTTTCCTTCCGGTCATACTGCCACTGCATTTTCTGGTGCTGAATTTTTATGGCAAGAATATAAAGATGTGAATATTTGGTATGGAATCGCTGGCTATACCGTCGCAACTGGGACTGGATTTTTCAGAATCTACAACGGAAGACATTGGTTGTCCGATGTCGCCATGGGAGCCGGAATAGGAATACTGAGCACTAAGATTGCTTATTGGATGTTTCCCTACCAAAAGCGAATTTTCAAATCTGAAAGAAATATTGGCTCTGCCATAATGCCTTTTTATGATGGAAAAAAATATGGTATTGGAATGGTCTTGAAATTCAAATAAGGAGCCACTTCTATAAAAACATATCTTATTATTACCGCAAATTTCCTTTATGATTTGATGTTTTTTTGCAACAGAGATAAATACTGCTGAGGTGTTTCGCGGGTATAAACACCAACTTTATTGGTGATTTTGGCGTCTTTGTTTAAAACTACAACATGCGGAAAAAAGCCATCTTTATTATACTTTTCAACGATGAGTAAGTTTTTCTCTAGTTGCTCTTTGGTTAAATCTGCTGCTTCATATGAAAAATCTATTTTGACCAAGACAAAGTTTTCACCTGCAAAATCAATAAACTCAAGTGATTTGAAAATATTACGCTCCAATTTGTCACATGCGTTGCAACGCTCTGGTACAGAAAAAAACAACAATACTTTTTTATTTTGCCGCGCTGCTTCTTTTAACCCAATTTGCAAGTCACTTTGCCATTGTTGGGCTTGGCAATAAGGAGCTAAAATCCATAGTACTACGATAATAAAAAGTCCTTTTTTCATTGGAAATCCTTTCGTTAATTCATGTCAAATGTAGGATTAATACTTTAAAAACTAAAAACTGCGGTTAATATTTTATTACTTCATTTCTATTTGCATAAGTCACTACATATATTTACTAAATTAGCAAGAAGAAATATAACGGTCGGATGACATGGACTCCTATAAAGAAACCTTCGAAACTTGGAATAAAGTAGCACAAATCTACGAGGATAAATTTATGTCTTTGGATTTGTATAATGCGACTTATGACGCTTTCATCGACTTGATTACACAGCAAAATCCAAGTGTTTTGGAATTGGGTTGCGGACCAGGAAATATCACGAAATACATGCGGTCAAAAAGACCTGATTTCAAGATCGATGCTATTGATGTAGCTCCAAAAATGATTGAATTAACAAAAAAGAATTGTCCAGATGTTAATTGTAAAGTAATGGATATTCGAATCTTAAGCCAATTACAATCATACTATGACGCTATAATTTGTGGGTTTTGCATTCCGTATATTTCACAGGCAGAATTGATCAAATTAATCCAAGATTCAAACCAATTATTGACCAAATCAGGAATTTTGTATTTGAGTTTCGTCGATGGAAATTACACTGATTCCGGATATCAAGCTGCAAGCAATGGAGACCGAACTTACTTTTACTATCACAGTTTAGCTGATGTTGCAAAAGAACTTGAAAAACAGCATTTTGAAATAATTCATTTACTTCCTGTATTATATTCTAGAAACGATGAATCAAATGAAATTCACACGATAATAATTGCCAAAAAATGAATTCCAAAAGAGTACTCGAAACGAATCGCCTTTATCTCAGGCGACTGACTGTTGAAGACGCTGAAAATGCCTATAGACTCAACCTTGATTCTAAAGTAATTCAATATACTGGCGATGATTCCTTTGAAAGTATTGAAACTGCAAGACAATTTTTGGCAAACTATAGTCATTATGATCAATATGACTTTGGAAGATGGGCTGTTATTAGAAAAGATAATGATGAATTCTTAGGTTGGTGTGGACTTAAGTATACGCCCGAACTCAATGAATATGACATCGGCTTTCGCTTTCTACAGAAATACTGGAATCAAGGATACGCAACAGAAGCCGCTGAAGCTTGTATTGATTTAGGATTTAATCACTACAAGTTAGCAAAAATTGTAGGGCGCGTGAGGAAAGAAAATATCGCCTCTATTCGGGTATTGGAGAAAATTGGACTGACTTACACGAGAGATTTTGATTTTGATGGCAATGAAGGTGTGATCTATTCTATCAAAAGATAGCTTACAACATCCCATTGTACTTTCTTATAAACCACTCGCTACCCAAAGTAATTGCAATCAAAATAAGCATCCACACCCAATCAATTAAAGGAGTCTTTCTTACAATGGCCTTCTCGATGGCTATGTAATTTGAGTTTTCTACCAGCGATTGGATTAATGCATCAACCTGATTCGGCATATAAACTGTTCCTTGTGTCAAAGTAGCCAACTGCTGCAGCTTTTTCAAATCTGGATTGACAAACTGTTTTTCAATATCAAAATCAAGAATTTCGAAATAACCGTTGTAGGTCGTATTGGAGTTGAGCTCTTTGACAGTAAACTGGTATTGTCCAGCTGCTAGTCCATCAAGGTTGACTTTAAAGGCATTACTACTTCTTAATAAATCGTACTTCTTATTTTGCTTCGTATTCTTATTGGTGACTGAAATCGTTAATCTTGCCTTCTCATCTAGTTCGTAATTTTTGTTGAAATACTGCGCACTAATTTCGATGGCGTCTCCAGAATTATAGAAACTCTCGTGATTCACCACCAAAGATTTTCTTGAATTATTCGACGACAAATATTGAATAATCTTATCGGCAAAAACATCAAACTTCTCATAAGATTTTGTGTCGATGTGACTTTGCATTCGCCACTTCCAAATGTTTTCACCTAACAAAAACGCCGTTCGCTGGCCTTGATTCTCCGTAAATGCTAGTAAAGGCGCGTTGGTCTCAATATTTCTAATTTTCGACGAAAGCAGCACTTGAACATTGGAATTGGCTGTTATCGTTCCGAAAGCATTTTGCAACGGCGGAAATTGCTCAAAACCAATATCATCTAAAGCAAACAAATTAAACTGTGACTTAAAGCTTCCGATGTAATCTTCCCGCTGGCCACTCATCCTAAATGCCAAGCTATTTTGATATTGATTCAAAGTCGTAAAATCTGTACTTGTACCAGTAATAATAAAGGTATTAACTTTGGCCAATAAATTACTTTCGAAAACCGATTTAAAATTACTTGATGGCTGATACAAAATCAACACATTATAATCAGTTAACGATTTGATTTCATTAGGTTTAAGTATCGTTACTTTTCGCTGTGAATTAGTTTCAACAGCGCGTTTCAATGCGCCGATATCTGGATGGTTAATCTCGGAAACAATGGCAATATTGGTCTTCTGATCGATCACTTCAACCGCAAAATTCTTGCTGTTATTGTAGATGTTTTTTTCCGATTCATTGGAAGTAATCGAAGCTTTAAAAATCTGTAATCCAACCTGATTGGCAGGAAGCAACACATTTAATATCGCTGATTTCTTATCTGGTGAAAATGCTACAGTCTGCGTATTTAGAATAGAATTACCTTGTGCTATTTTGAAATTAGCCGTAACCGATTTTGTTCCTGCATAATTGAGAAAAACTTCGACCGGGAATTTATTCTTATGAAACGCGTATTTATTGACATTGAGCTGGCCAATCTTAATATCCAAAAATGTAATCGTATCGCCCAAGACCAGCGGGTAAACTTTGGTATTGGCATCAAAACCATAAACATAATCATTCCCAATAGTTTGGTTCCCATCTGAAATTAAAATTGCAGGAAAAACGGCGTTGCGATAGATGCTTTTCAAATTTTTCGCAACTTCTTCAATATTGGTTTGTTTTCCTTTAAAATCAAAATCAGTTGCAGTTTCAAACTCCGAATCAAAACGATACGATTGCACTTCAAACTTGTCTTTTAAAGCCTTATTAGAACTGAGCTTTTCATGCAATTCTAAAGCAGTAGCATTCGCCTTCAAATCGACTATAGAACTCGAATTATCAACGATAATAGGCAATGGCGTTTTAATGGTCTCAAAAGTCTTACTTCGTAAAATCGGATTGATCAACAACAATAAAATCCCAAATACCGCAATAAATCGCAAGCCGGCCAATAACCATGTTAGCTTGCTTACGTTTGTGTTCTTATAAAAATATTGGTAAAATGACAAGCCAGCTGCAATTACTAGAGCTAGTAGAATCAATAAGATCGTTGAGGTAGTCATTTAGATTTAGTTGTCAGTTCTCGGTTATTGGTTATCGGTTAGCTCGCTGTCAATATTTGTCTTACACATTTCAATTACGCCTTATTATCAATCGTTAGAACAGTGTAAGACTGACAACTGACAACCCACAACTTCTTATGTCAGCATGCCACCATCCACATTCAATACTTGTCCCGTAACATATGCGCTCATGTCAGAAGCGAAGAATAAACAAGCATTAGCAACATCTACGGTCGTTCCTCCACGTTTTAACGGAATAGAATCTCGCCATCCTTGAACCACATCTTCATTCAATTTTGCAGTCATTTCCGTTTCAATAAATCCAGGAGCAATCGCATTGCAACGAATGTTTCTTGATCCCAATTCTAATGCAACAGACTTTGTAAAACCAATAACTCCGGCTTTCGACGCCGCGTAATTAGTTTGCCCGGCATTACCCTTCACTCCTACTACTGAACTCATATTAATGATTGAACCTGCACGCTGTTTCAAAAACGTCTTTTGAATGGCTTTGGTCATGTTGAAAACCGATTTCAAATTGACTTCAATCACTTTATCAAAATCTTCCTCTGACATGCGCATCAGCAGATTGTCTTTGGTGATTCCGGCGTTATTGATCAATATATCTACGGTTCCAAACTCAGCGATTACCGCGTCTACAAAAGTTTGTGCTTCGTTAAAATCTGCAGCATTGCTTTGATATCCTTTGGCTTTAATTCCGAGAGCATTCAATTCGTTTTCTAAAGCCACGGCAGATTCTACCGATGAACTATAAGTAAATGCGACATTGGCACCATGTTGTGCAAAAACTTCCGCAATTCCTTTTCCGATGCCACGGCTGGCACCTGTAATAATGGCTACTTTTCCTTCGAGTAATTTCATTTTAGTTCTATTTTTTAGGAGCTATTCCTGCTATTCACTGCAATCTTTTGCTTGAAAAAAGCAAAAGGATTTTCGTTTCTATCAGGGCTATTAAACGTCGGTCAAATATAACAC
>CANGTL010000034.1 GCA_947456815.1 Flavobacteriaceae bacterium
ACTCCAAATGGCGATGGATTTAATGACACTTGGAATATATTTGAAATCGCAGATCAACCACAGGCGTTTATTTATATATTTGATCGCTATGGTAAATTGCTCAAACAAATCGCCACACAAGGCGAAGGTTGGGACGGAACGTATAACGGTGCAGACTTACCTGGCGATGATTATTGGTTTAAAGTATTTTACAAAGAAAACGGAAAAGACAAAGAATTTAGAGCCCATTTTTCTTTGAAGAGGTAGATATGATTGGAATTTGTGATTGGTAATATTTTTAAGCGGAATAGAAAAGCTAATACAAAAATTTGTATCTTTGACCAATTCCGAAAAATGTGCAAAGTAACGACTTAAAGTGCATCGTTAATTAGCAATTTGAGGGGATTATTTTAATAAACCTTCTTAAGGAGATTTAAAAAAGTTAGAAAATATATTAGTAAAAATTTAGACCCCAGTTTTCACTAAAACGATAGATAAAATGAATATAAAAAAATTGTTTTTGTTGGTAGTGTTTTTAGTTTATCAGAGTTCTTTTTCTCAAGAAGGAATTGCAGTATATTCAGATTACTTATCGGATAATTATTACTTATTGCACCCATCAATGGCAGGTGCTTCTAGTTGTTCAAAATTAAGATTGACTGGCCGCCAGCAATGGTTTGGACAGAAAGACGCCCCATCATTGCAAACATTGAGTTTCAATGGAAAAATTGGAGAAAGTGATCAATCAGGTGCCGGAGTTATTGTTTATAATGACAAGAATGGGTACCATTCTCAACAAGGAATAAAAGCTACTTATGCACATCATATTATGTTTTCTAGAGATGCTGTTGATATGAATCAATTGTCTTTTGGGATGAGCGTTGGCCTTACACAAAGTACACTTGATGAAAGCGAGTTTTTACAAGCAGGTGGTTTTGATCCAAATATTTCAGGAAGTGTACAAAAATACTCTTATTTTAACGTTGATATCGGAATGTCATACAATTATCTTGAATTTTATACTCATTTCACGGTGAAAAATGCTATTGAAACGAGAAGAAAGATTTACACTGAATATGAAAGTGATGATATTAGAAAGTTTATTATTAATTCAGGTTACGTTTTTGGTAACGAAGATGGGTTACTTTGGGAACCAAGTGCAATGTTTCAGTTGGTTAATGAAACAAAAGAAAAAACAATTGATGTCAACCTTAAAGTATACAAGCAGCTGGAAATTGGAAAGTTGTGGGGCGGTTTGTCCTATAGAAGAAGTTTAGATGGGGCAGAATACACAAGCGGTGGTAGCACTCAGACCCAAAAATTACAATATGTAACTCCTATCGTTGGATTGAACTATAAAAACTACATGTTTTCTTACACATATTCTGTGGTAACTGGTGCGGTAAAATTCGACAATGGCGGATTTCATCAAATTACATTAGGTATGAATATTTTTTGCAAACCGGAAAAATATCACTGTAATTGTCCCGCAATCAATCCTTAAAAATTTAAATTTGGTCTCGATAATTCGAGACTTTTTTTTATGCTGAAAAAATCTATTAATGGGAAATCTCCTCAAATTCAAGATGATTGTTTCATTGCAGAAAATGCAACAATCGTTGGAGAAGTTGTAATTGGTAGTCACTGCAGCGTATGGTTCAACGCTGTATTAAGAGGTGATGTTAATTCAATTACTATCGGGAATTATGTAAATATACAAGATGGAGCAGTTGTTCACTGTACTTATCAAAAGACCGAAACAATTATAGGTAATAATGTTTCGATCGGTCACAATGCAATTGTTCACGGGTGCATTATTGAAGATAACGTCTTGGTTGGTATGGGCGCAATAATTATGGACAATTGCCGCGTAGAAAAAAATTCAATTATAGCCGCGGGAGCTGTAGTTACTCAAAATACAGTTGTTCCTTCTGGGTCAATCTTTGCGGGAGTTCCTGCAAAATTTGTTAAAGAAATAAAAGCTTCAGACTTTGACAGCGAAATAGAACGAATCTCCAAAAATTATGTTATGTATTCACAATGGTACAAAGATGAAGAGTAATTTCAAAAGTCTTCGTAAATTACTTCGTAATGATTGTTGAGTATTTCTTCTAGTACTTTTTTATCTTTATTGCTGTAAAATAGAGCTTTTCCAACACCGGGTTCGTGTAATCCAATATTATTATTTAATACATTATGTGTTTGTCGAGCGACGGCTTCACCCGAATCGATAATCTTAATATTCTGAGGGAGAATCCTTCTCAACTGAGGAATCAAGTACGGATAATGGCTGCAACCTAACACCAAATAATCAATATTTTCTTTAATCATTGGGTCTACATATAGGTGTAGAAGGCGAGTCATCTCACTTGAATTCAGTTCGCCATTTTCTATAAGTTCAACGAGACCATGTCCTATTTGCTCAATAATCTTAGTATCGTGATACATTTCGAGTGACTTATTAAATAACTCGCTAGTTAACGTTCCTTTTGTTGCTAATATTCCTATTGTGTGTGTATTCGAATGAATAGCGGCAGGTTTGATAGCAGGTTCAATACCGATGAACGGTACTTTATAAATAGAGCGAAGTTCTTTTATTGCGTTTGTTGTTGCGGTATTACATGCTACGACTATAATCTTTGCATTTTTTTCCAAAAGAAACTCCGTATTCTTAATACATAGTTCTAATATGTCACTTTTCGATTTAAGTCCATAAGGAGCGTTTTTGCTATCGGCAAGGTATATCGTGTCCTCGTTTGGCATGAGACTATGTATTTCGGACCAGATAGAAGTGCCGCCAATACCAGAATCAAAAAGGCCTATGGGGTTGTTGTTAATCATAAAAACAAAGGTAAAAAAAACTACCCAATCCATGTGCTGAATTGGGTAGTCTATATATATCTTAAAAAGTTGAACGAATTAGAATCCTAGATCTTTCTTTACATCTGCAGTAATATTTGGTCCGTCAGTTAAAAGCAGACCTTCTGAATTTAAAACGTACTGATAGCCTTTTGCTTTTCCAACTTTTTGAATCGAAGCTTTCACTTTTTCCATAATTGGCTTTACAATGTCTGCTTCTTTTTGTTGTAATTCTTTTTGAGCATTATCTCTGTAATCAACTATTCTTTTTTGCATGTCTTGAACTTCTTTTGATCTAGTCTCATTAACAGCATCGGTAACAGTAGTTGCTTCTTGCTCGTATTTCTTTAGTTTGCTTTGGTATTCATCTACCATTGTTTTGTATTCCCCATCGTAGGTTCCGCTTAATTTTTCCAATTGTTTTTGAGCATCAAGCCTTGCAGGCATCTTTGCCATTAATTCACTTACGTCAACATGTGCAACTTTAGCCTGTGCGTTTGTAATTTGAGTACCTACAACAAAAAGCATTGTTGTTATAACTAGAGTCTTGATTTGTTTCTTCATCTTAAAATTTAAATTTATTGTTTTGAACTTCTATTATTATTTTATTTTCCTTCTTTTGCTTTCTTGGCAGCCTCTCGATCTTCAAGTGCTTTTTTCTTTTTGTCCTCTATTGCCTTTTTTCGATCTGCTAATACTTTAGCACGTTCCTCTGCTGTTTTTTGTTTCTTGTTAACTTCCGTTGAATCATTTACCTTCTTTGGCAATTTTTCTTCCGCTTTTATTGGTTCAACTTTATTTAAAATAGAATCTTTTTTTGGACTTACATCATTTTGATTCTTTTTCGCATCTTTCGCATCTTGAATAGCCTTTTTCTTATCTTCAAGTGCTTTTTTTCTTTCTGCTAGTATTTTTGCTCTATCCTCAGCAGCTTTTTGTTTTTTTATTATGAGTGTGCTATCTGCGGCTTTTTTCGCCCCATTTTCTTTAATAGTCTTATTTGTTTTTGCTGCAATTGAATCTTTTCCTTTCTCCGCGCCTGTAGTATCGCCACTAGGTAAAACCGTGCCGTTTTTTGCGGCTTTTGCTTGTTTCTTCTTTTCTTCAAGCGCCAGTTTCTTTTCTTCTGCTAATGCTTTTCGATCTGCAATTAGTTTTTCTCTCGCCGCTTTTCTTTCTTCTAATTTCTTGTTTCTTTCGGCCAAGGCAGGGCTTTCATCAACCATATCTTCTTTTGCCTCTTTTGCTTCTTCTTCCTTTAATTGTTTCTTTGTAAGTTGATTTCTTTTATTTGTTCTGGTAATTACACGTATTACTTGATCGCTTATATCGTATCTTTTCGCAGCAAATAAAATTGTTAAATCTGATGTCTTGTTTAGTATAAAATCATATTTTTTTGCTTCTGCAATATCTTGTGCAGCATTAAAAACCTGATCTTGTACAGGCTGAGCTAATACAGCTTTTTGAATTGTTAAATCACCCTTTGGGCCGAATCTCTTTTCCTGATAATCTAGTAATTCCTTTTCTTGAAAAGCTATTTCTTCTTCTCGTTCTTCCAAAAGCTCTTTGGTTAAAAGTACTCGTTCAGTGGCTAAAACATCTTTTAATCTCGAAATTTCATTTTTCTTAGCCTCAATTTCTTGTTTCCATTTTTGAGCTTTTTGCTCTAATTGGTTTTTTGCTTCGTTATAATCTGGCACATTTTGAAGAATGTATTCCATATCGATATAGCCTATTTTTACTCCCCTTGATTGCCCCTGAATCAATGTAGAAACAGACATCATGAGCAACAACAATCCAATATGTTTTTTCATACACTTCAAAATTTCGTTAGAAAATACCATGCCAAATATAGTTAATTTTAAAATTGCTGACCAATAATAAAATGAGTTTCCAATCCATTAGGTCTTGTAAGTCCATTTAAAGGATCAAATCCGTAGCCAAAATCAATTCCTAACAATCCAAATGCGGGCATAAAAATCCGCAATCCAGCGCCAGCAGACCTTTTCAATTGAAATGGATTATAGGTGTTAAATGTTTCATAAGCATTACCGCCTTCTACAAATCCTAATACATAAATGGAAGCTGCCGCTTTTAGTGTAATTGGATATCTCATCTCTAAAGAGAACTTATTATAAATTGGCCCTCCATCATTAGACGATAACGAATTATTTGGATAACCTCTTAATTGGATAATTTCTCGACCATCTTGCGCAAAATTTGCCAATCCATCACCTCCAACGAAGAAGCGTTCAAATGGAACGACTCCCCTTTCGCTATTGTAAGCTCCCAAATATCCAAATTCACTTAAGGTTCGTAAAACTAATTTTCCATATATTTTTGTAAACCAATCTGCCTTAAATTTAATCTTATAATATTCGAGCCAATTAAAACGTTTTTGGTCTACTTTACCAGCATCGGGTGCCGCTTTTGTCCAATCGCTACCTACGCTATTTCCATTAGCGTCAATGTAATCGCCCGTGTTAATGTAGCCATTTCCATTCGCGTTCAATCGATTTGCTCCATCATTTTGACTTTTATATTCTTTTAAGTTCCCTAAATTTCCATAATCAATTTTATTAAATAGAGAGTATGGAGCAGTAAATTTCCCGGATATACTAAATTCGGATCCGTACATTGGGAAAATCGGATTGACACCTTTGTTATTTCTACTCAGTCCAATTGTATAGGCGAGGTTTCTTGACGAACCATCACCAAAAGTAAATAGACCAATGTTATAATTGTTCAAATCGTAAAACTGAAAGCTTAGCGCTTGTGATAAAACAAAAAAGTCATCAGGTACGGTTAGTCTTTTTGCGATTCCAACACTAGCAGAAATGATGTTAAAGTTCCTGCTTTTATCTACACCTCCACCTGTATTAGCAAATTGTTTACTGTATGCAAATGAAGTACTCAATTGAATTGGTTTTTTCCCTCCAAACCAAGGTTCTGTAAAAGAAAGGCTGTAGGTTTGGAAAAATGAACTCGCTTGAAATCGCAAGGAAACTTTTTGTCCATCTCCCATAGGTAAAGGTCTGTAAGCTTCTTTTTTGAAGATATTTCTCATCGAGAAATTATTGAAAGAAAGCCCAAGCGTACCAATAAATCCACCGCCACCATAACCTCCTTGCAATTCGATTTGGCTTGATCCTTTCTCGACAAGTTTGTATTCGATATCAACGGTTCCTGCACCTGCATCTACATTTTTGAATACAGGTTCGATTGCTTCAGGATCAAAGTATCCTAATTGACCAATTTCTCTAATCGTCCGCACTAATTCCTCTTTGCTATATTTTTGACCAGGTTTGGTTCTTAATTCTCTATAGATTACTTTATCATTTGTCTTGTCGTTTCCAACAACAGTGATGTTATTAAAATAAGCAAGCGGTCCTTCGACGATTCTTATTTCAAAGTCAATGGTGTCATTGCTAGTTTTTACTTCTACTGCATTGATATTTGAAAATAAATAGCCGTTATTTTGGTATAGATTGGTGATGTCTTCTCCATCTGGTTTAGATTTATCGGCAATTCTTTTTTCAAGTAAGACCCCATTATAAACATCTCCCTTTTTGATTCCAAGAATGTTTCTTAATCCATTATCTGGATAAATAGTATTACCTAAAAATTTAATATCTCCAAAATAGTATTTGTGACCTTCTTCAATATTAATCTTTATAGACAAATCTTTTTTGTTCTTATCAAAAGCGACAGAATCGGAAACTATTCGTGCGTCTCGGTAACCGCTTTCCTTATATTTATCGATGATCTTTGAAAGGTCTTCTTTGTATTTTTCTTTGATATATTTTGAAGCTTTAAAAATACGAATCGGATTTTTCTCTTTCGTATTCTTCATTGCCTTTTGAAGTTTGCGGTCTGAAAATTTTTCATTTCCAGAAAACGCAATATCTTTTACTTTTATTTTGCTTCCTTTGAAAATATTAATAAACATCTTCACTTCATTTCCCGATGTTGTATCAGGAACTGTTCTGATGGTTACCTTTGAATTGTAGAAACCGTCTTTCTTGTATTTATTTTCAATATAATTTTTTGTGGTGGTGATCAAATTTTCATTGACAATCTTGCCTTTAGTCAGACCGTTATCTTTAATGAGTGCTTCGGTGTTCTTCTTTTTTATTCCAGCGAATTTAACTTCACTAAGTTTCGGTAGTTCATTAATATTAAGCTCAAGAAAAATGCTGTCTCCAACGGTCTTCGTGACATAAAAGTCAATTTCGCTAAAAAGTCCAAGTTTACCTAATTTCTTGATTGCATTACTAATCTCCTCGCCGGGAATCGTAATATCCTGCCCCTTTTCTAATCCTGCAAATGTTACAACCGTTTGCTTGTTGAAACTTATTTGACCGGTTACGTCAACATCTGCTAATATGTATTTAATCCCTTGGTCAAAAGGGATTTTATCTTGAGCATTTATTTGAGAAAAACAACCAAACAATAATAAGGTAACGACTAATTTTAATCCTTTATATGACACTAAAAATTTATTTAATTTGTTCACTTGTTTTTCCAAACCTTCTTTCTCTTTTTTGATAATTTAATATCGCTTCATACAAATCATCTTCGCGAAAATCTGGCCATAAAACGGGTGTAAAATACAACTCCGCATATGCAATCTGCCATAACAGAAAATTACTTATTCTGTACTCTCCGCTTGTACGTATTAACAAATCTACATCTGGCAAATTTCGCGTGTAAAGATGTTGATTTATAATCGATTCGTCAATACTATCTATTGAAATTATATTATTTTTAACTTTACTAGAAATGTCCTTAACTGCATGAATAATTTCCTCTCTCGATCCATAACTCAAAGCCACTGTTAAATTCATTCGCGTATTGTCTTTAGTCTTTTCGATTACGTCCAATAGTTTCTTGTGAGCTGACTTAGGAAGCATTGTTGTGTTTCCAATTGTCAATAGCTTAATATTATTTTCAGTTAAGCTCTTGACCTCACTTCTTAATGAATTAATCAACAACTTCATCAAGAGGTCTACTTCAACTTTCGGTCGGTTCCAGTTTTCGGTAGAGAAAGCGTACAAAGTGAGATTTTCTATCCCCAACTTAGCGCAAGTTTCCACAGCAATGCGAACAGATTTAGACCCATTTTCATGTCCAACAGTTCTAAGAAAACCTTTTTGCTTTGCCCAACGACCATTTCCATCCATAATAATAGCGACATGCTTTGGAAGATGATCTTTATTTATCTTATCTAATAATTTTTCCATATTACTCAGAACAAAAACAAGGCTTTTCGCCAAAGGTGTACGTCAACGTAAAGCCAGTAAAGACATACCAATCTTTACTTGTTAAATTGCCAAATTCTAAATCACTATATTTTGAACTCTTTGGTTTGCTGCCGTCTATGTCATCAGCAAATGAATTTCTTGCGCCAACTTCAAATCCTATTACAAAGTTTTCGAATATCCGGCCTTTTAGTCCAACAACCATGGGCACTGCGATAGTTCCTCGAGAGGTGTCTCTTTTAAATTCACCATTTCTAAAATACAAACTCTCAAATCTCAAATAACTCAATCCTGTAAAAACATAGGGAGTAAACTGTGGACTTGAATCGTGCAAATCAAACTCAAAAAAATCAAATTCCAAACCGGCACAGAATTCTTTGATGTCATTCTTAAATCGAAAATTCCTTTCAACTCTAGAGGGCATATCCGAATCTGCGTCATAAGCACTCAATCTCGTTTGCATATAGGAAAACCGCCAGGAATGCCGTGGACTTCTATTCCATTTATACAACAATCCAAAAGCAGGTTTTTGGGGAGAAATATAATCTGTTGGCCCTACATCACCTATAAAATTGCTGCCACCGACAAACACTCCAAGTTCATGAATTTGTGCCTTTGATGTCAGGGCAATTAAAAGGAAAATAAATGCAAATACAATTCTCTTCATTAATTCAAAAATAGCGTGCAAATATAATAATTCTGAAGTCTTGTTTAACATCAAAATTGGTTTTCTGCTGATTTAAAAAAAAACTACTGACATCAGCCAAATAATTAGCTGTCTGTAGCATAGAAAACGCCATTTTTAGTGATATAGTGCCTGATAAACAAAAGAGTTTAATTTCTTTTGTCTTCACCCCACAATAATTTGTTGCGTAGTGTTTTCAAAAACGTTTCCCCCATAATCTCAACCATATTGATTTTGTAAGGCGTTTTCTTTATTATGAGTATAGATTCATTTCGAACCGAAGCAATTCTCGAATCTAAAGAAACCAAGTAAAATTCTTCTCTTCCAGACACTTTTAGACGAATTTCGGTTGAATCAGGAATGACCAACGGCCGTGCGTTCAAATTATGCGGTGCAATTGGAGTAATGACAAAACTGGAAACGTCTGGTGTCAAAATTGGCCCGCCACAACTTAGCGAATAACCAGTCGACCCCGTAGGAGTAGCGATAATCAAACCATCCGCCCAATAGGAATTCAGATATTCGTCGTTCAAATCGGTTTCAATCGTAATCATCGACGTGGTGTCTTTTCTACTAACAGATATTTCGTTGAGCGCAAAATTAAACTCTGCAATATCTTCATTTTCAGGAATACATTGTAAAGACAACAAAGTTCGAGGTGAAATCGTGTATTTTTTTTCAATAACCAATTGTAAGAAATTGGCAATATTCTCTTTTTGAACAGACGCCAAGAAACCCAAGCGTCCTGCATTGACACCTAGTAGCGGAATTCCGGAATCATGAACTAAAGTCGCCGCTCGCAACATAGTTCCGTCTCCGCCAATACTGATAAGCATATCAAAACTATCGTCGAGCTCCGTACGAGAATCAAATGTTTTGTATTGTTTCTCGACGATTTTCTTGTCATACAACATCGCCAAAAATGCGGACTCGATAACCATTTCAACCGAATTTCTATTAAAAAAGACAAAAATGTCCTTGATAATTGGCTCGGTGCTGTTTTGGTAATATTGTCCGTAGATGGCTACTTTCATGGGTGTTGTTTATTCGTCTATTCGTTTAATTGTTTAATCGTTTAATCGTTTAATCGTTTTTTCAAATCAACGATTTAACATTTCCACGATTTAACATCTACATATTAAGGTATTTATCCAAATAATCAGAACGTTCTTTCAAATTTGTGATGTATGCATCTTCCTGATGTTCGGAAATTATTTCGTAATTGTATCTTCTAAATGTCTGAATGATATCATTCATCGCACCCAAACTAATCTTAATCGTAATCTGAACCAAATCTGATGTCGCCTCTGAAACAAATAGGCCTAATAATCTGCCATTATTACTCTCAACAATTTGCGCGATCTGACTCATCGAATAATCAACGATGGGCTTCTGAACGACAATAATTCCTCCAGGTTCTTTCAAAAATGGGGTTTCATGGAAGAATTTGATGATGTCATCCAATTCGTAATATCCAACATACAAATTGTTTTCATCTAACACCGGAACAACATTCGAATGATTCTTCGCAAAAACCTCCAAAACCTCCAACCACATCATCGAATTTCTAGCAAAAAAAGGCTCAAGAGTATAACGGTAATCACTAATTTTTTTGTCAGCATCAAAGGTGTCAACATCATCCAAAGCAATGCATCCCATATAAACACCTTCATCCAAAACAGGAAAATGTGTAAAAGTCAATTCATGGAAAAAGTCTTGCACTTCAACCACCGTATCGGTGCTATTGATCGCCTTAAAATCACTATTGATATAGTCCTTAATTTCAGTCATATTTTTCTTGCTATTACTCGATGCAAAATAATCAAATTTATGCAATACCACCTACATTAACTTTGTATTTTTGCCGCAACTATTTAGATTATGACAAAGTTAAGCGTAAATATCAACAAAATAGCCACCTTGCGAAATGCTCGCGGTGGTAATGTTCCCAACTTGTTGCAAGTCGCCAAAGACATCCAGCAGTTCGGAGGACAAGGCATCACGATTCATCCGCGACCAGACGAGCGACACATTCGATATCAAGATGCCCGCGATCTCAAGCCAATCGTCTACACCGAATTTAATATCGAAGGGAATCCGCAACACAATTTCATCGACCTGGTTCTCGAAACCAAACCTACTCAAGTGACGTTAGTGCCCGACGCTATTGGAGCGATAACGTCGAGTGCGGGCTGGAATACCATCGAGCACCAAGCGTATCTCAAGGAGGTGATTCAAGAATTCCACCGCCACGACATCCGAACTTCCATCTTCGTTGATCCTGTTTTAAAAATGATTGAAGGCGCCAAAGCAACAGGAACGGATCGCATTGAACTGTACACCGAAAGCTTTGCGCACGAATATGGTTTGGGAAACAAAAAAGGCATCGAACCTTATGTTAAAGCGGCTGAATTAGCCAACGAATTGGGACTCGGAATCAACGCCGGTCACGATCTAAGCCTTGACAATATCCAGTTTTTCAAGCAAAATATTCCTGGCCTACTCGAAGTGTCGATAGGGCATGCGCTCATTTGCGAATCGCTTTATCTCGGACTCGATAATGTAGTCAATATGTATTTGAATAAATTAAAATAATTGGGCGTGACCCCAAGGGTCGGGCACCCGAGGCGAATGCCGAACTGGCGAAGCAATCCGTTGCAATCTTTTTGTTTGTCACCCCGAGCGCGGTCGAGGGGCTTTTTCTTAAACAAAAAAGGATTTTCACTGCAAATAAAATTCATCGAATACAAATAAAGAATATAAACCAATGAGATAATCCCTCACGCAAACCCACAACCCACAACCGACAACTCACAACCGACAACTCACAACCCACAACCAATGACACTCTACTCCAAAATAGAAGCTCCGGCACACGAGGGTATAGCCCGAACTGGCGCTGCAAAACCACTCCTCATTCTCCACGGATTCCTCGGCATGTCCGACAACTGGAAAACCCTAGGCACACAATACGCTACTTTGGGTTGCGAAGTGCACATGCTCGACTTGCGAAACCACGGACGAAGTTTCCACTCTGATGTTTTTAACTATGAGGTCATGGTCCAAGATATCCTCGATTATTGCCAAGAACACAAGCTGAGCAACATCGATATTATCGGACATTCTATGGGCGGAAAAGTAGCAATGCTTTTGGCAGTTGAACATCCCGATTTGATTGACAAGTTGATTGTGGGCGACATCGGTCCAAAGTACTATGCGCCACACCATCAAGAAATCCTCGCTGGACTCAATGCCGTCGATTTTTCTCAAAAACCTTCCAGAACCGAAGTCGATGCGATTGTGGCACAACATATTCCAGATTTCGGAACCCGTCAATTTTTGCTCAAAAGCTTATATTGGCAAACACCTGAACAGTTGGCATTTCGTTTCAACTTAGCCGTTTTTAATCGTGAAATTGAAAACATCGGAACGGCGCTTCCTGCAAATTCACATTTTAATAAACCTACTTTGTTTATTCGTGGCGGCAACTCCAAGTACATAAAAGGCGAGGATTTTGAAAGTATCAAAATTCATTTTCCGGCTGCAGTTTTCGAAACGATTCCCAATGTGGGACATTGGTTGCACGCCGAGAATCCGAAATTGTTTTTTGAAATCACAGCTTCGTTTTTGAACCAGTAATTTGATTACTTTTGATATGATTCAAATACAAGAAATATGAATTTACTGATTAGAATTTTAATCACCGCCGTCTTAGTTGTCATTATAGCGCACTTCATGCCTGGAGTTTCCGTCGATACTTTTACAACGTCGCTGATTGTCGCCGTCGTTCTAGGATTACTGAACATTTTTATAAAACCTATTCTCATTTTATTCACTTTGCCCATCACAATTGTGACGTTTGGCTTGTTTTTGCTCGTCATCAATGCGTTGATTATTTTGTTATGCACAAAAATCGTAGGAGGATTTCACGTTGCGAGTTTTTGGACCGCCGTGTTTTTCAGTATTATTCTGTCGATTTCACAGTCGATTTTATTTAAAAATCCAAAGGATAAATAAAACAATTTCAAAAGAATAAAAACTTGTTTGGGTGGCTAAAATGTCCTAATTTTGCCACCCAATTTTATTATGTAAAAAGATCACAATGGATATTAAAAGAGTCGCAATTGATGCGGTAAACGAAGTAATCGTGATGCAAGTAGTGCACATGGATTATAAAGGACAAGTACAAAAAAGAATCAACGAAAAAATGCCCTTGGCTACGGTAAAAGGTTTTAGAAAAGGACAAGTTCCTAAAGATTTGGTTGAGAAACAATACGGAAAAGCAATCAAAGTAGAAGAAGTAAACAAAGTTGTTGAATTGGCTTTGAAGCGCTATTTAGAATCTGAACGATTGAATTTATTGGGTTCGCCACTACCTAAAATCAACGAGAATTTTTCTTGGGATGCCGAGGAATTAACCTTCGAATACGAAATCGGTTTGGCTCCAGATTTCGAATTGAATTTAGAGGCGAAAAACGACATCGTAAAATATATCGTAAAAGCAGATGCTAAATTAATCGATGATCAAGTTACTCGAATTCAAAAACAATTTGGAACACCAATTCCACAAGAAGTGGTTGCAGAGAACTCCGATGTTACTGGAACATTCATCAATGAAGATAAAGGAATCAATGCGAAATCAACTTTTGCTTTGGATATTTTTAAAGACAAGAAAACAGGAGCTTCTTTCCTTGGTAAAAAGGTAGGTGATGTCGTAACGGTAAAAACCAAAGGATTGTTTGAGGATGATCATATGTTGATGGATTATTTGAAAGTGAGTCATGACGACGTGCACGGACTTGATGTTGATGTAGCTTTCACTATCGAAACTATTAACGGAACTGATTTGGCAGAATTGAATCAAGCGCTTTTTGACAGACTTTTCGGCGAAGGAAAAATTGCTTCATTGGATGAATTAAAGGATAAAATCAAAGAAGATGCTGAGAGTCAATTCGCGCTTCAAGCAGATCAAAAATTGATGGCTGATGTGACGAATTTCTTAATAGACAATACCAAGTTTGACTTACCAGCTGAATTTCTAATCAAATGGTTGCAAACCACAGGAGAGAAAAAATTATCTGCGGAAGAAGCTAAATACGAATATGAAAGATCTGAAAAAGGTTTGCGTTTTCAATTAATTGAAGGAAAAGCGTTGGCCCAGAATAATATTCAAATTACATTCGAAGATCTAAAAACGTATACGTCTAAAGCCATTCGTGCTCAAATGGCACAATACGGACAAATGAATCCGACTGAAGAGGAAGTAGAAGGAATTGTGGCTCGTGTTTTGTCGAATCAAGAGGAAGTGAGAAGACTTTCACAACAAGTAGTTAGCGAAAAAATGTTGGAAATTTTTAAAGAAAAAGCAAATGCTGCCACTAAAGAAGTGACTTACCAAGAATTTATTGCAGCCTCTTACGGCGAATAAATCAAATTAAATACATATATTTGGGCGTCAAATGCAAAACTTTGACGCTCATTTGTTTTTTTAAAGCTATAAACCCGAAAACCCTGCTATGAACTACGGTAAAGACCCGAGAGCTGCGCTCGAACAGGCGAAGCAATTTAAGAAATTTGCTACAAAACATCATGGTGTAAATAATTTGTATTACGACAAAATCGTCAATGCAATGACACCAACGAATATGACACCATATATCATTGAAGAACGCCAGTTGAATGTTTCTCAATTGGACGTATTTTCGCGATTGATGATGGATAGAATTATCTTTTTAGGAACTGGTATCGACGACCAAATTGCGAATATAGTTCAAGCGCAATTGTTGTTCTTGGAAAGTGCAGATGCCTCCAAAGACATTCAAATCTACTTAAATTCGCCAGGTGGAAGTGTTTATGCTGGATTAGGAATTTATGATACAATGCAATACATCAAGCCTGATGTAGCCACAATTTGCACTGGAATGGCCGCTTCTATGGGGGCCGTTTTATTATGTGCAGGTGCTGCGGGAAAACGTTCAGCTTTACCTCATTCTCGAGTGATGATTCACCAACCTTCTGGAGGCGCGCAAGGTGTGGCAACAGACATGGAAATCAATCTTCGTGAGATGTTGAAATTGAAAGATGAACTGTATCAAATTATCTCTCAGCATTCCGGTCAAACTTTTGATAAAGTGCACAAAGACAGTGAAAGAGATTACTGGATGATTGCAGATGAAGCGAAAGAATACGGAATGATTGACGAGGTTTTAAGACGATAATAATGTTGGGTTTTGGACCAACTTTAAATAAAGAATAATGGCAAAAGAAATATTAGATTGTTCATTTTGTGGTCGAAAAAAGCCCGAAACCAATCTTTTGATTGCTGGAATCAATGCACACATTTGTGATAAATGTATTGAACAAGCTCATGGAATTGTATTGGAAGAATTAAAAACCAATGGCAATTCTAAAATGGTGGCTGATCTCATTTTGAAGAAGCCACAAGAAATTCGTGCTTTTCTAGACCAATACGTAATTGGTCAAGATCAAACCAAAAAAGTAATGGCCGTAGCGGTTTACAATCACTACAAACGTTTGATGCAACAGCAATTGAATGATGATGTAGAAATTGAAAAAAGCAACATCATTATGGTTGGTCAAACCGGAACTGGTAAGACTTTGGTTGCTAAAACCATTGCAAGAATGCTTGATGTCCCTTTAGCTATTGTTGATGCCACAGTTTTAACAGAAGCAGGTTACGTGGGAGAAGATGTCGAAAGTATCTTAACTCGTTTGCTACAAGCAGCCGATTATGACGTCACAAAAGCAGAGCGAGGAATTGTTTTTATTGACGAAATTGATAAGATTGCTCGTAAAAGCGATAACCCATCCATAACTAGAGATGTTTCTGGAGAAGGTGTTCAACAAGCTTTGTTGAAATTACTAGAAGGAACCGTGGTTAATGTTCCGCCAAAAGGAGGAAGAAAACATCCGGATCAAAAGTTTGTAGAAGTCAACACCAAAGACATCTTGTTTATTGCTGGCGGTGCTTTTGACGGAATAGAAAGAATTATTTCGAAACGTTTAAATCGCCAAGCGGTCGGTTATAGCACTTCAAAAAATGTTGATAATATTGACAAAGACAATTTATTGCAATATATCATACCAAAAGACATCAAAGATTTCGGATTAATTCCAGAAATTATCGGTCGACTTCCGGTCTTAACGCACATGGATCCATTAGATAAAGCAACCTTAAGAGCCATATTAACCGAGCCTAAAAATGCGTTAATCAAGCAATATCAAAAGCTTTTCGCGATGGATGATGTAGAATTTATCATCACTGATGATGCTTTAGATTTTATCGTTGACAAAGCACTTGAATACAAATTGGGAGCACGAGGTTTGCGCTCATTGTGTGAAGCGATTTTAACAGATGCGATGTATGAATTGCCAAGCAATGATGAAAAAGTACTGCATATCGATAGAGATTACGCAAGCGATACGTTGACTAAAAATCTGTTGAAGCGTCTAGAAATTGCATCTTAACAGCAAAATTTAATAAAAAAATCCCGTGTCAATTGATACGGGATTTTTTTGTTGAAGTGTTATACAAATACCTTTTGGACCACATCTCATTCGATGTGGGCCGCACGAAATAAGCACTACTGAGAGAACTATTAATAACACTAATCTTTTCATTTTGGCCTAAAGATTATTAATGAGACAATTTCTTGAGTTGATCTAAATAGTCTCTTTTGTTTGACAATCTAGGGATTTTGTGCTGCCCTCCTAATTTATCTTGTTCTTTCAACCAATCGTAGAACAAGTTTTCGCGCGCCACATTAATCACTAGCGGATTCAATGTCATATTGTTGTGTCGTTTGGCTTCGTAATCCGAGTTTAAAGATTGCAACGTCTCATCTAATATTTTTTGAAATTCATTGATATTGCTGGGTTTACTTTTGAATTCAATCATCCATTCATGAGCCCCTTTTTCTTTGTCTTGCATAAATATTGGCGCAACCGTGTAATCAACAACTTCGGAATTGGTAAGTTGGGAAGCCTTCGAAATCGCTTGATCGGTATTCTCAACCATTAGTTCCTCACCAAAAACATTGATGTGATGTTTGGTTCGTCCAGTGACACGGATTCGGTATGGACTCAAAGAAGTAAATCGGACTGTGTCGCCAACTAAATAGCGCCAAAGCCCCGCATTGGTTGAGATGAGAATGGCGTAATTTACATCTATTTCCACATCAGATAGTCGAATTGCTTTTTCTTCAGCAGTTCCAAAAGTCGACATGGGAATAAACTCGTAAAAAATTCCGTAGTCTAGCATCAGTAATAAATCGCTAGAATTATTTAAGTCTTGTATAGCAAAAAAGCCTTCAGACGCATTGTATATTTCGTAGTATTTAAAACTTGAAGAAGGAAGAATTTTCTTGTACTGTTCACGATAAGGTTCAAAACTTACGCCACCATGAAAATAGACTTCCAAATTGGGCCAAATCTCCATCAAATTTGATTTACCAGTATCTTCCAACACTTTATTCATCAAAACCAACATCCATGATGGAACACCCGCAAAACTGGTCACATTTTCGTTTTTTGATTCCTCGATAATGGCCTTTATTTTGGTTTCCCATTCGCTCATTAATGAAACTCTGCTGCTCGGAGTGCTACTAAACTCTGCCCAAATCGGCATGTTTTCAATCAAGATGGCCGATAAGTCGCCAAAAAAAGTATTGTTGTTTTCGTAGATTTGTGAACTGCCACCTAGTCGTAAACTTTTGCCAATAAACAACTGAGAATCCTCGTTGTTATTCAAGTATAAACAAAGTAAATCTTTGCTGCCTTTGTAATGACAGTCTTCGAGAGCTTCGTTGCTTACAGGAATAAATTTACTTTTAGCATTGGTTGTTCCGCTCGATTTGGCAAACCACTTTATTGGAGTGCTCCAAAGTATATTTTGTTCCCCTTGTCGGGTTTGTTCTATAAATGGTTCGACATCTTCATAAGTCGAAATTGGGATTCTGTCAGCAAAAGTATTGTAAGATTTGATGGACACAAAGTCATATTGCTTGCCCACAATTGTGTTTTCGGATGCCCTGATGAGATTCATAAGCAATTCCTCTTGCACTTCATTTGGATATTTTAAAAACAACTCAATCTGATGAATGCGTTGTTTCAAAACCCACGAGGCAATAGAATTGATTATTGGTAAAGGCATTTTGATGGATGATTTAAATGTATGATTTCCGATTTGCTAATATAATATTTGACTGCAAATCGATAACTTTACAGCTTTCCCAAAATAACAAAAAATATAGGAGAAATTCTAATGCTATTATTGGATTCTAAGACAAATATAAAATGAAGTACGAGGGAGTTTTAACAAAAATGCAATCCGAATTTGGGAGTCCTATTCAATATTACATGGTTTTTGAAAATAATTTTCTGAATGTGAACCAAGTTTTAGGTAAAGAATTAACCATTCAATTAGAAGGATATCAATGTCTAAATTGTAGTAAAAGAAAGAAAATATTTCGACAAGGATTTTGCTATGATTGCTTTTATGCCAGTCCAGCTGTAGGCGATTGGATTATGAAACCCGAATTAAGCACGGCACATTTAGGAATTGCAGATCGTGATTTAGAATATGAATCGAAAGTGCAATTGCAGCCACACATTGTGTATCTAGCGACATCAAGCGAAGTGAAAGTTGGCGTGACCAGAAAAACACAAGTGCCAACGCGTTGGATTGATCAAGGTGCCGAAAAAGCGATTGCCATTGTAGAAGTTCCTAATCGTTACTTGGCTGGAATTACCGAAGTCGCTCTGAAGAATCATTTTGCGGACAAAACAAATTGGCGCAAAATGCTAACCAACGATATTGTCGCAAGTGATTTAATTGTAGAAAAATCAAGAGTAGAAAGTCTGCTTCCGCATGAAGTTAAAGAGTACTTTTTTTCAGACAAGAATGAGGTTTACGAAATGAATTATCCAGTTCTAGATTATCCCAAGAAAGTCAATAGTCTAAGTTTAGAAAAAACGCCCAACTTCAAAGGAGTTTTAATGGGAATCAAAGGACAATATTTACTATTTGAAGATGGAACAGTTTTCAACGTACGCAGTTCAGAAGGAAGTGTTGTAACCATTGACTTCTAAAAAAAATGCCTTAAGAAGTTTAAACTTAAGGCATTTGTTGTGTTTTTTTATTTTTTAAACAATCCGTTTAGCAAGTCTCCCGCTTTCTTTTTGATATCTTCCTTGACTGGAGATTTTGTTTTAGTTGTGTCCTTTTTCGTGTTCTTATTGATCAAATCCTCTAGCGCATTTGTTCCTTGCTTTACTAATTTTTCTTTTTGTTGCTTCACCAACTGAGCGGTCAAATTTGATATTCCGCTTTTGATGTCTGTTGTGATTTTTGGGCTTTTGAAATTGCCTCCAAGCACGGCATTAATTGGCACGTTTTCCAATTTATTGACGTCTGATGGAGATAATTTGGTTAATAATTTATTGACTTCTGGTCCAAGATATTTCGCCGGCACATCAAATTTGAGGTTGTAATTCATGTTTTGATCAAACCCATGTTGACCGCCAATATTTACTTTGGCATCTTGGTATTTCAACTCGAAAGGTTTTATGTTGACTTTACCATCTTTAAACGTAAGCGCTATTTTTTGATCTTTTAAATTCAATTTTTTCAAATCTAAAAATGGAATATCACCACCCAATTTAGATAAGAGAGGCGATTTGCTCGGGTTGACCGTCGTTGAAAGCAATTGCCCAACTAGATCGCCAGAGATACTATTCACATCTGGAGTCATTTCTTTAGCATCTAAATTACCGGAGAGATTAATCGTGGTGTTTATTTTTCCATCAACAACGTTAGCTATTGGGGCTATTTTCTTCAACATATCCAATTGAGAAAATGTTTGCTGGATATCTACAGCTTTCATTCCTAGATTCATACCAAAAGTCGGAACTTTTGCTTTAGTCGACACATCCCCATTGGCGGTAATCTGTCCTCCAAAAATATCCGTTTTGATGTTCTCTAAGGTAACTTTTTGGTCTTTAATAATCAATTTTCCAGACACGTTTTTCAGCGCTAAATTGTCATACAAAACGGTATTGGCCTTTGCTGTTAAAGTGCAATTAAGAAACGATGGAACTTTTACCGCTTCTTTTGGTTTTTGACTTCCTGTTTTTGGTGCTTCAGCGGTCATAAAATCGGAGACCGCAAATTGGTTTGACGTCATATTGAAATTCCCTTTTAATTCTTGATTTTTCATCATAAATCCGAAGAGATTTTCTAAGACTCCATTTACTTTCATGTCGGTTTTGCCAGTTGTCAGATCGAGTTCCTGAAGGTTGATTCTCGTGTTTGTAAACTGAACCACTGCTTTGTTGATGTTCATCGCTTTGTTGGTGTCATCTACATATTTGAATCCTGTTAGGGTCATATTCCCCGAGTTCTGCATCTTTTCATATTGATTCGTTTCTACCGATTTCATGTCAAATTTTGTCACAACATCTGCTTTCAAAATACCAGAAAGCGGCACTTTTAGCTTTACTGGATAGGCTTTAGAAACATTGCCAAGATTGACTACACCTTTCAATTGTGCATCAACGAGCGGATTTTCTGCTAAGTTTTTGATGTTGGCTTTCGCATTAAAGACATCTTGGTCAATTCGAAAAGACAACTGATCTAAATTCACGTACGTGTCATTAGTCAAACCAGTTTCATTAATAATTTTCGTATCGATGATAATATTCTGAATCGATTTTGGAAGGTTCGGATACTGAAAAGAAGCGTTGTTGGATGCAATCGCCACGTTGAATTTTGGCACGGTTGTGTCAGAAAGTATTCCTTTGGCAAAACCAGTTACGGTAAAGTCGCCAGTTGTTTTTACATTTTTGATATTTGCCGTATAAGCTGCAGGAATTAAACCTAAGAAGTTTTGGAAGCTCGACGTTGGCGTTTTAAATTTCAAATCATATTGTTGCCCGTTTTCGAGCATTTGAATAAAACCATCAAATTCTAAAGGCAATTTGTTGATGAGCGCTTTGTTTTCTTTGAAAGTGTATTTGCTTTGATCCAAATCGATTCCCAAAACCGCATCTAGCGACAAAGCCACATGATTCATATAGTTGGCTTTATCCATAAACAGAGAAACTTTTGCCGTCGATTTGGTGTTCAAATCCAATTTAGAATTGGCAAAATCTCCAGTTCCGGAATGATCTAGGCTGTCGATAATCATTTTGATCTTAGATCGTTCATCGAAATACTTGAAACGAAGATTGGTGACTTTGTATTCTTTAATTTTTAGAGATAGTGGACTGCTTTTGCTATCGTCTTGCTCTTTATCATCTTTCAATGCGATGTCGAAGTTTCCAAGTCCATCTTTGTTAAAGAGAATATTAATCAATCCGTTTTCTGTAGAAACTGCTTCAATGTTCATGGAATCTTCTTTGCCTTTGAACAGTTCTTTCACCGACATTTTCAAATTGATTTGTCCCAAAGAGATCAACGTGTCACCTTCGAAAGGAGCTTTATTGATAATAAGTAATTTATCGATCGTTACGTTGGCTTGAGGAAAACTCTTGAACAAACTCAAGTCTGCGTCTTCAAACGAGACTTTGGCATCTACTTTTTCATTGATGGCATCGGTAATTTTTGCTTTGATTTGATCCTTGAAAAAGTAAGGAATGGCAAATAAAGAAAGGACTAATAACAATAAAAGGATTCCAAATATTTTTAGGATTTTCTTGATCATGATAGAGATGTTTTAACTTATAACGAAAACGTAGCTAAGTTTCTTATTTAGTGAATATTAATTTCAAATGGCATACAAGCCTGAATGCCTTTTTTAGTTTGAATACGACGAATTTGCTCAATCACTTTATAGTTTTCTTCTCCCAATTCTTCCTTGATAAAACTCTCTTTTGTTTTCATAAATGGAACACCAAGGCTTCCTAGGTAATCTTGAAAATCTTTTTCATAGATAGGGAAATTTTGGGTTTTGTACTCTTTGATTTTCACCAGCGAAGCCGCGTATTGCAGCGCACTATCAAGTCCTCCAATCTTATCTACCAATCCGATTTTTAAAGCTTCCGATCCAGACCAAACGCGACCTTGCGCGATGGCATCCACTTGGCTGAACGACATTTTTCGTCCTGCAGCAACACGGGAGACAAACGTATTGTAGATTTTTTCGACACCTTCTTGCGCCACAAATTTGTAGTTTTCGGATAAAGGTCTAAAGATACTATAGTCCGTTGCGTTAGCATTGGTGCTCACTTGTTCTGAGTTGATTCCCATTTTCGTAGTGAGTTGGGTGAAATTAGGTAACAATCCAAAGACGCCTATAGAGCCTGTAATCGTATTTTTTTCAGCAAAAATAGTGTTGGCGTTGCACGCAATATAGTAACCACCTGAAGCTGCAAGATTTCCCATAGAGACAATTACTGGTTTAACTTTCTTTGTCAATTCAATTTCCCGCCAAATGAGTTCGGATGTCAAAGCGCTGCCGCCTGGCGAATCTATTCGAAGAACGATAGCCTTTACTTTTTTGTCTTTTCTGGCGTCTTGCAGAGATCTTCGCATCGAGCCTTCACCCACCATATTCACATCGCCCTCACCGCTGCCAATATCTCCTTGTGCATATATGATAGCAATTTTGTTTTTAGAGGATGTTTCAGTTGCGGTTGAAGCCACATTATCCGCATAATCAAGAATCGAAATAGAATTATAATCTTCGTCAACATCGACTTCTAGTAATTTTCGGATGTCACTATGATAGACATCTTCATAAACAACTTTGTCTACTAATCCTTGCAATTTCGCCATTTCTGGAGTTCTCGCTCCTAGTTGATCTGCAATTTCGTTCAGCTTATTTTCAGGAATTTTGCGGCTAATAGAGATGTCGTTTAGAACGGAGCTCCACAATGAATTTAATAACGATGTTATTTGTTCCCGATTTGCCTCGCTCATTTTATTCTCAAGGAAAGGTTCAACAGCGCTTTTGTATTTGCCATGTCGAATTACTTCCATCTTCACACCATATTTTTCTTGAAAATCTTTAAAGAACAATAGCTCGGACGACAAGCCTTTGAATTCCATTTCACCAATTGGATTGAGATAAATGGTGTTGGCAACAGAATTTAGATAGTACTCTTTTTGAGTGTAGAAATTGGCATAGGCAAACACAAATTTCCCTGACTTCTTAAAATCGTTCAATGCCTCTCGAACAGATTTTATTTGTGCCATTCCTAGGTTGGAGTTGTCGTTTAGAATTGAAATTCCTCTAATGTTATCATCTTCTTTGGCAGCATGAATCGCTTTAATGACATCGGAAAGCCCGTCGTGTCTGGCATCAAAGTAATCAAGATCTTTGTAATTGAATTTCCCTGCATAATCTGTGGAAACTTTTGATAAATCGAGTACAATGACCGAATTATCATCAACGGATATATGCTCGGAACTTCCTCCGAATAGTGCGCCAATAAGCAATAATCCAAAGAAGAATATCATAAAAAAGGCAAAAAGACCGACAATTGTGGCTAAAACATTTCCTAAAAATCGCATAATTTTTTTTCAATATGTTGAATTTGAACTCTAAAAGTTACAAAGGCAAATGGTAATTAAATTTATTAACAGTCGGTGCAAATATACTTCTATTCTAAAATTCTTTTACTTAATTTGCGGTTAATATGAGCACGCAAAACCAAGTTATTTTATCGTTAGGAAGCAATCAAGGGAATCGTTTAGAGAATATTCAAAATGCTATTGACGCTATTCACCTGCGGGTGGGCACTATTGTCAAAGTTTCCAATTTATATGAAACGCCAGCGTGGGGATTTGATGGAGAAGTTTTTTATAATTGTGCTTTGGTTTTGAATACCAATAATGGGGCCGAATCAGTGCTGGAAAAAGTGCTAGAAATTGAAAGTGATTTAGGGAGAGTTCGGTCTGCCGCTGAAGGTTACCAGTCGAGAATTATCGATATTGATGTGATAACTTTTAATGAGGAAATCATTGCTTCAAAGAACTTAACCGTGCCACATCCTTTTATGCAGGAACGCTTGTTTGTCTTGGTGCCGATGCGTGATTTAAATTTAGATTGGCGTCACCCAATTTTGCAGAAGTACTTACCGGAACTACTGAAAGCTTCGGAGGATAAAAGCAAAATTAAGATGCTTGAGCCTTTAGATTTTCCTTTGAAGAGGATGTCTTTAGATCAATTCAATTATATTGCAATAGAAGGAAATATTGGCGCTGGGAAAACAACGCTAACCACTAGGATTGCAGAGGATTTTAATGCTAAAACTGTTTTTGAGCGTTTTGCAGACAATCCGTTTTTGCCGAAATTTTATCAAGATCAGAATAGATATGCTTTTCCATTAGAGATGTCATTTTTGGCAGATCGATATCAACAAATTTCAGATGATTTGGCTCAGTTTGATTTATTTAAGGATTTTATTATTGCCGATTATCACATTTTTAAATCGCTGATTTTTGCGAAAGTTACCCTCACTGATGATGAATATCGTTTATACCGCAAGTTGTTTGAAATCATTTATAAAGAAATGCCCAAGCCAGATTTGTATATTTATCTTTATCAGAATACCGAACGTTTGTTAGAAAACATAAAGCAACGAGGTCGAACCTACGAACAAGAAATACCAGCGGAATATTTGGATAAGATCAACAAAGGTTATCTAGATTATATCAAATCGCAAACGGATCTGAACGTGCTAATCATTGATGTTTCAGATAAAGACTTTGTGAGAAAGCAGGAGGATTATGTATTTGTCTTGCAAGAAATTCAAAACAAATTAATTAAATCCTAGCGATTTTTTTAAACAAGTCCCACACAACAATTCCGGCGCTCACGGCAATGTTTAAAGAGTGTTTAGTGCCTAATTGTGGAATTTCGATTGTTCCGTCACAGATTTCTATTGCTTTTTGATTTACGCCGAAAACTTCATTTCCGAAAATGACAGCATATTTCTCGTTTTGATTGACCGAAAAATCTTGAAGAAAAATAGCATTTTCAACTTGTTCAATAGCATACACTTTTATCTTGTCGCCTTTGAGTTTTTGGATTACAGTCAAAACGTCTTCAGCATATTCCCAATCGACGGTTTCAGTGGCACCTAGGGCAGTTTTATGAATTTCCTTATTCGGAGGCGTTGCTGTAATTCCGCATAAATAAATTTTTTCAATCAAAAAAGCGTCGGCAGTTCTAAAAACTGATCCAATGTTGTTCAAACTGCGAATGTCATCTAAAATTAGAATTAGTGGTGTTTTAGAAGCTGTTTTGAAGTCTTCAACAGATTTTCGTTCTAACTCACTGTTTTCTAGTTTGCGCATGAGAGTTTGTTTTAGGTTATTGCAAAAAAAAGGCTCCCATAAAAATGGAAGCCTTTAATTTTATCTTTAAAAATTATCCTTTTGGAGTTTCTTTTGGAGCATCATCGCCAAGAATTGTACCTTTGATAGTCAATACTTTAGATGCGCTTCCTTCAGCATTAGAGGTAACAGTTACGGTTTTTGTAAAAGCACCAACTCTATCGGTTGCATATTTTACTCCGATTACTGCTTTTGCACCCGGCGCAATTGGTTCTTTTGGAAAAGAAGGTACTGTACAACCACATGAACCAGTAGCATTGGTAATAATTAATGGTTTGTTTCCATTGTTTACAAACACGAATTCACGTTTTCCGTCAGCGTTGTGTGGAAGTGTGCCATAATCAATGGTTTCGTTTTCGAAAAGCATTCCAGCTCCATCTACTTTAGGTGAATCAACTTTTGCAGGAGCAGCTTCTTTTTTCGCCACTTCTTTTTTCGCAGTTTTCTTTGCTTGTGCATTTGAGGTTGTTACTCCAAAAATGGTCAATACAGCTAATAATACTATTTTTTTCATTGTTGTTATTGATTAAAATTACAAAGCAAAACTATTCAAAAATTTCAAACAGCAATTTAATTTTTTCTTAAAATTAATTAATTTTTAATTCGACAATATAATCGTTTTAAAATTTTTAAATTCGCTATTCAATTTTCAACCCTCAAAAACATTTTAAGCCATTGAAACCAACAGAAAAAGAAGTAAAAGAAACTCCATTAATGAAACAATACAATGAGATAAAAAGGAGGTATCCTGACGCTTGTTTGTTGTTTCGAGTAGGTGATTTCTACGAAACTTTCGGTGAAGATGCGATTAGAGCATCTAAAATTTTAGGGATTGTTCTAACAAAAAGAGGTGCTGGATCAGAAACAGAAACAGCTTTAGCTGGATTTCCCCATCATTCTCTAAATACTTATTTGCCTAAGTTGGTCAAAGCTGGACTTCGAGTAGCAATTTGTGATCAATTAGAAGATCCCAAGATGACGAAAACTATTGTAAAAAGAGGTGTCACAGAATTGGTGACTCCCGGAGTTTCCATGAATGATGAGGTTTTGCAATCTAATTCGAACAATTTCTTAGCATCGATTTATTTCGGAAAAAAGAATATTGGGGTTTCTTTTTTAGACATTTCAACAGGAGAATTTTTGACTTCTCAAGGGAATGAAGAGTATATCGACAAGCTGTTACAAAACTTCAGTCCAAGTGAAGTCTTAATTGCCAAAATCCATAAAAATATTTTTAGAGAAACTTTTGGAGAAGATTACCATCATTTTTATTTAGAAGACTGGATTTATAAGGAAGACTATGCATTTGAAACTTTGACAAACCATTTTCAAACAACAACTCTAAAAGGTTTTGGAATTGAAGAATTGAATGAAGGAATCATTGCCTCTGGAGCCATCTTGTACTATTTGTCGGAAACGCAGCACAATAGGAGAGAGCATATCACTGCTATTCAAAGGATTGCCGAAGACGCCTATGTTTGGATGGATCGATTTACCATTAGAAACTTAGAATTATATCACAGCTATAATCCCAATGCAGTTACGTTGCTTGATGTAATCGACAAGACTTTATCGCCAATGGGAGGCCGCTTGCTGAAACGTTGGTTAGCACTGCCGTTGAAAGACATTCAAAAAATTCAAGATCGTCATGAAGTTGTTACTTATTTGAAGGACAATCAAGATTTATTGAAGAGCATCCAATTTCAGATCAAGCAGATTTCGGACTTGGAGCGTTTAATATCAAAAATTGCTGCTGGGAAAGTATCGCCGAGAGAAGTTGTTTTTTTGAAGAATTCTCTCGACGCTATCTTACCCATAAAAGAAATCGCGTTACAAAGCAAGCAAACCGCGGTTCGGATTATTGGAGATAGTCTTAACAGCTGTGATGTGTTGCGTGAAAAGATCCAGTCAACGCTAAATCCTGAGGCTCCAGTAGCCATTTCCAAAGGTAATGCGATTGCAAAAGGAGTTAATGCTGAACTTGATGAGTTGCGATTAATTTCTAGTTCAGGAAAAGAGTTTTTAGAAGGAATCGAAGCAAGAGAATCTGAAAAAACAGGGATAGCATCTTTGAAGATTTCTTTTAATAATGTATTCGGGTATTATATCGAAGTTCGCAATACACATAAAGATAAAGTGCCAACAGAATGGATTCGAAAACAGACGTTGGTCAATGCAGAGAGATACATTACGGAAGAGTTAAAAGAATATGAATCGAAGATATTAGGGGCAGAGGAAAAAATTCATAAGTTAGAAGTAGAATTATTTGATGAGTTAGTAGCTTGGATATCATCTTACATAAGACCTGTGCAACAAAATGCAAACTTGGTTGCGCAATTAGATTGCTTGAATTCTTTTGCACAATTGGCCATTGAGAATCACTATGTTCGTCCAATGTTGGATGATAGTTATGTTTTGGATATAAAGAATGGTCGTCATCCAGTGATTGAGAAGCAACTCTCTCTTGGTGTTCCCTATATTACAAACGATG
This sequence comes from Flavobacteriaceae bacterium, assembly GCA_947456815.1. Classification (GTDB taxonomy): domain Bacteria; phylum Bacteroidota; class Bacteroidia; order Flavobacteriales; family Flavobacteriaceae; genus Flavobacterium. Next base: position 27,636 of record CANGTL010000034.1, read on the forward strand.
TTTTTTTAGATCGAGATTCTCAGCAGCTTATTATGATTACTGGCCCGAATATGTCGGGTAAATCAGCAATCTTGCGGCAAACTGCTTTGATTGTGTTGCTAGCTCAAATTGGAAGTTTCGTGCCAGCTGAGGCAGTAAATATGGGTATTGTAGACAAGATATTTACAAGAGTTGGGGCAAGCGATAATATCTCGATGGGAGAATCTACCTTTATGGTTGAAATGAATGAAACCGCCTCTATTCTTAACAATCTCTCCGATAGAAGCTTGATTTTACTGGATGAAATTGGACGTGGCACTAGCACTTATGATGGAATTTCAATTGCTTGGTCGATTGCCGAGTTCTTACATGAACATCCATCAAGACCAAAAACGTTATTTGCAACACATTATCATGAACTGAATGAAATGAGTGATTTGTTGCCCCGAATTCATAATTATAATGTTTCGGTTAAGGAACTAAAAGACACGGTGCTGTTTCTTAGGAAATTAGTAAAGGGAGGAAGCGCACACAGTTTCGGACTACATGTTGCAAAAATGGCGGGAATTCCGCAGATTGTTTTGTCAAAAGCACAGAAAATTCTGAAGAAGTTGGAGAAGAATCATTCTAGCGATGCATTAAATAGTATCAAGACTGAGAAAGCTGAAATGCAGATGAGTTTCTTCAATTTAGATGACCCTTTATTGGAAGAGATTAAAGATGAAATCTTAAATTTAGATATCAATACATTAACACCAATTGAAGCAATGATGAAACTCAACGAAATCAAAAGAATGCTGACAAAAAAGTAATGAAATTTTTGGTAAAGAATAGTGATTCAAAGCATTATGAAAACCTGTTCTTTTTTTTCTTAAAAGACTTGTGAAATTGAATTAAAGTATTAAATTTGCCCTCGCATTACGAAACAAATAATGCAGTTCTCAAAAATATTGAAATGCGAAAATAGCTCAGTTGGTAGAGCGCGACCTTGCCAAGGTCGAGGTCGCGGGTTCGAGCCCCGTTTTTCGCTCAAGGTCATCTCGCTCGGATGGTGAAATTGGTAGACACGCTGGACTTAAAATCCAGTGAACAGCAATGTTCGTGCGGGTTCAAGTCCCGCTCTGAGTACAAAAAAGCTTCAAACTATGTTTGAAGCTTTTTTTGTTTATAGATCTTTTTAAATCTAAAATTCTACAAAATAAAAAAACCACGCAGAGCGTGGTTTTAAAATTTTTAGAAGTAGTTTCTAATTATTTTTTTGCAGCGTCAGCAGCAGGAGCAGCAGCAGCATCAGCAGCTGGAGCAGCTTCAGTAGCAGCAGCAGCAGTATCAGCAACAGCAGGAGCTTCTTCTACAGCAGGTGCAACTTCTTCAGTTACTGGAGCTTCTTCAGCAGGAGCTTCAGCTTGTTTACAAGATACTACAGTTAATGCAGCGATAACAGCTAAACTTAAAAATACTTTTTTCATCTTACTTAATTATAAAAGG